>NZ_JBNQFW010000018.1:0-1063 GCF_050321865.1 Rhodococcus sp. IEGM1428 | reverse complement strand
GGGGGTGAGAAACCTCATCTTGGAACAGGCTTCCCGCTTAGATGCTTTCAGCGGTTATCCCTTCCGAACGTAGCCAACCAGCGGTGCTCCTGGTGGAACAACTGGCACACCAGAGGTTCGTCCGTCCCGGTCCTCTCGTACTAGGGACAGCCTTCCTCAAGTTTCTTACGCGCGCGGCGGATAGAGACCGAACTGTCTCACGACGTTCTAAACCCAGCTCGCGTGCCGCTTTAATGGGCGAACAGCCCAACCCTTGGGACCTACTCCAGCCCCAGGATGCGACGAGCCGACATCGAGGTGCCAAACCATCCCGTCGATATGGACTCTTGGGGAAGATCAGCCTGTTATCCCCGGGGTACCTTTTATCCGTTGAGCGACACCGCTTCCACTTGCCGGTGCCGGATCACTAGTCCCGACTTTCGTCCCTGCTCGACTTGTCAGTCTCACAGTCAAGCTCCCTTGTGCACTTGCACTCGACACCTGATTGCCAACCAGGCTGAGGGAACCTTTGGGCGCCTCCGTTACATTTTAGGAGGCAACCGCCCCAGTTAAACTACCCACCAGGCACTGTCCCTGAACCAGATCATGGTCCGAGGTTGAGGTATCCAATACGATCAGAGTGGTATTTCAACAACGACTCCACAGTAACTGGCGTCACCGCTTCACAGTCTCCCACCTATCCTACACAAACCGAACCGAACACCAATACCAAGCTGTAGTGAAGGTCCCGGGGTCTTTTCGTCCTGCCGCGCGTAACGAGCATCTTTACTCGTAATGCAATTTCGCCGAGTCTATGGTTGAGACAGCTGAGAAGTCGTTACGCCATTCGTGCAGGTCGGAACTTACCCGACAAGGAATTTCGCTACCTTAGGATGGTTATAGTTACCACCGCCGTTTACTGGGGCTTAAATTCTCAGCTTCGCCATCACTGGCTAACCGGTCCTCTTAACCTTCCAGCACCGGGCAGGCGTCAGTCCGTATACATCGTCTTACGACTTCGCACGGACCTGTGTTTTTAGTAAACAGTCGCTTCTCACTGGTCTCTGCGGCCCACACCAGCTCA
>NZ_JBNQFW010000017.1:0-1365 GCF_050321865.1 Rhodococcus sp. IEGM1428 | reverse complement strand
CGTGTTCAGTCCGGGGACATATGAGACACGAGATGTCCAGGGACATGTGACACACGGGCTGTGGTGATGCTGCGGGGCACTGTGACCGGCTATGGAGTAATCCATGGCCAGAACGGATGCCCGGATGAACCTGCTCGACGCCACCTTGACCGCATGGATCATCGAGGGAGCTGAGGTCTTCGACGCCCGAGGCCTGTCAGGCTTCTGCGCCGATCACGGGCTCTCCCGCAGTACCGCCAACCGTCACGCCGCCCGGATCCGAGAACGGGGCCGGTGGGAGCTCGACTCCCGCCGGCCCCGCTCGAGCCCGGCACGCACCCCCGACACTGTCGAAGCCCACATCATCGCGCTACGGAGGAAACTGGGCCGCGAAAACGGTGCCGACAACATCCGCTACGAGCTGAAAAAGCTTGCCGCAGAACATGATTGGTCAGTCAAAGACTGGAAGATTCCAGCCAGATCCACCATCAACAACATCCTCACCCGCCACGGCCTGGTGACACCGGAGCCGAAGAAACGACCGAAGTCGTCCTACCGCCGATTCCAATACGCCCGACCCCGCGACTGCTATCAGATCGACGCCACCGAAGTCGTGCTCGCCGGCGGCGGCAAAGCCACTGTCTTCGAGGTTCTCGACGACTGCACCCGCACCCTCGTCGCGACCTACGTCTGCCACGCCGAGACCACCGCCGGTGCCATCGCCGCCATAGGCAAAGCGTTCGCCGACTATGGTGTTCCCGCAATAGTGTTGTCCGACAACGGAATGGCGTTCTGCGCAACCGCATCGAAGGGCCGCTCGAAGTTCGGTGCATTCGTCACCGATTCCGGTGCCCGCCTCATCCACTCGAGCCCGTACCACCCACAGACCAACGGCAAAGTCGAACGCCACCACCGCACCTTCAAAGAGTGGCTCACCGACCAACCCGCCCGGCCCGTCACTACCGCTCAACTACAGACATCGTGCAACCGATACCAGAAGTTCTACAACACCGACCGCCGCCACAGTGCCGTGAACATGCCTCCTGATCAGGCCTGGAACCAAGCTGCGACCCTCGGCGGCCCGCAGCATTTACCCGCCCAGGTCGACGCCTCCGTCGGCACCCATCGCGTCTCCGACTCCGGCGTGATCGCCGTCGGCGACCACACGATCTCCGTCGGACGACCCCACGCCTACACCCGCGTGACCGTCCTACGTGACGGCAACCACGTCACCGCCTACAAGGCCAGCGGAGAAGTCCTCGGCCACCTGCACCTCAACATCGACAAGCGCTACCAAGGACAACTCCACCGCCCCGCAGCCTAGAATCGTGTCCCACATGTATCGAGACACCCGTGTCCCACATGCATCAAGACAGCACACGTAGC
>NZ_JBNQFW010000015.1:0-5487 GCF_050321865.1 Rhodococcus sp. IEGM1428 | reverse complement strand
GCCAAGCCGGCCGTGAGACCTCCGGCGAAACCGCCGCCGGGGGCGTTGTGGCCGGAGAAGAAGAAGTAGATCGAGAGCACCATGATCGTCGGGAAGATCAACCGCGTCGTCACTTCGAGAATCAGTGAGCGATGGCGCGGATCGATCAGATCGCCACCCAACAGCCACGTCGTCTCCGCCGCGTAGTTGGAGTCCGAGTTCGACGAGGAGGCGTTCGATGCGGGGGCGTCGGACACTCGCGGAGCGCTGCCGAACCGCCGGTTGCGGAAGACCAGGCTGGCCACGCCCGTTGCGGCGACCAGCAGAACGCAGATCTCGCCGAGGGTGTCCCAGGCGCGGATGTCGACGAGGATCACGTTGACGATGTTCTTGCCGTCGCCCAGCTCGTACGCGGCCTCGGGGAACTGCAGCGACACCGGAGCTGCGCTGCGGGCGTTCATCGCGAATGCTCCCAGCACACTGACCGTTGCGCCGACGGCGACGGCGAGCGCGGCACGGGGGCCGCGCGATCCGGCCGAGCCCCGGTCGTCGACCTCGGCCGGCAGCTTGCGCAGCACCAGCACGAAGACCACGAGGGTCAGGGTCTCGACGAGGAACTGGGTCAGGGCGAGGTCGGGTGCACCGTGGATGGCGAAGATCACGCCGCAGCCGTAGCCGGTGAGTCCGACGAGGATGACGCTGGCCAGACGGTTTCGCATGACGGTTGCGCCGAGGCCACCCGCGATCATGATCACGCCGATGACCAACTGGAGCGGGGTGTTCCACAGGGTGTACTCCAGCCCTGGCTTCTGCCCGACGAGCAACACGATGATCGGCAGCAGCACCAGGGTCAGCAGGATAGTGCCCTGGGTGAGGGGCAGCGAACCGCGCTGCGTGGTGCCGGTGAGGCGAATGGACAGGGTGTCCATGGACTTGAGCACGTTATCGTAGATGCGGTCGGCGTTGCCGAGCGGTGGGTGCTCGAACTTGAGTCGGTTGACCACACGATGGGCTATGAACAGCCCGACGCCGCCGGTGACGACGACGACGGTCAACGCCAGCGGCAGGTTGAACCCGTGCCAGAGCGCCAAATGGTACGGCTCCTGCCCGTACGACGGCAGGGTGCGTGCGTACGGGCTGACGATGTGGTCGACTATCGAGGACGCGAATCCCGCGACCACACCGAGGACGGCCAGGAATGCAGGCGCGGCCAGGAACAGTGCGGACGGCGCGTGCATGTTCTTCACCGACGGGCTCGGACGCTTGAGCTGCTTGCGGCCGAACGCGCCCCAGACGAATCGGATGCTGTAGGTGACGGTGAGAATCGACCCGATCACCAAGCCGGCGACGACGAGGGCGGCGACCGTGGGATCGAGCGTCGGAGTGCTGATCACCGCCGACAGGGCCGTCTCCTTACCGACGAAACCGATCATCGGGGGCAGGCCGGCCATGCTGGCGGCAGCGAGCGCTGCGATGGCGGCGAGCCACGGGGCCTTCTTGCCCAGGTGGGCGAGCTTGCGGATGTCGCGCGTGCCGGTGGTGTGATCGACGATGCCCACGACCATGAACAGTGTTGCCTTGAACATCGCGTGCGCGATCACCATCGTCAGGCCGGCCAGCATGGCTTTTTCGGAGCCGATGCCCACCAGCACCATCAGGAAGCCGAGCTGGCTGACGGTGCCGAACGCCAGGATGAGCTTGAGGTCGAAGGCACGCAGCGCGCGCCACCCGGCCAGGATCATCGACAGCAGCCCCAAGCTGATGATGGTCGCGCGCCACGGACCCGAGTCGGCGAAACCCGGTGCGAGGCGCGCCACCAGGTAGATGCCGGCCTTCACCATGGCCGCGGCGTGCAGGTAGCCGCTGACCGGTGTGGGGGCGGCCATGGCTCCGGGGAGCCAGAAGTGCATCGGCACGATGGCCGACTTGCTCAGCGCGCCGATGAGGATCAATACGATCGCCACGCCGGGCAGCCAGCCGCCCGGGGCGTTCGTGACTACCTCGGACAGGTTGTACGTGCCCGCGGCCTGGCCGAGGACGATGATGCCCACCAACATCGCCAGCCCGCCTGCGGTGGTGACGAGCAGAGCCTGCGTGGCCGCGCGCCTACTCGAGGCACGCTCGGCGTAGTGGCCGACGAGCAGGAACGACAGGACCGTCGTGATTTCCCAGAAGATGTAGAGCACCAGCATGTTGTCGCTGGTGATGAGGCCGAACATGGCACCGGAGAACGCGACCATTTCGGCGGCGAACAGGCCGAGCCGTGGCTCGTCGTCCTCGAAATAGCGGGCGCAGTAGAGCAGAATCAACGCGCCGATGCCCAGCACCAGCAACGACATGATGGCGGCGAGGGAGTCGAACCGCATATCGATGTTCATCGACAGGCCGGGAACCCACTCGATACTCAGCTTCTGCTCCGTGTTCCAGTTGATGAACACCCAGATCAGACTCAGCAGGGGAACGAGTGCGAGCGGGAAGAAGGCAGTGCGACCCCACCACCGGACGAGGAGCGGGGCGAGCAGCGCGGCGGCGGTGTGCGCAAGAAGAATGGCGAGCAAAAATCACTCCGTCGTCTCGGGTCGCATCGGCTGCGGGGCCGAGGCGGTGGTCGTAGGGCGGCGATGAGTAGGGTTTGAAATCTGTGTGAAATTCGACCTATGGCTTTGAGAAATAACGAACCGGCCACCGAACGGTGGCACCTCGGTTGTCGGATTCCATCCTACTTTGCGTGGTCGACGGCGGACCCAGCGGTACAAATCGGACGTATCTCGGAAAGAGGAACTGTGCCCGCGAACGGTGAGAGGCTCATTCGGACGGCCGGGTTGGCCTACGTTCGGGACCGTCGCATGATCCAGGCGCGATCGGTTGGCAAATCCGCGTTCTACATGGCGGGCGGCAAGATCGACCCCGGTGAGACGGCAGAGCAGGCATTGCACCGGGAGATCAGGGAAGAACTGGACGTCGCAGTGATCGATGCTCGGCTTCTCGGAGTGTTCGAGTGCGAGGCCTGGGGACATCCGACGGGAACACCGCTCGAGATCACCTGCTTTCTGGCCGATCTGGTGGGCGAACCGTCGCCGACCAGCGAAATTGCCGAGATCAGGTACTTCACCTGGGACGAGTACGCCGCGATGCCCGACGTCGCTCCGGGGTCACTGATGGTGTTCGACCGAATGAAAGCACTCGATTTGATCGACTGAAGCAGGTACGTTGGTCAGCGAGAGAACGTACGTTCTCCACAGCCACCGCGAAGGAGTCTCCATGACTGATCTGTCCCAGAAAGCCACCACCCTGCTCGAGCTGCACAAGCCGGGCAACCCGGTCGTGTTGCCGACGGTGTGGGACGCCTGGTCCGCCAACCTGGCCGTGTCCGCGGGCTTCACCGCGCTGACCGTCGGTAGCCACCCGGTCTCGGACTCCATCGGCAAGCCGGACAACGAGGGCATCACCTTCGACGAACTCCTCGCCCGCATCACGCAGATCTCCGGAGCCGTCGACGCACCGCTCTCGGTCGACATCGAATCCGGCTACGGCGAGGACCCCAAGCGCCTGATCGACGGGCTGATCTCCGCCGGAGCGGTCGGCCTCAACATCGAGGACACCGTGCACAGCGAGGGCGGACGCCTCCGTGAAGCACAGGAGCACGCCGACTTCGTCGGAGCACTGCGCGCGGCGTCGGACGCCACCGACGTGCACGTGGTCATCAACGCCCGCACCGACCTGTTCGTCAAGGAGATCGGCGACGAGAACGATCGCGTCGACCGCGCCATCGCGCGTCTGAAGCTGGCCGCCGATGCCGGAGCCGACTCGCTCTACCCTGTCGGCTTCCACAACGACGCCGACTACAAGCGTCTGGCCGAGGAACTCCCGCTGCCGATCAACGCCATCGCCAACCCCGCCGAAGGCGATCTCTCGCACTTCGCATCCCTCGGTGTCGGTCGCATCAGCTTCGGGCCGATCTTCCAGATGGTGCTCGCCAAGCGCGCCGAAGAGGTCCTCGCTCGCTGGAAGTGAGTGCGGCTCCGCCGCAGGTGAGTGGAAACTCGTAGCCCGCTACGAGTTTCCGCTCACGACCCGTAGGCCCGCAGATGCGCCACCTGCTCGGGATCGAGTGACGGCTTGACCGTCGCCCGAGCGGTGGCGACATCGGCGGCGGTGACGGCCGCAGCATCCATCGACCGACGCATCGCCGTCAATGCCGCCTCGCGCAGCAGCGCCGCGCAATCGGCGGCGGAGTAACCGTCGAGATCGCGGGCGAGAGATTCCAGATCGACGTCCTCGGCGAGCGGAATGGACTTGCCCGACGCCTTCAGGATGTCCACCCGGGCATCGGAATCCGGCGGCGGCACGAACACCAGACGCTCGAGCCGGCCGGGGCGCAGCAGAGCCGGGTCGATCAGATCGGGCCGGTTGGTTGCTCCGAGTACCACCACATCGCGTAACGGTTCGACGCCGTCGAGTTCGGTCAGCAGAGCTGCCACGACCCGATCGCCGACGCCCGAATCCGAGCTCTGCCCGCGTCGGGGAACGAGCGCATCGACCTCGTCGAGGAAGATCAGTGACGGTGCAGAATCACGGGCTCGCTGAAAGAGCTCTCGCACAGCCTTTTCCGAGGAGCCGACCCACTTGTCCATCAGCTCTGCGCCTTTGACCGAGTGCACGCTGAGCTGGCCGGAGCTGGCGAGAGCGCGCACGAGGAATGTCTTGCCGCACCCAGGTGGACCGTAGAGCAGCACACCGCGCGGCGGTTCGATTCCCAAGCGCGCGAACGAATCCGGATGCCGAAGCGGCCACAGCACCGCCTCGGTGAGTGCCTGCTTGGTCTCGACCATATCGCCGACGTCCTCGAGGGACAGGCTGCCGATCGCGAGCTCCTCACTACCCGAACGTGACAGCGGGCGGATCACCTGGAGAGCGCCCACCAGATCGTCCTGAGTCAACGAGGCTGCGGCCGAGTTCTCCGATGCGCGGGCTGCGGCACGCAACGCCGCCTCACGCGTCAGTGCGGCGAGATCTGCGACTACGAAACCCGGTGTCCGTGAAGCGATCTCGATCAGATCGACGTCATCCTGCGGCACCTTCTTCAGCAGGTGTTCGAGCAATCCCTTGCGGCCGGCGGCGTCGGGCAGGGTGAGCGTGAGCTCACGATCGCACAGGTCCTGGCCCCGTAGTCGTGGGTCGGTGGCCTCGGGATGCGCGGTCGTCGCGATCAGGGCCAGACCCGGAGTGTCGACGGCCCGGCGCAGCACGTCGAGCACGAAGGTCGACGCCGGTTCGGGATCGGACGGCAACAGTGCGTCGACATCGGTGATCATCAGAACCCCGGAGCCGGTGAGTTCGTCCACCGCCGCAGTGACCCGCTCGACGCGAGCAGACGCCTCGAGTGCGCCGATCGACGGACCGTCCAGGACGACGCAGGCTCGCTCGGCGATCACCGCGCGGGCCAGCGTGGCCTTGCCCACCCCACCCGGCCCGGTGATCAACACTCCCAGATGCGGCGATGCGCCG
>NZ_JBNQFW010000014.1:0-16162 GCF_050321865.1 Rhodococcus sp. IEGM1428 | reverse complement strand
GGCCATCCGCGACGTCGGCAACCGCCCCCACAAACTGTTCCTGCACTTCTTCGAGTCGCCCAGCGAGGTCCTCGGGGAGGACGGCAAGGTCGTCGGACTGCGTACCGAACGCACCGAGCTCGACGGCACTGGCAACGTCCGCGGCACCGGCAAGTACAACGACTGGGACGTCCAAGCGGTCTACCGCGCCGTCGGCTACCTCAGCCAGAACATCAGTGCGCTCCCGTTCGACGAGCAGGCCGGCACCATCCCCAACGAAGCCGGTCGCGTCGTCGAGTCCCCGCACTCCACCACTCCCGTCCCCGCCACGTACGTCACGGGCTGGATCAAGCGCGGACCCGTCGGCCTCATCGGTCACACCAAGGGCGACGCCAACGAAACCGTCGCGAACCTGCTCGAGGATGCGCCGAACTTCGCCGGTGCGGCCGAGCCGGATCTCGATGCCGTCACGTCGTTCCTCGAAGGCAAGCAGGTGCCCTTCACCACCTGGGACGGCTGGTACCGCCTCGACGCCCACGAACGTTCACTCGGTGAGCCCGAGGGCCGCGAGCGCGTGAAGGTCGTCGAGCGCGAGGACATGCTGAAGGCCTCCGAGCCCGACAAGGCCTAGAGCGGCTGGCGCCGCATGTGAGTGGAAACGCGTAGCAGGCTACGAATTTCCGCTCACATGCGCGAAGCGCCCTACACCCGAACCGCCAGCAGCTTTCCCTCGGTCTCGGTCTTGCGCTGATGCTCGTTGAAATCCGGTGCAGCACAGACGAACAGCGTGCGGCCGTCGGATCCGCCGAGTCCGCAGGCGAAGACCCCGAGGTCGAAGTCGAGCTGATCGAGCACCTCTCCACCCTGCGCGACGTGAAGCACCCGCTGACCCAGCGCATCGGCAATCCACATCGTGCCGTCGGTGTCGATGCAACATCCGTCGGCAGCCACTTTCACCTCGCCCAGAGCCGTTGCCATGTCCGTCGACGACGGCAGCTCACCGAACGTCGCCCAGTCACGCCGCTCCCCCAGTGACCCGTCCTCGGCGATGTCGAACGCACTGACCCGGTTACCGACCGTCTCGTCGACCAGCAGTTCACCCGAACCCGTGAACGCCATCCCGTTGGGGAAGTACAGATCCGATGCCACTACGTGTGCAGAACCGTCCGGGTCGACGCGAATCAGATCGGCCGTCTCGACGGGAGCGAAGTTCATCAGGTCGAACCCGAAATTCCCGATGTAGGCGCGGCCCTGCGCGTCCACGAGCATGTCGTTGAGGTTCGCCGTCACGTACGTCGACAGGTCGGCGTGGACGGTCAGCGAACCGTCGTGCTCGCGCAGCAGCAGTTTGTAGTCGCGCATCGACACGATCAGCAACCGGCCGTCCGGCAACCACCCCAGGCCCGACGGCTGATTGGGCACCTCGGCTTCGACTCGCACGTCGGAGCCGTCCTCGAGGGCAGAGACGACCCGGTGCGAATAGAAGTCCGATACCCAGATCCTCCCTTCGTGCCAGCGCGGACATTCGAAATAGGTGTAGCCGTCGAGAACGACAGTGGTCTCCGGTTTCATGTTTCGCATTCAAACACCGCGACACCGGGCCGCGACGGCGAATCAGCGAGCTGGCATGCTGAGACCCGTGTTCGACGCCCACTTGCACATCATCGACCCCCGTTTTCCGCTGATCGAGAACCACGGGTTCTTGCCCGATCCCTACACGGTCTCGAATTATCTGTACGACGTGGACGGGCTCGGCATCACCGGCGGTGCGGTGATCTCGGGATCGTTTCAGGGCACCGACCAGAGCTACCTGCTCGCTGCTCTGGAGACCCTCGGGCGCGGCTGGGTGGGCGTCACCCAGATCGATCCGGACTGCTCCGACGAGGACATCGTCGCGCTCGACGACGCGGGCGTGCGCGGTATGCGCTTCAACCTCAAACGCGGCGAGACGGATGTCGAGATGCTCACCACCCAGGCACGTCGCGTGCATGAACTGGTCGGGTGGCATGCCGAGCTGTACGTCGATGCGTCCCTGCTGCTCTCGCTCGAACCCATCCTCGCGAAGTTGCCGGCGGTGAGCATCGATCACCTGGGCTTGTCCACTCAGGGTCTGCCGTACCTCCTGAACCTCGTCGACCGCGGGGTACGCGTCAAGGCAACCGGATTCGGCCGAGTGGATCTCGACATCGCCGACACACTGCAGCAGATCCATCGAGTCAACCCCGCGGCGTTGATGTTCGGCACCGATCTGCCGGGCACCCGTGCCCCACGCCCGTTCTCGGAGAACGACATCGACATCATCACCCACGCCGTCGGCGGCGACCTACCCGCCGTGCTCGACGGTAATGCCCGGGCTTGGTATCGGGTCCCCTAGGCCCTCAGACGAGTACTGCTCCCCCGAGCCACACCGCTGAGGCGAGCAACGCGCCGAACAGTTCCACCAGGATCGACAACCCCGCGGCCTTGGTGGCGTGCACGGTCGATCGCCAGGCCTCGGAATGGCTGCGGTGCCTGGGCACTTCGGCCACGTAGACGCCTGCGATGAAACCGAAGAACAGCCCGACGACGGGGATGACGAAAAATCCGACGATGCCGAGCAGGCCGCCGACCACCAGCGATCGCATCGGCACGCCCGCCTCCCGCATGCGACGGCCCGGCCAGGTGTATTTCACGACGCCGCTCAGCACCAGCAATAACGTCACGATCGCGAACACCGTCCATGCGGCCGCTCCGCCGGTGAGCCACGCCCACACCGCGACCGCCGCGAAGATCAAGATTGTGCCGGGCAGAATCGGGACGACGATGCCGACGAGGCCGACCAGAATCACCAGGCCGACCAGGACTTCTCCGAGCGCGCTCATGAGCTCAGTGTGCCCTGTGCCGGGTCAGACGACAGGACGAACCTTGCCTGCCGCCTCGCGGGCCCGGCTCCGCGCCGTCTCGATGTCCGACGCGGTCGACACCGCGACACCCATCCGGCGCCGGACGAAACTCGTCGGCTTGCCGAACAGGCGCAGGTCGGTCTCGGGAACCGCCAACGCATCGGCGACGCCTTCGAAGGAAATGCCGTCCGCATCGACACCGCCGTAGATCACGGCCGACGCGCCGGGCGAGAGCAGCGTCGTGTCGATCGGCAAACCGAGTACGGCGCGGGCATGCAGCTCGAACTCCGAGAACCGTTGCGTCCGAAGCGTTACCAGACCCGTATCGTGCGGCCTGGGGCTGACCTCGGAGAAGTACACGGTGTCGCCCTGAACGAACAACTCGACACCGAACAGCCCGCGCCCACCGAGCGCCGTCGTAATGCGCTCGGCGACGTCGCGGGCACCGGCGAGGGCCGCGTCGGACATCGGCTGCGGCTGCCAGGATTCGATGTAGTCGCCGGATTCCTGTAGGTGGCCGATAGGCTCGCAGAAAAAAGTTCCGTCGACGGCTCGAACCGTGAGAAGTGTTATCTCGTAATCGAAGTCGACGAATCCCTCGACGATGACGCGGCCGAGGTCGACGCGACCACCCTTCAGTGCGTACTCCCAGGCCGCCTCGACATCGGCGTCACTGCGTACAACGGACTGCCCCTTGCCCGACGACGACATGACCGGCTTGATAACGGCCGGAAAACCTATGGCGGACAATGCTTGTCGAACGTCGTCCAGCGAATCGGCGAAAGCGTAGGGCGAGGTCGGCAGCCCGAGTTCCTCGGCTGCCAATCGCCTGATGCCCTCGCGGTTCATCGTCAACTGCGTCGCCCGAGCCGTGGGAATCACCACGCTTCGGCCTCGGGCTTCCACCTCGGCGAGGGCATCGGTGGCTATGGCCTCGATCTCCGGAACCACGAAGTCGGGCTGCTGCGAATCGATCAGTGCCAGAAGCTCTTCCGGGTCGCTCATATCGATAGTGAATGCGTGGTGGGCCACCTGATGGCCGGGAGCATTGTCGTAGCGATCGACGGCGATCACCTCGACACCGAGGCGTTGGAACGCGATGATGACTTCTTTACCCAACTCACCTGAGCCGAGCAGCATGACCCGGGTCGCGCCGGGAGTCAGTGGAGTACCGATGCGGACGGGATCTGGGGCAGTCACAGCCCTATTTATCCACACCCACATTACTTGGACGACCTAGTACAAGTTAGTCTCCATGCACAATCGCAGCGCACAACGTCGGAACGAGGCAATCAACGTGTCGAACACTGGTGGACCGCTCGCAGGGCTCCGCGTCGTCGAACTCGCAGGAATCGGGCCCGGCCCGCACGCGGCACTGCTGCTGGCAGACCTCGGCGCAGACGTCGTGCGCGTGCAACGCGCCGGACAGATCTCTCCTCACGACCACCAGCTGCGCAGCCGCACCATCGTCGAGGCGAACCTCAAGGACCCCGCCGACATCGAGAAGGTTCTCGGCCTCGTCGAGCGCGCCGACGTGCTGATCGAGGGATTCCGCCCCGGTGTCACCGAGCGACTCGGCCTGGGACCCGACGACGCCCTGGCCCGCAACCCCCGCCTGGTCTACGGCCGCATGACCGGCTGGGGTCAGGAAGGCCCCTGGGCCCAGACCGCAGGCCACGACATCAACTACATCTCCGTCACCGGGGTGCTCAACGCGATCGGCCGTGCGGGCGAGCGCCCGGTGCCGCCGCTGAACATGGTCGGCGATTTCGGTGGCGGCTCGATGTTCCTCGTCTTCGGCATCATGGCGGCGCTCTACGAACGACAGAACTCCGGGCAGGGCCAGGTGGTGGACGCCGCCATGGTCGACGGCACCGCCGCACTCTCGCACATGATCTGGTCGTGGCGTGGAGTCGGAGCCTGGAGCGACGACCGCGGCACCAACCTTCTCGATACCGGCGCACCGTTCTACGACACCTACGAGACCTCCGACGGCCAGTACATGGCAGTCGGCTCACTGGAGCCACAGTTCTACGCGCAGCTCCTCACCGGACTCGGCCTATCCGATGCGGACCTACCGTCGCAGATGGACAAGTCACGCTGGCCGGAACTGCGCGAGAAGTTCACTTCGACATTCCTGACCAAGACCCGCGACGAATGGGCCACGATCTTCGACGGCACCGACGCATGCGTGTCGCCGGTCCTCACCTTCGCCGAGGCCCCGAACCACCCGCACATGAAGGATCGAGACTCGCTGATCGATGTCGGCGGCGTCACGCAACACCGTCCGGCACCGCGGTTCTCCCGCACCGAGAACGGAGTCCCGACGCCACCGCCCGGCACGGCAACCGACATCGCGTCGGTCTGGGCGTAACCGTCTGCGCCGAACTCGAAGTTATGGACAGTTTTCGGGTGATTTCCATCCATAACTTCGAGTTCGCGGTCAGAACACCAGCCGCTCAGAACACCAGGGCCGGCTGCTCCGCTTCGGCACTCGGGGCCAAGGCTCGATACGCCGCGGCCGTCGCTGCAACAGCGGCCCGAAGTTCCTGCGGCTCACGGGTGTACGGCAGCCTGAGGTAGCGCTCGAAGGCACCCTCCACGCCGAATCGCGGTCCCGCTGCCAACACCGCTCCGAATGCGGGAGCCGTGGCAGCCAACGCACTCGATACCGGAGCGGGCAGCTGCAACCACAGCGACATGCCACCCTCGGAACGCCGATAGCGCCAGTCCGGAACATGTTCGGCCAGAGCATCTTCGAGAATGTCCCGACGCTCACGCAGTTGGGACCGACGCAGATCGAGGGCCGGTTCCGCGTCCTGAAGCAGAAACGACGACGCCAACTGGTCCATGATCGACGTACCAAGGTCGTGTGCTGCCCGCGAACCAGCGAGCTGTGAGACCAGCGACGGGTGTGCCCTGATCCACCCGATGCGCAGGCCACCCCAGAACGACTTGGACGCCGAACCGATCGTGACAATATCCGAACCGGAGACCCGCCCGAACGATGCGACCGGCGGTGGCGGCGGCGCGTCGAGCCACAGGTCGACCATGGTCTCGTCGACGATGAGCGTCATTCGGGTGTCGCGGGTGATGCGCGCGAGTTCGGCCCTGCCCTCGGCACTCAGCACCTGCCCGGTCGGGTTGTGGAAGTCCGGAATCAGATATGCCACCTTGGCTGCCGTTTGTCTTGCCGCGCTGCGGATTCCGTCGAGATCCCAGTCGCCGTCCGCGGGGCGCACCGGCACCGGCACGGGCCGCGCACCCACTCGCCTGATGGCCTCGAGGGCATTGGGATACGTGGGGTGATCGATCAGGACGCGATCGCCGGGCGAGGTCAGTGTGCCCAGCAGAAGCCGAACTGCCTGCTGCGCACCGGAGGTGACCATGATCTGGTCCGCGGTTGTCGGCAGTCCACGTTCGACGAAGCGCTGTGCGATGGCCTCACGCAGCACCGCGAGACCGATGGGCTCCATACCGTGCGTCGGCAGATACGCCGGAAGTGCTTGCAGCGCAGACTCGTATGCGGCCGTCATGGTGCCGTCCGCGGCCGACATCGCCGCGTGAGACATGTCCACCACCGGACCCGACGGCGACGTCGATTGAATCAGCAGCCCGTTCGGGCTGGGGGCAGAGGGCAGAGCGACCGTACTGCGTGAGCCCTGCTTGCTGATGAGATACCCCTCGTCACGCAGCACCGAATACGAGGAGGTGATCGTCGTGCGACTCAGGTCGAGAGCAGCAGACAGATCGCGTTCGCTCGGCAGCCCTACGCCGAGCGGAATCCGGCCGTCGTGAATCAGCAGACGGACGCCGTCTGCCAACGCGCGATACGTCGGACGCGAGGCCTTGCGCTTGCCGGATCCATCCGCGGAGGCGTCGGCGCGCCAGCTACCGAGATCGCGGGCCAGTGACGTTGCATTGAGAACTCTCGAGGCCATGCTCCCCAGTATTCGCGCACTGGCATCGAACCTTCAAGTCCATTCGCCGATCAACTGGACTGCTCCGGGGCGACGGGTGGATACTGGATCCATGCCGAGCAGCACGCTCTTCGACACCGCCATAGGACGCTGCGGTATCGCGTGGACCGAGGACGGAGTAGTCGCCGTTGCGTTGCCCGAGCCGTCGGACGAGGCAATGGAGGATTACCTGGCCGGCTTCGGCGCTGCGCACGGGCAGGTAGATGCACTTGCGGCCGATGCGATCGACCGAATTGTCGGCCTGCTGGGCGGACGTACCGTCGATATGAGGCCGATTCCGCTGGTTCTCGACGTCTCCGAGTTCGACGCGTCGGTATACACCGTGTGCAGCGAGATTCCCCGGGGCTCGACCCTCACCTACGGCGACATAGCCCGCCGACTCGGCCATCCCGGTGCGGCCCAAGCGGTAGGCGGAGCACTCGGACGCAATCCCGTGCCGATCATCGTCCCGTGCCATCGAGTACTCGGCGCGGGCACGGAAGTCGGAGGCTTCTCGGCACCGGGCGGAGCGAACACCAAACAACGAATTCTCGGTATCGAGGGAGTACCGGGGTTCGACGAGCCGACATTGTTCTGAATTATCGCGGTCGCAATTGAGACTCCACGACCGGATAAGCGGCTTGGAACAGGGAAGAGGAATAGTTTTCAGGCAGAAACTTCAAGCGAAGAAAGAGGGCCGTCGACTGCCGATACCAATACAGCGTCCGGCCCGGGGCTGACGTCCGATTCATCCGATCGACCACCGATGGTGAACGCACCCACTTCCGGCAACCAGCCGATGGCTCCACGCTGAAAAAGGTTGTATCTACCGGAACCGGTGGGTGTCGGACGCTCGTTGCTGATCGGATAGCCAAGTGCGCCATAGGGTCCCCCATGTCCCAGGTACCAGTCCAGGATGGGACCGTGCACCTCGTGCGCACCACCTTCGGGTAGCGCGAACACGGTGGCGTGCGTGAAATCGAGCATTCCCCCGCCTTCGGGCCCGAGCATGAATTCACCGGTCTGCGCGCCGATCCAGGGATGTTCGTAAGCGAACCGATCGAATTGGTAGCTGAAAACTTCCAATCCGTTGTAATTTTCAGTCATCGCCCGACCTTCCTTCGCCCAACCTGGTCGCAATTATCCACGCCGATGAGTGGCGGCGCCCTCCAATTCCGACATATATGTGAATGAGCGCTATTCGAGTGCGCTCGGGAAAGAAGGAGACCCCGAGGCGTTGCGCCTCGGGGCCTGTCATTTCACCGAAATGTCTACCGCAGAATGTCCCGGCGAACGATGGTTTCGTCGCGGCCCGGTCCGACGCCGATGCACGACATGTACGCACCCGACAGCTCTTCGAGACGCAGGACGTAGTTCTGCGCGTTGATCGGCAGTTCCTCGAACGTCCGGGCACCGGAGATGTCTTCCCACCAACCGGGCATCTCCTCGTAGATCGGCTTCGCGTGATGGAAGCCGGTCTGCGTCATCGGCATTTCGTCGTGCCGCACACCGTCCACGTCGTACGCAACGCAGATCGGCACCGTGTCCAAGCTGGACAGCACATCGAGCTTGGTCAGGAAGTAGTCGGTGATGCCGTTGACGCGGGTGGCGTATCGCGCGATGACGGCATCGAACCAACCGGTGCGCCTGGCGCGACCGGTGGTGACGCCCACCTCGCCGCCCTGCTTGGCCAGGTACTCGCCGTGGTTGTCGAACAACTCCGTCGGGAACGGACCCGAGCCGACACGCGTCGTGTAGGCCTTCAGGATGCCGAGCACGGTCCCGATCTTGTTGGGGCCGATGCCGGAGCCGACCGATGCGCCTCCCGCCGTCGGATTCGAGGACGTGACGTAGGGGTACGTTCCGTGATCGACGTCGAGCAGCGTGCCCTGCGAGCCTTCGAGCAGAATGGTCTCGCCGCGCTCGAGCGCCAGGTTCAGCTGGAGCCTGGTGTCGGTGATGCGGTGCTTGAAGCCCTCTGCCTGCTCGAGCACCTCGTCGACTACCTGCTGTGAATCCAACGCCCGCCGGTTGTAGATCTTCGAGAGCACCTGGTTCTTGAATTCGAGTGCGGCCTCGACCTTCTGGGTCAGAATTTTCTCATCGAGCACATCGGCCGCTCGGACTCCGACGCGGGCGATCTTGTCCTGGTAGCAGGGCCCGATACCGCGTCCGGTGGTACCGATCTTCTTGGCACCGAGGAAACGCTCGGTCACCTTGTCGATGGCCACGTGGTACGGCATGATCAGGTGCGCATCGGCGCTGAGCAGCAGGTTCGAGGTGTCGACGTCGCGCTTTTCCAGCCCGTCGAGCTCGGTCAGCAACACACCCGGATCGACGACGACGCCGTTACCGATGACGTTCTTCACGCCCGGGGTGAGGATTCCCGACGGGATCAGATGTAGCGCGAACTTGTCGCCGTTCGGAAGCACAACGGTGTGCCCGGCGTTGTTGCCGCCCTGGTAACGAACGACCCATTGAAGGCGTTCGCCGAAAAGGTCGGTGGCTTTGCCTTTGCCCTCGTCGCCCCACTGGGCGCCGATCAGGACTATCGCCGGCATGTGCTCTCCTACGTTGCTTTCGTGCGAGGACGTGCTGCAGATTTGCTCGAACGAATGCAGCAGTCACCATTTGTCGCAGGCGCGACAGTGGCCGGGAGAACAGTCTAGCCGAGCCGGTGAGCTGGCCCGCATGCCGCTACGGTGGAACCGAAACGAGGGCACTATGGTCGTGACGAGGTTCGACCGAAGACCGAGGAGCGCCGTGACACCGTTCGTTCTGCACTGCGGAAGTCCGCTGCTGCCGATCGCGCTGACCGACGTCCCGCTGCGTAGCGCCGATGCCGTACCGACCGACGACGACTGCAGCGCCCTCTTCTCCGACATCGAATCCGCTCCCGCACCCCGCATCATCGTCCTGGGCGACGACGCCTCCCTGGCCGCAGTATTGACCCGGTTGATGCGAACCGACCGCCTGCACGTCGAAGTCGCTTTCGTACCGGAGACCGCGACCAACGCAGCCCACATCTACAAGCTCGGTACCGGTTCGCGCGCCGCCAAAGTAGCGCTCACCGGGACGGCGTCGAGCACACCCCTGATTCGCGACGACGCAGGCAAAGCCGTCGTCGGCCGGGCGCTCCTCGGCGGTGCCGACGGAGCAGTACTCGAGGGCGAGGCCTACGTCGACGACACCCGCCTGTTCTCCGGCGTCGTACCCGGCGTCGAGGTGGCACCCACCCCGGAGCTGCCGGGCCTGCGCGCGCGAGTGATCGGCCGTCGACGTCTGCTGCCCCGCCGCTGGGTGAGCGGGCGCGCGATGCAACTCGGCTCCCCCGCAGCTCAACTGCTGCGCGACGGCATCGCCGGCGACAGAACGGTGAAGAGATCCACGTTCTACCGCCACGATCAGGAGTGGTTGCTGGTCCGATGACCGTCCCACTGGTCCGATGACCGTTCCACTACGGCGCAGTCCCGTTCTGCCGAGCCCGGTGTTCGTTGCCGTTCTGGCTGTCGCAGGAGTGGGCGGCGCGCTGGCCTGGACGGCCGGGGACGTCACGTCGTTCACGGCGCGGCTCGGGGTGTTCGTTCTGGTCCTTGCCGGCTGGATCGCCTCGGTCTGCCTGCACGAGTTCGGCCACGCCTTCACCGCATTTCGCGCCGGCGATCGCGAAGTCGAGCTCCGCGGCTATCTGACGCTCAACCCGCTGAAGTACACCCACCCGTTGCTCTCGATCGTCCTGCCGGTGGTGTTTATCGCGATCGGCGGAATCGGACTGCCGGGCGGTGCCGTATACCTGCGCACGGGCCAGTTCTCGGCGTCGACGCAACGGCGCATCGCCCTGGCCGGTCCGTTCGCCAATGCCATTGTCGCCGTAGCACTTCTGGTCGTCATCAGACTGTTCGGCACGGACGGCACTCACCCCGCGTTCTGGTACGGGCTCAGCTTCCTGGCGTTCCTGCAGATCATGGCCACCATCCTCAATCTGATTCCGGTACCGGGACTCGACGGATACGCCGCGCTGGAGCCCTCGCTCTCACCTGCGACGAGGGCATCGCTGGCGCAGTTCAAGACGTACGGTCTGCTCGTACTCGTGGCCTTGCTGTTCGTGCCCGCAGTCAACTCTGCATTCTTCGGAGCGATCTACACCCTGTTCGGGCTGTCCGGTGTTCCCGAGTTCTTCGCCGGTAACGGCAACTACCTGATGCGATTCTGGTTGTAGCTCAACCGTTGTCGAGTGCGATGTTCGACGCGAGGTCGCGCAGAGATATACGCAGAGAGGTCGGCTCGAGCACCCGGACTCCCCCACCGAGCCCGATCAGCTGTCCGAGCGCCACTTCCTCGCTCTCGAGCATCAGGTCCACGGTGGTCCAGCCGTCGTCGTCGGGCGGCGCAGTTGCCGGCATCGCCGTAGCACCGATCACCCGAGGCAGAGCGCGAATTGCGGAGTCGGACAGACGAACACGACATGCATACGTCAGCAGCGACCGATCGAACTCCGCCATCGACGCGTTCCACCACTGCGCGAGGTCGAATCCCTCGGGCCGAACGACCGGAGTTTTCGACTCCGTGACGCTGCCGATCCGGTCGACCCGAAACGACAGGACGCGCTCGCCGCGCGTGGCCACCAGGTACCAGACCGACGCCTTCGCCACGAGACCGAGCGGCCCGACGACCCGTCTCCCACCGCGGTAATCCATCTCGATCTCCCGACCTCCGAGCACCGCACGAGCCAGCACCGGCACGACATCGTTCGCGGCGGGCACGGTGAACCACCCGGGAACGTCCACGTGCACACGCTCACGCCACAGTTGCGCGCTCGCCCGCAACGGAACCGGCAATGCGCCGAGAAGCTTGCTCTCGGCCGCAGCGGTGACATCGGACAGACCCAGGTCGGCAGCGATCGAGGGCATCCCGAGAAGCATCAGCGCCGACGTTTCGGTCCCGGTCATACCGGTCAGTGAAGACTGCCACCCGTCGAGCAGCCGGATGCCGCCGCCGGGGCCGGTTTCGGTCCACAGTGGCACTCCGGCCGCACCGAGTGCGCCGATGTCGCGGTAGATGGTTCGGACGGATACCTCGACCTGGTCGGCCAGGGACTGTGCAGTCGCCGTTCGCCCCTGCTGGAGCAGCAGCATGATGCGGAGCAACCGCGCGGAACGCATGTCTCGATATTACTGACACAAGGTGTCAGTAATGGTGGCGAATACTCGTCACCATGACGACGTGGAACGAGTTCTCGACAGCAGCACCGAACCTGGCCTCGGCGGTACGGGCCAGATTCACCGCTCACAAGCACCATGTTCTTGCGACACTACGAGCAGACGGCTCGCCGCGCGTGAGCGGAACCGAGGTGGAATTCGACGCGAGCGGCGTAGTGCGCCTCGGGTCGATGCTCGGTGCGGTCAAGGCGCGGGACCTCCAACGCGACGGACGGTTCGCGCTGAACAGCAATCCGGGGCACCATTCCATGGAGGGCGGGGACGCGAAGATCGGCGGAGTGGCCGTCGAGATCACCGATCCGGCTGTGCTGCAACCGATATTCGACGCCGCGCCGGGCGAACTGGTGCCGTACCACGTGTTCGACCTCGACATCACCGAGATCGTGCTGACGTCCCTGGTGGACGATCACATGCAGATCGACGTCTGGCGTCCGGGCACCGAGGTTCGTACCGTCACCAGGTGATCTCTTCCTTGCACGTTCGGCCGTGTGCCGCCGGCTCGACCTGCACCGTGGCGTGGTCGAGTCCGTAGGTGGACAACAACGACTTGGCACGATCGAGCACCATCGACGACGAACCCTCGCACTCGAGATGCACTGTGGCCACATCCATTCCGGTGGTGAGCGTCCACACGTGCAGGTCGTGCACTCCGGTCACTCCGGGAAGTGCGCTCAGGTCCCCTGTCAACGCGTCCACGTCGACGTCCGCCGGACTGGCCTGGGTGAGAATGCGTAGCGCAGAGCCGGCCAGCTTGATCGCTCGCGGAATCACCCACAGGGAAATCAGCACACCCACGACGATGTCCACCCAGGTCCACTGGAACAGCAGCATCAGCACACCGCCGACGAGCACCCCCACACTGCCGACCGCATCGGCCAGGACTTCCATGTATGCGCCGCGGACCGCGAGCGAGTCCTTGGCGTCTCCGCGAATGAGCAGCATGACAACGATGTTGGCCGCGAGACCGGCGGCCGCAGTGAGAATGAGTGGTAGGCCCGGGATTTCGGGAGCGTCACCGATTCGCGATACTGCCTCGTACATGATGAAGGCCGCAACACCCAGCAGCAGAACAGCATTGGCGATGGCAGTCAACACCTCCGCGCGGTGCCAACCGAAAGTTCTTGCCGCGGCAGCGCTTCCCTTACGTGCCAGCAGAAGTGCAATCAAACCCATGGACATACCGAGTACGTCTGTGAGCATGTGGCCGGCGTCGGCGAGCAGTCCGAGCGAGCCGATCGCCAGCGCCACTGTCGCCTCGACGACGAGGAACACCACCAGAATGGCGAGAGCGACAACCATCTTGCGTACGCGGGACTTGGGTGGCCCTGCGGGCGAATGACCGCCCACACCGTGACTGTGCCCGTGACCGGCGCCCATGACTCCCCCTTGCGTGCCTGTATCTACTTCCGGCAGTCACCATATGCGTACATACGCATATATGCAATGGTGTCGTGCGGGCCGCAGGCTCCGGTTCACAACTCCGGCGGGACGTGCGGATGCTTCACCGTCGGCGGAAGCGTCGCCAACGCAGAAATGCGCTTGAGCCCGGCGACCTGCAGCAAGTCGACGATGATGGACCGCAACTGAGCCAGCACCACGGTCGCCGACAGACCGGCATTCGAGATCAACTCCGGTTTGGCACCGGCCGCAACCGAACGCAACACCCGCGCAGCCTCCGCCGCATCCGGCTTCTGTCCCGGATCGGCCAGAATCATCTGGCGTAGGACTTCCACCGCGTGCGCCAGCTTCTCCACCTCGTCGACGACACGTGGATCGAGAATCTCGTCGTCTCGCACCAGCGTCAGCGACCGCCGAGCGAGCACCCGAATGTTGCGGACGGCATTGTCGATGGGATCGGCCGTCGCCGCGAGTGCGGCCAGACGATTGCGATGATTCCAGTACATCGGCGAGATCCGGGCAATTTCCCGGCCGCCTTTGAGGTCGGTTCGGAGCGCATCGATACCCGACTGCGTTGCACGCGCCTTACGCAGCGCCTCCTCGATCGGTTTGGGATCGTTCGCCACCAAACCGTCGGCCACCTTCTGCAACACACTTGCAGCCGTAGCCAGGACGTTCGCCGCATCCTTGCGGGCCCGCCACACTGGATGCGTCGGAATCAACGCCACGATCGCGATGCCGACCAGACCGCCGACCAACGCGTCGACCATGCGGTTGGGGCCACCCATGTTGCCCGGCGGGATCAGGGTCGCCACCAGCACGGCGGACGATCCGGCCTGCATCGCGATGATCGGACCACCGTCGAGGAACACCGCGGCCGACATCGCCAACACGACCACCAACGCGATCTGCCACGGCCCGCTGCCGATCAGCGAGATGAGCAGATCGCCGATGCCGATGCCCACCGTCACTCCGACGACGAGCTCGGCCGATCGGCGCAGGCGAGCGCCGAGCGAGACGCCCAGCGAGACGACAGCGGCGATCGGCGCGAAGAACGGGCTCTCGTGACCGACGATGTCCGTCGCGACGAACCACGCCACACCTGCGGCCAACGCGCACTGAATGATGGGCAGCAGCGACAACTTCAGCCGAGCACTGCCCGATTTCAGCCGGGTGCGCCCCCGCGAGCGGCTGGCACGGGCTCGATCAGCCCAGGCCGAGCGCTTCTGCTGCCTTGGGGTCACAGTCTTCGAGGAGGTCGAGGCAGCGGGCGTACTCGTCGTTCTCGTTGATGTCGCGGGCGGCTTTGGCGAGGACTGCGACGCATCGGAGGAATCCGCGGTTGGGCTCATGGCTGTACGGGACCGGCCCGAATCCCTTCCATCCATTACGACGCAACTGGTCCAGACCTCGGTGATATCCGGTACGCGCATAGGCGTAGGCGGTGATGGTGGCACCCGATTCGAGCGCGCCCTCGGCAAGATATGCCCACGCGATGGACGCGGTCGGATGCGCAGCTGCGACCGTCTCGGGGGCCTCGTGATTCAGCAGTGCGGATTCGGCCTCGTCGTCGCCGGGCAACAGTGTGGGTTGGGGTCCGAGCAGATCACCGAAAGAAGTCATGGCGCTCATTGTGCCCCTACGTCACCGAATCGTGTCCGAACACCCCCGCATCGCTCCTGCCGGACCGCAGATGCGGTCGATAGGCTGCCAGCTGACGAAATTTCAGACATACCGCTCTTGCAAGAATTCGGTGAACGAGGGAGAACGCATGCCGGACGAGAAGAAGAATGCACCCTCCGAGGCCGACGCCGCCACCGAGAAAATCGATCTGGGCAAGAAGAAGCTGGTCGACGAGCCCGCCGACACTCCGACCGAGAAGATCGCCACTGATCCAGCCGAGGTACCGGCAGCCAAGCCTGTCGCAAAACCGACCGCGGCACCGCGTCGTATTCCACCACGAGACACCGCTGCTGGTTCCTCGAAAGCTGTTGCGGCAGAGAAGAAACCACCGGCGGAAAAGAAAGCACCGGCCGTGGAGCCGCAACCGGTTGGGCCCCGCAGGATCGAGCCGCAGCAGGTCGGCGCCAAACAGGTCGGTGCCGGTGCCAAACAGGCAGTTCCCCAGCGCGTCGGACCGCCGCCCGCGGAGCCGAAGAAGCCGAGCCACAAGAAGTGGTGGGCGGCACTGGTGTCCGCGGTGGTCGTGATCGCAGTGGTTGCCGCTGGGGCATACCTGCTGATCGACCGCACGAGCGAGGACAACTCACCGGAGGCGCAGATCCGGTCGACCGTCGAATCGTTCACCAGGGCGCTGGCCGGCGGTGACCTGGCCACGCTTCGCAGCACCTCGTGCGGGGATCTGGCGACCTTCTACCGCGATATCCCGGACACCGAGTTCGCCGACGTCCACCGCGTCTCGGTGGAGCAGGGCAGCATTCCGACCGTCGACAGCATCGACGCCATTCAGGTCACCGACACCACCACCGCGATCGCGCAGGTGATCGCGCACACCGATGCCAATCCGAACGATCGGTCGCCGCGCACCTTCGACCTGAGCCTGGAAGGCGATCAGTGGAAGGTGTGCAGCTGACGCTGCATGTGCGCGGAAACTCGTAGCCTGCTACGTGTTCAGTCCGGGGACATATGAGACACGAGATGTCCAGGGACATGTGACACACGGGCTGTGGTGATGCTGCGGGGCACTGTGACCGGCTATGGAGTA
>NZ_JBNQFW010000013.1:0-42359 GCF_050321865.1 Rhodococcus sp. IEGM1428 | reverse complement strand
ACGAACACACAGTCCGAAGGCCTCAAGGGCAACTGTTCCAGCCTATCCCAGCTTGGTCTCGGACACAAGGCCCGACTCTTGGGGGATAAAACCTGCCGAGCCACACGTCCAACCTCGTTCACCCTGTCCGTGAAGACCGGGTCGGTGTCCGTCGCTCTGACTCGACAAAAGTTACGCCACCAACCCCACCAACGCAAATCGGCAGGTCAGGAGTGTCCACAGCAAGATCGACCCCGTTGGACGCCTGAATCAGGTAAGCAAGGCGTCGCGCGCGAATCGCCGCGACCAGCTCGGCGAGTCCGATACACCCTGCCGGAAGTAGAACTGCGGACCGTGGGCACCGATGAGGTCGAGGAAGCTCACTGTGGCCTGCGCCGCGAACTGCGCGTCGAACACACCGGAATCCTCACTTGCCCAACCCAGCTCGGCCACGGTCTCGATCAGCATTTCGTTGCGATGGGTGGAGGAGGCAGATGCAGCGAGCGAGATCAGGAAGAGCGTCGCGGCGTCGGTCTCGTACGTCTCCTTACCCAACGGGAGTCGCGAGGCTGCATGTCGCCACAGCCCGACTGGGTCGCCGGCCAAGCTCGCCCCAAGCTTCGTGCGCATCAGTCGCCCTTTGGACACCCGAGTCAATCCGAGGTGTCGCACGGCTTCGCGAAGGTCGGTCACCTGATGGTGGTCGATCTCGCGATTGCTCGTTCCGACCCATCCGAGACCCCAGTCGAGCTCTTCTCGGATCGCCGCGATGAGTGCGGGCTTGAGATAGCCGGCATCTGTCAGGACAACTCCGGCGTCGCCGATCCGGCCGAGGAACCACACCAACTTGGCCATCGCGATCTCCGCCACCGGAAGATCCACCGAACTCTCGATGGTGAGTTCGCATCGGGGTAACAGCGCCATCAAGGAAGGCACTTCCGTGGGACGCACGCGATCGAAGAGTCTGCCGATAGCGGGTGCCGTCGCCACCGCCTCGGCGAGAACCGAGCGTCCCGTGTCGAGCGCGTGCAACTTTCTGTTGACCGCACCGACGTCGAACCGGTAGGGGTTGAATGCCGGACCCCACCTCTCGAGCAGGCGGGGAAATTCGGGATCGGCTGGATCGGCAGCGATGTCGAGATCCTGCGCATAATGCGACGGCCCGCCGCAATCCTCGGGCGGGCACGCGCGAGCTCCATCGAGGCAGACCGATCGCAGGTCGTCGATGTCGGAATCGATCTGCTCCAGAACGATGGTGTGTGTCCATCCGTCACCGAAGTCGTACTCGTAGATCAGCACGGATCCGCGCACCGTGAGCACCTCGTCGAGTCGAACCCGCTCTTCGCTCACTGCCTCGTCGTCCGGTTCGTGATCGAGTGTCTCGGCCATCTCGAAGCGACGCATCGCACCGACGGTTCCGATGCTGAAGGCGTGCATGTGCCGGTCTTCCCACCCCAGCACGCATTGCAACACCGAGTGCAGTTCTGACAGCAGCAAGTCCGAGCGCACCCGCACCCGACGCCAAATCTCCGGTCGCGTGTGATCGATGGTCACACCGAGCACCAGGCTGACCAGGCTTCGCCCCGTAACCTGTGTCGTACCGCCGTCCGATAGCTCCCCGGGATCGGGCAGATCCGGGACCACCGACAAGTGCCGGACGCGGCCGGTTCTGATCGACATGCGATCGACCTTAGCCGGATCGATGCGTCGGACACAGGCGTCGGACCCCGTGAGGCGATCCGACCCGTGCTGCGAGCACACGGCCGTCACCTACCCTCGAACCGTGCCGACCTTGCGTGCCCTCGAATGCTTCGTCACCGTCGTAGAGTGCGGCTCGGTCACCGCCGCGTCGGTGCGCCTGCACCTCTCGCAACCCGCCCTGTCGCATCAGTTGGCCGCGTTGGAAACCGAGATCGGCACATCCCTTCTCGAGCGGCTCCCTCGCGGTGTTCGTCCCACCCCTACCGGATTGGCAATACTCGCTGACGCCGAAGCCGCACTGGCAGCGGCCGATCGGGTGGTCGAGACCGGACGAGCCGTGGCCGACGGTTCTCGCGGACGACTGCGGCTGGCCTGTGTGGAAACGATGACAGTTCCCGTGGTCGCTCCGATCGTGCGCACGTGGGCCCGCAAGTATCGCAACGTCGACGTGGAGCTTTCCGAACACAGCAGCGCCGACGCCATGGCCGACTCCGTGACCGGCGGCGCATCCGACCTGGCCGTCGGCCCAGCGTCGGATCGATTCACCGGGCAGGTCACCGAGATCGGCACCGAGGACATCGTCGCGGTGATACCCGAGGGCCTCGACCTCACCGACGAGCCGAGCATCTCGTGGAACGACCTCCGCGGTAGACCGATGGTCCACTACCACCCGTCGAATGGACTCGGAGCGTGGATAGACGCCGAGGCCGCGGCGCACGATGTTTTCCCGACGGTCAGCACGCGCACTCGAAGCGCCACTACCGCAGCGCAATTGGCCCGCGCAGGCTTGGGGACTGCGCTGGTGCCGACGTCTGCTCTGCCTGACCGATTCGACGGCGTCGTCAAGCCCCTACAACCGAACCTACGTCGCACCGTGGTCGCAATGGTCGGATCGCCGAGTGACGCCTTGGTTCAGCGGTTCGTCGCCGACCTGCTCCGCCGCGGGATTCCAGCCGGCCCGCCGCGATGACATGCGTCAGCTCGTCCCCACCAGCAACAACAACCCGAGCGACACCCGCCTCAGACGAACCGTCCTCCGCCGTCGACGTGCACGGTGGTACCGGTGACGAATGTGTTGGTGAGCGCGAAGAGCACCGCGGCCACCACGTCGTCCGGCCGGCCGACCCGACCTGCAGGATTGGCTCGCGCTGTCTCGGCGAAGAACGAGTCCTTCCCTGCTCCCATCGAATCCCACGCGCCGGAATCGACGATGCCCGGCGACACCGCGTTGACCCGAATCGGAGCCAATTCGACCGCGAGCGCCTCCACGAGAAACGCCACGGCCCCGTTGGTCGTCGCCATCACCGAGAGACCGGGTGCCGGCTTCCACGCGGCCACCCCGGAGAAGAACAGTAGCGAGCCGCCCTCCGCAATACTCGAAGCGAAATGCTTGGCCAGCACAATGGGCCCGATCACTTTCGTGTCGAACGCCTTTCGGATGTCGGCGACGTCGAGGTCGGCGACCGAACCGTTCGCGTGATCGGCCGCGAGACTCACCACGTGATCGACCGATCCGACCTCCGCGGCCGCTGCTGCGATCGATTCCTCGTCGGTCAGATCGACGATCACCGAGGTTGCCCTTGGACCCATCGCCGCGGCCGCGTCGTTCAGCACATCCGGACGTCGACCGGCGAGGATCACCTCGCCTCCCCCGTCGACGATCTCGGCAGCAACGGCCCGCCCGATTCCCGACGCTCCACCTATCAGCAGTACTCGCATGACACATCACCCTTCGCTCGATTGGTACCTCACCAGCCAAGCGAAGAGTTCACCGTCGGACAATCGTAATTACCTACCACTGCCATAAATGAAATCGATGGATCCGAGGCTACGATCCGTTTGTCGTCAAGCCGTCGTTGATCGCTGTGACGTCGAAGGCCAAGGCGTCGAGCTGAGATGCCAACGTCGTTACCGTCAACTGCACCAAGTACTGGGTATCGACGCCCAGCAACACGTACCGAGTCGTCACCGCTGCTTCGAGCTGTTGCGCGACGTAGGAGCCCCGAATGAATCGCGACGGCCAACCGAGCCACGACGCCGTACTCGCCTCGCGCTCCACCCAGCCGGGCATCGCACGCCCGTCTCCGAAACCCAACGCCATCAACGATTCCGGATCGATCGTGTGCGAGAGGGCACCGACGAGAAGCACAGCATTGGGAGCGAATCCGTTCTCCACGAGATTCGGTTCCACGATCACCTGGGTGGCACCGGGAAACTGCGCCGGATCGAGCGTCTGCCAGCCTGCAGGCACCGGCACGGTGATGCCCAGCTCTGCCGCCGCGGCACCGTCGAGCGGGGACACCCGTATCGCGTGCGCGTTCAAGTACTCGGCAATCGTGGTGGGTTCGGTCGGCTCCGGCGACTGGGCGTCGTTCACAGCATGGGCCTTTCGGTGGCGGACGAATCACTGGCACGCAGAGGCTACCTGCGCCGATGCGGGCCTCGACAATCGCTAGAGGCAGTGCCCCGCGGGAAGCCGATCACTGCGCGACTCCAGCCAGTCACCGATCGCGTCGAGCATGGCGGTTCCGTCGGTGAACGAACCCGAATCCGGTTGCGCCGCAATCGCTACACCGACACGTCCAGCAACGGTGGTGACGATACCGACTTGTCGCACGACGTAGCCACCATCCGCGCGCGGTCCCCAGCCGCCTTTGAACGCTGCGTCGGACAGCAAGCCCAGGCCCCATTGCTGTTCCGGCACAACATTGTTCATCATCTCGACCACGGGTTCCGCATCCGGAATACACGACAAAGCGGCCGCGAACGTCGCCTGGTCCTGCGTAGACCATTCGGTCTGCCCGAACGCGCTGAATTCGGGACGGATCCGCTCCCTCTGAATCGTCGTGGCAGAGTCACCGCCTTGCCGCAGAACCGACTCGACCGCGGCACCCGCAGCAGCGGAATCACCCAGCGAACCCCACAGCGCGTCGGCCGCCGCGTTGTCGGAGCTTTCGATCGCCGCTGCGGCGTCGGCCAGCACCGCGTCACCGCCATTGCGTAGAGCGGCGACGGCCATCGGTACTTTGACCGTCGACCACGCGACACCGGAGGTCCACGTTCCGAGCACGGTGGCCGGACCGCCGCCGACCGGAACCAGAGCAAGGCCGATGGGGCCACCTGCCGCGGATTCGAGTACACCGAACTCCTCAGCGAGATCGGCGACAGGCAACGGTTCGACCGGAACTGCGGTGCTCCACACTCCAGGGTCCGACGTCGGTCGGTCCGACCGGGGCGTCGGCAGGGACGTCGACTCGGCGACCCCCGACGTATCCGTCGCAGTGCCGTCGTCCGTGGCAATCGTGCAACCGGAGACCAGCAGCGCAAGCGAAAGAGCGACCGCGTAGAAGCTTCCGGTGCCGCGGTGCATCGACCTAGAAGAGGTAGACAACAGCGTTCTCGCCACCGGTGCACGTCACCAACTGCGCGGACGACACGCAGTTCATCTCGTACCGCTTGCCGGTGACAGGACTGCTGGCCACCACCATTCTGGAATTACGATCCGAGCCGCCACGCGTGTAGGCCAACCGCACTTCCTCGGCGAACGGGCACGACGTTGCCGTCGACCCCACTGCCGAACCCCGAAGGCCGCCGGTCGACGCAACGGTGGCCGGGCAGGTCTGCGCACCCGCCGGCAGAGTCGTCACGCCCGATTCCTGTCCACCCGTCGACGAGGAGCCCGGCACCGCGCCCGAAGCGCTGCCGTCGCTCTCCACCGACGGCGGTGCGGCACTCGCCGACGCCACGGCTGGACTGGCGTCGTCGCGCAGCGTCAACCAGGCGAACACTCCCCCGAGAATCAGTGCTACCGCCACCAGAACGGCAACGACGATCCAGAGACCGCCGTTTCCATTGCGCGGCGACTGCGGCGGACCACCCGCGAACACCGGCGGGAAGGGAACTGCGCCGGGCCCTCCCGACTGCGCTGCAACATTGGGCTGCACTGCGGCACGCGGCGGGCGAAGGGGACGACCGGACGGAGACGGGGAATCGGAAGCCCCGGAGTCGGCAGTGTCCGGTGAATACCCCGGCGGTGGAATCACTCGATCGGACGGATTCGGCTGCGCGCCGTACTGCCCGTAGGCGCGCTGCGAGGGGTCCCCCGAACCTGGATAGCTCATGGTGTCCTTCTGCCGATGATGGGGCCAGCCTTTCACACAGGGTCGAAAAGAGCAGACCGGACGTTACAGTCCGGCGCGGAGTGCGGTGAGTTCTTCCAGGTAGCGTGCGACCGCGTCGTCGTCGTTGCATCCGAGGACTCGATCCGCGACGGCAAGCACCGGCACCGCGGCATTCGACGGACACAACGCCGTGCCCGCCCATGCGAGCATCGGCAAATCGTTGCGCGCATCTCCCACTGCTGCAACCGAATCCGCCGATACACCCCACTGCTCACACAACTGCTGCAGCGCGCTTGCCTTCGAGACTCCCGCAGCGGACATCTCGATGTACGGCGCACCCGAGTGCGTCAACTCCACCCCGGTCAGGCCGGCCGCAGCGACGAGCTCGTACAGGGCCTCACTGCTTGTATCCCTGTGCCGGGCAACAATTTTGACCGTCGGCTCGACCTCGACCGACAAGCCGTGATCGGAGAGTTCCATCTCGTGGGGTTGCCGATGATGGTCGGCGAACACGCACAGTTCCGCATACCCGGCCTCTGCCACGAATCGAGTGGCACCGACGGTCGCGAATGCCACGCCGGGTACGAGAGACCGCACAGCCGACTTGACCGACGCGACCGTCTCGGCCGGTACCGATCTGGTACCGACGATGTTCGGGGTACCGTCGGCCAGATCGAGAACCACGGCCCCGTTGGCCCCGATAGCCGTCCCACGGAATCCGCAGGACGCAGCGAGTTCGTCGATGGAGTGCCGCGCCCGTGCGCTCGCCCACACCACCCTGATTCCGGCGGCGTCGGCACCGGCCATCGCGTCGGCCGTGCGCGCCGAAATCGTTCGGTCCGAACGCAACAGCGTGCCGTCGAGGTCGGTTGCGACCACAACGACGTCTTCGGCTCTGTTCACGTCACCGATACTGCCAGGTGTCGCTGCCTCAGCCGGCGACCAACGTCAGAACGGAGATCTCACTCGGTGCGAACACCCGAAACGGCGAACCCCAGAAGCCCGATCCGCGGCTGGTGTAGAGCTGAGTTCGGTCGCCATGACTGCTCAGTCCGTGTACGACCGGCTGGTCGAGGCGGACCAACGCCGAGAACGGCCAGATCTGGCCGCCGTGCGTGTGACCGGACACCTGCAGATCGACACCTGCCAGGACGGCGTCGCCGATCTGTTTGGGCTGATGGGCCAGCAACAAAACAGGCGTCGAGGGATCGGTACCTGCGAGAGCTCGAGGAAGATCGGCACCGTGGCCTGGCGCACCGGAACCCTTCGCCGTGGCGTCGTCGACTCCGGCGATGATCAGGGCATCGTCACCGCGATGGAGCACCACGTGCCGATTGTGCAGAGAGTTCCACCCGATGCTCTCCATGTGATCGAGCCACTCCTGCGCCTCGCCGAAGTACTCGTGATTGCCGGTGACGTACACGCGCGCCGATGTGGCGAGCATGGATTCGAGCGGTTCTGCCTGCTGTCGACGCCGATCGACCGAACCGTCGGCGATGTCTCCCACATGGGCCAACACATCGGGTTCGAGCGCATTGACCGCATCGGTCAATCGGTGCGACCACGTTGTCCGATCGAGCGGACCGAAATGTGTGTCGGTCACCAGAACTACTCGCAGACCGTCGAATCGAGGGCCGAGCCGATCGATCCGCACTGTCGTGTGCCGTACCCGCGGTGTGCGCATCGCCTCGTAGTGTCCCCACAGGGCAAGGACCACCACGATTCCCACGGTCGAAACCGACACGATCCGCGACCGCACCGGGTCGTCGACTCCGGCGAACCACAGGCCGAGCCGCAGCAGCAACGACAGCGCCGACCACACGAATGCGATCCAGACCAGACCGAGCAGCACGTCTCCGACGCGCGCCCAGGCATCTTTGCTTTGCCCCTCGGGACCGGGCCGGTGGCCCATGTACATCGACGTGGGCAGCGCGAGGAACGCGGCGACCGCAACCGAGGTCCCGACGACCTGCGCAGCCGATCCCCACTGTGCGCCTGCGAACACAACCGTCCACGTCGGCAGCGCGAAAAGTACCGCGCAGACCGAGAACACGACGGTGGGCACCACGATCCGGCGGCGACGCGAACGCGAGGGTGGGGCCGGCCGGTCCGGTTGCTGCGTCTGGCGATCTGTCATCGGCGGGCGCTACGGTCGACGCCGGGTGGTGTAGCCGCGGAGTCCGTTGAGCGGGAGTTCGTGCTCGGCGATCTTCTGGTCCTCCGATTCTTCGAGACCGACGCTCGTCTCGACGTCGGTCTTCTCGGGCTCCACCGGACTCTCGTCCGCCCCGTTCGACTCGGTAGCGACGGACTCGGTAGTGCTGGACTCGGTAGTGCTGGACTCGGGCGGCACGACGCTCGGCGTGGTCTCGTCTGGAGCCGCAGCCTCCTCCCCTGCCCCTGCAGGTGATTTCGTTTCGGCGTCGGCCGAATGTTCGGCCTCTGCGGGTGCCTGCTTCTCGAGCTTGGGCTGCGTGGATCCGTTGGTCATCGGCGATCGACTCGGCGTCGAAGACCCGTTCGGGTGTGCAGAGCCACGGGAAGCGGCGGACCCGCCTGATCCGTTGGTCGCGTGAGCACCGTTGGTTCCCGACCCGTTGGTCGGCGTCGGAGTCGATGTTTCTCGGTCTCCGGAGTTGGTCTCGGTCGGGATGTCGATGTGCGGCATGGTCCACAGGGACAACACCGACCGATGGTGCACCGAAGAGTCGTCGGTGGACGAGGTGTCGAAGGCACCGGAGTCGTCGAACTGCGAGGCCTCGAGCGGCACCGGCGTCCACGCTTCATCGGAAGACGTAACGCCGTCCACCACAACGCTGTTCGGCTTGATCCCCAGCTGCGCCAACGTTGCCCAGAGACTTTCCAACGCCGCATCACGGTCGAGGTAGTACTCCGATTCACGCACCCGCCAGAACGTCCAGCCGCAGCGCTTGAGTTCCTGCTCACGCTGCAGATCGGCCAACCGCTGCGCCGAGGTGGACAGGAAGGTGTCGCCGTCGCACTCCACCGCCAGCCGCGAGGATTCCCCGGTGACCACGAGGCCCAGACGCCGATTGTTCACCATCACACCGGGATTGACGTGAAATCCACGTTCGACGAGGTCGCTCCACAGCTGCTGTTCGAGAAGCGTCTCGAAGGGTGCCGTCCGGACCTCACGTGAGACGTTCACCGGCATCGGGTCGGCCGGTGCGGGCGAAACGGAAGTGACATAGCTCAGCAACGAGTTGCGCAGGTCCGCTCGCTTGAGGCGGTCGACCGTCACCGAGTGGAAGAGCCACAACTGATCCTGCGCCCGCGAGGCCGCCACGTTGAACCGCCGCTTGTACTGGTTGGCGGTGAGGGTGGCGAAATTCTGGTCGGGTGCCACCACCATCGAGAGAAACACGACGTTACGTTCGTCTCCCTGGAAGTCCGGCGGCGTGCCGACGCGCAGCCGCCGCTGCTCCCACTGTTCGATGCCGATGCGCTTGATCAACTCGTTGCGAATCTCGTCGACCTGCGACTGTCCTTGCAGCACAACGACGCCGAAGGTCAAGTTGTCGTACGAGGGATCCTCGAGGCAGTCGGCGATCTGTTGAGCGATCGCAACGGCCTCGGTGCGGTTGACGAGCGACGCATTCTTTCCGGTCACCGTCGCACCGCGAACGTACGTGTGCCGCAACGGCGGTAACCGATCCGCCCCGAACTGCCGCACGGGAACGAGCGGTGAGTCTCCGTAGAACTGCTGACTCGACCAATTGATGATCTCGGGCATCGACCGGAAGTGCTCGCGTAACCGCACCACCTGGCCGAACCTGGTGCGCAACATGGAGAACAGACTCGACCTCGGTGTCAGAGTCGCCCGTACGTGTTCGGGCAGATCGGGCAGGTAGACGTCCAAACGATCGAACACGTCCTCGAGGGTGCCGGTCTGCATGACGTCGGCGGGGGCGCACTGCCGGTCGTCACCCACCACGATCACGCGAGGCGCGAGATACAGCAGGAAGAGGCTGGTGATGTCGGCCTGGCTGGCCTCGTCGACGATGACGACGTCGAAGCTACCCGGTACCGGCGGAATCGACGCCAGCACCTGCGAGAGCGGCATGACCCAGGCAGGCACCGCGCTCTGCGCCTCGCGCATCGCCGATCGTGCTGCACTGCGGTAGGTTTCGGCGTACTTGCCGGCCCCGGATCCGATGCTGGAGATGTGCTCGCGGTAGGTCTGCAACGCACGGACCTCGACGGCTGTCATACGCTCGAGACTGTTGCGCCACGCACTCGCGGCAGCGAGACGGGTAGTGAGATACGCGATATCGGTATCGGCAGCGGCCAATTCCGCTTCGAGTTGCTGTTCGAGACCGCCATGATGCTGCTCGCCGACCCACTCGCGAGCACGACGCCACGCCCAGGCCTTCGACATCTGCCAACTGAGCTCGTCCCATTCGAGGTCGGCGGCGGTGTCCTCGACCAGATCGAACAGGGCGGGTGCCACCGCGGACAATGACGCCGACATCGATTCGAGCAGGAGTTGATCTTCTTGCTCGGCACATGCCTGCGAATACGAGGCAACGGCGGCAGCCAATTCCACCGGATCGGCGGTGCTCAACGCACTCACCAGGGTCGAGCCCTCGGGCGACGGCCCGGCATCGATGCGAGTGGCGACCGAGAACTGCAGGGCCTCGAGTTCGGCACGCGCGGCGTCGATGTCCGCTCGCTGGGCGATGGCGTCGGCAGCTCCGGCGACCTCGTGAGCCTCGGCCAGGCTTCGAATCCACGGTGCCGCAGGGGAAATGGCGTAGAGACGGTGCACCAGAGCGTCACGTGCGGACACCACCTGCGCCACCAGGCCGAGCCGATCGACGATGCGCGCCACGTCGTTCACACGAATCGAACGCGTTCCGTCGAGCGGAACGATGATCGCAAGGTCGGCCAGCAGCACCGCTGCGCTCTGCACGGAGTCCAGCGCGCGGAGGTGTTCGGCCACCAGACGCGCCGCCATCGCCGTTGTCGCGGGCTGTCCATCGACCGTGGCCACGATGTCGAGAGCCTCGACGGCTTTCTGTTCCTCGCTGCGACGGAACCGCGGCTTCCATTCGACACCCGACTCCAGTGCTCCGGCGAGCGCATCCATCGCCGCCAGCGCCGCCGACGGACTCGACGAACACTGCACGTCGTGTGCACCGACGTAGCGATCCGACGCAGCTGCCGTCTCCACCATCAGGTCCAGTCCGCTGACCCGGGACCACAGGTGCGCGGCTTCGCCGGACAGCACCGAATCGGTCAGGCGCGAATAGGAATCGTCGAGTTCGACCACCGCTCGAACTCGGGCGGCAAGTTCTTCGCACAGTTGCCTGATCTCGGCGGACACCGCCGGCTGCACGCCGTCGAGCAGCGCGATGAGGGACTGGGCCTGGGGCGAGACAGCGTCGATCTGCGCGCCTGCACGCTGGCAGAGCGCCGCGAGTTCGGCCGAAGTCGGCAGCATCGTCTCCGGGCGGGGCAGCACCTGGCGAGAGCGCAGCTCACGATTCTCGTCCGAGGTCGCGATCAACGTGCGCAAGCGATCGACCTGGGCACCGTCGAGTGGTGGCCGGTCGGCCAGCAGCGGGCCCGGCAGCCACTCGTGTGAGCCCTCGGCCGCTTTGACCTTGCGCACGATCGACGACACCGTGCCGTCGTATCCGTCCGAAACATACTCGTGCACAACAGTTTCGGACTCACGGAGCGCGCTGACGCGGTCCAGCAGCTCGGCTCGCCGAGAGAGAGCCGCCGCACGCTGCGTCGTCAGCGCCTCGATCTTCTGCACCTCGCTGGCCTCGTCGAACGAGGTCTTGCGTTCGGCTATCTTCGCGACGCTGCGGTTGAGCTCGTCCGAACCACCGCGAGAGAGGTCGGTGATGGACACGCAGAGCTCCTGCAGCTCCGGCGGCAGTTTGTCACGCAGCACCCGCAAAGCTTGTGACTTTTCACTAGTGACCAGAACCCGCTGACCGCGCGCCAGCAGACCTGACATCAGGTTCGCGATGGTGTGGGTCTTGCCCGTACCGGGTGGCCCCTCGACCACGACACCGCTGTCGCGTCCGAGACGTTCGATGATCTGCGACTGCTCCGCGTTCGCCGGCAACGGAAACAGAGGATCCTCGGCCAGTACCGCCGACTCACCTGCTCCGGTGCGCTCGAGCCACGCCAACCGATCGGCCGGTTCGATGGCATCGACGAGCTGCGCGAGACCCAGCGGTACCGGGGAGTCGGCGAACTCGAGATCGGCGATCATCTGCTCGTAGTACTCGACCAACGCAAACGAGTTGCGGGTACGGAGTACGAGGGCAGGCGAGATGGTCAGTGTTCGGTCGTCGTCGATGTAAGCGAGAGCTCCGGGTGGTCCGACCCGATCGAGTACCTCGATCTCGTGCCGCGGAACTCGCGCAGCCCAGGTTCGGAGGAACTGCTCCATTCCTGCTCCGAGAGGCGAAGTGACCGAGTCGTGGAGTTGCTGCGCCAGGTCAACCGATCCGGAAGTATCGAATTCGTTCGAGCCCGTCAGCAGCTGCCCGTCCTCGAGCCGCGGGTTTGTGTTCGCCGCGAGACGTACCAGCAGGTCACCGGTACGAACATCCCGCTCGATGTTGGCAGGCTGCGTGACCAGGTGGGTACGCACACTGCGCTGCGGATCGACGTTGCTCGACGTCAGCAACCCCGACGCCACCACCAGTTCGATCGACTCCGGCCGGGACGCGAGCTCTTGCATCATCAACTGCAGGGCCTGGTAGATCGCGGCCTGGGGACGCCGCTCCCGGTCCTCCTGCGCCCATTCCTTCCACGACTGCGAGTACTCCTCGAAAGCCTTCTTGATCTCGTACGCCTTGCGGATGTCGAAGTCGGCATCGGACTCCTGCGCCTCCGCACGACGGCGGGACGTCACCGACGCCGCATCGGCCAGCTCCAGCTCGCGGTAGCGGCTGTCGGCGACGATCTGAGGATCGAGCCACCCCGACAGCAGCTCGGGTGGCGCGGGCGGCTCGTCGACCGCGATGCGCGGCGCACGGAGCACCACGCCACCCTGCTTGGCCAGCAGATCGAGCTGCATGGGCACGTCACCGGAATGCACCCACTCGACCTGGACGTGATCGTCGAATCGCAGAACAGGGTTCGATCTCGCCTCGACGATCTCGCGAAGGAAGCGCAGCAGGCGTTGCACCCTGCTCTTGAGCTCGTCGTCGTGTTCACGACCGGTAGCCGCTGCAGCCGTCACAGTTTCCCCACAGATACTCGAATGGTGGTCCCATTTCAGGGACAGTGCTTGCGCACCCCGGCCACACTAGCCGCTCGACAGCAGTTGTTCACCGCGTGCTGAGCACACAGAATGCGTTCTAGTGCCCGGTCACAAAGACCGAGTTTCGGTGGCCGTATGCACCACAGCGGAACACCCCGATCCACTCCCTCGGCGCCCGCTCGAATCCGCACGATCACGCGAGTTCCGCAGCGGGGTGAGATTCGCACGTTCATCCGCACGGAACCGTGCGCACAATGACGTATAAAGACTGAATGCCTGCTGCGCCGGAGTCCGATGGCGACCTTCCGAATCGGGAGCTGCCGATCACCCCACGCGGGCTACGAACTCGATCCTCGCTCGTCGCGGCCGCCCGACGCGTCTTCGAGGAGAGCGGATACCTCGATTCCCGACTGATCGACATCACCCGCGCTGCTCGGTGCTCCGCCGGAACCTTCTACACCTACTTCACCAGCAAAGAAGAAATCCTGGCCGCGGTGCTAGAACAGGCCAGGGACGACATGCTGCACCCCGGAACGGAACGGGTGGATCCCCACGAAAATCCGGTTGCCGTGATCGCAGCGAGCAATCGCGCCTACTTCGAGGCGTACCAGCGCAACGCGAAGCTGATGGCCCTGCTCGAACAGGTCTCGAACATCGATCCCGAATTTCGCCGGCTACGCCGCGAGCGCGCCGACGCCTTCGTCAGACGCAACGCTCGCAGCATCGAGAGCCTGCAGAACCGAGGCCTGGCCGACACCGAACTCGATCCACTTCTCGCCTCCCGAGCCCTCTCTTCGATGATCAGTCGGCTCGCGTTCAATCACTTCGTCGTCGACGCCGCCGGCGGTCGGGCCGCGGCGGACTACGAGGCTCTGCTCGAGACCGCGACGAGGCTGTGGGTCAACGCGCTGCGGCTGCCGTTCACCGACGACGGGGACGCCGAGCGAGGGCTGGATGCGTGACGTATCGGCTTACTCGAGGGGACTCGGCCGAGTTGTACCCACCGGTAATGTACTCGCCGGTAGGAACGTAGGTGTCCGAACAGCGAATTAGCTGTTACGCCAACGCTACTCGCGGGTACGAGAGTGTTACTGCCCGGTAGCACCGTCCGGAAGGAGTCGAAATAGGTTGTCACAGAGGATAATTCCGATCTTGGTGATCAATCACACTCACGCCGAACGTCGTTGGCGATGCACGGGGGCGCATTGCAGTTAGAATAGGTCGGTCGGAGTGCTGCATGAGCGTAGGAGTGGAGCCTGCGGAACGACCCAGTGACGTAGGAGTGGAGCCTGCGGAACGACCCGATGACACATGAACGGACATGCTCAGCACCAGTCCACGTTCCATCGAGAGTGCACCGACGAAGTGCGCCCATACCGAGCGAAGAGAGATACGTTGTTCAAGCGGATTGCAGTAGTCAACCGAGGCGAGGCAGCAGTACGGCTGATCCGAGCCGTCCGAGAGCTCAACGCCGAACACGATTACGGCATCCGCACCGTAGCGCTGCACACCGAGGCGGAGAAGCGGGCCATGTTCGTCCGCCAGGCCGACGAGGCCGTCACGCTGCGTAAGCCTGCGAGCGGCTCGGCGTACCTCGACTACAGCGTCCTCGAGGCGGCGCTGGTGGAGTCCGGTGCCGACGCAGTGTGGGTCGGGTGGGGCTTCGTCGCCGAGGACCCGACGTTCGCGGACCTCGTCGCCCGACTGAACATCACCTTCATCGGCCCGTCAGCGGACGCGATGCGTCTGCTCGGCGACAAGGTCGAGGCCAAGATCCTCGCCGAAAAGGTCGGCGTCCCCGTCGCACCGTGGTCCGGTGGACCGGTCGAGACCCGCGCCGATGCCCGTCGTCACGCAGCGGCGATCGGCTACCCGCTGATCATCAAGGCCCGCTCCGGCGGCGGTGGCCGCGGTATCCGCAAGGTCTTCCACGAGGACGAACTCGAACTCTCCCTCGAGCGCACCCAGGGCGAGGCCGAGCGTTCGTTCGGCGACCCCGTCGTCTTCCTGGAGCGTCTGGTCACCGATGCCCGCCACGTCGAGGTACAGGTCATCGCCGACAGCCACGGCAACGTGTGGGCTCCGGGTGTGCGCGACTGCTCGATCCAGCGCCGCAATCAGAAGGTCATCGAGGAGTCCTCCTCGCCGCTGCTGACCCAGGAACAGGCCGATCAGCTGCGCACGGCCTCGGCCGAGCTCGTCAAGGCCGCCGGCTACCAGGGCGCAGGCACCGTTGAGTACCTGTACCAGCCCGAGCAGAAGATCTTCACCTTCCTCGAGGTCAACACCCGCCTGCAGGTCGAGCACCCCATCACCGAGTACACCACCGGCATCGACCTGGTGAAGCTGCAGATCCTCGTCGCAGACGGTCAACCACTGCCCGGCGAGTGCCCCACCGAGTTCGGTCACGCCGTCGAGGCCCGCCTCAATGCCGAGGACGCCGACAACGGCTTCGCACCGGCACCGGGCACGGTCGAGCTGCTCAAGTTCCCGCTCGGCACCGGCATCCGCGTCGACACCGGTATCGCCCAGGGCGACGTGATCCCGCCCGACTACGACTCGATGGTCGCCAAGGTGATCGCCTGGGGCCGTGACCGCAGCGAAGCGTTGGCTCGCTTGCGTAACGCACTACGCGAGACCACCGTCGTCATCGACGGCGGCACCACCACCAAGTCGTTCCTGCTGAGCCTGCTCGACCGCGAGGAAGTCATCTCCGCGTCCGCCGACACCGGCTGGCTCGACCGCACCGAGGCCGGCTCCCAGGTGGGCCCGACGGCCGTCGCGGACATTGCCATCATCGCCGCGGCCATCGATGCCTACGACGCCGAGGAAGGCCGCGAGCGCACCGCGTTCCTCAACTCCGCTCGCGGTGGTCGTCCGCGCGCCACCCATGCCATCGGCCGCACCGTCGAACTGAACTACCAGGGCCAGGCATACAAGATCGAAGTAGGCCAGACCGGCACGCACCGCTACAGCATCGACGGAGATGCCATCGGGGAGTTGCAGGTCGACGTCGAACGCCTCGGCACCTACGAGAGCCGTCTGGTCATCGGCGACCGTCGCTACCAGGTCGTCACCGTCGCCGGAGCCGCCCACTTCCTCGTCGAGGTCGACGGCATCAGCCACCAGATCTCCCAGGACGAGGCCGGGCTGGTCCGCGCACCGGCCCCCGCCGTCGTCGTCGCCGTCCCGGTCGCCGTCGGAGACGAGGTCGAAGCGGGACAGACCCTCGTCGTCCTCGAGTCGATGAAGATGGAAACTGCCGTCCGGTCCCCGTACGCGGGCACCGTGCGTGAGGTACTGGCCTCGGTCAACGGACAGGTCGATGCCGGGGCGGCCCTGCTGCGCGTCGATCAGGCCGGTGAGCAGAAGGTCTCCGAGCAGGCACCGCGTGTGCAGTTCCGTGGCATCGACGACGCCGCGCAGCGCTCGCCGCAGCGCCGCGCCCTGGACCGCCTCGACGAGCTCGCCGCCCTCATCACCGGTTTCGACGTCAGCGGAGCCCGCGCACGAAACCTGTTGTCCACCTACGAGACTCTGCGCGCCGACGTGCCGCGGAACGACTCGGAGCTCGTCGGTGCCGAACTGTCGTTGCTCAACACATTCGCCGACATCTGCGAACTCTCGCGCAATCGACCGACGATGGACGAAGAAAGCAACGACGAGCGCGTACACTCCCCTCGCGAGCACTTCCACTCGTTCATGCAGTCGCTCGACGCAGACGTGCAGGGACTGCCGGAATCGTTCCGGGGCAAGCTCACTCGCGCCCTGGCACACTACGACGCCGCCATCGACGAAGGCCGCACACCCGAGCTCGAAGAAGCCGTCTACCGCGTCTTCCTCGCCCTGCAGCGCATGGAGAACCAGGTTCCGGTCATCGCTGCCCTGCTCGGCCACTGGCTCAGTGACTGCTCGGAACAACCCGACGCCACCCCGGCCATGGCCGAGGTACTCGAACGACTCATCGGTGCCACCCAGGCCCGCTACCCCGTCATCGGCGACGTCGCCCGCAACCTACGCTTCCGACTGTTCGACGAGCCACAGATCCGCACCGCACGAGAGAAGATCTACGACGGAGTCCGCGGCAGTCTGCAGTACCTCGCCGAGAACCCCGACGCCGCCGACTACTCGGCGCGCGTCGCCGCTCTCGTCGCTACCCCGGAACCGTTGATCGAGCTACTGGCACAACGGATCACCGATCCCGGTGCCCTGCTCGAGGTGATCACCCGCCAGTACTACGAGATCCGCACCCTCGAAGACGTCAAGGCCTTCGACCGCGACGGCAAGCACTTCGTCACCGGTAACTTCGAGCTCTCGGGCGAGCGACTGCACCTTGTCTCCACGGCTACCGACTTCGGTTCTCTCGCAGCCACACTCGACGCTGTCGAGGACATCGCCGGTCCGTCACCGGAGCACCTGGCCGTGGACCTCTACCTGTCCTGGCCGGACGCGCCGACGGACGGCGACGCCCTCTCGGAACAACTCCAGGCTGCACTGGCCGCGCACCCGAGCACCGGCCGCTGGCGTCGCGTCACCGTGACCGCCTTCGGATCCGCGACCCGAAAGATGACCTACCGCCGCACCACGGTCGAGGGATCCGAGCCCCTCGCCGAGGACACGATCATCCGGGACATGCACCCGCTGACCGGTCAGCGGCTCGACCTGTGGCGACTGAAGAACTTCGACGGAGTTCGCCTGCCTGCCAGTGCCGGAACGTACCTGTTCCACCTGACGTCGAAGGCCAACCCCTCCGACGAGCGACTGGTTGCCCTGGCCGAGATCCGCGGTGTCACAACACAGTTGGATGACACCGGCAACATCGTCGCCGTACCCGAGATCGAACGCACCGTCGCAGCCTGCCTCGACGGAATCCGCCGGGCCCAGGCCGGACGCGGCAAGAAGCGCCTCGACGCCAACCGCGTCGTGCTCTACGTCTGGCCGGTACTGAACGTGCCTGCCGACCGCATCGCCACCATCGCCCGGCACATCGCGCCGCTGACGATCGGTGCAGGCCTCGAAGAGATCACCCTCATCGCTCGCCTGGCCGAAACACCCGGCGCAACACCGCGAGAGGTCGCCTTGCGCCTGTCGTACCGATCCGGTGCAGGCATCGTCGCCAAGATCACCCCGCCGCCGACCGAGCCGATGCGTCCACTCGACGAGTACACCCAGAAGGTGCAACGCTCCCAGGCCCGCGGCACCGTATACCCGTACGAGCTGATTCCGTTGCTGAGCAGCAACGGTGGCACGTTCACCGAGTACGACTTCGACGCCGACGGCGTACTCGCACCGGTCGATCGTCCCTACGGCCGCAACACCGCAGGCGTCATCGTCGGTCTCGCGACCACACCGACCGCCAAGTACCCCGAGGGCATCACCCGCGTCGCACTGTTCGGCGACCCGACCAAGGCACTCGGCACCGTCGCCGAAGCCGAATGCTCGCGAATCGTCGCCGCCATCGACCTCGCCGAACAACTCGGCGCCCCCGTCGAGTGGTTCGCATTGTCCTCCGGCGCAACGATTTCCATGGAATCGGGCACCGAGAACATGGACTGGGTCTCGCGCGGCCTGCGTCGCATCATCACCTTCACCCAGGCCGGCGGTGAGATCAACATCGTCGTCGCAGGCATCAACGTCGGCGCACAGCCCTACTGGAACGCCGAAGCCACCATGCTCACCCACACCAAGGGCATCCTGGTCATGACCCCCGACAGCGCGATGGTGCTCACCGGAAAGCAGTCCCTGGACTACTCCGGTGGCGTCTCGGCCGAGGACAACTTCGGCATCGGCGGCTACGACCGCGTCATGGGCCCCAACGGCCAGGCACAGTACTGGGCACCGAACCTGCGGGCCGCGTGCGACATCCTGTTCGCGCACTACGACCACGCGTATGCCGCACCGGGAGAACGCTTCCCACGCCGCGCAGCCACCGCAGACCCGACCGAGCGCGACGTGCGCACCTACCCGCACGTGCACCCGTCGAGCGACTTCACCACCGTCGGCGACATCTTCTCCTCGGTCACCAACCCGGACCGCAAGAAGCCGTTCGACATTCGCACCGTGATGCGCGCCGTGGTGGACCAGGACCACTCGGTGCTCGAGCGCTGGGCCGACATGGCCGACGCCGACACCTCCGTGGTGTTCGACGCCCACCTCGCCGGAATCCCGGTGTCCGTCATCGGTATCGAGTCACGGGCCATCCCCCGCAAGGGCTGGTTCCCCTCCGACGGCCCCGATCAGTGGACCTCGGGCACCCTGTTCCCGAACTCGTCGAAGAAGACCGCACGCGCCATCAACGCCGCCAGCGGAAGCCGGCCGATCGTGGTGCTGGCCAACCTCTCCGGCTTCGACGGATCACCGGAATCGCTGCGGAACATCCAGCTCGAATACGGAGCCGAAATCGGCCGCGCCATCGTCAACTTCGACGGACCGGTCGTGTTCTGTGTCGTCTCGCGCTACCACGGCGGCGCGTTCGTGGTGTTCTCCGGAGCACTCAACGACAACATGGAAGTCCTCGCCGTCGAAGGCTCCTTCGCCTCCGTACTCGGCGGTGCCCCGGCAGCAGCAGTAGTGTTCACCCGCGACGTCAACGCCCGCACCGCAGCCGACTCCGAGGTCAAGGAACTCGAAGCACGACTGAACACAGCCGAGGACGACGCCACCCGCTCGGCACTGCGCGTCGAACTCGGCACCGTGCGAGCGAACGCCCGCAACGCCAAACTGGGTGAAGTGGCAGCCGAATTCGAGGCCATCCACAACATCCAGCGAGCGCAGAACGTCGGATCGGTGCACCACATCGTCCCCGCCGCCGAACTGCGCCCGCAGCTCGTCGCCGCCATCGAACGCGGAATGGCGCGGTCGCTGGCCAAGTAGGGCCTGGCTGGACGCAAACGCGCGCGCGTTTGCTGGACGCTCGCGGAACGGTTACCCATTCCGCAAGCGTCCGGCGAAGGCGCGCGCGTTTGTCGGTTCAGGGGAGGTTGTACTGAGGAATCGTGGCCACGATTCCGGTGCACTGTCCCGTGAAGATGGTGAGCGCGCAGGCCTCCCACAACCGAGACAGATCCGAAATCGCTCCGCTCGAGCTACCGGTGCTTGCGCTTCCGGTATCGGCCACCGCGATTGCTGGCGACGCTATGGCGATGACTGCGGCTCCCAACACGACAGCAATACGACGCTTCACGCTGTACTCCTCTTCGATTCCGTCGAACACGTTCCGAACGCGACGCTAGTCGCGCGCCCGAATCGTCACAATCGTCCGAACGAACGATTCGAAGCCCGTCAGACCTCGAGGACGCGGGCGCTGACGAAGCGCCTGGCCTCGCCGGTCACCGGGTCCGTGAAGTTCAGCGCCCGGGCGAGGAGCTGCAAGGGTCTTTGGAAGTCATCGGCCGGAACCGAGGTGAACACCGGATAGTACGGGTCGTTCTCAATGGGAATTCCCAACGAGGACAGGTGAATCCGTAGTTGATGGGTCTTGCCCGTCTTGGGAAACAGTCGATAGAGGGCACGATCACCGAACGTTTCGACGAGTTCGATACGCGTCTCGCTGTTCGGCTCCCCCGGCTCCTCGTACGCCGTCATGACCCCATGCTCCTTGAGGATTCGGCTCCGTACGATGCGCGGAAACTGCAGTGCCGCATCGAATCCCGCGACGGCCTCGTATTCCTTGATGACGTTCCGCGTCGAGAAGAGTTCCTGATACGGACGTCGGGCATGCTTGGTCTTGGTGAAGAGCAGCACCCCGGCGGTGGCGCGATCGAGTCGGTGCGCGGGCGTGAGGTCGGGGCAGTCGAACTGCTTGCGTAGTCGCACCGTCGCGGTTTGTGTGACGTGCCGACCACGCGGGATGGTGGCGAGGAAATGCGGCTTGTCGACCACCAGGAGGTCGTCGTCCTCGTGCAGGATGCCGATCTCGAACGGAACCGGAACCTCCTGCGCTGGAACACGATAGAAGTACACCTGACTGCCTGCGCGGTACCGCGTCGCGTCGGAGATCGGTCTGCTCTTCTCGTCGACCACCTCGGCGTCGAGCATGGCCCGCCGCCAGTCGTCCTCGGGCATCTCACGTTCCAGATACTCGGCGATCGTGGTAGCCGGATCACCATGCGGTAGAAGCAGTCTCATGGGCGCGAGACCGTCCCGAAAAGGCAGCATCACTCAGGCGCAATCGAGACAGATCAACCGCAAACCACGGCCGGCATCACCGTCGAAGTCCTGGTACCGCGACGTCGGGTTGCCGCAGGAACTGCACCGACCGATGACGGCGGTGTGGTCGGAGAAGTTCTGAGCCATCCGCTTGTCGAAAACGAACAGCGAGCCCTCCCACAGCGCGTCGTCTCCGAAAGTCTCTGCGTATCGGACGATTCCGCCGTCGAGCTGATAGACCTCCTCGAAACCGCGGGCCACCATCAACGAAGACAGCACCTCGCACCGCACTCCCCCTGTGCAGTAGGTGACCACCGGGGACTTCTTCAGATGGTCGTACGCACCGGAATCGAGCTGCGAGACGAAGTCCTTCGTCGTCTCGACGTCGGGGACGACAGCATTCTTGAACTTTCCGATCTGGGCCTCGAACGCATTGCGGCCGTCGAAGAAGACGACGTCGTCGCCCCGGGAATCGACCAGCTCGTGCACCTGCTCCGGGCTCAGATGAGTGCCACCGCCGACCACGCCGTCGGCGTCGACCTTCAGTTCACCGGGGGCTCCGAACGTGACGACCTCGTCCCGAACTCGAACGGACAGCCGCGGGAAGTCGTTGCCGAGGCCGTCCGACCACTTGATATCGGCCGCCTTGAAGGCCGGATAGCTGCGGGTGCCGCGGACGTACCTCTTGACGTCGTCGACGTCACCGCCCACCGTCGCGTTGATGCCGTGTTCGGAGATCAGGATGCGTCCGGTCAGGTTGTTCGACGCGGCCAGCGACTGTTGCCACAGCCTGATCGCTTCGGGATCGGGCAGCGGAGTGAACACGTAGAACAGGACGATTTTCGGTACAGCCACACTGTTCAGTATGGCGTGTCAGCCCAGTGGTGGCGCCGCCGCCCGAAGCCGCTGGGTGCCGGAATCGACGGTGAAGCCCGCTCCCCAAGACACGCCCGTCTGCGGATCCTCCTTGGCGGTGAGGAACCAGTGGTCCATCCGAGCCGCTGTCTTGGTGACCTCGAAGACGCCGAAACCGTGGCTGTCGAGGTCTACGAACTTCACGTGGTGGTTGAGTGCCTTGAATGCTTCCTCGGCGACCCGACCCAGCGTGTGCGGCGGAGTGTGTGTCAGATCGTCGATGTTGGCCGAGCTCACCGAGGTGACGACCAGCTCGGTGGCAGCAGGCTCCGTCGTTGCATAGTGCGCCGCGTCGAGAGGCACCTCGCAGGCCCAGGCCGAGTGGATGTCGCCGGTGATGAAGACCGTGTTGTCGACGCCTGCATCGACGATCGCTCCGAGCAGCTTCCGGCGGTCGGCGGTGTAGCCGTCCCATGGATCGGCGTTGTAGGGCAGACCGCCCTCGGGAATGCCGAGCAGCGAGGTGACCGCCCGGGCTGCGTCGCGGTCGAGCGGCGGGATCAGCGTGGGCGTGATCATCACTGGATTGCCGACGATCTTCCACTGCGTCGGCGACGAGACGATGCCGTCGGTGAGCCACTGCATCTGCTCGGCACCGGTGATGGTTCGGTTCGGCGAATCGACCTCGGGACCGTTGAACGGCAACACCTGCTGCGAGCGGTAGGTCCGCAGGTCCAGCATCGAGAGTTCGAGCAGGTTGCCGAACCGGAGCCTGCGGTACAGGTGACGGTTGGTCGCGGTTCCTGCCGCGCGTACCGGCATCCACTCGTAGTAGGCCTGCTCCGAATTGGCCTTGCGCGTGTACCAATCGCCCTCGGTGGCCGGAGTGTGGTTCTCGGCGCCGCCGTCGTAGGCGTCGTTGGCCGACTCGTGGTCGTCCCACGTGCAGATCCACGGGACGTCGACGTGGGCGGCCTGCAGATCCGGGTCGGACTTGTACTGGCCGTGCCGCTGACGGTAATCGGCGAGCGTGACTATCTCGTGCGTGGGCGAATGCTGCCGCACGACGCCGTCGCGCCCCGGGAAGCCACCCGTCTCGTACTCGTAGATGTAGTCGCCGAGGTGCACGATGGCGTCCAAGTCCGTCCTGGCGGCCAAATGCCGGTAGGCACCGAAGTAGCCCGACTCCCAGTTGGAGCACGAGACGACGCCGAAGCGCATCGCATCGATGTCGGCATTGTTGGCCGGTGCGGTGTGCGTGGTCCCGACGGCCGATGCCGCGTCGCTCGTCCGGAAGTCGTAAAAGTACGTGGTGTCCGCGCTGAGGCCGTCGACGTCGACCTTGACGGTGTGATCGGTATCGGGGCCGGTCGAGACCGTTCCGGAGGAGACGACGTCACCCATGTCCGCGCTACGGGAAATCCGCCACGTCACCGACACCTGCGGGCCGACGCCGGAGCCCGGGGTGGCGTCGGGCGTGGGGGTGATGCGGGTCCAGAGAACGATCGCGTCGGGTAACGGATCTCCCGACGCCACCCCGTGCAGAAAGCCTCGATCGCTGCCCTGCGCGTGTGCGGTCGCAGGCAGTGTCGTGACCACTCCGGCCACTGCGACGGCCACCGACGACGAGCGAAGAAACGTCCTTCTGGAAAGCGCAGACTCAGCGTGCATCGGGTCAGTCCATGCGATGGATGGTCGGTGGTCAAGTAAGGCGCGCCTGGGTCGGCCACAGTGTTCACCGGCCGGCCATGCTCCGGACGCTGGTTTGCCTTCGTCGCTGCGGGAGAACACTCCGGGGATGGAGGCTCTGTGGTTGTTCGGTGATCAGCTCGGCCCGCACTTCCACTCGGTGGACGAGCATGCCGAGCGAGACGTGCTGATGATCGAGTCGCGGCGCGTGTTTCGACGCAGGCGATACCACCGACAGAAGCTCCATCTCGTGTTGTCGGGAATGCGTCATCTGGCCGACGAGCTGGGTGATCGCGTCACCTACCTGCAGACCGAGACGTACCGCGAGGGGTTGGCCGAGTACGGCAAGCCCGTGGTGGTGTTCGAGCCCACCTCGCACGCGGCGGAGAAGTTCGTCGCCGCCTTGCACGAGGAGGGCCTGGTCTCGGAGATTCTGCCGACGCCGATGTTCGCGCTTCCCCGGGCAGAGTTCGCCGACTGGGCGGCCGAGCGTGGGACCTTTCGCATGGAGACGTTCTACCGCGAGCAGCGCAAGCGATTCGACGTGCTGATGGACGGTGCCGATCCCGTCTCGGGGAAGTGGAACCTCGACGCCGAGAATCAGTCGCCACCCCCGAAGGGTCGGTTGACCCTGGGTGTCGAAGAGCCGTGGTGGCCGAGCGAGGATGCCATCGACGAGCAGGTGCGCGTCGACCTCGACGACTGGGACCTCGACACCGTCGGAGTGGACGGGCCCCGAGTGTTCGCGGTGACGGCGGCCGAGGCGTCGGAGGCGTTGGCGCACTTCGTCAATTACCGCTTGGACGACTTCGGCAAGTACGAGGACGCGGTGATGGCCGATGACTGGACGATGTCGCACTCGCTGCTCTCGGTCCCGCTGAATCTTGGCCTGCTGCAACCGCTGGATGTGGCGCACGCTGCCGAGGACGCCCACCGAGACGGCACCCCGCTGGCGAGCGTCGAGGGTTTCGTTCGGCAGATCCTCGGCTGGCGCGAATACGTATGGCACCTGTACTGGCATCTGGGGCCGGAGTACCTCGAGCGCAACAAACTCGAAGCGCATGAGCCCCTTCCGAGTTGGCTGACGGAGTTGGACGGTGATGCCGTGGTGGCGAAATGCCTGTCCAGCACCGTCGACGGCGTGCGTGACCGCGGCTGGGTGCACCACATTCCACGACTGATGATCCTGGGAAACTTTGCGCTGCAACATGCGTGGGACCCGCGAGCGTTGACGGATTGGTTCGCAACGGCTTTCGTCGACGGGTTCGCCTGGGTGATGCCGGTGAACGTGATCGGCATGAGTCAGCACGCGGACGGCGGAGTGATCGCCACCAAGCCCTACGCCTCGGGTGGGGCCTACCTGAACCGCATGACCGACTACTGCAAGCCGTGCGAATTCAACCCGAAGAAGCGACTGGGCGACGACGCCTGTCCCTTCACAGCCGGCTACTGGGCTTTCGTACACCGGCACCGCGAGATGTTGGCGCTCAATCACCGCACGGCGCGGCAGGTGTCGTCGATGAACCGTTTGAGCGACCTCGAGCAGGTGTTGGAACAGGAACGTCAGCGCGAGGTGTACTGACGCAAAGAAAATTTGGCGTCGCCATCCGCGAAGAGGCTCGCCAGAGGTGCGTGCAGTCTTGCCCTGCCCGAAGTTCGCAGGTTGATGCCATCGAGCCTTTACCACGGCCCACCGACAAGTTCGGATCCGCGAATCCTTATGCACAGCAATAGTTTTCGATTTGACCATCATTGTGTGTCGAATGCATGTTCGATACACTTGGTCCATGGCAACGGAGATCTGGCAACTGAGCGAGTCCGAGCTACTCGCCGACGCCATCGCCGCCTCCCATGACATTCAGTTGCTCGAAGCCCGCCGTATCGCCCTCGTCGCCGAGATCGATACTCGCGTCTCCCGCGAGAAGCTCGGCTTTCCCGGCCCCGCCGGCTGGCTCACCGCCACCACCTTGCTCACTCCCAGCAAAGCGCACAAGATCGTCGCCCTCGCCCGCGGACTGAAGAACTTCCCCGACATCGCCGACGCCGTGAACACGGGCGTCATGTCCGTCGACCACGCCGCCCTGATTCTCGCCTTCGCCGAAACACCACCGAAGAACCTCCCCCAAGAGGGTCGCGATATCGCCCGCACCGCGATGATCACCGCCGCCACCGGGCCCGGGGCGCGCACCGACAAGATCCGTGAAGCGATCACCAAACTCGAAGACACCTACGGCGGCAACAAGCCACCCCCCGAGGACACCGACCGCAACGAACTGTTCGCATCGAAGATGCTCAACCAGCGGCTCTGCCTCAAAGCCGACTTCGATGCCGTCACCGCAGAAAAACTCTTCACCGCCCTCTCACCGTTGACCGAACCCCGCCCCGCCGCCGACGGCACCCCCGACGAACGCAGCCCCGCCCAACGCCGAGCCGACGCCTTCGGGCAGATCCTCGACCACTACCTCGCCTCGAAGGATCGCCCCACCGAGGGCGGCGAGAGACCCCACATCAACCTCCACATCACCCTCCGCGACCTTCAGAGCCGCGGCGACGACATCACCGAAGACGAAAATTCGCACGCTGCACACGAATCCGATACCGACGCCAAGGCAGGCGACGGCACAGACGAGAATATCTCCACCGCAACCGAACCCGATGACCTCACCGGCAGTGCCGATGGATGTGATGGTGCTACGCGACCGAGCCAGGATCGCGGCGCGTATCGGGACCTGTTCGGTGACGGCACTACCGTCGGGTGGCTGCCGTGGATGGGGCCACTCTCCCGCAATACGTCCCGGCAACTGGCCTGCGACTGCCTCCTCACTGCCATCGCTCTGGACGAGAACGGTTCCCCGATCAACCTTGCCCGCACCGCCCGCACCGTGAACGCGAAACAGAAACGCGCCCTCACCGCCCGCGATCACGGGTGCGCGTTCCCTGGCTGCGGCAAACCCGCCGCCTGGACAGAGGGCCACCACATCTGGCACTGGACCGACGGTGGCCCGACCGACATGAACAACCTCGTCCTGCTCTGCGGATTCCACCACCGACTCATTCACCACAGTGACTGGGAAGTGTTCATCGGCACCGACAACCACCCCTGGTTCGTCCCACCCGCCACCGTCGACCCCTCCCGAGAACCCCGACAATCCCACGCCAGAGCCGGCCCCCACATCGCGTAAGCCCATACGAACAATCCAGCCCCGCACCGAGAACACGGTGCGGGGCTGGAAAAGGTTGTTCGACAGATTGATTCGAGTGAATCGAGTATGCCGTCACCGCAGTGATGCAACACAACTTCGAGCACTGTTCAGGCTACGTCCGCCAGGTCATCGGAACACAGGCTGCCAGATCGACCGTGGACTTTCGGCGGTGTGTCCGAGTCGCGTGGAGTCGAGACCATGTTGTCCCGCTGCACTCAATTGACCGACGACGTGCCGGCGTCGACCTTCGCGACCGCCTCGTCGATCATCGGCACGTATCGTTCCAGTGCCCACGGCACCGTCAGGGGATTGATGATCGACGACCCGGTGACGAAGGACTGATCCGTCGGCGCAACGACCGAACCCCGTGACACAGCCGGAATCTGCTTGTACGCAGGCTGATTCTCGGTGTCGGTACGGTTCTGGGGGTCCGAGTAGAACGTGAAGATCAGGTCGGAATCGTTGAGCAGATTCGCGTTCTCCAACCCGATGACCGACGAGTCGGTGCCCTCGGTCTCGTCGAGCGTGTTCACTACCGGATCGACCTGCAACCCGAGACCGCGAACCATCGCGACGCGCTGTTCGTCGGCGAGAAACACGCCGAGCGTGCCGGGGCCGGTGTTGTAGATGTACGAAAAGCTCACGTCCGCGTACTCGGGATGCTGGGCGGCGGCGTCCGCGAAGCGGCTCTCGATCTCGTCGATCTCCTCCGCGGCTTTCTCCTCCTCACCCATGGCCTTGCCGATCACGGTGATCTGGTCTTCCCAGGTAGTTGTCCACGGCTGCTCCTCGTACGCAACCACCGGGGCGAAGGCACTGAGCTTGTCGAACTGATCCTGCGTGATGCCGGACCACGGTGCCAGGATCAGGTCCGGTTCGAGCGCCGCGACGGCCTCGATGTTCAATTCGGTTCCGCCGGTGAATTGTTGGGGAAGTTCGGCACCCATTTCCGTCACGGCGTCGTGAACCCATGGCAGATAGCCGGTGTCGTCGGCACCCCACGAATACTCCTCGACACCGACCGGGACGGTGCCCAGCGCGATCGCCGTTTCGGCCGAGCCCTGCCCGAGAGTCACGATGCGCTCCGGCTTCTCGGTGATGACCGCCTGCCCCAAAGCCGAATCGATCGTCACGGCCGCGAAATCACCGCCGTCGGCGTTCTGCGTCTCGGCGGTGTCGGTGCTGCCACATGCGCCGACCACGAGGACCGACACGGCGAGCGCGGACAGCGCGGAGAACCGTCGAACAGACCGCCGACCGGCCGTTGGAGCAGAAAACATGGTTACCTCTCGATAAGCAAAGGGACGTTAAAGTTAGACTAGGCTAACCTCTTATCGAGATTCAAATGCGCTGCACAACACGCATTCGCTACGGTGGGACACATGAGCCTTCCTCGTCCCGCACCCGATCGGACTGCCGTCGTGACCGGAGCGTCCTCCGGCATCGGGGCCGCCATCGCTCGCCAACTCGCGTCCCGAGGCCACGGTGTCACGCTGGTCGCCCGGCGTGCCGACAAGCTCGAAGAATTGGCACAGGAGATCCGCGCACGAGGCGTCCGCGCCGAGGTGCTGGCCGCAGATCTCTCCGACCGCACAGCGCGCGCCGAACTGCTCGGCCGCATCACCGATCTCGGCCTGATCCCGGACATCCTGATCAACAACGCCGGACTCTCCACCCTCGGACCCGTCGCAGAATCGGATCCGGATGCAGAGATGAACATGATCGAGGTCGACGTGGTCGCCGTCGCAGACCTCTGCACCCGGTTCCTCCCCGGCATGACCGAACGCCGACGCGGCGCGCTGCTCAACGTCGCCTCGACCGCCGCGTTCCAGCCTCTACCCGGGCAAGCCGGATACGGCGCATGCAAGGCGTTCGTTCTCTCCTACACCCAGTCTCTGACCGGTGAACTGCGCGGAACGGGAGTGACCGCCACCGCGCTGTGCCCCGGACCGGTGCAGACCGGATTCGGTGAGGCCGCTGGCTTCGCGAAAGACGATGCAGAGAAGGCACTTCCATCGATCATGTGGGTGTCGGCCAAAGCAGTGGCCAAGACTGCCGTCGACGACATGGCCAAGGGACGCATGGTCTCGATCCCCGGGCCCGCCAACCGCATCGGATCGATCTTCGCCCAAATCACCCCGCGAACGCTGTTGGTGCCCATGCTCACTCGTATTCATCCCGGCCTGAAGAACGGTGCGTCGTCATGAAACGCGAACTCGTGGTCTCCGACAGCATCGTCGTGAACGCCGACGCCGACACTCTCTACGCTGCGATCAGCGACCCCACCAAGATGGGGCAGTGGAGCCCCGAAAACACGGGCGCAACGGTCCACGAACCTCGCGAGAGTGCGTACGTGGGAATGGTGTTCGACGGAACCAACAAGCGCGGCCGGGCGAAGTGGATCACTCGCTGTACCGTCACGGCGGCGGACCCGGGCAAGACCTTCGAGTTCCGCGTCCACGCGATCGGCAAGAGCACTCCGAAAATCAAGGGCGCGAACGCAACCTGGCGATACGACTTCGAGCAGGTCGCGGACGGCACAGAAGTCACCGAAACCTGGACCGACGACCGAACGAAATGGCCCGACGCTCTGGCCCTTGTGTTCGACAAGATCGTCACCAGCGGCAAGACGTTCCCGCAATTCCAGCGTCGAAACATCCGTAAGACGCTGGAGAACCTGCAGAAGCGTTACGCCTGACTGCTAGGCCTGCCGGGTGTACAGGCCGAGAACGTACGAGGCCTGCCCGGCATGCTGCAGGTCGTCGGACACCACCGATACCAGTCGCGCACCCAATGTGACCGGCGGATCCCAGTTCTCGTCGACGATCCGGTCCAGATCGTCGGTCGAGATACTGCTCACGTAAGCAACGGTTTTCGAGTGCACGGCGTCGTGGTACTCACGCAGCAACTCGGCGCTCGAGGTGACCTGAGCGACGTCGGAGGACGATTGGCCGTAGCCGATGTCGGACTTGTCGAACGGTAGTCCGAAACGCTCGAACCACGAGTCCGACGTCCAGACCTGTTCGCTCCCGGCCACACCCGCGATGTGGTCGTCCTGCACCCGCGTCAGGTGCCACAGCAGCCACGCGATGCTGTTGGCGTCGGCGTCGGGTCGATACGTCAACGCGGCAGTGGGGATATCGTCCAGCACCGAGTGGACGAGTTCCTTGATCCGGCCGAACGCGTCGGTGAGCAGGTCGTTGTGATTCATAAAGATCCATCTCTTCTCTGGCAGCACTGATGACCACTCATGCATACCCCGATGAGGCCGCAGGGAACATCGGGGCCGGCCGAGCGCGTTGGAACGGATATGACTGTTCCAGCAATTGTGTACACCCGCACCGGCGATTCGTCCGTCCTCGAACTGAAAGATCGCGAGGTGACCGAGCCGGCCGCAGGCGAAGTCCGCGTCCGCATCGTGGTGTCAGGCGTCAATCCGACGGACTGGAAGAACAGAACCGGCTCCGGCCCGGGTGAGAAGCTGGCATTCGACGAGGTGGTACCGAACCAGGACGGTGCCGGAGTGGTGGACGCGGTCGGCCCCGATGTCGATGGCGTCTCCGTCGGAGATCGTGTCTGGGTGTACCTGGCCCAGCACCAGCGTCCCACTGGAACGGCACAGTCGTTTGCAATCCTGCCCGCTTCCCGGGTGGTGCCTCTGCCCGACGGCGTCGGATTCGACGTGGGCGCAAGCCTCGGAGTGCCCGCGATGACGGCGCACCGCGCACTGACCGTCTCCGAAGACGGACCCACCCGGCTGCACCCGGGCGCGCTGGACGGCAAGTCGGTACTAGTCGCAGGTGGTGCCGGTGCCGTCGGCCATGCCGCGATCCAATTGGCCCGTTGGGCGGGCGCGACCGTGGTGACGACGGTCAGCGGGCCGGAGAAGGGCGCACTGGCGACCGCCGCGGGCGCGCACCACGTGGTGAACTACAAGGCCGGCGACGCCGCCGCTGAAATCCGCGAGTTGGTTCCCGACGGAATCGATCTCGTCGTCGAGGTCGCTCCCGCACAGAACGCCGCGCTCAACGCTGCCGTGGGAGCGAACCGCGCATCGGTGGCCGTCTACGCCAACAACGGTGGCGACACCGTGACCCTCGATGTCCGGCCGAACATGGTGCGCAACACCCGCTACCAGTTCGTACTCCTCTACACCGTGGGCGATGAGGCATTGCGTAATGCCGAGGCGGACGTCAGCGCCGCGGCGGCCGCAGGTGTGTTGGAGGTGGGTGAGGCCACCGGTCTACCACTGCACCGCTTCCCGCTGAGCGAGACCGCTTCCGCGCATGACGCCGTCGAGAACGGAACCGTCGGCAAGGTGCTGATCGACGTCTCCAGCGAGTAACTCAGGTGATGACCGGCAACGTGGACCACGGAAAATTGATCCACTTGTCGGTCTCTCGCCACGAATAATCCGGCTGCACAATGGTTCTGGGCTTGGTGTAGATCACGGCCGACCGCACGTCGGGCGTATGCGCCTTCAGCAGGTCGATCACCAGAGCCAGGGTGCGGCCGGAGTCGGCGACATCGTCGACCACGAGTAACTTCTTGCCGACGATCGCATCGGTGTCCAGAAGTGGCTCGAGGACAACAGGATCGGGCAGGGTCTCCTCGATGTCGGAGTAGAACTCGACATTGAGGGTGCCCGCAGCCTTGACGCCCATCGCATAGGCGATCGCACCCGCGGGAATGAGTCCGCCACGGGCGATCGCGATGACGATGTCCGGAACGAATCCGTCGTCGACGATCTTCCTGGTCAGATCGCGCGAGGCGTCTCCGAACGTCGCCCACGTCAGTACTTCACGTTCCTGTTCGGTCATGACAAACCACTCTACCCAGACTCACTGTTGCTGAAACGGCAAATTTATTTGCGTCCGTGGCCGTGAGCGGGCAGTCTCGAAGCATGGCCGACCACACACACGCTCACACTCCTCCCGCCGACCGGACCGGCGCAGAACCGGATTTCGAGAACGGTGCCTTCGACGAAGCATTCTGGGACGACCTCTACAACCAACGCACCGCCATCTGGAGCGGCAATCCCAATGCCGTGTTGGTACAGGAAGCGTCCGAGCTGACTCCGGGCCGCGCCCTGGACATCGGCTGCGGAGAAGGTGCCGACTCCCTGTGGCTGGCCGGTGAAGGCTGGCACGTGACCGGCGTCGACATCTCCGATGTCGCCCTCGGCCGCGCTCGCGCAGCACAACAGGCACTCGAGCCGCGGACACTCGCAGTGAACTGGCAACAGGAAGACGTTCTGGACTGGACTCCCCCGGCCTCGGCGTTCGATCTGGTGTCGGTGCACTTCCTGCAGGTGCCCCCGGAAGAACTCGAACTGACCACCCGCAGGTTCGCCGCAGCGGTCGCATCGAAGGGGCGGCTGCTGATCGTCGGCCACAGTCCCAGCGACAGCCATGCCTCGCAGCATCCGGCCAAGCACCGACTGTTCGCACCGGAACCGGTCGTCGCTGCGGCAGGCGACGGATTCGAGGTGATCCACGCCGAACACCGCACCCGTACGACCCCGGACGGCGACGAGCGAATCGACACGGTGGTGGTGCTGCAACGCCGGTAAACTCTTCGCGGTGCTCTCGCCGTCGACGTATCGAATTCCCCTGGCCGTCACGTTCGGCGTCGCGCTGATCGTTCTCTTCACCCCCGCGTCGGGGGTGCCCTCCGGATTTCAGCACAGCGACAAGATCATTCACTTCACGCTGTTCGCGGCCCTCGCCTACACCTCGCGTGTGGCCGACATCGGCTGGGGCCGGACGGCTTTGTGGGTACTGGCGTTCGCGGCACTCTCGGAGTTCCTGCAGGCGATCCTGCCCCTGGGACGCTCGGGATCGGTAGCCGACGCTCTCGCCGACGCTGCCGGAGTTGCGGTGGGCCTGGTCGCGGCGAACTGGGTTCTACCGCAGCGCGTCAAGAAAGCCCCGGACCTGCACTAGACTGAGTCCGCACCGGGTTTCCCCGGCCAGCGCGCGCACTCAGGAAGGAACGCCATCACCTCGTCTTCTGCCCCGCACGATATCTACCTCGTTCCACCGGAGCACGAGACAAATGATGCCGTCACCCGAGAATCTGCAGCGTCCGCAGCACGCCTGAGCGAACGATCCGACGTGGTCAGCCACGACGGCCGCTACGCACTGACGATCACCTCCACCACCCCACATCAGGCGATGGTCGAGGATCTACTGTTCGTCCGCGCCGTCCTCGACGCCGCACGAATCAAATACCTGCTCGTTCGCGGCAACGACGAACGACCCGTCATCGCCATCGAACTGGCGGCCCGGGACGCGCTCACCACAGCGCTGGTGCACGCCTGCCGCGCCGAGCCGTTCTACTCCAAGACCGTCGACGCCCGCGGGAAAGCCGTGCTGGTTGCCGACGGCACCCTCTCGCCGTCTGCGAACGCGCGGATCGTGCGCCTCTACCGACCGCGCGTCGAGCCGTTCAGTGGGTTGTACTACGGCGCGTCGACGGCCGTGCAGATCGAGCTGTGGTCCTTCTCCCCGTCCGAGATCGTGCTGCCGATCGAGAACTCCCTGACCCGCCGCAACATTCGGCCCGACGAGGCCGTCCGCGGCACCGTCGAACGCTTCGGTAGAACGTGGCCGACCATCGAGAACATGTTTGCCGACCACGCGTCGGACATCAATTTCGAAATCGACATCGTGTTCTCCTGGGTCGACGGCTCGTCAGCAGAGTTCCAGGCTCAGCGTGCGCGGCGGATGGCGAACTACGTCGTCGGTGAGGGCGACGATTCAGCAGCCCGCTACCGGCAGATCGACGAACTGAAGTACGCCCTGCGGTCGGTTCACCTGTACGCACCGTGGATCAGACGCATCTTCGTGGCCACCGACTCCCCGAGGCCGGCGTGGCTCGCCGACCATCCCAAGGTGACATTCGTGCCGAGCGAGGCGTTCTTCGTGGACACCTCGGTTCTGCCGACACACAACTCGCAGGCCGTCGAAAGCCAGCTGCACCACATCCCCGGCTTGTCCGAGCACTTCCTGTACTCGAACGACGACATGTTCTTCGGTCGTCCGGTCAGCCCGTCGATGTTCTTCTCCCCCGGCGGAATCAGCATGTTCATCGAGGCGACGACGCGAATCGGGTTGGGCTACAGCGACGCCGACCGCAGCGGCTTCGAGAACGCGGCGCGGGTGAACCGTCGAATCCTGCAGGACAGATTCGGCATGACCACAACCCGACATCTGGAACACGCAGCAACTCCGCTGCGCCGCAGCGTGATGCAGGAAATGGAGAACGAGTTTCCGGACGAGTTCGCCTCCACAGCGGCGAGCGCATTTCGCGCGAGTACCAACATCTCGGTGACGAACTCGCTGTACCACTACTACGCATTGATGAGTGGACGCGCGGTGGTGCAGAAGGACGCGAAGGTTCGGTACATCGACACCACATCGGTAGCGGGCCTCGACTTGATGGAGAAGCTGCTCCCCAAGCGATCTGTCGACTTCTTCTGCCTCAACGACGGCAGCTTCCCGGAAGTCGACCTGGATCTGCGCACCCGCACCGTGACGCAGTTCCTGGACAAGTACTTCCCCATCGTCGCGCCGTGGGAGCGCGAACAGCGCTAGGCGTCGCTGAACGTCTTTCGTCGGGCGCTGTCTGCGATGGTGACTCCCGCCGCATCGAGCCTGCGTGCCGTCTCCTCCGCCGAGACCGCTTCTCCCACTGTGTCGTACGACCCCGTCGGCACCACCGAATGGACGACGGTGTTCTCGTAGACGTGGACCAGGTTGTATCCCTGAGCCCCGTCGCGGCCGCGCAGTCCGCCTGCGAGCACGTTGAGATCCTGGGTGTAACAGGTGGCCGATGCCACCGAGACAGGTATGCCCGCGAACGTGGCCGTAGTCGAATAGTGCAGGTGCCCGGCCAGAATGGAGCGCACATCGGTTCCGCGGAGCACGCCCGCGAGCCGCGGCTGATCGATCAGCTCGACCAGCACTGCGAGATCGAGCACGGTCGGCACCGGCGGATGATGCATCGCCAGGATCGTCCCGAACTCGGCGGGGGTTGCGAGAGTGTCGGCCAGCCAGGCCAATTGATCGTCGCCGAGCTCGCCGTGGTGTTTGCCCGGAACCGTGGTGTCCAGGGTGACGATGCGAAGACCGTCGACATCGTGCACGCGATCGATGGACTGCCCACTCGGTTCGGCGTCGAGCAGCGTCCGACGGAACGTCGCGCGGTCGTCGTGATTGCCCATCGCCCACACGATCTGTGCGCCGAGCTCCTCGGCCACCGGCTCGACCAGCGCGCGGAGCTTTTCGTAGGCACCCGCCTCGCCCTTGTCGGTCAGATCTCCGGTGAACACCAACGCATCGGGCCGCACACCCGAGTTACGTACATCGGTCATCACCTGTTCGAGCCGCAACTCGCTGTCCACGCCGCCGTACAACCGGCCGTCTCCGTCGACGAGATGCGTGTCACTGATATGCAGTAAGCAGTGATGGGGACGTGGGTACTCGGCCATCCGAGACTTCATCGAACTCTCGCTCACGATCGGACCTACCGTTTCACGTTCGCCCGGCCGGGCGAACGCCACTGCTGCAAGCCAAGCATACGAGCGTTCACTGAGAAAAAGCTGGTCGAATCTTCGCGGTGAACACCGCGGAAACTTTGAGCGTGTGACAGGTTGAGAGCATGACGAAACCGAAGTGGACTTCACTGCTCGCGGCCGCGGCATTGACCGTGGGCACGATGGTCGGTATCGGCGTGGCCCCGGCCGCTGCGCAGGGCCTACCTACCGTGGTTCTCGTGCACGGAGCCTTCGCCGACAGCACCAGCTGGGACGGCGTCGCAGCGAACCTGCGCGGCCGCGGTTACCCGGTGGTGACCGCAGAGAACTCGCTGCGCGGGCCCGCGATCGACGCGGCCTCCGTGACCGATGTGGTCGAGAGCATCGACGGCCCGGTGGTCCTGGTGGGCCATTCTTACGGCGGCACGGTGATCAGCAACGTGCACGCCGACAATGTGGAGGCGCTGGTCTACGTCGCCGCATTCATGCCCGTCGAAGGTGAACCCGTAGCGCTCGAACTCGATCCGTTTCGTTTCCCCGTGACGGCCCTGGTTCCGCCGGTGATCGGCCTGTCGATCGTCGACGACTCGTCCAACCTGATCGGCAAGAACGTCGACTCGTACATCACACCCGCGCTGTTCCGCCCGTTCTTCGCGCCCGACGTGAGCGAGGAGCAGGCTGCGCGCATGGTCGCTCACCAGAAGACCATCGCCGCCGGTGCACTGCTCGAGCCGAGCGGCCCACCGTCCTGGGCGGATACCCCGTCCTGGGCGTTGATCCCCCAGCAGGATCAGATCATCCCGGCCTCGGCGGAGCGCTTCATGGCGCAACGGGCCGGGGCGACGGTGACCGAGGTACCGGGCTCGCACGCGATCCTGGTCTCCAACCCCGCAGCCGTGGCCGACCTTGTGGTCCAAGCCGATTCGGGGAGCTGACACCTCGCACGACGACTCGGGCCCGGTCACCTGTCGAAGGTGGCCGGGCCCGAGTCGTGTCTTTCCGAGGAGCGTCAGATCCCGATGAGGTCGTGATCGGAGACCTTGGACGCCAGGATGCGCAGGTGTTCGTCGGCACCACCGAGAGTGTGCTCGATGGCCACGAGCCGGCTGGTGTAGTGCCCAACCGGATACTCGGAGGTGACGCCGATGCCGCCGTGCAACTGAATCGCCTCTTGGCCGAGCTTGCGGCCGGACCGCGAGATCTGCAGCTTCGCACGCGATGCGATCGTGGTGTCGACGTTTCCGTCCGCCAACGACATCGTGGCGTAGAGGCTCATGCTGCGGGCGAGCTCGAGCAGCACGTACATGTCCGCAGCGCGGAAGGTGAGCGCCTGGAACTTGGCCAGCGGAACCCCGAACTGCTTGCGCGCCTTGAGGTAATCGGTGGTCAGGCGCAGCGCTTCTTCCATCGCACCGATTGCCTCCGCACACAGCGCCGCCTGCGCCCGCACCTCGGCACCGGTGATCGCGGCAGCCGCGTTCTCGGCGGTGCCGAGCGGCTCGGCCGCGACGTCCACGAATTCGATCTGTGCAGCGCGCTGACCGTCGTGCGTGGCGTAGGACTTGCGCGTGAGACCCGTTGCGTCGCCGTCGACGACGAACAGTCCGGTTCCTCCGGCGGGAAGCACGGCACTGACGACGATCACGTCCGCGCTACCGCCGTGCGGTACCGGATTCTTGACACCGTTGATCGACCACGACCCACCGTCCTCGGTGGCAGTGGTGGCGATCTCGATGTTGGGCCAGCGACTGCCGGATTCGTTGTGCGCGAACGCCAACATCGACGATCCCTCGGCCACCGGCGGCAGGAGCCGCGAGCGCTGCTCGGCACTGCCGAGCTCGGAGATCAACCCGCCCGGAACGAGGACGGCATCGAGAATCGGCTCGGGTGCAAGGCGTCGTCCGACCTCGGTCATCACCGCCATGATCTCCACGGGACCGGCGTCCATGCCGCCGTCTTCCTCGCTGAACGTCAGACCCAGCAGGCCGACCTCGGCCAGCTGCTTCCAGACGTCGGTGCTCCAACCCAGCTCACCGGCAACGATCTTGTTGCGCTTCTCGGTGTCGTAGGCCCGCGTGAGGACCTCACGAGTGGTGTCGCGCAGCAGCTTCTGCTCTTCGTTGAGTTCGAAATCCATGTCTTCAGATGCTCCCTTACAGTCCGAGAATCGCCGAGGCGATGATGGTGCGCTGAACCTCGTTCGAGCCGCCGTAGATCGACACCTTGCGGTAGTTGAGATACCCCGGTACCGAGCGCTGCGCCCAGCCTTCGCTCTCGATGTCCTCGCCCGCCTCGTAGGGCAGCGAATCCGGGCCGGCGACGTCCATCAGCAATTCGGTTGTGGCTTGCTGCAATTCCGATCCCCGCAGCTTGAGAATGGACGAGGCCGGATTCGGCTTGCCGTCGTCCGAGCTCGACACCAGGCGCAGCTGAGTCAGCTCGAGGGCGAGCAGTTCGTTCTCGACCTCGGCCATCTTGGCCGCGAACAGTGGATCCTCCAGCAACGTGCCGCTGCCCACCTTGGTCTGCGCGGCGTGCTTCTTCGCCTGTCCCAGATGCACTTTGGTGTGTCCGGCCCGGGCGACGCCGGTGCGCTCGTTGCCGAGCAGGAACTTGGCGTAGCTCCAACCCTGGTTCTCCTCGCCGACGAGGTTCTCGGCCGGAACGCGAACGTTGTCGAAGAAGACCTCGTTGACCTCGACGCTGCCGTCGATCAGCTTGATGGGCCGCATCTCGATGCCGGGGGTGTTCAGATCGATGAGCAGGAAGGAGATTCCGGCCTGCTTCTTCGGCGCGTCCGGGTTGGTCCGCACGAGCGCGAAGATCCAGTCGGCGTACTGGCCGAGCGTGGTCCACGTCTTCTGCCCGTTGACGATGTAGTCGTCACCGTCACGGATCGCGGTGGTGCGCAGCGACGCCAAGTCCGATCCGGCCTCGGGCTCGGAGAAGCCCTGGCACCACCAGATGTCGAGGTTCGCCGTCTTGGGCAGAAACTTCTCCTTGAGCTCCTGGGAGCCGAACGTCGCAATGACCGGGCCGACCATCGAGGCGTTGAAGGCCAGCGGCTCGGGTACCGACGCCAGCTGCATTTCGTCGAGCCAGATGTGACGCTGCACGGGGGTCCAGTCACGGCCACCGAACTCGGCGGGCCAATGTGGCACCGCCAAGCCGTTCTCGTTGAGGATTCGCATGGTCGCGACCACCTCGTCCTTGCTCAACTCCTGACCCGTCGCGCTCTTCTCGCGAATCTCGGCGGGGACCTTCGTAGTGAAGAACGTCCGCATCTCGTCACGGAACGCGGCCTCTTCTTCTGTCAGGGCAAGATTCATCGACAATCCTCCAAGCTCGTTCACGTATCTTCGTATCGACCGTACTCCCTGGTAACTCTGGGATATTCTCCGCTCACTATGACTTTTCTGGCACTGGTTCGGCACGGTGAAACGAACTGGAATCTGCACGGGCGTCTGCAAGGCTCGTCGGACATTCCGCTCAACGACACCGGCCGTGCTCAGGCCCGCGAGGCCGGCTACGAACTCGAGTACCGCCAGTGGGACCACCTGGTCAGTTCACCGCTGATCCGAGCAGCCGAAACCGCCGACATCATCGGTGCGCACCTCGGCCTGACACGCACCGCCGAGTTCCCCGATCTGGCCGAACGACACTTCGGCGAGGCCGAAGGATTCACCGACTGGGATGCGTATTCGCACTGGCCGAACGGCATGTACCCGGGATTGGAGCCCCGCTCGGATCTGATCGTGCGAGGCGTGCGCGCCGTCGACGACATCGCGTCGCGCTACCCGGACTCGGCGGTGATCGCCGTGGCGCACGGCGGCGTCATTCGGGCGATCTTCGACGCGATCCGACGGCGGCACTCCCCGCGCATCCTCAACGCCGGAGTGTCCACCCTCGAGCACGACGGTTCTCGCTGGACCGTTCGCACCATCAACGGTGTTGCGGTCTGACAGGATTTTCGTTCATGGAGATCGAACGTCGCATCACCGAACTCGGTTTCACCTTGCCCGGGGAACCGACCGCGCCGCCTGGTTTCGAGTTCTCGTTCGAGTGGGTGCGGGTACGGGGCAACCGAGTATTCGCCTCCGGCCACTCGCCACTGGCACCCGACGGAACACTGGCAGGGCCCTTCGGTGCAGTTCCGTCCCAGGTGAGTCTGGACGCGGCCACCGATGCCGCGCGCGACACCGCATTGGCTCTCCTCGGTAGCGTCGCCGGCGCCGTCGGCGATCTCGATCGAATCAGCGCGTGGCTCACCGTCACCGGGTCGGTCAATGCCGATCACGGCTTCACCCAGACCACAACGGTCGTCAACGGCTTCTCCGATCTGGTGCTGGCGATCTTCGGTCCCGAAATCGGTGCGCACGCACGCACTGCACTCGGGGTGGCCGCACTACCGATGAACAACACCGTGGTGGTGTCAGCGGAATTGGAGATCGACGGGTAGGTTTCGGTGCACTCGTAATTACGGTGAAAGCAGGCGCGGATGGTGCGCAGATCTACTCTTGCTCTGGTCGCGATTCTGATCGCCATACTGGGGTTGTCCGGATGCAGTTCGTCCTCGCAGTCGTTGCTGGACCGCGTCCGCGACGACGGAGTGCTGGTGGTCGGCACCGAAGGCACCTACAGCCCGTTCAGCTATCAGGGCGCGGACGGGCAGCTCACCGGATACGACATCGACGTGATCAACGCCGTCGGTGCGGAACTGGGGGTGCGGGTCGACTTCGTGCAGACGCCGTTCGATTCCATATTCGCCGGCCTGCAATCCCAACGCTTCGACCTCATCGCCAACCAGGTCTCGATCACCCCGGCCCGGCAATCGGCATACGACCTGTCCACGCCCTACACGGTGTCGGAAGGTCAGATCCTCACCGCTGCAGACGACTCCACTATTTCGACTCTGGCCGACCTGGCAGGCAAGACGACCGCCCAATCCTCGACGAGCAACTGGGCCGAGGTCGCTGCGAACGCAGGAGCCAACGTCGAAGCCGTCGAGGGATTTGTCCAGGCGGTCACCCTGGTCAAGGACGGCCGCGTCGACGCCACCGTCAACGACTCCCTCGCGATCGCCGAATACCTACAGCAGACCGGCGATACCGGTGTGAAGATTGCCGGCGAGACCGGGGACACGACACTGCAATCCTTCGTGGCCCGCAAGAACAGCGGCCTGATGGACGAGGTCGATACAGCCGTCGACACGCTGCGTGAGAACGGCACCATCGCCGAGATCTCGAAGAAGTACTTCGGCAGTGACGTCGCCGCACCGACGGCAGACACCGTGGTTCCGGTGAGCGACGACGCCGCGTCCACGGCGCCGTCCAAAACTCAGTTGGTCCTCGACAACCTGTGGCCGATGCTCAAAGCCACTGTCACGATGACCATTCCGCTGACCGCCATCAGCTTTGTGGTCGGACTCGTCATTGCCCTTGCAGTCGCGTTGGCCCGCATCTCGTCGATCAAGCCGCTCGCTGCGGTCGCCCGGTTCTACGTCTCGATCATTCGCGGCACTCCCCTACTGCTGCAGCTGTTCATCATCTTCTACGGGCTACCGCAGTTCGGCATCGTGATCTCACCGTTCCCGGCCGCCGTGGTCGCGTTCTCCTTGAACGTCGGCGGTTATGCCGCCGAGGTCATCCGTGCGGCGATACTGAGCGTGCCCAAGGGCCAATGGGAGGCCGCGCAGACCATCGGCATGGGATACCGAACCACGCTGCAGCGCATCGTACTTCCGCAAGCGCTACGGACCGCGGTACCACCGTTGTCGAACACGCTGATCTCGTTGGTCAAGGACACCTCGCTCGCGTCGACCATCCTGGTAACCGAGCTGCTGCGCGTAGCGCAACTCGCGGCGGCACCGACCTTCGACTTCTTCACCCTCTACTCCGTTGCAGCGCTCTACTACTGGCTGATCTGCATCGTTCTCTCGTTCTTCCAAGGCAAGCTCGAAGTCCGACTCGACAGGTACGTGGCGAAATGACAGACCTGCTGGAAGTATCCGCTCTGAAGAAGTCGTTCGGGCCACTCGAGGTGCTGAAGGACATCTCGTTCACCGTGCCCTCCGGCACCGTCACCGTCATCATCGGGCCGTCCGGATCCGGCAAGACCACGGTGCTCCGCACGTTGAACGCTCTCGACCGAGCCGACGCGGGGATCATCCGAATCGGCGATGTGTCGGTGGATTTCGCCGAACCCGTCGGCGCGGCTCAACTCCGACACTTCCGGGCTCAGAGCGGCATGGTGTTCCAGAGCCACAACCTGTTTCCGCACAAGACGGTGTTGCAGAACATCATCGAGGGACCGGTGATCGTGCAGAAGCGGGCCAAGGACGACGCCGTCCGCGACGCTCACGCAATCCTCGACCAGATCGGCCTCGACGCCAAGTCCGATCAATATCCGTTCCAGCTCTCCGGCGGCCAGCAACAGCGCGTCGGAATTGCTCGCGCCCTCGCCCTGCACCCCAAACTGATGCTGTTCGACGAGCCCACCTCGGCCCTCGATCCCGAACTCGTGGGCGAAGTGCTGGCCGTCATCAAAAGCCTTGCCGCCGAGGGGTGGACGATGGTGATCGTCACCCACGAAATCCGCTTCGCCCAGCAGGTCGCCGATCAGGTGCTGTTCATCGAGAACGGCGTCGTCCTCGAACGCGGCACGCCGGAGCAGGTGCTCGTGAACCCGACGGAGCCTCGCACCCGACAGTTCCTGCAGCGGATTCTGGCGTAGAGGGGCTGCGCCCCATGTGAGTGGAACTTCGTAGCAGGGGTCGTGTTCAGTCCGGGGACATATGAGACACGAGATGTCCAGGGACATGTGACACACGGGCTGTGGTGATGCTGCGGGGCACTGTGACCGGCTATGGAGTA
>NZ_JBNQFW010000012.1:2265-53228 GCF_050321865.1 Rhodococcus sp. IEGM1428 | reverse complement strand
GGCCAAGCACGGCATCTACGACCTGCGTCAGCACCTCGAAGACGTCGTCTGGCCGGTGCTGCGCAAGTGGAACGTCTTCGAGCGCAACGACTTCACCGCCCGCGGAGAGAACAAGCGCGAAGAACTCGCCGCGTTCCTCGAAGACCTCGAACGCCAGGCCACCAAGTTCGAGGAAATGCGAGACCGCTCCCTCGCCCGCGAACGCGCCAAGGCCGAAGCACGCGCATCGTAAGTTTCGCTCGACTGGTGTGCCCGGTACCGATTTCGGTGCCGGGCACCCCTTTTTTCTCCTGAAAGTTCTCCCTCCGTTCCAAAGGCTCTTCCATGACATTGCAGATCGGCTCACTGGAGTTGCGCAGCCCCGTCGTCCTGGCACCGATGGCAGGCGTCACCAACGTGGCTTTCCGGACGCTGTGCCGGGAACAGGAACTCGAGCGGGCAGGTAGCACGTCGGGCCTGTACGTCTGCGAGATGGTGACCGCCCGCGCGCTGGTCGAAAGACAGCCCGCCACGATGCACATGACGACCTTCGGCCCCACCGAAACTCCGCGGTCGCTGCAGCTCTACACCGTCGATCCGGACACCACGTACGCCGCGGCGAAAATGATCGTCGACGACAATCTGGCCGACCACATCGACATGAACTTCGGCTGCCCGGTTCCGAAGGTCACTCGCAAGGGCGGCGGCGCCGCTCTGCCGTACAAACGCAACCTGTTCGGTCGCATCGTCGCCGCGGCCGTCAAGGCGACCGAGGGCACCGACATTCCGGTCACCGTCAAGTTCCGCGTCGGCATCGACGAGAACCACCACACGCACCTCGACGCAGGCCGAATCGCCGCCGACGAGGGTGCCGCCGCGGTGGCGTTGCACGCGCGAACCGCGTCGCAGCGCTACTCCGGTACCGCGGACTGGAACGAGATCGCTCGACTCAAGGAACACGTCACAGGTATCCCGGTGCTGGGCAACGGCGACATCTTCTCCGCCTCCGACGCGGTCCGGATGATGACCGAGACCGGCTGCGACGGCGTCGTCGTCGGGCGAGGTTGCTTGGGCAGGCCGTGGCTGTTCGCCGAACTCAGCGCCCGCCTGAACGGTCGACCCGAGCCCGTTCCACCCACGCTCGGCGAGGTGGCCACGATCATCGCCCGGCATGCCGAGTTGCTCGCCGAGCACCACGGCGAGAAGAAGGGCCTGCGCGAGCTGCGCAAGCACGTCTCCTGGTACCTCCGCGGCTTCCCGGCGGGATCGGACCTCCGAGTCTCGATGGCGCTGGTGTCCACACTCGGCGAGCTGGACGATCTTCTGGCGCAACTCGATCCGACCGTTCCGTTTCCCAAGGACGCAGAGGGGCCCCGCGGACGACAGGGCTCTCCGGGCGCGGTTTCTCTGCCCGACGGCTGGCTCGACGATCCGGAGGACATCTGCGTCCCGGCCGGTGCCGACCTGATGCACTCGGGCGGCTGATCCCCAGCTGACCGGCCCTCACCTCGCACGAAGTGGACCATGCCGCTCGAGTCAGTACTATGGCTTGGATTGCCGAGTAGGCAACGCGTGCGTGTGATGGAAGGCCAGGTTCGAATTCGTGGGAGACGATCGAGAGTCGGGCCCGTCTGTGCCCGAGGGTCGCGCCCCATGGGAGCGCCCGCTTTCCTCAATCAGACAAAACGGAGAGCATCGGCCCCGCTCCGAACGCCCGTCCACACCGGACCAGGATTCACCACCGCAGCCGGGCGACAGCGGCAGGCTCGGTAAACGATCGCCGCGTAATGCCGACACCGTCTCGGTGGCCGAGTTGGTGGACAAGATGTCGCGGTCGGGATCGAGTCGTCGGGTACCCACCGAACGGCCCGAGACCGAAGAACCCACCGAGATCATCGCCCCGATCACCGATTCCACACCCCCACCCTCCCGGGCAGTACCACCGACGCCGCCGCATGCGGTACCGGAACCGGTGGGCGCGCCCGCCTCGGACCGCCCGGCACTGACGCGGTTGGCGATGAGCCGGGTGCGACGACGCAGGCGACTGCGGATGGTCGGCCGGAGTCTGGTGTCTCTCATCGCGATTCTCTCGGTGGCACTGACCGGAGTGGTGTGGGGATATCTCCGCAACACCGACCAAGGATTTCTTCAGGTCGCTGCGCTCGATCCCGACTCGACGGACGTCGTCGACGCCGCAGGCCAGTACGGCGACGAGACCTACCTGATCGTCGGTACCGACACCCGCACCGGGGCCAGCGGCGAGGTGGGTGCCGGAACCGTCGCCGACGCCGAGGGAGCTCGTTCGGACACGGTCATGCTCGTCAACATTCCGGCCGATCGCAGTCGCGTCGTCGCCGTGTCTTTCCCGCGAGATCTCGATGTGACGCGCCCCGAGTGCGAGCAGTTCGACAACGACACCAATACCTACACCGGTGAGATGTTCCCCGAGGCGTACGGCGACAAGCTCAACGCCACCTACGCCCTCGGCGGCCCCAAATGCCTGGTCAAGACGATCCAGAAGATTTCCGGTCTCCGCATCGGGCACTTCGTGGGAATGGATTTCGCCGGGTTCGAGTCCATGGTCGACGAGGTCGGCGGCGTCGAGGTCTGCACCGCGCAACCGTTGATCGACTACGAGCTCGGAGACGTGCTGCCCAACCCCGGTACGCAACGCATCGACGGGCGCACCGCGCTGAACTACGTTCGGGCCCGCAACGTCGAGTCCGAGGGCAACGGCGACTACGGCCGCATCAAGCGGCAACAACGCTTCCTGTCGTCCTTGCTCAGGTCCGCGCTCTCGAACAAGGTGCTGCTCGACCCGGGCAAGCTGAACGGATTCGTCAACGCGTTCACCTCGGACACGTTCGTGGAGAACGTCAAGACCCAGGACCTCGTGACGCTGGGCCGGTCGCTGCAGAACGTGGACGCCGGCGCGGTCACCTTCCTCACCATCCCCACCACCGGCACCAACGACTACGGCAACGAGATCCCCAACGACGAGGCGATCGGCGCAATCTTCCAGGCGATCATCGACGACGATCCGCTGCCCGGCGAGGAACGCGCAGAGCCGGTGACCCCCGAATCCTCGGCTCCCCCCGCCGCCCCCGACGCCCCGCTACTGGCCGTCGAACCGGGCACGGTGTCGATCCAGGTATCCAACGCGTCCGATATCGCCGGGATGGCCCAAACAGCATCCGACGAGCTCGCGACCTACGGATTCCAGATCCTGACGGTCGGCAACTTCTCGGGCTCCGCCGCTCAGACCGTGGTGCGCTACTCCCAGGACCAGGAAGCGGCCGCAGCGACCGTCGCATCGGCGATCCCCGGCGCAGCCATCGAGCTGGCTCCGAGCCTGAACAACGTCGTCGAGGTGGTGCTCGGCTCCAATTACCCCGGATACACGCAATCCCCGACGGCGTTCGGCACCGCAATCGATGCCACACAGGTGGAGGGCACAACCGAGAGTGCGCCGCTCCCGGAAGATCTTTCGTTCACCAATGCCGCCGACGACACGTGTGCCTGAGTTCATTCATGCTCCGTTAACCCTCGGGACAGGGAACAGGTCAGTGTGACCTACTAAACTTCGCTCATGCGCGTCGCCTACAACGAACAGATGAACGAGCTTGCCGATCTCCTCGGAGAGATGGCGAGCCTGGCTGGTACGGCCATGGAGAAGGCCACTCAGTCACTCCTCCAAGCAGACCTGGTGCTCGCCGAGCAGGTCATTTCCGAGCACGACAAGATCACCGAGCTCAGCGCGGTGTGCGAGGAGAAGGCTTTCACGCTCCTCGCCCTGCAAGCGCCGGTCGCAGGCGATCTTCGTTCGGTGGTGGCCGGCATTCAGATCGTCGCCGACATCGACCGGATGGGCGCACTCGCCCTGCACGTCGCGAAGATCACCCGCCGCAGGCACCCGAACCATGCCCTCCCCGAGGTCGTCAACGGGTACTTCGCCGAGATGGGACGCCTCGCCGTTCAGATCGGCGCGTCCGCACGCGAGGTCCTCGAGACACGCGACCCCGAGCGCGCTGCGAAGTTGCAGGAGGAAGACGAGGCGATGGACGATCTGCACCGTCACCTCTTCACCGTTCTGATGGACCGTGAGTGGAGCCATGGCGTCGCCGCTGCGGTGGACGTGACCCTGCTGGGTCGCTTCTACGAACGCTTCGCCGATCATGCTGTCGAGGTCGGCCGCCGAGTGATCTTCCTCGTCACCGGCCAGCTTCCGGTCGACCTGCACCAGAACAACATTCCCACCTCGTAGTACCGCTCACGTCGAGTAGCGCTGCCCGGCAGCGCTACTCGATGTCCGTATCAGGGCAGGCGCAGAACGAGAAGAACCCCCGTCGAGCTTTCGCTCGCCGGGGGTTCTCTTCGCGGTATGTGGCTATCCGAAGCGGCCGGAGATGTAGTCCTCGGTGGCCTTCTGCGTCGGGTTCGAGAAGATCTTCTCGGTGTCGTCGATCTCGATGAGCTTGCCCGGCTTACCGGTCGCCTCGAGGTTGAAGAAGCCGGTCTGATCGCTCACGCGCGCAGCCTGCTGCATGTTGTGCGTGACGATGACAATCGTGAAGTCCTGCTTGAGTTCCTGGATCAGGTCCTCGATGGCGAGAGTGGAGATGGGGTCCAGAGCCGAGCACGGCTCGTCCATCAGCAGCACGTCGGGCGAAACGGCGATGGCACGAGCGATGCACAGACGCTGCTGCTGACCACCGGAGAGGCCGCCACCGGGCTTGTCGAGGCGGTCCTTGACCTCGTTCCAGAGGTTGGCACCCTTGAGTGAGCGCTCGGCGATCTCGTCGAGTTCCTTCTTGCCGCGGCCGCCCTGCAGCTTGAGGCCGGCCACGACGTTGTCCTTGATGGACATCGTCGGGAACGGGTTGGGGCGCTGGAAGACCATGCCGATGGTGCGGCGCACACCCACGGGATCGACGCCGTTGCCGTAGATGTCCTCGCCGTCGAGCAGCACCGAGCCCTCGACGCGGGCACCGGGGGTTACCTCGTGCATGCGGTTGAGCGAACGCAGGACGGTCGACTTACCGCAGCCCGACGGTCCGATGAACGCGGTGACGCTGCGCGGCGGTACGGCCAGGGTGACGTCGGAGACGGCGTGGAACTTGCCGTAATAGATGTTGACGTCTTTGAGATCGAGACGCTTTGCCATGTTCTTCGTTCCTTACGGTTCGCTGGAGTCGGGTGGGTCAGAAGTTCTTGGGGGAGAAGAACTTCGAGACCAACTTCGCGCCGATGTTGAGTATTGCGACGATCAGGATCAGCGTCAGGGCTGCTCCCCACATGCGCTCAGCGGTGAGCACGCCGGTTCCTGCCTTCTGCAGGTCGACCATCATGAGCGGCAGAGACGTCTGCGGCCCTTCGAAGATGTTGAAGTTGATGGCGGTGGCAGATCCCACCAGGATCAGCACCGGTGCCGTCTCGCCCATCACGCGGGCCAGGGCCAACATGATTCCGGTGACGATTCCGGACAGCGCGGTGGGGATGACGATCTTCGCGATGGTCTTCCACTTCGGCACACCGAGTGCGTAGGACGCCTCGCGCAGGTCCTGCGGAACGATGCGCAGCATTTCCTCCGCCGAGCGCACGATCACCGGGATCATCAGCAGCACCAGAGCGAATGCGACGGCCACACCGGAGCGCTGGAAGCCGAAGGTGGCGATCCAGAGCGCGTAGATGAACAGGGCCGCGACGATGGACGGCACACCGGTGAGGATGTCGACCATGAACGTCGTCACTCGGGCCAGCCGAGTACCGACGCCGTATTCGACGAGGTAGATGGCGACGAAGATGCCGATCGGGATGGAGATGACGGCGCAGAACAGTCCTTGCAGGAGAGTTCCGACGATGGCGTGATACGCGCCGCCGCCTGCGATGAACTGGGTGACGCCGGCCTGCGAGTTCTGCCACCAGGTGGGTGAGACCACGGCAGAGAGACCGCGGGAGATCACCGTGTAGAGCACCCAGATCAGGGGTACGAGAGCGACCAGCACCGAGAGGCTGACGAGAATCGTCGCCGCCAGGTTGGACGCCTTGCGCCTGGCGCTGACGCCCTGGAACGTGGGTTCCTTGACGGGCTTGTCCATGGTTGCAGTCATGGGTCAGTCCTTCTTTCCGGCGATGGCGGCGCGAGCACCGGCGTTGACGACGAAGGTCAGGACGAAGAGCACCAGACCGGCGGCGATGTAGGCACCTGCCTGCAGCGGGTTGTTGAACTCGCCTGCGGCCAGCGCGATCTTGGTCGCGAATGTGGAACCGCCGTCGAACAACGTTCCGCCGAAGGTCGCCTGGGTGCTGCGGATGATGATGTACAGCGCGATGGTCTCACCGAGCGCGCGGCCGAGGCCGAGCATCGAGCCCGAGACGAATCCGGACTTACCGAACGGAATGACCGTGGTGCGCACGACCTCCCAGCGAGTGGCTCCGAGCGCGAGGGCGGCTTCGACCTGGCCCTTCGGCGTCTGGATGAACACCTCACGGGTGACGGCCGCGATGATCGGCAGGATCATCACGGCGAGCACGATGCCACCGGTGAAGATGGTGCCGCCGCCGGCGATCGACACCGATCCGGTGCTGAAGAGTGGGAACCAGCTCAGCGACGAGTTCAGCCATTCGGCGAACGGACTGATGGCGGGCGCGAGGACGTAGAGACCCCAGAGACCGAAGACGATCGACGGGACCGCGGCCAGCAGATCGATGATGTAGCCGAGCGGTCCTGCGACTCGCTTGGGTGCGTAGTTCGTCAGGTAGATGGCGATGCCGAGAGCGACCGGCATCGCGAGAATCAGCGCGAACAGAGACACGGTGACGGTGACCAGGAAGAGGTCGAGTACACCGAACACCATTGCGGAGGTGTCGGATGTGTCCCAGGCGCCGTTGTAGGTCAGGAAGTTGACCGTGTTGTTCGACAGTGAGGGGATCGCGCGCCAGAGCAGGAAGATTCCCACGGCGGCGATCAGGGCGATGATGAAGATGCCCGAGCCCGTGGCCAGGCCTCGGAAGATCCGGTCACCGGGACGTGTGACGGTTCCCGACGTTTTCTTGTCTGACAATTGTGGTTCTTCCGGTTTGTGCGCGGCACCCGTGGAGGGCACGGTAGCCGCGGAGGGGACGCCGGTCATCGAGTGGGTGTCGCTCATACCGCTCACTGTCTCGTGTGGGGGTCGAGGACGGTCTTGCTTCGGCTCGCGATGTCGCGAGCCGAAGCAAGATTACGTCTCATTGAATCAGGCGATCGCTTCGATAGCGGTGACCAGGCGTTCCTTGAATGCGTCGGGCAGCGGGACGTAGCCGGCTGCCTCGAGGCCCTCCTGGCCCTCGTTGGCTGCACTGAGCAGGAAGGACTTGACGGCTGCCGTGGTGTCGGCGTCGTAGCCCTTCGAGCACACGATTTCGTAGGTCGCGAGGACCAGCGGGTACGTGTCGGCTGCGTTGCTGGCGTACAGGCCGTCGATGTCGATGACGAGGTCGTTGCCCTCACCCTTGAACTTCGCGGCGTCGATGGCCTTGCCTGCGGTCTCGCTGCTCAGCTCGACCGGTCCGTTGCCGAAGTCGACGGCTGCCTTGCCCAGGCTCTCCTGGTCGGCGAAGCCCTTCTCGACGTAGGTGATCGCACCGGGGGTTGCGGCCACGGCCTGGGCGACGCCCGAGGATCCGTTGGCACCTTCACCGACTCCGCCGGCCCAGTCGGAGCTGTGGTTCAGGGTCCAGGCCTCGGGAGCGGATGCGGCCAGGAAGCGCTGGAAGTTGTCGCTGGTGCCCGAGGAGTCGGAGCGGTAGACCGGGGTGATCGCGGTCGACGGGAGCGTTGCGCCCTCGTTGAGTGCGGCGATGGCCGGGTCGTTCCAGGTGGTGATCTTGCCGGTGAAGATCTGGGCGATGACATCGGGGTTCAGCACCAGATTGTCGACACCGTCGACGTTGTAGGCCACTGCAACCGGGCCGAAGACCAGGGGCAGGTTCCAGGCCGGGTTGTTTGCGCAACGAACGGCAGCCTGGGCGGCCTGATCGTCCTTGATCGACGAGTCGGATCCGGCGAAGTCGACGAGACCGGCGACGAACTGTGTGCGGCCGTTACCCGAGCCGCTGGTGGTGTACTCGACGGCCTTGCCGGCGCAGACGCCGGAGTAGATCGAGGTGAAGTTGGACATGGCGTTCTGCTGAGCGGACGAGCCTTCACCGGTCAGCGGGGACTTGCCTTCGCAGGTAGCCGAGGACTGTGATGCGCCGTCCGTGGTGGCGACGTTCGCGTCGCTACCGCATGCGGCCAGCAACATGGCACTGACTGCCACTGCACTCATGAGAGCACCGTTGCGCTTGAGGTTCACCTGTTTCCTCCGAGGAATCTTGGGCCGTGTTCACGCCTCGGGCCTGATCGGCCGAGCAGTGACTGTGTGGGTGCCGGCTCGAAAGAAACCTCGCACCAGGCGGCGTTGGTTGCCGCCCAGAGAGAAAGGTAAGGGCAGGTGGTAGACGTTTACCCCCGCGTGGGTGAACGGAAGATGAACACCGCGCTGGAAATGTCCGTTTAGACGGTACGCGCGTACGCGGCGTCCACGTGGTAATTCGTGAACCCGAGCTTGGTGTAAGTGTGTACCGCGGCAGTGTTGTCGGCCTCGACGTACAGCATGATCTGACCCAGTTCGCGGCTACGCAGGTAGTGCAGGCCCGCCAGCGTCAACACGCGACCGAGACCACGGCCCTGGGACTGCGGATCGATACCGACGACGTACACCTCACCGATGGCCGGCTCGGTGCCCTCGGCCGAGTGCACTTTTGTCCAGTGAAATCCCAGCAGGTGGTCGCTGCCTTCCTCGAACGCCAGGAACAGGCCGGCCGGATCGAACCAGGGCTCGTCTCGTCGCGAGGCAATGTCGCGGTCGGTCCAGCCACCCTGCTCGGGGTGCCACGAGAATGCCGCATTGTTCACCCGCAGCAGCTCTGCGTCGTCCTGATGACCACGATAGGTTCGCAGCGTAATACCGTCCGGCACAACAACATCGGGGAGATCAGGACTGGCCGATGCCCGACGCATCTGCAGCAATTCCCGAACCACCTTCAGCTCCAGACGAGCTGCAACGGACTGCGCCGCGGCGATGTTGCCATGCGCCCAGATTCGCGCATCCGAGCCGATACCGAGTGCGCGAGAAACCAATTCGCGACCGATGCCGCGACCGCGAGAAGAAGGATCGACCACCGCCTCGGCCATCCCGTCGGCGATTCCGGCGTAGCCGACGACGCGATCACCTTCGGTGGCGACGAGACGAACGACGTTCTCGCCGGCGTCGACCGCCTTCACCGCCTGCTCCGAGAGCGGCGCAGTGCCGTCGACTTCCGTTGCGCGAGAAAGGATCCGATGAACCTCGTCGGAAATTCGAGAAGACGGTGCGTCGCCGTCGATGGGATGGACGCCGAACGCAGTATCCGAACTCATCTAGGAGAGAGTACTCTCCTGCTCGAACTCGAAATCCGCATCTCCGGTATCCCCGCCCGCGCCGTCCGATGCAACTGGGCCGCCCTTGGTGTTGCGCGCAGGCCGGACCGCCTTGTATCCCACGTTGCGCACGGTGCCGATCAGCGATTCGTACTCGGTGCCGAGCTTGGCGCGCAGGCGTCGAACATGGACGTCGACGGTGCGCGTGCCACCGAAGAAGTCGTAACCCCACACCTCCTGCAGCAGTTGGGCGCGAGTGAACACGCGGCCCGCGTGCTGAGCCAGATACTTCAGCAGCTCGAATTCCTTGTAGGTCAGATCGAGCGGACGACCGCGCAGTCGCGCGGTGTAGGTGCCCTCGTCGATGATCAACTCGCCGAGCGTGATCTTGCCCGAGGTCTCCGGGCTCGCGACGCCTCCGCTACGCCCCACCAGTAGCCGCAAGCGCGCGTCCAGCTCCGCCGGGCCGGTACCCGGAAGCAGGATGTCGTCCAGGCCCCAATCGGAGTTGACCGCCACGAGCCCGCCCTCGGTGAGAACCGCGACGACGGGGATGGCCGACCCGGTACTGCCCAGCAGGCGACACAACCCACGTGCAGCGGCCAAATCGGTGCGGGCGTCCACGAGCGCGATATCGGCCGAACCCGCTTCGAGTAGCGAGGAGACCTCGGTGGGCACCGGTCGCACGTGATGCGCCAGAAGAGCAAGGGACGGAAGAACGCCCTCCGGATTGGGGTCGGAGGTCAGTAGTAGGAGCTCCACTGCGTCTCCATTCTTACTGCTGGCCGGTCCAGCCCGAGCTGGATTGGAGTATTCGTCAAGGACACAGACTAGCTTGTCCGTACAACTGGCCGAAGCGGGCAGTACGCGACCCGTCGGTCACAATGGACGCGTGCGCACACTTCTCATCGGACTCGTCAGCCTGCTGGCCCTCGCGCTCGTCGTGGATTTCGGCGCCGCGGCGTACTCCGAATACCGAGTCTCACGCGCGATTCGCGCCGGTGGCGAACTCAATTCGGACCCCCAGGTGATCGTGCACGGATTCCCGTTCCTGACCCAGGCAGCGGACGGCCGCTACCAGAACATCGAGATCAGGGCTCAGGACGTTCCCACCGAATACGTCGGCTCGACGACCATCGAGGCCAATCTTCGCGGCGTCCACATCGCCCTGTCGGACTTGATCGACAACAACGTCCGCGCCATTCCGGTCGACGAGCTCGACGGCCGCGTCCGCATCGAAGCGACCGACCTCGGCCGGTTCCTCGGCATCGTCGACCTGCAGGTTTCTGCGCCCCCGGCCGACAAGTCCGACGGCACGGGCGGCTCGGGTGGCTCGGGCAAGACGACGACCGGAGGCGTCGTGCTGACCGGAACGGTGCCGGTCGGCCCACTGCAGACCACAGTGAGCGTGGAAGCCGACCTTCTGCTCGAGGGAGACAGTGTCGCCATCGTGGCATCCGACTTCTACTTCGGCCCCGAAGGTCGGGCGGACTTCACGATTCCCGACTTCGCCAAGCCGACCGTGCTCGGGTTGTTCACCAAGACCATCGAGCGCCAGAACCTGCCCTTCGGACTTCTGCCTACCGACGTGTACGCGGAAGGGTCGCAGATCGTCATCGAGGGTTCGGGCGACAACGTGACGATCGACCTCAACGAGATCGAAAAGCCGTGACAGGGATCACAGTCCTGTTGGTCGTGGCGGTCCTCGCCGTAGCCACCGGGCTCTACCTCCGGAGCCGGTCCGGCACCGTGCGCGTCGTACGAGACACCGGCTCCGACACCGACGCTCTACGCCCACTCCTGCTCGAGGCGGGCATCACGACCGACACCGCGACGGTGCTGCACTTCTCGGCGGACTGGTGCGGACCGTGCGCGGCCGTCCGTCGCGTCGTAGGCCAAGTGCTGAACGACCGCAGCGGGGCCCGCGAAGTAGAGCTCGACATCGATGCCCATCCGGTCCTCGCTCGTGAGCTGGGAGTGCTGTCGTTGCCCACCACGTTCGTGCTCGACACCGAGTTGCGTCGGCGCTCCAGAATCGCGGGAGTTCCCTCCGCGGCGGCTCTGCGGTCCGCGCTCGACGCCCTGTGACCGCACCCGCTCGGGCCGGCGGTTCGACGCGCCGCTGGTAGCAGGTAGGATGCTCTTCGTGTTCTCCCGCCACGAGCTGATGCTCACCAGTCGACGCACGGTTGATCTGTGCCGACTGGGCGGATGTTGCTGTCGCTGCTGCTGATTTCCTTCTGCCGCCACGCCCACGCGTGATGTCGGCCCAAGACAGGAATCCACGTCCGAGCACTGCCTTTGCGGCGTGCCCCGGCCTCGTACAGGAGTACTTCTCGATGTCGAACCACGACACCCACACCCCCACGATCGACCAGGTCGACGTCCGCGGCCCGCGCTTCGCAGCGTGGATCACCACCGCCGTCCTGGTCGTCGTACTTCTCCTGACCACGATCTCGGTCCCCGCAGCGGCAATCCTGCTCGGGCTACAGGCGATCGTGTTCGGAATCGGAGCCGTACGCGGACCCAAGCACAGTCCGTACGGCACGATCTACGCGACGTTCGTCGCTCCGCGACTCTCCCCGACCAGCGAACGCGAGCCGGTGGCTCCGCTGAAGTTCGCTCAGCTGGTGGGATTCGCGTTCGCCGCCGTCGGAGTTCTCGGCTTCGCGCTCGGCGCTCCCGTCGTCGGCACCGTGGCAGCAGGCTTCGCCTTGTTCGCGGCGTTTCTCAACGCCGCGTTCGCGGTCTGCCTCGGGTGCATGCTCTACCCCCTCGCGGCGCGACTGCGCAGCACCTAGCACTCACACCCTTCTTCCGATCCGTACAAGAAAGACCGAAAGGAACACCATGGCTCGCTCCGACGTCCTGGTCTCTGCCGACTGGGCCGAGCAGAACCTGAACGCACCGAAGACCGTCTTCGTCGAGGTCGACGAAGACGCCAGCGCCTACGACGGCGGACACATCGAAGGTGCAGTCAAGCTCGACTGGCGCAAGGACCTGCAGGACCCGGTTCGCCGCGACTTCCTGGGCCAGGAGCAGTTCTCGGACCTGCTGTCGGCGAAGGGCATCAGCAACGACGACACCGTCGTTCTGTACGGCGGAAACAACAACTGGTTCGCCGCCTACGCCTACTGGTACTTCAAGCTCTACGGCCACAAGGACGTCAAGCTCATCGACGGTGGACGCAAGAAGTGGGAACTCGACGGACGCGCACTGTCGAAGGACGTCGTCAGCCGGGAGACCACCCAGTACCGTGCCGAGGCTCCCGACCTGTCGATCCGCGCATTCCGCGACGAGGTCATCGACGCGATCGGCAACAAGAACCTGATCGACGTGCGCTCGCCCGACGAGTTCTCGGGCAAGATCCTCGCCCCGGCTCACCTGCCGCAGGAACAGGCTCAGCAGCGCGGCCACGTGCCGTCGGCGATCAACATCCCGTGGAGCACCACCGCCAACGAGGACGGCACGTTCAAGTCCGACGACGCGCTCGAAGAGCTGTACAAGACCAAGGGCTACGACGACGACAAGGCCACCATCGCCTACTGCCGCATCGGTGAGCGTTCGAGCCACACCTGGTTCGTCCTCAAGGAGCTGCTGGGCAAGGAAGACGTCAAGAACTACGACGGTAGCTGGGTCGAGTACGGCTCCCTCGTCGGAGCACCCATCGAGTTGGAGGTTCACTGATATGTGTGGAGCACCCGTACAGGGCCAGACCATCCCGGCAGGCGTCGACGTCGAGAAGGAAACGGTCATCACCGGCCGCGTCCTCGCCGGCGACGGTGAGCCGGTAGCAGGAGCGTTCGTGCGTCTGCTCGACGGCACCGGCGAGTTCACCGCCGAGGTCGTCGCGTCGGGCACCGGAGACTTCCGCTTCTTCGCCGCTCCCGGCCAGTGGACGCTGCGCGCACTGTCGGCATCGGGCAACGGCGACACCGTCATCGCTCCCGAGGGCGCAGGCGTGCACTCTGCCGACGTCACCGTCGGGGTCTGATTTCGCAGCACCGATCGAAACGAAGAACCCCGCACCTACGAGCAGGTGCGGGGTTCTTTTCTGTCCAGGCCGATGATCGTTCAGTTGGGCACGGGCGCTGCGGTGGTGCGCTCCGGAACCGTGGAGAACTGCGGCGGGAACATCCCTTCCGGGACGGGGATGCCCTGGGACTCTAGGAAGGCCCCGAGGCCACTGACGCGAGTCTGTGTTCCCGGCTCCGGCAGCAGGCGAGGCTCCGGCGCAGGCTGGGGAGTCTCGGGCACGGACGGCGCGGCCGGATCGACGGCAGGGGGTGCGTTGTTCTTCTCGCGTTCGGTGCGAGCGAGATCGGTCACCCAGGCGACCATCTTCTCGCTCTCCCACTCGTAACCGTCGTTGGGGTCGTTGTACCAGTAGGACAGGTGCTGCAGAAAGCCGATTGCCAAATAGGGGCCGAGCACCACGTCGACGATGCCCTTGTTGTTCTCCACCAGGCCCTCGCCTTCAGCGCGCAATTTCGCCTTCACGGTCTCGGCACCGGGCCCGAGAGCCCAGTTGAGATCGGCGAGAAGCTGGTCGGGAGACAGCGCTGCTGCAGCCTGCGCGTCGTCCACCTGATACTGCCGGTCGGAGACCTTGACCAGCACCTGCAGAAGCGTCTCGTCCGACTCGAGCCAGGACTTGTTCGTGGCGATGTCGACGATCGCGCGGGTGGCGATGCTCGCTACCGTCCGAGCGAAATCGGAGACCGTCTGCACCGGATTCAGCAGGGTCAACCGCATCTGACCGAGCACGCCGAGCGCCAGCTGCAGCAGTTCGATCTTGTCCGGCGAGTCGCAGGCGAGGTCGTAGGGTCGGCACGACCACGTGACCTTGTCGGTCATCGATCCGTAGTCCCGGGGCGACTGGTCCATGAATCCGCCGCGTGACTCGCCTACCTCGTCACCGAAGTTCGGCACACCGGCCGGGCGGTAGGGCGACCCGACCATCATGACGCCGACGACGTCGTCGGCTGTGACGAGGGCATTCGGATCGCGGTGTCCGAGCTCGATCGCGAGTCGATCGAGAACCTCACCGCCGACGCTGTACCCGAGCAGGACGAACTTGGTCTTCTCGCCGCACTTGGTCTTGTACTCGTCCATCAACCGATTGGTCGACGCGATGCCGTCGGCGATCGATTCCTGGTAGGTCGGCACGTTGTCGATGACGTCGAAGCCGTACGTGGAGGAGTACGGGACGTAGAGCCAGCCGACGGTACCGGGGCTGTCCGCGCTCGCCTCACCGACCGGAACGGTGACGTTGCCGACCCAGTTCGACGCGATGGTCTGTGCTTCTTCGTTGAGCGGATTGCGATCTGCGGCCGAGTCCGTGGCACCGGACACCGCCAACAGCAGCACATCCGGGCAGTCCTGCGCGTAGTTGTTGGGATCGATGTTCGGGCCTTGCGAGGACCCGAAGTCTGCGGAACCTGAGTCCGCCGATCCTGAGTCAGCCGATCCTGAGTCCGGAGCGGCGAGCGCAGCAGCGGGTGCTGCGAGCGCCAGCGCCAGGGTCACCACAGCAGACCTGAACAACACGGATCCGAACGACGATGTCAGAGCGCGTTTACGACGCAACATTGTTGCGGAGACCTCCCCAGCCTTCGTGACAGAACACAGTGAGAAACGTCGGAAATTCGCCCGCGAGCGCCCGACGTCCCCCGAAGAAGGTACCTGCTTGCCGGGATTTCTCCACCAGTACGAGTGATCCAGCGCACTGACGACCTCGGAGTTGGGTAGATGTCACCAAGGACACACGTCGGATTCGGGCCGCTGTTCTCGGTGGGAAACTACGCGGGTTAAACTCGATCCCGTGGTCATCTTCTTCGAGGTATTGCTTGCGCTCGCGGCAATTGCCATCATCGCGTTCTCGCTCTACGTCGTCTACCGACTGGTCAACGACGAGTCGTGACGGATCCGGTTGCGGGGCAACCCGGCAGTGCTGACGAGGGACGAAACGCCCCCATCACCAGTGGTGACGAAGCGATAGCGGCGGCCGAACAGAAGTTCGCCGAGGCATCGTTGCGCAACGTCCCGGTACTGCCCGATATCCCCCATCCCGACGACACCGCCAACCTGCGGCTCGGTCCCGACCTGAACCCGTCGATGCTGGCCCTGTTGCCACTCGTCGGTGTCTGGCGCGGTGAGGGCGAGGGGCACGACCCCGAACTGGGAACCGACTACCTCTTCGGACAGCAGATCGTCATCACCCACGACGGCGGCAGCTACCTGAGCTGGGAATCGCGCTCCTGGCGGCTGGACTCCGACGGCAACTACGCTCACCCCGACCTCCGCGAGACCGGATTCTGGCGCGTCAGCGGCGGCCACGGCGTCAAGGGTTCCGAGAACGAAGAGGTCATCGAGCTCCTGCTGACCCACAGCACCGGTGTGGTCGAACTGTATTACGGACACGCACTCACCAAGTCGTCCTGGGAACTCGCCACCGACGTCGTCATCCGCAGCACCTCGGGTGCGCTGGTCGGCGGGGCGAAGCGGCTCTACGGCATCGTCGAGGGTGGAGATCTGGCGTACGTCGAGGAACGTGTCGTCGCCGACGGCCCACTCGCGCCGCGGTTGTCCGCACGGCTCTCTCGCTACATCGGCTGAATTTTTCTTCCTGCTCGATGCACGCGAACGGCCCCCGAGCCATACCTGCTTTCAGGTCCCGACCGGACAGGTCGGGGGCTCGGGGGCCGGGTAGCTGCCTGGGATTCGCTTGCCGCTCGCGCGGTATTCGCAGTGAATCCGTCAGCGATAGCGGCTAGCTGACAGCCACCTCACGCGTCCTAGAGTTCATCAACTTCAGACCACCTCCTCTCTCGTGTACTCCCAACGTACGCCGGAGATTCCGAGTCGGCAAAGTGTTTTTTCTTCGGGTCTGCACCGAGGTCGATCACCTGGTCGGCGTCGGTGTTCTCCGGCAATTGATGGGTGACGACCACTACGGTTCGGTCGGCACCGAACAGGCCGCCCTCGGTGGTGAGCAGCTCGCGCAGTATCCGCTCGCCGGAGACTCCGTCGAGGTGTTCCGTCGGCTCGTCCAGCAGCACGATCGGTGCGGTACCGAGCAGAGCGCGCGCGAGCAGCAGCCTGCGTCGCTCTCCCCCGGACACTGCCTGTGCGCCGCCCACCAGAGTCGTGTGGACCCCGAGGGGCATCGCGTCGAGCCACGAGCCGAGGCCCACTTTCCGCAGCGCCTCCACTGCTTCCCGCTCGTTCACGTCGCCGCGTACCACCCGCAGATTCTCCAGAACCGAGGTGTCGAACAGATGCGCATCCTCGGCGAACAGCGCTGCGTCCGAGCCGTATTCCTCGGCAAGTGCGCGCAACATCGTCGTTTTACCCGATCCACTGGGGCCGATGAGTGCGCTTCGCGCATGTGCGCGGAAGTTCGTAGCAGGGGTCGAAGTTCTGTGCACATGCGGCGGAGCCGCATCGAGCATGGACATGATTCGGCTGGCTGCGATTCGTCCACGCATCAGCGCGACAGCAGCCCCGGGGAGCGCGGCAGTCGCCTCGAACGCAGCCAGCGGAACCAACACGATGATCGCCAGTGCCATCGGCGTCATACCGCCGGCGGTGCCGCCGTCCGGTCCGTACAGCCCGATTCCGACGAGCAAGGACCCGATCACCGACGCTCCGATCGACAGCGGCCCAGCGGCATCGGCCATGGCCGACGGATGGGCGGCGCGGTCCCGGGCGACCACCGAATCCTGTGCTGCGCTTCGAGCTTCGGCCAGGGTTGCGTCGAGTCGCCCGGCGACCCGTAGTTCCGCAGCATGGTCGAGGGCACGGACGGCTGTCTCCGCGAACCGTGCGTCGGCGTCGGCACCGGCCTCTTCGGCGATCCTCGCCGACCGCGCCGCCAGCATCGGTGCGCCCACTCCGGCGATCAGCAACGCCACCGCCAGGATCGACGCGGCAGCAGGCGCGATGCCGGCGAGCAGGCCCACCGCAGCGAACATCACCACGACGCTGACACAGATGGGCACGAGGGCCCGCACGACGACGTCGCCGAGCACATCCACGTCCGCTCCGGTGCGCGCGAGAACGTCACCGCGCCGTAGGTGGATAGCTCCGTTTCCGTTCGCCAACCTCTCGTAGATTCCGGTGCGAGCTGCCGTCGTACCGCGCAGTGCCGCGTCGTGTGTGGACAGTCGTTCCAGATATCTGAACACTCCCCGCGAAATGCCGAGCGCCCGAACGGCTACCACTGCCACCGACAGATCGAGCACGGGTGGCATCTGCCAGGCTCGGGTGATCAACCATGCCGAGAGCGCGGCCAGAGCCAGCGCACTCCCGAGGGTCGCCACTCCGGCGGCCACGGCCACCGCCACCCGCCGCGGGGAGAGCTCCAACAACGCCAACGCCCGACGCAGATCAGACATGATCGACCTTCGGGTGCAGGGTCGCGTCACTGCGTACCTCGACGACTCGGTCGGCGGAATGCAACACCGACCGCCGGTGACCCACCATCACCACGGTGACGCCTCGGTCGGCCGCGGCCCGAACAGCCTGCAGCACAGTCTTTTCACGCGCCGAGTCGAGGTGTGCGGTCGGCTCGTCCAGCACCATCACCGAAGCATTCGAGACGAAGGTCCGGGTGAGGGCGAGGCGCTGCAGTTCGCCGAGCGACAGTCCCACTCCGCCCTGACCGACGCGGGTGTCCCAGCCGGCCGGATGATCTCGGAGAACCTCGTCGAAGCCGGCCGAACGGCACGCCGCGTCCAAGGCATCCGAGTCGGGCACTCCGTGCAGGGTGACGTTCTCGTACAGCGTGCCGGGCAACAACACCGGCCGCTGCGGGAGCCAGGCAACCTGCGCCCACCACTGGTCGAGGTCGAGTTCGGCCACCGGCACTCCCCCTATTCTCACCGCGCCGCTCGAAGGCATTGTCAGACCCAGGATCGCTTGTAGTGCAGTCGATTTGCCTGCGCCGTTCGGTCCGGTCAGTACCGTGACGGTGCCCGCTCGGCACACTGCACTGAGCTCTGCCGGAGCCTCGCCGTCTCGACTCGTGACGGTGAGCCCGTCGAGTTCGATGTTCGCGGCCGAGGCGTCGACCGTTCGACCACCACTCGGCCGAACCGTCCGGCGATCCAACACGCGGAATGCTCGGCTGGCGGCCTCTACGCCGTCCTCGGCCGCGTGGAACTGGGTGCCCACGGACCGGAGTGGAAAGTACACCTCGGGCGCGAGGATCAACGCGACGATGCCTGCTTCGAGTGTCACCTCCCCGAATACCAGCCGCAGTCCGATGCCGACGGCCACCAGCGCGACACACAGGGTCGCGAGCAGTTCGAGAACCATCGACGACAGGAAGGCAACCTTCAACGCGCGCATGGTCGTTCGCCGATGCGCATCGCCCAGTGCCCGGATGCGGGCGGCGGGCCCGTGTTCGCGCCCCAGTGCGCGCAATGTCGGCAGACCGGCCAACAGATCGAGCAACTGCGCCGACAGCCGGGTCATCGTGGTGAGCGTCGCAGCGGCTCGCCCCTTGGTCAACAGTCCGATCAGAATCATGAAGATCGGGATGAGCGGCAGGGTCACCGCGATGATCACCGCCGACGTCACGTCCTGAGTCAGGATGACGACCAGGACCAACGGGGTGACGATGACGGCCAGCACCAGCGCCGGTAGGTAGCCGATCAGGTATGCCCGCAATCCGCCGATGGCGCGAGTCACGACGACCGCCAGCTCTTCACGTTCGGAGTCGAGCTCCCGAGGCTCGAAACGGGTTGCAGTCGTGAGCACTTCGAGCTCCAGCTCGGCCACCACTCGCGATGCCGACCGGTGTGCGTATCGAGACTGGGCTCCGGTCGCGAGCACGCGAACTGCCATCGCACATCCCAGCACCACCAGTTCCGTGGTCCAGTCGGACCACGATCTGGCCATCGGGTCGGTGATGACTCCGGCCAGAACGCGGCCGATGGCAAGCGCGCTCACGATGATGCACAGGGTGATGACGGTCGACAGTCCGACCGTCGCGACGAGGTAACCCCGCGCGGAGCGCGAATACTTCCACAGCCTGGGATCGACCGGTGCCCGTGAGCGAGCGGGTGCGCTCACGGTTTCACCGTCAGTCCGATCGAGTCCGGTATCTGAGCGCTCGAAATGCGTTGCCGGAAGACCCAGTACGTCCAGGCCTGGTAACCGATGACGACGGGGGCGGCGAAGGCCGCGGCCCACGTCATCACCTTCAGCGTGTACGGGCTGGACGATGCGTTCGCGATGGTGAGATCGAAGGCGGCGTCCGTGCTGGACGGCATGACGTTGGGGAACAGGGAGGCGAACAGCAGCACGACGACGGCGACGATGGCGATGCTGGTGAAGACGAAGGCCCAGCCTTCGCGTACTTTCGCCGTCAGCACGACGACGAGCAACAGCGCCACGGCTGCCACCGCGACGAGTGCCCAGGTCCAGGTCTTCCCGTACGCGAGTTGTGTCCACAGCGCGAAGGCTCCACCGACGAGCACTGCCGGAACCGAAAGCCACGCTGCCATTTTCACCGAGTCCTCGTGCACATCCCCGGAGGTCTTGAGCGCGATGAACACGGCACCGTGCAGTGCGAACACCACGGCCATCGTTACTCCGCCGAGCAATGCGTACGGGTTGAGCAGGTCGAAGAACCCTGCGGTGACCTTCTTGTTCTCGTCGATCGCGACTCCGCGGACGATGTTGGCGAACGCGACGCCCCACAACACCGCTGGAACCCACGAGCCGATGCCGATTCCGATGTCGCAGCGTCGACGCCACACCGGGTCGTCGATCTTTCCGCGCCATTCGATGGCGCAGATGCGCAGAATCAGCGCCACCAGGATCAACAACAGCGGCAGGTAGAAGCCCGAGAACAACGTGGCGTACCACTCGGGAAACGCTGCGAAAAGGGCACCGCCTGCGGTGATGAGCCAGACTTCGTTGCCGTCCCAGACCGGACCGATCGTGTTCAGGACGGCACGCCTGCGCTTCTCACCCGTCGCGGCGTCCGGGTGCCTGCCCAAAATGGGCATGAGCATGCCGACGCCGAAGTCGAAGCCTTCGAGCACGAAGTAGCCGACGAAGAAGAAGGCGATGATGAGGAACCAGAATTCGGGCAGTGACATGACTATCCCCTAGTACGCGAACGAGAGCTGTTTGGGCTCTTCGTCTTCCGAATCCGGTGGGTCGACGTGCGGGTGCGCGTCGTGGTCGAGAGGTCCTTCGACGACGTAGCGCCGAAGCAGGTAGAACCAGACGCCCCCGAGAGCGGCGTAGAGCAGTGTGAACGTCACCAGCGATGCGACGACGAGGCCGACGGGATGGTCGGAGACACCTTGATCGACGGTGAGCCGGATCTGGTCGACTCCCGAGAGGTTCGGCGCGACAACCCATGGCTGACGGCCCATTTCGGTGAAGATCCAGCCGGCACTGTTGGCCAGGAACGGAGTCGGAATGGCCAGCAGCGACAACCACGAGAACCACTTCTGGTCGGGTATCCGACCACCTCTGGTGACCCACAATCCCGCGACGGCGAGCAGGGCCGAGCCTGCGGCCAGTCCGATCATCATCCGGAATGCCCAGTACGTGACGAACAGGTTGGGCTTGTAGTTGCCCGGGCCGAACTGCTGCTCGTACTTGTCCTGTAGTTGGTTGACGCCTTGCACGGTGGCACCGAAGTCGTTCTCCGCCAGGAACGAGGTGAGGCCGGGAATCGAGATGAGGTGCACCACGGATTCGCAGTTGTTGTGGGTACCCACGGTCAGCAGCGAGAAGCTGGCTCCGGTTTCCGTGTCGCACAAGGATTCTGCAGATGCCATCTTCATCGGCTGCTGCTCGAACATCAGCTTGCCCTGAATGTCTCCGGTGATGGCGAGCGCGCCGCCTGCGACGATCATGACGATGAAGGACATGCGCGCTGCCGATCGGAACATCGTGCGCGAGTCGGTTGCCGGGAGCGGAGCCTGCGGAGTGACCCCATTATCGGAGAGCGGAGCCGGCGGAGTGACCCCAGTGGCCGGGCTGTCCAGCTTCTTCTTGCGCGCCTCGCGCACCATCCACCAACCGGAGATGCCGGCGACGAAGGTTGCGGCGGTGAGAAATGCACCTGCGACGGCGTGTGGAAAGGCCGCCAGCGCAGTGTTGTTGGTGAGCAGCGCCCAGATATCGGTGAGCTCGGCGCGGCCGGTCTCCTCGTTGTAGATCGCGCCGACGGGATGCTGCATCCAGGAGTTGGCTGCGATGATGAAGTAGGCAGACGCGTTCACGCCGATGGCAACGAGCCAGATCGTCGCCAGGTGAACAAGTTTGGGGAGTCTGCTCCAACCGAAGATCCACAGCCCGAGGAACGTGGACTCGAGGAAGAATGCCACCAGCCCCTCGAGTGCGAGGGGCGCGCCGAACACGTCACCGACGAAGCGTGAGTATTCGCTCCAGTTCATCCCGAATTGGAATTCCTGGACGATTCCGGTCGCGACGCCGAGGGCGAAGTTGATGAGGAACAGCTTGCCGAAGAACTTGGTCAGCCGATACCAGGAGTCCTTGCCGGTGATCACCCACATGGTCTGCATGGCGGCCACCATCGGCGCGAGGCCGATCGTGAGAGGTACGAGAATGAAGTGGTAAACGGTGGTGATACCGAACTGCCACCGCGAGACATCCAACGCGTCCATCGATACTCCGAACTCTTCCACCCGAGCTGTGACGGGCAACACCGCAGGTCAGGGCATTGGCCCGCGACTGATTCGAATGTACTACTACGAGTAGTAGTAGGGAAGAGTCTTTCGGCAGGGTCGTTGGGCACCTAGTGCGTGGCGGCGACTTCCACGGCTCGATCGACCATCTCGGCCACCTGTTCGCCGCTCCCGGGACGACCGAGAACAACGCCGTTCATCGCCGTCACCCGCGCCGCGAGGGTGACACTCGAGACCAACCAAACGCTATCTGCCGCAACGAGATCCGCTGGATAGAGGTGCCCGTGCTCGCAGATCCAGCCGGCAGCTCGGGCAACCTGGAACAACCCGGCGACGGTGGTTCCGGCCAGGATGCCCTGCTCCACCGACGGTGTGACGAGTGTCTTACCGCGCGCGAGCACCACCGTGGACCGTGGACCTTCCAGTACCCGCCCCTCGCTGCTCAGGTAGATGACGTCGTCGACCCCCTGGGCGGACGCGTGCCGCAGCGCAGCCATGTTCGTGGCGTACGACAGTGTTTTCGCGCCGGCGAGCTGCCACGGCGCAGTCGACGAGAACTCGACCGAATAGCCTCGATCGAGCGTGATCACCGACACCCCGTTCGCACGCGCTGTCCGCACCCGCTCGGGAAGGGGCCCCACCGTCACGAACGCCGTCGGCGCTCCACCGCCCTCGCGTCCCCGACTGAGTACCAACCGAAGCACGGCCTCGTCCGCCGAGTCCGCGGTCCAGAGACCGACGGACTTGTCGATCACCGTTCGCCACTCGTCGAGATCGGGAGCAGGCAGTTCCAGTGCCGTCGCCGACGCCACCAGACGGGCCAGGTGCAACTCCACGGCGCAGGCAGCGCCGCCCCGCACGAGCAGTGTCTCGAAAACCCCATCGCCGCGTACGGCAGCCAGATCGTCGGCGAACAACAACGGCTGCCCGGCGTCGTGCACTCGGCCGTCCAACGTCACCACTACCGAATCGGACATGGCCGTCACTGTAGAGCAGAGGGTCAGTCGGCTCGATCTGCCTGTGCCATCACGTCGCGGTACTCGTCGAGGTCGATGTCCTCGGCGACGACCGTCTTGGTTCCGTTGTAGACGTCACGGTCGATCTCGTCGTCGGCATTGGCCACCAACATCGCGACGAACGTGTCGCCGTTGACGTTGAGGAAGGTGCGGAAGATTCCGGCGAACCAGTCCACGGCGATCAACAGGCCGACCGCTTCGAACGGCAGGTCCAACGACGTTGCCAGGAACATCGCGATCACCGGGAATCCACCCGGCACCGTGATCGTGCCCATGTTCAGCAGGATCGCCAGACCCATACCGAGGGCAATCTGACCGACACTCAGATCGACGTCGCCCGCCTGCGCAAGAAACATCACGACGATCATGTAGTTGAGGACCGCGCCGTACGAACCCATGGTGAGTCCGATCGACAGCGTGAAGTTCGCAACTTTCTGGCTGACGCCCACCTTCTCAACGGTGTTCTTCAGAACGGTCGGGAAGGTGACCGCAGAACTCGTGGTCGTGACAGCAATGGCCGTCTGCTCGGTGAGCTTGCTCGGCAAGCTTCTCGGATCCAACCGGGTTCGTACCGTTACCACGACCACGAACAGTGCGAAGAGAATCAGTACTCCGAGCAGGGTGGTCCCCAAGTAGCTCAACGCGGTCGAGACGACAGAGAATCCGACGTCTCCGGCGAGAGCGGCGAGGAGGCAGAAGACACCGACCGGAGCGATGGTCATGACGAGGCGAATCATCGTCAGGACGATCTGCTGAATCTGATCCATGAACGTCAGTACGCCGGTGTCGCCCGTCTTGGTGATGTGGCTGCGCAGCGCAATTCCGAAGAGCAACGAGAACACGATGATCGGCACCATCGTCGCGGTGGACATCGCGCTGAACACATTGGTCGAGACGAAGTTGAGCAGAGTGTCCTGCCAGCCGAGCGCCTCGCTCGCGCTCTCTTCCAGGCTCGGGTCGAGTTGCGCAGTGAATTCCATGCCTGCACCGGGCCGGATGAGAACGCTCAGTAGCCACGCCAGCACAGCTGCCACGAACGAGAAGCCGATCATCCACTTGAACGTTCGCACCGCGATCTTGCCGGTTCCTGTTCCGGACATGGATCCCGTCGCCACGATCACCGACGCCATGACCAGCGGCACGATCGACATCTGGATCAGACGGATGAACAGATCGCCGACGAACTTCAGGTTCGCGGCCCAGTCACCCACGATCAGACCGAACACGATTCCGCCGATCGCTGCCAAACCTATTTGTGCTGCCGGGTGTCTCAGAGCTTTCACGGCTCGAAACCTAGACAGGGGAAATCGCCCCCTGATATCTCACACGTTGCACGTAGGTAAAACGTCGGACTCCCCAGGCTCCTAGTATGGGGTGGTGTCCGATTCCGTGACGATCAGCCCAAGTCCTCTTCTCACTCTTCCCGGTGCCGTTCCATCCCCGGACGACAGCGTCGACGCCGGGGTGGCCTGGCACTACGGCAATCCGTTCGGTGAGCAACGCGACGCCGTCAGCGGGGCCGCCGTCATCGATCGATCCCACCGCTTCGTCCTCGCCATCAGCGGAGACGAACGCCTGAGCTGGTTGAACACGATCTCGAGCCAACTCGTCTCGAACCTGCCCGACGGCAGCTCGGCCGAGAACCTGAGCCTGGACATCAACGGCCGAATAGAGCACCACTTCGTCCAGACCGACCTGGACGGCGTCACCTACATCGATACCGAACGGGCTGCAGGCCCCGATCTGCTGTCATTTCTGAAGAAGATGGTGTTCTGGGCGAAAGCCGAACCCCGCGAGGCCGACGATGTGGCCGTTCTCACCGTCCTGGGATCCGACGCGGCGTCGGTCCTCGACAAGGCCGGTGTGCCTGCTCCGAGCGAGATCTACGGTGCGTCGGCGATCGACGGCGGCGGATTCGTTCGGCGGATGCCGTGGCCCGGTCAGAACTCGTACGACGTGGTGATCCCCCGCGCACACCTCACCGAGTGGTTCCTCCGCCTGCGCGATGCCGGTGCCGCCCCGGCCGGAACCTGGGCGTTCGACGCGTTGCGGGTGGAATCGTTGCGACCGCGCGTGGGCGTCGACACCGACGAGAAGACCATCCCGCACGAGGTGCGCTGGATCGGCAGTGCCGCCGAGTTCGGTGCCGTGCACCTGGAGAAGGGCTGCTACCGCGGCCAGGAGACCGTCTCGCGCGTCCACAACCTCGGTCGACCACCGCGGCACCTGGTGTTGCTGCATCTCGACGGCTCCGCCGACGGTCGGCCCAGCACGGGCGATGCGGTCACCGCAGGCGGACGGTCGGTGGGGCGTCTGGGTACCGTCATCGATCACTTCGAGCTCGGCCCGATCGCTCTCGCTCTTCTCAAGAGAACGATTCCGGTGGACACCGCCCTCGAAGCGGGTCCGTGTGCCGCGTCGATCGATCCTGATTCGATCCCGTCCTATGACGACGTCCAAGCTGGTCGCGCTGCCGTCGACCGCCTGCGCGGCCGGTGACCGGGACCGTTCTCGCGGTCTGCGTCGTGCACGCCGACGTTCCGTTCGGACGCCGAGCGGTGGTCGACAGCGGCATCGACAAGAGACCCGTCGACGGGCAGGTGGACGTTCACGAGCTGGGCATCGGCGGTGATCACTGTCGGGACACGAAGTTCCACGGCGGCCTCGATCAGGCTGTGTACGTCTACGACGAGGACGAGGCGCGCTACTGGGCCGACGAGCTGGGGACGCCAGTTCCTCCAGGACGATTCGGAGAGAACCTGCGCACCAGCGGGGTGCCGGTGACCGACGTGGTGATCGGTTCACGGTGGCGAGTCGGCACGGTGACGCTGGAAGCGACCATCGCTCGCAGGCCCTGCGGCACGTTCGCGCGGTGGATGGGCGAGTCGGGATGGGTTCGCCGGTTCACTGCACGCGGCGATGTGGGTGCGTACTTCCGAGTTCTCGAACCGGGTGTCTTCGCCGCCGGTGACGCGGTCACCGTGGAGTCGATCCCCGACCACGGGGTGACGGTACGAATGCTCTTCGAGGGGAAGGATGCAGCCGCACTGCAGACACTGCTCGATGAGCCGGGACTGGCACCGAAGGTGTATCGCGATGCAGCAGCTGCACTGAAATCCTCGCGCAAACCATGACGCGCAGCACGTAGTTCTCGTGTCGCATCACGAAGATAGTTTGCCTGTGCACGGATATGCGCAGGTACAGGCAGCGCGGGCCCTTGCCCCGGGCGTGTCGCGCCAGTGCGCCCGCCACCGACACGTGGTGCCGTATGCGCATCGAGGCGATTCGCGCGCTAGAGTGTGTGCCAGGAAGAAATACCAACTCTAACGGGGCCGCCAAATTTCCCCAGGCCGCCCCGCAAGTCCGCGAGGGGGCACCGCCATGGGCCGAGGCAGGGCTAAGGCAAAGCAGACAAAGGTCGCTCGTGAGCTCAAGTACAGCTCGCCGACAACGGACTTGGAGAGTCTGCAGAAAGAACTCTCCGGTGGTTCGTCCAACTCCCATCGTGGCATCCACTCTGACTCGGATGTGCATTCCCGAGTCGAGGAAGACGAGTACGAGGACTGGCGACGCTAGTACTGTGCACTGAACGACTGAGGGGGAGCCGCTTGGCGGCTCCCCCTCATTTGTTTGTGCGGTAACGCCCCGATCAGAACCTCGGGTGGTTACCCAGCAACAGCGCGCGCTCGTCGGCTACGTCCTTGCCGGTTGCTTTCTTCACCGTGCCCAGTGTCCAGCAATCGATGTGACGTGCGGTGAGCACTGCGAGGGCGCGGTCGACGTCCTCGGGAGCGACGATGGCGACCATGCCGACACCCATGTTGAACGTCTGCTCCATCTCGGCCCGCTCGACACGTCCGCGCTGAGCGATCAGCGAGAAGATCGGAGCCGGGCTCCACGTGGTGCGGTCCAGTTCGGCCACCAGGCCCTCGGGCATCACCCGTGAGAGGTTGTTGGCGAGTCCGCCGCCGGTGACGTGGCAGAACGTACGCACGTCGGTCTCGGCGGCGAGCGCGAGGCAGTCCTTGGCGTAGATCTTGGTGGGCTCGAGCAGCTCCTCACCGAGGGTGCGGCCGAACTCCTCGACGTGACCGCCGAGGTCCATGTGGTTGATCTCGAGCAGCACCTTGCGAGCCAACGAGTATCCGTTGGAGTGCAGGCCCGACGATCCCATGCCGATGACGACGTCGCCGGGGCGCACCCGCTCGGGGCCGAGGATCGAATCTGCTTCCACGACGCCGATGCCGGTAGCCGAGAGGTCGTAATCGCCGTCGGCCATCAGCCCCGGGTGTTCGGCCGTCTCGCCGCCGAGCAGTGCACAGCCGGCGATGATGCAGCCCTCTGCGATGCCCTTGACCAGCTCTGCGACCTGCTCGGGAACGACGCGGCCCACGGCGATGTAGTCCTGCAGGAACAGCGGCTCGGCTCCGCAGACGACAAGATCGTCGACGACCATGGCCACCAGGTCGAGGCCGAGTGTGTCGTGCTTGCCGAGGGCCTGCGCCACGGCCACCTTGGTGCCGACGCCGTCGGTCGAGGCCGCCAGGACCGGCTCACGGTAGTCGCCCTTGAGTGCGAAGAGACCGGCGAAACCGCCGAGACCGCCCATGACCTCGGGCCTGCTGGCCTTCTTGGCGAGCGGCGCGAACAGCTGCACTGCTCGGTCTCCTGCGGCGATGTCGACCCCGGCCGCCGCGTAGGAGGCACCGCCCGAGTGAGTTGCGCTCGTGGGTTGGGATTCCTCGGTCATTCGGCTCCAGCCTGTGTACTCGTTCATGTCAGCGCCCGTTCAAAGCGCAGATAGCGCCCTAACGGTACCGGAGTGCCCGGTCAGGAGAAGAACTCACGTGTGCAGGCGCTTGCCGGGAATCGCGGCCAACAGCTTCTTGGTGTAGTCCGCCTCCGGGGATCGCAGAATCTTCCACGGCGTTCCCTCTTCGACGATTCCCCCGTTGCGCAGCACCACCACACGATGCGCGACGCGGTCCACCACGGCGAGGTCGTGGCTGATGAACAGGCACGCGAAACCGAATTCCTGCTGTAGCGCCTCGAACAAGTCAAGTACTGCTGCCTGCACCGAGACGTCGAGTGCACTGGTCGGCTCGTCCGCCACCACCAGATCCGGACCCAGCACCAGTGCGCGCGCCAGGCTGACGCGCTGCCGCTGTCCACCGGACAGCTCGTGCGGGTACCGCTTGTCGGTGCCCGACGGCAGTTGCACGGCGTCGAGCAACTCGGTCGTCCTCGCCGCGATCGCGTCCTTGGAGCCGTACTTGTGCACGATCATCGGCTCGGCGATACATTGTCCGACGGTCAGTCGAGGATTCAGTGACGCCGACGGGTCCTGGAAGACGAAGCCGAAGCGTTTGCGCAGGGGCTTGAGCTTGCGTTCACTGACACCGGCAATGTTCTGTCCCATCACCGTCACGGTGCCGCTGGTCGGCTTCTGTAGTGCCGCAACACATCTGCCGATGGTCGATTTACCCGAGCCGGATTCACCCACCAGGCCGAGGGTCTCGCCTCGGTGAATGGTGAGTGAGACGTCGTCGACCGCCCGGAACGCCGGGGAGCCGACGCCACCGGAGAACTGCACCACCAGCCGCGACACCTCGAGTACCGGTTCACCCGAGGTGTCGACGGTCTTGTCCGACTCCACCGCAGCGAGAGTCGGCACCGCGGCCAGCAGCTTCTTGGTGTAATCGTCCGCGGGGGCGTCGAACAACTGCGCCACCGGCGCTTCCTCGACGACGCGACCGTTCTGCATGACGACGACGCGGTCCGCCAGATCGGACACGACGCCCATGCTGTGGGTGATGAGCACGATGGCGCAGCCGAACCGATCCTTGAGATCACGTAGCAGTTCGAGGATTTCGGCCTGCACCGTGACGTCGAGGGCGGTGGTCGGCTCGTCGGCGATGATGACCTTCGCCTCACACGAGATGGCGATCGCGATCATCACACGTTGCTTCTGCCCACCGGAGAGCTCGTGCGGGTAGTACGAGAAGCGCTGCTCGGGGTTGGGCAAGCCCACCATCGTCAACAATTCGATGGCCCGTGTCTTGGCGTCCTTCGCCGACATCCGCTTAGCGTCCGCACTTCGGGTCGTTCCGCCGGCTCCACTCCTGGCGCGGGTGTGCGCACGCAGTGCCTCGACGATCTGATATCCGATGGTGAACAGCGGATCCAGAGCACTGCCCGGTTCCTGGAACACCATCGAAATCTTGTTGCCGCGCAACTGCGCCCACGCCTTGTTGCTCAGCCTCGTCACGTCCTGACCACCGAGCACCACGTGTCCCTCGACGCGTGCGGTGTCCGGCAACAGTCCGATGGCGGAACGGACGCTGACGGACTTGCCCGAGCCGGACTCCCCCACCACGGCCAGTACCTCACCGGGATACACCTCGAAGGAGACCTCGGTGACGGCATCGACTTCGCCGGCATCGGTGAGGAACGTGACGGACAACGACTTCACCGACAGTGCGGACTCGCGTGGAGTCGCAACGCTCGATGTCATACCTTCACCGCCTTCTTGAATTTCTTGCGGGTGCGTAGCAGCGGATTGAGTGTCTCGCTTGCACTTTCGCCCACCATGGTCAGACCGAGAACCACCAGCACGATGCCGAGGCCCGGGAACACCGACGTCCACCAGATGCCGTTGGAGATGTCCGGCAGGGCCTTGTTGATGTCGTATCCCCACTCCGAGGCGGAGGTGGGTTCGATGCCGAACCCGAGGAACCCGAGCCCGGCCAGGGTCAGAATGGCCTCGGCCCCGTTGAGAGTGATGATGACCGGCAGCGTCTGCACCACGTTGGCGAGGATGTGGCGGAACAGGATTCGCGGTGTGCCTGCGCCGGTGACCCGTGCGGCATCGACGTACGGTTCGGTCTTGACCGCCACCGTGGCGTTGCGGACCACACGGAAGTACTGCGGGACGAAGATGGCCGTGATGGCAATGGCCGCGGATGCGATACCGCCGAAGCTCGACGATTGGCCACCTGCGACGACGATCGAGATGACCACCGCGAGAAGCAGGGACGGGAACGCGTACATCGCATCCATGAACAGCACGAGCACGCGGTCGAACCAGCGACCGATGTATCCCGAGGCGAGCCCGAGAGGAACGCCGATGATCAGCGAGAGGATCAACGACGAGGCAATCACCATCAATGCTGTTCTGGCACCGTAGATCACCCGCGAGAACACATCCTCTCCGCGGACCGAGGTACCGAACCAGTGCTCGGCGGACGGAGCCGCTTGGCGAGCAAAATCCTGCCCGGCATCGCTGGTCTGCGAGAAGCCGTACGGCGCGAGAAGCGGCGCGAACACCGCCGCGATGACGAACCCCACCATCAGGGCCAAGCCGACGATCAACGTGACGCGTTGCAATCCCGAGGTGGACTTGACGAACGCGACGCCGGGAAATCCTCGGCGGTGTGGACGGGTGGGAGGTACGTCGGACAGCACGACTTCGGTGCTCATCAGAACCTCACTCTCGGGTCGATGAGTGCAACGATCGCGTCGGTGACGAAGCTGACGACGGCGACCACCACGGCCAGGAACGTCACGATGCCCTGCACCGCAACAAAATCGCGGGCCTGCAGGTACCGGGCGAGTTCGTATCCCAGGCCCTGCCACTCGAAGGTGGTTTCGGTGAGCACAGCGCCGCCGAGCAGCACCGCGATCTGCAGGCCGATGACGGTGACGATGGGGATCATCGCGTTGCGAAACGCATGCCGTCTCGTCACCGTCCCCTCGCTCAACCCGCGAGCTCGAGCGGCATCGACGAACGGTGCCTGCAGCGTCTGAATCAGGTTGACGCGCACCAGCCGCAGAAATACGCCGGCCGTCAACAAGCCGAGAGCGAGAGCAGGCAGCACAGCGTGCTCGAGCACGTCGATGGTGTAACTCGATTCGCCGTACAGGAACGAATCGACGATCAGAATGTTGGTCTTGGGCGAGACGTTCTGCAGTGCCAGTTCCACATTGGTGCTGGCTCGTCCGGCCACCGGGAGCCAACCGAGCTTGACTGCGAACAGCAGCTTGAGCAGCATTCCGACGAAGAACACCGGTGCCGCGTACGCGAGGATGGCGAAGATCCGCAACGAGGCGTCCCCGAACCGGTCGCGATGGGTAGCGGCGAAGAACCCGAGCGGGATACCGACGGCGAAGGCCACCAGCAGAGCCCAGAAGGCCAGTTCCAGAGTGGCTGCACCGTTGACGAGCAGGACGTCGCTGATCGCGCGGTTGTCGGTCGCGGAACGGCCGAAATCGCCACGCAGCAAGCCGGTCAGGTACTCCCAGTACTGCGTCAGAATGGGCCGGTCGTAGCCGGCCTCGGCCTTGCGCTGAGCGATCTGTTCGGCAGGAAGGCGGCCACCGAGGGCCGCCGTGATCGGATCACCGATCACTCGCATCAGAAAGAAGACGACGGTGACGAGAATCCAGGCAGTCGGAATGATCAGCAGAAATCTGACCCCGAGATAACGGGCGAGCGCGCCGTACCGTGACGGCGCGCTCGCCTGCTGTGCTTGCTTCTCGCCCTCTACCGTCGTGCTGTCGGTAGTGGGCACGCCGTCAGCTCTTGGCGAGCGTGACGAACCGGAACTTGAACGAGGCGTCGAGCGTCTCGTCCACGCCGCTGATCTCGTTGGTCGCGACGGCAATCTGCTTGCCCTCCAACAACGGAAGCGTCGGCAGGTAGTTCGTCGCGAGCTCGGTCTGAATCTGGCCGATGATCTGCATCCGAGCATTCTCGTCGGCCGTCGTGCGCTCGAGATCGAGCAGTGACGTGATGGCCGGGCTCTCGAAGTGCGACTGCAGGAAGTTGTCCGGCGCGAAGAACGGCGTCAGATAGTTGTCTGCGTCGGGGTAGTCCGGGAACCAACCCAGCTGGTACACCGGGTACGCGTCGGCGACGCGTTCCTTGGTGTACGTGCTCCACTCGGTGGACTGCAGGTTCACGTTGAACAGGCCCGTCGCGTCGAGCTGACTCTTGATCGCGGCGTATTCCTCGCTCGAGGACGAACCGTAGTGGTCCGGGTTGTACTGCAGGTTGAGCTGCACCGGGGTGGCAACGCCTGCGGCCGAAAGGAATCCGGCTGCCTCGTCGCGGTTGGGCGTGGTGCCGTAGACGTCGCCGTACGCGGTGTTCGAGCCGGCCAAGCCGGTGGGGACGACGGAGTACAGCGGAGTGTATGTGCCCTTGTAGACGCCGTCGGACAGCGCCTGACGATCGACCGAGGCCGCAATTGCCTTGCGCACGGCCAGCTTCTGATCGGGGGTGTCGCCGGGCATCGTGTTCATGTTGAAGACCATGTAACGCGATTCGCCGCCGGGTCCCTCGTGCACGGTGAGACCGTCCACCCCGCCGAGAGATTCGACGTCCGTCGGCGTCAACGAGCGCCACGCGACGTCGATGGCCTTGTTCTGCACGTCGAGCTTGAGGTTGTCGGAGCTGGTGTAGTACTTCGTGTTGATCGACGACGTCTTCGGCGTGCCGAGGATGCCCTTGTAGTCACCGTTCGCGGTGAAGCTGACGAGGGAGTTCTTGGCGTAGCTCGAGATCGAGTACGGACCGGCGAACGGGGTACCGGCCACGATGGCGTCGTCGTCGAGGATCTTGTCCGCCGGGAACACCGTCTGGTCGACGATCGGACCTGCCGGGGTCGCCAGGATCTGTGGGAACGTCTGATCGTTCGCTGCTTTCAGCGTGAACTCGACGGTCTTCTCGTCCGGAGTCGCGATGCTGTCGAGGTTGGTCAGCAGCGACGCAGGCCCGTTGGGATCGTTGATCGCGACGATCCGGTCGAACGAGTACTTCACGCTCTCGCTCGTCAGCGGGTTGCCGTTCGCGAACGTCAGGTCGTCCTTGAGCGTGCACTTGTAGACGGTCGGCTCGGCGAAATCGCAGCTTTCGGCGACATCGGGCTCGAGCTCGGAGCTGCCGGGCGCGAAGTTCATCAGGAAGGGGTACGTCTGGTTCATCACCATGAACGAGCCGTTGTCGTACGAGCCGGCCGGGTCGAGCGAGGTCACCTGGTCGGTGGTGCCGACGGTGATGGTGTCTCCGCCGCCGGCGCCGTCACCGGATCCGCCGGCGTCGGTGCGTCCCGAGCCGCACGCAGCGGCCGTCAATGCAAGTACCGACAGTGCTGCCACTGCAGCGGTCTTCTTACCGTGCTTGCGCACAGCTGTCCTGGATGCGGCGCTGTAGCGCAGCATGCGTCCGTCGTCGGGCGACAGGGTCATCTGATGCCTCTATCCAAATCGGTGTGTCCTATGTAACTCGGGACAGTACCGATGGACTGTTTCCAATATGTGGCATTGAGAAAACCCTGCTGTTCCCTGGAGGAAAAGACCAGGTCAAGGGCGACTGAGAGCGCTCACATTTGCGTCGTTGGCCACGGGCTGCCCGGCCGCGGACGCCAGTAGACCCTCGAGAACGTGCTTGCCGAGCGCATTGTCGGCCGGCAGGTCGATCGGGTATTTACCGGTGAAACATGCTGCGCACAACCGCGATTCGGGCTGCTCCGACGCCGCGATCATGCCGTCGATGGAGATGTACCCCAGCGAGTCGGCACCGATGGCCTGGCGGACGCCTTCGAGAATCCCGTCCTCGGAGTCGACGCCGTTGGCGATCAGCTCTGCGGGAGAAGCGAAGTCGATGCCGTAGAAGCAGGGCCACCGCACCGGTGGGGACGCGATGCGGACGTGAATCTCGAGCGCACCGGCTTCTCGCAGCATCCTGATCAGCGCACGCTGGGTATTGCCGCGGACGATCGAATCGTCCACCACCACCAGCCTTTTGCCCCGAATGACCTCTTTGAGTGGATTGAGTTTGAGCCGGATGCCGAGCTGACGAATGGTCTGCGACGGTTGAATGAACGTGCGGCCCACGTAGGCGTTCTTCATCAGGCCCTGGCCGTAGGGAATGCCGGAGCCCTGAGCGAAACCGACCGCAGCGGGAGTTCCGCTCTCGGGCACCGGAATCACCAGATCGCCCTCGGCCGGATGCTCCTTGGCGAGCCGTCGTCCGATCTCGACGCGGGTCGAGTGCACCGAACGGCCGCCGATCACGCTGTCGGGTCGCGCGAGGTAGACGTACTCGAACACGCAGCCCTTGGGCTCGGGGGCGGCAAAACGCGACGACCGGACGCCGTCGGCATCGATCGCGAGCAGCTCGCCGGGCTCGATGTCGCGAACGAACGCGGCACCGACGATGTCGAGCGCGGCCGTCTCACTGGCAACCACCCAGCCGCGATCGAGACGGCCGAGACACAGCGGGCGAACACCGTGCGGGTCACGGGCGGCGTAGAGCGTGTGCTCGTCCATGAACGTCAGGCAGAACGCGCCTTTCAACTGCGGCAGCAGTTCCATCGCGGCCTGCTCGATGGTGCAATCGGCGGCCTTGTGTGCCAGCAGCGCCGTCACCACGTCGGAATCCGAGGTGCCGTTGCCCTGCAACCGATCGTTGATCAGGCCCGCATCGCGAGCCTTGGAGGCGAGCTCGGCGAAATTCACGAGATTTCCGTTGTGGCCGAGCGCAATCCCGGTGCCCGCGGTGGTGGTGCGGAAGATCGGCTGAGCGTTCTCCCACGTCACCGACCCGCTGGTGGAATACCGGCAGTGGCCGATGGCGACATGCCCGGGCATAGCTCCCAGGGTCTGCTCGTCGAACACCTGGCTGACGAGGCCGAGATCCTTGAACACCAGCACCTGGGAACCGTCGGACACCGCGATGCCGGCAGCCTCCTGACCACGGTGCTGCAGCGCATAGAGGCCGTAATAGGAGAGCTTGGCCACATCCTCGCCCGGTGCCCATACTCCGAACACTCCGCACTCTTCGCGCGGCTCGTTCTCCGGTTCGTCGAGGGGTTTGCCTAGCAGAAGATTCGGACTGTCGACCGACAAATCGGCGTTGGTCACGGGCATTGCTCCCTTTGGGGGTACGGGGCGGGGGGCCGTGCCCAAGTCTACGGGCACACGGCCGGAGTCAACGCATCGTGTGGACGGGAGATTCCCAACAGGTGAACGAGTGTCCGATTCGCCTCGGATCAGGCAGGCTCACTTGATGGACAGCAGCGGTAACCAGCGGCCCACTTCGGCCGCCCGGCTACCGGACGCATCGATGGAACCGTCGGCGAGGGCCTCGGCGAAATCCCGGGTTCCGGTCACCACCTGCAGCCACGTCAGAGCATCGGTTTCGACGACGTTCGGCGGAGTTCCACGAGTATGACGAGGCCCGACGATGCACTGCACCGCGACGAACGGCGGTACGCGTACCTCCACCGAGGATCCGGGCGCATTCTGGCCGAGAGTTCTGGCGGTGGTGCGCACTGCCGCGGCAATCTGTGCGCGAGCCGGTTTGTCCGCCTCACCCTTGATCCAGTCCCCCACCGCCAGTACTGCGTCGCGCACCTCGGCGGGGCTGACTTCCTTGTGCGGTGGCACTGCTACTGACTCCTGTCGTTCGCTGCGAGATGCGCCAGCACAGCGCCACTCGTGTTGAGGAAGTAGTGCAACAGCGCCGGGGCGAGCACGCTCCCACTGCGGGCCCTGAGCCATGAGAAGACAACACCGGCCACAGTCGTCGCCAGCACCGTTCCGATCACTGTGTCTCCGGCAGCGCGGGCCGGGTGAATGTGCCACAGGCCGAAGAAAACCGGCGACAGTGCCGGCGACGCGGCGTCGAGCACACCACGGAACAGCAACTCCTCGGTGAGCACCGTTCCCACGGGAATGCGAAACAGCACCCACTCGGCCAGCTCGTCCTCGGACGGCCGGACCCGACGTCGCAGCGCTGGAATTGCGGCGACGACGGCAGATCCGAGGACAGGAATCGCCGACGCCGCAGCGCCCCACTTCAGGCCGGCAGCAGTGTTGCGCAATCCCAGTTGCGCGGCGCTGCGGCCCGTGACCGACGCAACGGCCACGGCGAACGAGGCATTGGCCACCGCCCGTCCACGGGCATCGAGACCTGTCGACGGCAGCGCGACCGTGCTCCACGCCGTCGTCACGGTGCCGATCATCAGCGCTTCGGTACTCACTTCTCGGGACCGTCTCGGCCGGCGAACTGCTCCATGACTCCGCGGACTCGTTCGGTGTCGCGGTCGGTCCAGCCCTCGGGTGCGGCGACGGCGACCCAGCCGTCGAGCACCAGGGTGCCGTAGTTGTGGCCGTGTCCGTCGGGGACGCCCGCGGCGTTGGTCAGGTCGGCGGCCACCTGCCAGAACGTGACGACTGGGAACCATCGCATACTCGGCAGCCGGTCGGGCCCCGGTGGTTCGGAAAGCCAGTCGGGACGCTCGAACAGCAGATCGGGCGACCACCAGACCACCGGGTCCGAGGCGTGCTGGACGTACAGGATCCGCGGCTCGTACCACGGTTGGTCCTCCGGCGGGATGCCCGACGAGTTGTCGGCGAAGCGAACCGTCAGCCCCTCGGAGTAGACCGGCCGAACCTCGGGACTTCCCGGGTCGCGTCGGCTGACGAACTGACTCCAGATGCGGTTGTTGTTCGGCGGTCCCACCCACAGGACTCCGTCGGTGACGGCCCTGATGTCCGCCAAACCGTCGAAGGCACCCTCCCCGGCCTGGGTACCGAGGCTCTCGCCGTACACGTAGAACTTGGGGCGGGTGGCCTCCGGCTCCTGCAGCCAGCGATCGTGAACCTTGTCGATGAGCGCCTTGCCGGCCTGAGCCGCCTTGTCGCCCTCGGCGATGAACGAGATCCAGCTGGGCAGATACGAATACTGAGATGCGACGGTGGCGACATCGCCGTCGAACATGAGCTCTTCCGCTTCGATGGCGGTGGGATTCACCCACCCGGTGCCCGTCGTCGGAACGACGATCAGGGCCTGCCGCTGGAAGGCCCCGGTGCGTTCGAGTTCGGCGACCACGATGTCGAGTCGTTCGTCCTGGGTCTCTGCGGTTTCCAATCCTGCGTATGCCCGAATCGGCTCGAGACTCGGGCGGCCCGTGGCCCGTTCCATCTCGTCGGCGCGCAGACCGCTGGAGACGAAGTTACGACCCTCGAAACCAAGGGTGTCCCAGGGAGCCAACGAGTTCGGGCTGCCGGATCGCTCGTCGGCGACGGGTTGTTCTGCCCCGTCCCGAGTTTCGTCGTTCTGCAGACTGAATGCCGAGTTGGTGACCGCCGAGACCGCACGGAGCAGCACGCCCTGAACCAGTGCGACGGAGAGCACGACGAGGAGGACGACCCCGAGCGCATTGGCCACTTCCCGTGGCATCTTCACCAACCGGTTGATCTGGCGGGCCAGCAGTCGAACGACGTCGCGCAACACCCGCCACAGCGAAATCAGCAGTGCCGCAATGGCGAGGCTGAGTGCCCCGGTTCGGAGGTAACCCGTTGTGGTGGTGCCCTCCGCGTCCATCAGTGCGGCGAGCTCACGCTGCCATTCCGCCGAGATGGCCAGCATGATCATCGACACCGCGACAGCCACGACCGGCACAGCGATCTTGACGGCGCGATCGACCGCGCGCGGCAACGGCCACCACGATCGGGACGACAACCACCACCGCGTCACCGCCCAGCCGACCGCCACACCGAAGGCGTAGCCGATGGCCGCATTGATACCGCCGATGATGCCCTGGAACAGCCAGCCGCGAGGAAGCAGCGACGGAGTCAGCGACCAGCAGAAGAACAACGCGCTGAACGCGATCCCGGTGAAGTCGAGGCGCAGCAGACCCCACGCCCACATGACGAACGGATGCTTGTCGGGCGAGGGGACCGAGAATTCCAGGGTCGGCAGGTGGTACCGATGATGCTGATCCGGTTCGAGTGCAGCGTCGAGTTCTCTGTCGTGCTGCTCCGATGCCTGTTTCCCGACCGATATCTGTCCCCCCACCTCGGTCAGCCGAAAAGTCTGGGGAGAGTGCTCTCGAACGTCTCACGCAGCTCCGCCATCGGGACGGAGAACTGCCCCTGCACCTCGATGGAATCCGAACCCTCGTCGACGACACCGATGCGCGTCCACGGCAGACCGCGGGCAGTGCACATACCGGTGAAACGGGTCTCTTCCGTGCGCGGCACCGCGACCAGTACGCGACCCGAGGACTCCGAGAACAGCGTGACGAACGGATCGGCACCGTCGGGAACGATGATGCGGCAACCGGTTTCACCGGCCAGGGCCGCTTCCACCACTGCCTGCGCAAGGCCACCCTCGGACAGGTCGTGTGCCGCCGAAACCAGTCCGTCGCGCGAGGACGACAGCAGAATGTCGGCCAACAGCTGTTCGCGAGCCAGATCGACCTTGGGTGGAACGCCGCCGAGGTGATCGTGCTCGACCTGCGACCAGATGGATCCGTCGAACTCGTCGTAGGTCTCGCCCAGCAGGATCAGCGTCTCGCCGGGCTCGAGTCCCAGGCCGGTGGGAATGCGGCGATGCACGTCGTCGATCACGCCGAGCACACCGACGACGGGGGTCGGCAGGATCGGCTCGGCACCGGTCTGGTTGTAGAAGCTGACGTTGCCGCCGGTGACTGGGATGCCAAGGGTCACACAGCCGTCCGCCAGTCCGCGCACGGCCTGCTGGAACTGCCACATGACACCGGGATCCTCGGGCGAGCCGAAGTTCAGGCAGTTGGTGACGGCCTTGGGTGTCGCGCCGGTGACCGCGACGTTGCGGAACGCCTCGGCGAGTGCGAGCTGGGCACCCTGGTAGGGATCGAGTGCGGTGTATCGGCCCGACGCGTCGGTGGCCAAAGCGATTCCGCGCCCGGTCTTCTCGTCGATTCGGATCACGCCGGCATCGGCGTTCTCGGCGAGAACGGTGTTGCCACGCACATAGCGGTCGTACTGCTCGGTGATGAATCGACGGCTGCACAACTGCGGTGAGCCGATCATCTTCAGCAGCGTCGCCCTCAGTTCGTCCCCGGTTTCCGGGCGCTGCAGCGAGGCTGTGGTGTTCGCGACCAGATCGTCCTGGGTGTCCGGGCGCTGAACCGGGCGGTTGTACACCGGTCCCTCGTGCGCAACGGTCTTCGGCGGAACGTCGACGACGGTGTCGCCGTGCCACGTGATCTGCAGATGCTCACCGTCGGTGACCTCACCGATGACGGTGGCCAGTACGTCCCACTTCTTGCAGACAGCCATGAACGCATCGACGTTGTCGGGCGTCACCACGGCGCACATGCGCTCCTGGGATTCGCTCGAAAGCACCTCGGCGGGCGTCATGCCGGTGGCGCGCATCGGCACCTTCTCCAGCTCGATATGCATGCCACCACTACCAGCCGATGCGAGTTCCGAAGTGGCACAAGACAATCCGGCACCGCCGAGGTCCTGGATACCGACGACCAGCTTGTTCGAGTACAGCTCGAGGCAGGCTTCGATGAGCACCTTCTCGGTGAACGGGTCGCCCACCTGCACTGCAGGAAGCTTCTTCCGGCCCCCACCGGTCTCGTCCCCGTCGAACGTCTCCGACGCGAGGACGGACACGCCGCCGATCCCATCGAGACCGGTTCGAGCACCGAACAGAATGATCTTGTTACCCAGCCCCGACGCGAACGCCAGGTGCATGTCCTCGACGCGCATGACGCCGGCACACAGGGCGTTGAGCAGAGGGTTTCCGGCGTAGGAGGCGTCGAACACGGTCTCGCCGCCGATGTTCGGCAGGCCGAGGGAGTTTCCGTAACCGCCGACGCCTGCGACGATGCCACTCAGGACGCGCCGCGTATCGGGTGCATCGGCAGCACCGAATCGCAGCTGGTCCATGACGGCGATCGGGCGCGCACCCATGGCCATGATGTCGCGGACGATGCCGCCCACGCCGGTGGCCGCACCCTGGTAGGGCTCGACGTACGACGGGTGATTGTGGCTCTCGACCTTGAACGTGACGGCCCAGCCGTCGCCGACGTCGACGACGCCCGCGTTCTCACCGATGCCGGCGAGCATCGGCTTGCGCATCTCGTCGGTGGTGGTCTCGCCGAAGTACTTCAGGTGCACCTTGGAGGACTTGTACGAGCAGTGCTCGCTCCACATGACGGAGTACATCGCCAATTCGGCGTCGGTGGGCCGACGGCCGAGAATTTCCTTGATGCGGACGTATTCGTCGTCCTTGAGTCCGAGTTCCTTGTACGGCTGCGCAACGTCGGGGGTGGCGACGGCGTTGGAGACAGTGTCTGTGGGTACAGAGCTAGCGGACACGAGGAATAGGTCCCTTCGATGGAGCGAAATGCCAGGGCGAGTCTATAAGGTGCCACCGACATCTACGGCATCGGACGTATCGGCCTCGTGCGAACATCACCTGATGGACATCGCACTGACCGAGGACGATCTGGACGAAACGGGCGTCATCGACCCGTCGATGGTGGCCAAGGGAGTCGACGTACCGCCGAAGGCCGTCGTCTGCTTCTTCGCCGAGGTGATCGAGAGCATCTGCGCGAAAGGCGACGCCCGAGTGGTGTCGGTCATGCGCTCCGAGCACGGCGAACACCCCGTGTACGAGATCGAGCGGAACGGGGAGAAACTTGCCGTCTTCCATCCCGGCGTCGGCGCTCCGCTGGCCGCCCTGTTCCTCGAAGAGGCCATCGCGATGGGATGCACGCAGTTCGTGGCCGTGGGCGGCGCGGGGGCACTGTCCGACGACCTGGGCATGGGACACGTGATGGTGATCGACAGCGCCGTCCGCGACGAGGGCACCTCGTTCCACTACCTACCGCCGGGCCGAGTGGTCGACGCCGACCCGGCAGGTGTGGCCGTACTCCAGTCGGTGCTCACCGATGCCGGAATCGACTTCGTCACCGGCCGTTCCTGGACCACCGATGCGCTCTACCGCGAAACTCGTGGCCGGGTCTCGCGCCGCGTCGAGGAAGGTTGCCGAACGGTCGACATGGAGGCATCGGCATTCTGCGCGGTGGCCAGATTCCGCGGAGTGCGATTCGCGCAACTGCTGTACGCGGGCGACTCCCTGGCCGCCGACTGGGATCACCGCGGCTGGACCAAGGCAACAACAGTGCGCGAACAGTTGTTCTGGCTCGCGGCGGATGCGTGCCTGCAACTCGATCCGGTCTAGCCGAGTCGTCGGGGTTCGGGGCTCACCCCCCGATCTCGCAAACGCGCGCGCGTTTGCCGAACGCGAGCGGAATCGGGCACGAATCCACGCGCACCTGACGAATGCGCGCGCGTTTGCGATCGCCGCTCAGGCTCAGGCAGGGGCGAGGAATGCCGCCAGCGCGTCGGCGTAGGACTTCACGTCGTTAGCACCCATCAACTCTCGCGACGAATGCATGGCCAGCTGCGCTGCCCCGACGTCCACCGTCGACAGCCCGGTGCGCGACGCGGTGATCGGCCCGATAGTCGATCCGCAGGGTAGATCGGCGCGATGCACATAGCGCTGCAAGGGAACTCCGGCCTGATCGCAGGCGAGCGCGAAGGCACCTGCTCCGGCGGAGTCCGTTGCGTAGCGCAGGTTCTGGTTGACCTTCAGCACCGGTCCCCCGCCGAGCTCGATGCGATGTGCGGGCTCATGCCGATCCGGGTAGTTCGGGTGCGTAGCGTGCGCCATATCGCCTGAGGCACAGATGGATCCGGCCATCGTGCGGAGGAAGTCCTCACGGCCACCGCCGCGTCCGAGCACGATGCGCTCGAGCACGGTGTTCAACAGATCCGAGAACGCGCCGCGGTCGGACATGCTGCCGACTTCCTCGTGGTCGAACAGTGCCAGCACCGGAGTGACAGCGGTCGGATTCTCCACTGCGGCAAGCAAAGCCTGAGTTCCGGCGTAGCAGGTTCCTTGGTTGTCCAGACGCGGCGCACTGACCAGTTCGGACTCGACGCCCACGACGGCACTGGGCGCGAGATCGTGTGTCATCAGTTCCCAACCCAGTACCGAATGCGGGTCGACGCCTTCTCTCTCGGCGACGTATGCGATGAACGACTGTGGCGAATTACCCACGCCCCAAATGGCATTGACGTGTCGCTGCGGATCCAGGGTGACGCCCTTGCGATCCTCGGAGAGGTGAATCGCGAGCTGCGGCACCCGCAGGATGGGCTCGTCGACCTTCACCAGGACCTCGCGTACCGTGCTGCCGTCGCGCACACTCAACCGGCCGGAGATACCCAGATCGCGGTCGAGCCAGGAGTTGAGCCAGGCGCCGCCGTACGGCTCGAGGCCTACCATCTGCCAGCCCGCGGATTGCAGATCCGGATTTTGCTTCACGCGAAGGTTGGGGCTGTCGGTGTGCCCGCCGACGACACGGAAGGGGCCATCGGGAGTGGAGCCTGCGGAACGACCCGAATCACGCTCGGTACTCCATGCGACGAGTGAACCGCCGCGGATGAGGTAGTAGCGGCCCGGTTCGGTCGGCCACGCGTCGATCTCTTCGAGCCGAACGAAACCGGCCTCCTCGAGCTGCACCGACACCGTCCGACACACGTGAAACGGGGACGGCGAGACGTCGACGAAGTTGCAGAGACCGGTTGCGGAGGCGTTGGACGGCATGGGAACCATTGTGGCAGCCCCTGCGTCGAACGCATCGAGAGCACACACAGACCCGGGGGGATCTTCATGAAATTTCAGTCTTTGCCGAACTACGGTGCAGTTCACGCAACCACATTCGCAATCGTGCGGATGAAGACCATCGAGGTGTTCCGCAGGCGCGGGGTAGTGGTTCACCGCGTGGATTCGACAACACTGGCGACGGGATCAGGCGCGCACCTTCCGCTGGAGAACCTTTTCGCCCGCTGCTCGAAGGCAGGCAGATCGGCGTGGGACAGCATCATCGACAGCCATGTCGACGTCATGATCGAGATGATGCGCGAAGCCGACCCGACGTTCATCACCTCGTTGTCGGACAACGAGTTCCATGCGAGGTTGCGCGAGCGCGTCGTCGCACCGACCGCCCTCGAGACACTGGCCGAATACGATTACGCGGTTCCCCTGTTCGACGCACCCGGATCCCCGGTGCGTGTGCTGAATCTGTCGTCTCCCAATCGAGCGCTGACACTGGCCGATCGGCATCTCGTCGGCCGGGGCCTGCAGGCCGCCTGGGCTGCCGGCCGACACAACACGGCTGCGGTGCAGTTCGACGACGCCCAGATCCTCAGCAGGGACGGCATCGACGTCCATGTGCTGAGCGGCGATTCGATCTACCTCGCGTCGAAGGTCGCAGACATGCCCACGTTGATATCGACGCACCTCGGCGAGTGCCTGTACGGCCTTTTGTTCGCCGTCCCCAGCGCCTACGAACTGGCCGTTCACCGGCCGAGCGATGCCGATAGTGCACTCGGGGCAGTGGCCGCACTCGCCGAGCTGGCCGACATGTTCAGTCGTGACACACCGAGCCCATTGTCGCGCTCGGTGTTCTTCTGGCGAGACGGCAAGTATTGCGACGTATCCCACGGCCCAACGGGCATTTTCGCCTCTACCTTGACGGAGTTGAGAGCGTGCGCGGCCTGATCGCGATCACGCGCCGGTAGACCCAGTATTCGGGAGGCGGAGTGGTCGGTCGTCCCGCTGAAGCGTCGCGAATCCAGTCGGGTACGGGTAGATGATCGCGTTCGGCCATGGTGATGTACGCGCGGGCAGCGGCAGCGGCGACCGTTGGCCGTGGTGCTTCGATGTTGCGTTCGTCGGTATTGGTCATCGCTGGCCCTCCTGCCCGCTCTCGCCGTCAAGGTCCTCGGTTTTGTGCGGTTGCGTTAGTGCGCGATGTGCAGATCTGCCCGCAACGAGAGTCACCCATGCCTGGGCCGGCATTCGATGTTCAGTGCGACCCGGACACGCAGAACACGTTGCCGTCGGGGTCGCTCAGCGTCACCCAGCGAAAGTCGCCCATGGTGTGTTGCGCAACTTCGCTCGCACCGGCCTCGACCAGACGCGCAACCTCCGCGTCGAGGTTTTCCGTCGTCATGTCGAGGTGGATGCGGTTCTTGCCGGGCGTCGGATCGTCGATCTTCTGAAAGGCCATCCGGTGCGGGGCCGCGGCGAGCTCGACGACATAGAACCAGCCGTCGTTCTCCTCCACGATCGTGCCGTCGACCTGCGTCGCCCACCAGTGCGCGAGCGGCCCAGGATCGGTGGTGTCGAACGTGATCATGCCCAACGTCAGTGTCATGGCAGCACAGTAACCGCGATCACCGACACGTTGGAGTCAGGCGTTGACGATCGTGTCCAGTGCCGAATAGAAGATGCCCAAGCCGTCGTCGCTCGGACCGGTGAGCGGCTCGGTCGCATGCTCTGGGTGGGGCATCAAGCCGACGACTCGACCGTTGGCCGACGAGATTCCGGCGATCCCCCGCTGCGATCCGTTCGGGTTGGTGCCGCTGTAGCGGAACACGACGCGACCGTCGCCCTCGAGCTCGTCGAGCACGTTCTGAGGTGCCTGGAATCGACCCTCGGCGTTCTTGACCGGAATCAGAATCTCGGCACCGGGCTCGTAGCGCGACGACCACGCGGTGTCGGTGTTCTCCACTGCCAGCCACTGATCGCGGCAGACGAAGTGCAGCCCTTCGTTGCGGGTCAACGCACCGGGAAGCAGTCCCACTTCGCAGAGCACCTGAAAGCCGTTGCAGATGCCGAGAACCGGCATACCGCCCTCGGCTGCTTTGACGACGGACTCCATCACGGGGGCGAATCTGGCAATTGCGCCGGCCCGCAGGTAGTCGCCGTAGGAGAATCCGCCGGGGACGACGATGGCGTCGACGTTCTTCAGATCGGCATCGGCGTGCCACAGGCTGACGGCTTCTCCGCCGGCCAGGGTGACAGCGCGGGAGGCGTCGACGTCGTCGAGGGTCCCGGGGAAGGTGATGACTCCGATACGGGCGCTCATGCGGCGGGCTCTACCGACACGCGAGTGACCGTCCAGTCTTCGATGACCGTGTTGGCCAGCAGCGATTCTGCGATCTTCTCCAGCTCGGCGTCGTCGACGGAGTCGTCGACCTCGAGCTCGAAACGCTTGCCCTGTCGCACGTCGGATACACCGGAGATACCCAGACGGCCCAGCGCGCCCGCGATCGCTTGACCCTGCGGATCGAGAATCTCGGCCTTGGGCATGACATCGACAACGACTCGGGCCACGAAAGCGCTCCTTGAAATACGTACAGCAAGACTGTTACCGGCAGGTGGGAGTCTACGCAGCCCTGGCGGGACGCGCGAAACCGCGCTTACTGTGGAGTCCATGCGGCTGACACACTTCGGACATTCCTGCGTTCTCGTCGAACTCAACGGCACCACCGTGCTGTTCGATCCTGGCACGTTCTCCCACGGGTTCGAGGGCATCACCGGACTCGATGCCATCCTCGTCACCCATCAGCACCCGGATCACGTCGATCTGCAACGACTTCCGGCTCTGGTCGAGGCAAATCCGCGGGCGGCATTGCATGCCGATCCGATGACGGCAGGCCAATTGGGCGGCCAGTGGGCGGCGGCTCCCGCAGGCAAGGCCTTCGCGGTCGGCGGCATCACGGTCACCGGCGTCGGCGGAACCCACGCCGTCATCCATCCCGAACTGCCCGAGATCGACAACACCGGCTATCTGCTCGGCACCCCGGAGAACCCGGGCCAGCTGTTCCATCCCGGCGACTCGCTCTTCGTCCCCGAGCAGCAGGTCGACGTGCTCGCGCTCCCCGCGGCCGCACCGTGGTCGAAGCTGTCCGAGACGGTCGAGTTCCTGCGTGCGGTGGCTCCGAAGATGGCGTTCCCCATTCATCAGGCAGTGATTGCCGACCAGGCGACCGCCGCGTACTACGGCCGCTTCAAGGACATGTCCGACGCCGAATTCCGCGAGCTTCCCGAAGAATCGTCCGTCTCGGTCTAGCCGGTGACCTCGGGCGGAAGGGTGCCGATCATGGTCACCTGCGTCCCGTCCCACCGATAGTCGACCGTCACCGGGCCGCCGGTCGGATTCGCGTTCGCGTCACCGGCGAGTGGCCAGCGGTAGTTCACTGTGATCGTGTCGGCGGACTGGGCCGCCACCGACGTGAAACCGTACGGCTCCAGCGTCGCGGTGCCGAGGTACTCGGTGTTGTGAAAGAAGAGCAGATGTGTCGGCGAGCTCACCGTTGCCCCGGACGGGAGCGCTTCGACCCAGGTGAACGACGCACACGGGTCGCCCATCCGCGTCGCGACCCACGGTGAATCGGCGAAGACCAGCGGCAGCGAGTTCACGGCTTCGGTCACCGAGCTCGACGACACGTCGAGGCAGGTCACAGGCGCGGTCGCGTCGGGAATGGAGTTGTTCTCGGGAAGCTCTTCGGTGTTCGAGTCGACCGGACCGTTGGGCTGCGTATCCTCGCCCGCGACTACCGGCTGGGTGGCCTCGGGCAGATCCTGTGGCTGCACGGGCTGGGACTGGGCGTTCGAGGTGGGCGCACCGGTGGCCGTCGCTGCGACCGGTTCGTCCGAGTTGCCGCACGCGACGAGGCTGAGCGCAGTGATGGTGACGAGAACAAGTCGCTTCATAAGACCACCTGGTTCGATTTATGGGACGCCAGGTATGTCTGCTCGCAAACGTGTTCTGTTACATCACATTTCGATCAAGGGCCGTTACCTTCGCGGCGCAGGCAGTTTTTGCTCCACTCGTCGTACGCTCCGCAGTGTTTCCGCGGATGTCGCCTCACAGCGGAGCAACTGTTGCACCCGTCAGTCGAGCCGAACCAGTTCCCGCAGTGCCGACTCGTCCACCGTGTCCAGGCCATCGAGGAACGCGGCAGCGAAAGATCCCGGCCGCGAGGTCGACTGCGCCGCTGTCTCCGACGCCACCGCAACATGCGCATGCGCGGCGACAGCACCGATCAGCGCATTCGGTGACACGGAACAGTACGCCGCCGTCAGCGCACCCAACGCACACCCGGTAGCCGTAACCCGTTGCAGCAGTGCACTTCCGCCGCCGAGCTTCACCAGAGATCCTTGCCCGACGATGTGGTCGACTTCCCCCGAGGCCGCCACGATCTCGGCCCTGTCCAATAGCGATCGCGCCGCATCGACGGAATCCGCAACGCGCGCAGACGAATCCACCCCTCTCGATCCACCGCCAGCACCCGCCAGACCCATGACCTCGGACGCATTCGCGCGAATGACGCTGGGGTGGTTGGCAAGTAGCTCGACGGCCACCTGGGTACGCCACGGCAGGCCGCCAGCCCCCACCGGATCGAGTACCCATGGCTTACCCGCGTCCCTCGCAGCGGCCGACGCCAGCCGAGAACTCTCCACCTGCGCTGCCGTCGGGGTCCCCAGGTTCACGAGAACCGCGTCGGCGATACCCGCAAAACCGGCCGCTTCCTCGGGGTTGTCGACCATCGCCGGAGCGGCACCCGCGGCCAACAGTGCATTCGCCACGAACTGAACCGAGACGGTGTTGGTCAGGCACTGCACCAGCGGATTGCGTTCACGCATTTGTCGATGTGCGGCAACGATGTCGTCCAGGGTCACAGTCGAGGCACTCATTGTTGCGAGTCTACGACCGCACCCACCCCGTTCGCGTCAATGGACCACCCCACCCCCTTCGGATCAATGCGCCTTTCTTGCAATCTGAGTGACTGAAAGCCACATTGATCCCAATTGGAGGTACAGAGCAAGCCGGGGGCGGGGCGGGGGTTGGGGTGGGGTGCAGCGAGGAGCTACGCCACGCGGGCTTTGGTGCGCGGGATCCACTCGTAGATGCCGGCTTCGGCTCCGTGGTGGAGGGAGAGGTCGATGGCATCGAGGATTGCCTGTCGCGGCCCCGGTCGACCGAGTTGTTTGGCACTGATCGCCAGGCGCACCACTCCCTCGCGGCGGGCGGTGCGGCCGGCCCCGAGTACCAGAGCTTTGAACCACCAGGGTTCGGCTTTGAATCCTTCACCGATTCCCCAGACCCGGGCACGGATGACGCCGTCCCGGTCGAGGTCGTGAATACCATTCAGCGCGGCGAGCATTCGGAAGCCTGCGTCGGGTAGCGCTTCGACGGCTCCGGGCGACGCGATCCAGCGCGGAGCGGCGAAGATTCGGGTGCGCAGTCCGGTCTGTTCCATCACCCGGTCTGCTGCCATCAGGCGCAGTCGAGCTTCGTGACGAGGCAGTGCGGCGAACTCGGAGCGTCGACGCTTCGTCGCGGCCTGGTCGTAGCCGTGCAGAACGATCGCGTCGCCGCCGTCGCGTCGGGCCCGCAACCACTCCTGGGTGGGCACGTCCGCAGCGAGACGGTATTTGTCTTTCAATCGCGGCGCGACGAGCAGCGACAACGGGACGCCTCGTCCGTCGAGAATTCGCGCGAACTCGGCGGCATGCTCGTAGGTGTCGTTCTTGATTCCGCTCACCGACACGATCAGGCGTCCAGACATGACTCGAGCCTCGCACACCAGCGTGAACGAGGCTCGAAGTCGATGCAGACAGAAGCTAAACGGCGATCGTTTCCTTCGGCAGGATCTTGTCGATCGCGGCGAGCACCTCAGGAGCGTCCGGCTCGGTGCGCGGACGGAAGCGATCGGTGACGACGCCCTCGGGCGAGATCAGGAACTTCTCGAAGTTCCACTGAACATCTCCGGCCTTGCCTTCGGCGTCCTCGGTCTTGGTCAGTTCGGCATACAACGGGTGCTGGTTGTCACCGTTGACGTCGACCTTCTCGGTCATTGCGAACGTGACGCCGTACGTGGTGGAGCAGAACGTCTCGATCTCTTCGGCGGTGCCGGGCTCTTGGCCACCGAATTGGTTGCAGGGCACTCCGACGACCGAGAGGCCACGGGCCGAGTATTCGTTGGCGAGCTTCTCGAGCTTCTCGTACTGCGGGGTCAGTCCACACTTGGAGGCGACATTGACCACGAGAACGGCCCTTCCGGCGTACTCGTCGAGCGAGGTGGGCGCACCACCCAGCGTGTTGATGCCGATGTTCTGAACTTCAGTCATCACCCGAACTTACCTGTGAGTACCGACAGAATGGAACCGACGTACAAAAGCAAGTACGACCCCGCTGGTGGCGGGGTCGTACTTGCGTTTTTCCGAACCGGGCGACGGGGGGATGCGCGGCGCCCGGCAGGCCTTACGCCTTGGCGGCGTGCTTTTCGATGATGACCTGCTTGTCTGCAGGTCGCTCGTCCTCGGGGAGGTGATCGTCGACCATGGTCTCCTCGTCGAACGGCAGGTTGCCGTCGAGGACCGTGTTGACCCGATCCTTGTCGAGCGTCTTGGTCCAGGTGCCGATGAGCAGGGTGGCGACAGCGTTTCCGGAGAAGTTCGTGACTGCACGAGCCTCGGACATGAAGCGGTCGATTCCGACGATGATCGGCACTCCGTCGAGCAGCTGCGGAGCATGGCTTTCGAGACCGCCGGCCAGTGTGGCCAGGCCGGCTCCGGACACTCCGGCTGCACCCTTGGAAGCGATGATCATGAACAGCAGCAGCGAGAACTGCTCGGGGATCGACAGCGGCAGGTTCATGGCGTCGGCGATGAAGATCGAGGCCATCGTCAGGTAGATCGCGGTGCCGTCGAGGTTGAAGGAGTAGCCGGTGGGGACGACGATGCCGACGGTGGTGCGCTCGACACCGACGTGTTCCATCTTGGCGATCAGACGCGGCAGGGCCGACTCGGAGGAGCTGGTGGCGACGATGAGCAGGTACTCACGGGCCAGGTACTTGACCAGCTTGAAGATCGAGAAGCCGGTGACGAAGCGCAGGATCAGTCCGAGGAAGAAGAAGACGAAGATGAAGCAGGTGATGTAGAAGGCGAGCATCAGGGTGCCGAGCTGCAGGACTGCGTCGAACCCGGTCTTGCCGACGACACCGGCGATGGCGCCGAAAGCACCGATCGGGGCAAGCCACAGGATCATGGTCAGGATGCGGAAGACGAGCTTCTGCACTGCGCCGATGCCCTTGAGGATGCCTTCGCCGCTCTTGCCCATGGCTTGCAAGGCGAAGCCGACAAGGATGGCGACGAACAGCGTCTGCAGCACCGAGCCTGCGGTGAGCGAGGACAGCAGCGATGTCGGAATGATTCCGGCGATGAAGTCCATCGTGCCGCCGGCCGCCTCGGCGGTCTTGACGAGGTCATCGGCTCCGCCGCTGGCCGGGATGTCCAGACCGTCACCGGGCTGGATCAGGTTGCCGACGACCATGCCGATACCGAGCGCGATGGTCGACATGCTGAGGAAGTACGCCAGAGCAAGGCCGCCGACCTTGCCGACGCTGGCTGCGGCACGGACCGAACCGATGCCGAGCACGATGGTGCAGAAGATGACCGGGCTGATCATCATCTTGATCAGGCTGACGAACAGCGTGCCGAGCACTGCCAGCTCGACACCGAAGTCCTTCCACAGCAATCCGACGACGACTCCGGCGATCACGGCGATGATCACCGCGATGTAGAGCCAATGAGTCTTGTCGCGCTTCTTCTTGGGCTCGGTGGGCGGGTTGTCGAACCGCTCAGCATCGGTGCTGATACTCATGAGTGTTCCTTCTGGTTCAAGTGAAGCGCGAGTCGAACTGCGGACTTCGTAACTACTGGGAGTGGAGTGAGGTGCATCACCCCTGCTGAGAGATGATGTTGCTGCACGCAGTGACAGGAGTCACCTATACGTTCATTTCGTTCACACCGATTGTTCTTGCGCGAAAGGAATCCGTTGTCCACCAAACGTCCGCTGAGCGTCGCCGGCCAGGTGCTGGTGCTGCAGCTCGTCGTCATGGCGGTCGTCGTGTTCGCCGGCGGCATCCTGACGGTGCTCAACGAACGTTCCAACAGCGACGACGCGACCCGACGCGAAGTCACGGCGATCGCGGTGAGCATCGCCAACGAACCGTCGACGCCGCTGGCCATCGAGTCCGACGATCCGACCTCGCGTCTGCAACCGGAGACGGAGAAGATCAGGCAGGTGACGGGCGTCGACTTCATCGTCGTCATGGCTCCCGATCGCACCC
>NZ_JBNQFW010000012.1:0-2165 GCF_050321865.1 Rhodococcus sp. IEGM1428 | reverse complement strand
AGTCCGACGATCCGACCTCGCGTCTGCAACCGGAGACGGAGAAGATCAGGCAGGTGACGGGCGTCGACTTCATCGTCGTCATGGCTCCCGATCGCACCCGCTTCACGCACACCACCGTCGACCTGATCGGTAAACCGTTCAGCGGCAATATCGACCGTGCGCTGCAGGGCGAGACGTTCACCGAGACGTACGTGGGCTCTCTCGGCCCGTCGATCAGAGCGGTCACACCCGTCACCGATACCGACGGCGAGATCGTCGGTCTCGTGTCCGCCGGAGTCACTCGCCAGAAGATCAGCGACCAGTTCTTTCAGGGGCTACCTCTCATCATCGGGGTCGTGCTCGCCGCCTTCGTCGTCGCCGCGGTGGGATCGACATTGCTCAGCCGCCGGCTCCGGCGTCAGACACTGGGCATGGCACCGGCGGAGCTGCGCACCATGTACGAGCATCACGACGCCGTCCTGCACTCCATCGGTGAAGGGCTGTTGGTATTCGGCCGCGGAGACGAGGCCGAGTTGGTCAACGACGAGGCTCGACGCCTCCTCGACCTACCAGAGGGCCCGGTCTCGCTCGCGTCGTTGCCGGAGTCGATGCAGCAGATGGACACCGGCATCGTGCGCGGTGAACTGCATCTGACGAAGGATCGCGTTCTCGTCGTCAATCAGGATCCGGTGATGTGGGAGGGTCGACGTCTGGGCAATGTGCTGACGATTCGCGATCAGACCGAATTACGTTCACTGATGGGCGAACTCGACTCGGTGCGTAGTTTCGCCGAGTCGCTGCGTTCGCAGGCTCACGAGTCGGCGAACCGGCTGCACACGGTGATCACCATGGTCGAGCTGGGTCGACCCGAGGAAGCCGTGGAGTTCGCGACGGCCGATCTGGAGCTGTCGCAATCCCTTATCGACCGGCTGATGAATGCCGTCGGCGAGCCTGCGCTCGCGGCACTGCTGCTGGGCAAGGTCAGTCAGGCCGCCGAGCAGGGCGTGGAGCTCACCATCACCGACGACACGGCGATGGAGGACGAAGGGGTATTGACGGCTCGCGAATTGGTCACGCTGGTAGGCAATCTGATAGACAATGCCATCGATGCCTCGAAAGAATCCGACCAGCCGTGGGTCGAAGTGACCGTCCGTGACGCCGACGGCGAACTTGTCGTCAGGGTCGCCGACAGCGGTCCCGGAATGCCGCCCGAAACGCTGAAAGCTGCTCTGCGGCGTGGCTACTCGACCAAATCGGGATCTCGCGGACTGGGCCTTGCGCTCGTGACCCAGGTGATCAATCGTCATCGCGGCACTCTGATGTCGGAAGTGACGTACGGATCGGTCATGATCGCCACCATTCCTGGATCTCCGTCGTGATCAAGGTACTGATCGTCGACGACGAACCGCTGATCGCCGAGGCTCACAAGACGTACGTCGAGCGCACCCCGGGCTTCGAGGTTGCCGGAGTCGCACACACCGGTGCTGCTGCCATGAGATTCGCCAGCACCGAGTCCGTCGATCTGGTGTTGCTCGACATCGGGCTGCCCGACGCGAGTGGCATCGACGTGGCTGCGGCCCTCGGCGGCCTGCGCCCGAGCCCCGACGTCATCGCGATCACCTCCGAGCGGGATCTGTCGGTGGTGCGTTCGGCCGTGGCGCACGGCATCGTGCTGTATCTGCTCAAGCCGTTCACGTTCGCTGCGTTTCGCGACAAGCTCGAGCGCTACCGTGAATTTCACGATGCGTTACCGGCCGGCGAGAACGCGTCCAGTCAGCGAGACATCGACCGTGCAATGGCGCATCTGCGCACGGCGGACGAACGCGTCTCCACCCCCAAAGGCATTGCCCCGCAGACGATGGACGGCATCACCGCCTCCGTCAAGGAATCGGCCGACGGACTCAACGCATCCGAGGCCGCCAAGGTCGTCGGAGTGTCCCGAGTGACGGCATGGCGATACCTCGAGCGTCTGGCCGACGACGGCCTGGTCACCCGGCACACCGAATACGGTAAAGCCGGGCGACCGCAGGTCCGCTACGTGTGGCGTTAGAGCGGCTGCGCCGCATGTGAACGGAAACTCGTAGCAGGCTACGTGTTCAGTCCGGGGACATATGAGACACGAGATGTCCAGGGACATGTGACACACGGGCTGTGGTGATGCTGCGGGGCACTGTGACCGGCTATGG
>NZ_JBNQFW010000011.1:0-67322 GCF_050321865.1 Rhodococcus sp. IEGM1428 | reverse complement strand
CGCCGAGGGTGGCCAGCAGTTCCGATTCGTCCAAGGCCAACCGCAGCCACTCGGTGAGCTTGGCCGACTGTGCGCTCACGCCCACCAGGTCAGCAGCGCTCACTCCTGGGGGAGTAGCCCTCGGGATGCGTACCGACGCGGATTGTGTTGTGCCGGAAGCGGCCACGGTGCTTGTTCCCCAACTCACCGCCGAGTTGGGCTGAACACTCACAGGCCCACCCGACGGGTCGACGGCCGAGACCGTCAACAGTTCGGTGGTCCAGGCAACCCCGAACGTCCTCGACAGCGCTTGCGTCGCCGAACTCGTCGACGTGCCGGGGCCCAGATCGCGGGGGAGCAGCGATACCGTGTCGCCCACCGTCAACACCTTGCCGAGTAACGCTTGTCGCAGGGTGGCGTCGGAGATGGAGCCGGTGGCGAGCGCGGAGCCGGTCACCGTGACGGTCTTGGCACCGTAGACGGTGACGGGCGCGACTGCGACAGTGGCATTTTCACGCAAGCCGGCATTGGAGAGAGTGACGTCGTCCAGCAGTGCCGTGCCCTGGGGCGAACCCTCGGGAGCCGCAGCGACGACGGCCGCAGTGCGACGAGAACCGATGAGCGACAACGCATCCCACTCCCGCAGGCCAAGGGCGGCGAGCACTTCCGGATGCAGTCGAACGACACCGCGTCTGGCGTCGGCCGCCGAGGTGTTGAGGCGTGCAGTGAGAACGAGCTCGGGGGTTCGGGATGCGGTCACACGTCCAACCTAATGCGGTTGTCAGCTACGCGGTCGACGCAGTCCCAGGCGTGCCTGCGACCGGCGGTTGTTGCCCGGGGCGCGTCGGATGGCCCGTCGCTCGGCTCGGCGCTCGGCCGGCTTGGCGTCCCACGTGTACGGGCGCGCGGCAGTCCAGCGCTGTGATCGCACCGCGAACGGGATGTGGACCAGGTAGGCCAGCACCAATCCCATCAGGAGAACCAGCGGGAAGGTGATGAGCGCGGCGGCGAGCAGAGCCACCAGAACCAGCAGGATGGCCGCCAGCCGAGGCGGGACCGACACCGTCTTGAGCGCGAGGGTGGGGATGCGGCTGACGATGAGAGCCGCGGTGACGATCGACCATCCGGCGACGACGTAGAACGACGCCCACCAGCCGTCACCGAATTCCTCGAATGCGGCGATCGGGGCCAGCGCGATGAGTGCCCCGGCGGGTGCGGGAACGCCGGTGAAGTATTCGCGGGCGTACGCGGGGGTGTCGTCCTCGTCGAGCAAGGTGTTGAAGCGGGCGAGCCGGAGCACGATGCTCACCGCGTAGACCAGTGCGACGATCCAGCCGCCGCTGCTGCCCTCGAGCAACGTGACGTACAGGACCAGCGCCGGGGCGACGCCGAACGAGATGGCGTCGGACAGCGAGTCCAGTTCGGCACCGATCTTGCTGGTGGCGTCGAGCAGACGCGCGATTCGCCCGTCCAACGCGTCGAGAATGGCGGCGGCACCGATCATGGCGAGTGCAGTGCCGAGCTGACCGTCGAGGGCGAACTTGACCGCGGACAGGCCGGAGCACAGCGCGAGAATCGTGACGACGGACGGGAGCAGACGGATGGCAGCAGGCGGCTTGGCGCGTCTGGTGATCATGTCGGCGTCTACTGCGACAGCTCGGCGAGGACCGTCTCGGCACCGACCGCGCGTTGGCCGCGCTCGACCAGCAGCGTCGTGCCCGCGGGGAAGTAGGTGTCGACGCGTGAGCCGAATCGGATCAGGCCGTACGTGTCGCCGATCGAGAGGGTATCGCCCACCTTGGCGTTGTTGATGATGCGTCGCGCGATGAGGCCGGCGATCTGCACGACGGCGACGTCCTGGCCGGAGTCGGTCCTGATGTGCATGCTGTTGCGTTCGTTGACTTCGCTGGCTTCGGCGAGATCGGCGGATTTGAACTGGCCGCGGCGATGAACGACCTCCATCACTCGGCCGCCGACGGGAACACGCTGTACGTGCACGTCCAGGACCGAGAGGAAGATGCTCACGCGCGGGACCGGCTCGGAGCCGAGATCGAGCTCGGCCGGCGGAACCGCAGTATCGACGAGCGTGACCAGGCCGTCGGCGGGAGCGACGACGACGCCGGGGCGGTTCGGCGGCACCCGAGATGGGTGGCGAAAGAAGGTGGCGCAGGCTCCGGCGGCGACGAGTCCGGCATTGCGAACCCACTTCGAGCGGCGGCCGAGCACTGCAACTGCGAGCGGACCACCGACGAACGGAAGCCCTGCGGGGTGTAGCGGTGGAACCGTTTCACGGACCAAGTCGACGATGTGAGCCACTCCGGTGCGGGGCGGTTGACCAATCGGGGCGGGACGGCGTGCCACGGTCTCCTCTAACTTTTCGTCGGACAGGTGTTGGCATGTCGTGGTGCTGGAAGCGGTCGAGGCGCAGACGCACGACTGCCGAGGCCCTCACAGCGTACGTGAGGTGCCCCGGCAGTCGGGAGCTGCGAGTCGATCAGACGCGGCTGCGACCTGTCACGAGCTTGACCAGGAACAGCAAGATGCATGCGCCCAGGATGCAGGTGATGAAGCTGAAGATCAGTCCGCCACCTTCGACGTCGACGCCGAAGACCTTGAGCAGGTATCCGCCGATGAGGCCGCCGATGATGCCGACGACGATGTTCAGGATGATGCCCATCTGAGCATCGGTCTTCATGATCTTGCTGCCGATCCAACCTGCGAGTCCGCCGATGATGATCCAGCCGATGATTCCGAGACCCAACATATGTTGCCCCCACTTTCCGTTCGTGTCGTTTGCTTGTCGAAACGCCGGATGCCCGAGGGAAACAAACCTGAAACCTTCCTGAGAAGAATTATTTCTTTCCCAGCTTCTCGCTCTCGACCTTGATGCGGCGCAGGGTGCTGTTCATACCCTCGACCAGTTCGACGTCGAACTGGTCGATGCCGCCGAGGATGCGCTTGACCAGCAACGACGACACCGTCGACGTGCCGCTGGGTGCCTCCCGCTTCTCGACGACGGTGGTTCCGGTGGCGGTGGGGGTCAGGGTGTAGGACCAGATCGTCTTGTTCTCGACGACGCGAAACGCGAGTTCGCGATTGGGCTCGAAAGTGACGACCTTGGACGTCGTCGGCCAGACGAGCAGGCCCTTGCGGTTGACGTTGAGCGTCTTGGTGCCCTTGCCGACCGGTCCGCCGAGGACCTTCATCTTCTTGCACTGCGGGCTCCATTCGCCCATGCGCTGGAGGTCGGAGACGATCGACCAGACCGTCTCGGGGCTCGCGGCGATATCGATCGTGGCTTCGAGAGTCCTGCTCAACGTGGGCCTCCAATTGGTCGTGGTAAGTGCAACTGACTGTCACACACAATCGTGCGCATCCTATGTGTCAGCGGACACAGATGACCACCTAGGTGAGCGGAACTTCGTACCCTGCTACGAGTTACCGCTCACCTGCGAGCGAAGCGAGCTCCACTCCCACTCACATGCGAGCGAAGCGAGCCAACACGAATGCATACAGCCCGTAGAGCGCAATTCCCACTCCGGCGAGGACCAGCAGAACCTGCCCGTACGGCTGGGCACCCAGGGTTTTGACGGCACCGTCGATTCCGGTTGCCTTGGATGGATCGGACTGCAGTACCGCCACGACGACGAGGATGCCCGCCCCCACCAGCGCCGTGCCTTTGGCTGCGTATCCGGCGATGCCGAGCTTGACGACGGCTCCGCCCTGGTGGCCTTCGAGATCGTCGAGGAAGTTCTTCGAGACGCCCTTGTAGACGTGGTAGCCGCCCACGCCGATGACGACCAGAGCCACGACGATCAGCACCAGCTTGCCGCCGCCGGATTCCATCAACCGGGCCGAGTAGCCGGCGTTCTGCTGGCCACTGGACTTTCCGGAGCCGGTCGCGAAACCGTAGGTGGAGAACGCGAACGCGATGTAGACGACGGCCAGTGCCGCTGCCTTGAGGCGATCGAGCGCACTTCCCTCGTCGGCGTCGGATTTCTTGCCGACGATCGCTTCGACGATTCGCCACAGGGCCAATGCGACAAAGGCGACCACGGCCACCCAGAGGGCGATCTTTCCGCCGGGCTTGTCGGCCAGTTCGGCGAGCGCACCGGACTGGTCGGCGTTACCCGCCTGACCGAATGCCAGCCGGATCGCGATGTATCCGATGAGGATGTGCAGTATTCCGCTGACGAAGTGGCCGGCGCGCGCCGCTTTCTCGAATGCACCGTTGTCTTGAACGGTGTTGGCTACAGACTTTCCCGACGTGCTCACGAACGTTCCCCGATCAGTTGATTTGAAGGAGTGTTTACCCCGAGGAGGGGCCCGAGAAACCGTGTTTAACCACGAAACGCCGCACGAGATCCCACCGCAGCGTTAACACCGAGCGGACACTGACCGATGTAGCAAGCGGAGTGTCGGGACCAACGAAGAAATTGTTCGGAGTGATCCACCGTGAAATTACAGTCGATAATGCGTCGTACCAGCAGTGATCTACCCCTGTTGAAGACCGCCAGGATGAGCGGGAGCCCGCGCACCTGGCCGGCCGAGAAGCTCGAACGACTCCTCACCCCTCACGAACTCGATCTGATCAGACGCGGCCGAATCTGACCCCGCTGTTTCCAGGCCCGCTTGCCTCCCATTCGAGGCGAGCCGGTGGCATGCTCATGAGGTTGGTGAGCATCAGTCCTGGAGGGTCATGAAACCGGTCATTCTCAGTGTCGACGACGATCCCGGAGTATCGAGGTCGGTCGCCCGCGACCTGCGCCGCCGCTACGGCGAGCAGTACCGCATCGTGCGCGCCGAATCCGGTGCCGGGGCACTGGACGCACTCAAAGAACTCACGCTGCGCGGCACCCCGGTCGCCATTCTGTTGGCCGACTACCGAATGCCCCAGATGAGCGGCATGGAATTTCTCGAACAGGCGATGGACCTTTTCCCGACGGCCCGCCGCATTCTGCTCACCGCGTACGCGGATACGGACGCGGCGATCGACGCCATCAACGTCATCGATCTCGATTACTACTTGCTCAAGCCGTGGGATCCGCCCGAGGAAAAGCTCTACCCCGTGCTCGACGCTCAACTCGAAGCCTGGTGCGCGTACGACCACCGAGCCGTCGAGGACACCAAGATCGTCGGCCATCGCTGGTCCGCGCGGTCGTCGGAGATTCGCGAGTTCCTCGCCCGAAATCAACTGCCCTACCGCTGGTACATGTCCGACGAGTCCGAGGGCGCGCGACTGCTGGCCGCGGCAGGTGTGGCAGACGATCGGCTCCCGGTGGTCATCACCACCGAGGGTGATGCGTTGATCGAACCGTCCGACGCCGAACTCGGTAACCGGCTCGGTCTGACCGTCTCGCCCTCGGAGGAGTTCTACGATCTCGTCGTGATCGGCGGTGGTCCGGCAGGACTGGGAGCGGCTCTGTACGGCGCGTCGGAGGGTCTGCGAACGACACTGATCGAGCGGACCGCGACGGGCGGTCAGGCCGGTCAGAGCTCTCGCATCGAGAATTACCTGGGATTTCCCGACGGGGTCTCGGGTGCGCAGCTGGCCGAGCGAGCCCGGCGGCAGGCACTGAAGTTCGGTGCCGAGGTCGTCACCACGCAGGACGTGGTGGGACTCGACGTCAACGGATCCGCGCGCACCGTGCGGTTCGCCGACGGCCGCAGCATCAGTGCGCAGACGATCATCCTGTCCACCGGCGTCGCCTATCGACGTCTGGACGCACCCGGAATCGACGACTTCACCGGCCGGGGTGTGTTCTACGGATCGGCGATGACCGAGGCCGCACGCTGCGCCGAGCAGGACGTCTACATCGTGGGCGGCGCGAACTCGGCCGGGCAGGCAGCGGTGTACCTCTCGCGCGGGGCCAGGTCGGTCACCATTTTGATCCGTGCCACCTCGCTCGAAGCGTCGATGTCGTACTACCTGATCAAGCAGATCGAAGAGAATCCGAAGATCAGCGTTCGGCCGTGTACCGAGGTCGTGGGCGTGGCAGGCGACGGTCACCTCGAGTCGATCACGCTGCGCAACCGGGCCACCGACGAGACCTCGACGGTCGACGCGCAGTACCTGTTCCTGTTCATCGGGGCGGCCCCGCGTACCGAGTGGCTCGACGGAGTGCTCGTTCGGGACGATCATGGATTTGTGGTCACCGGACCGGATCTCGTCACCGACGGACGCGGACCCGCCGGGTGGACGCCCACCCGACTTCCGCATCACCTCGAGACGAGTGTGCCCGGGGTGTTCGCGGCCGGGGACGTTCGATCCGACTCGGCCAAACGTGTCGCGTCGGCAGTGGGAGAGGGAGCAATGGCCGTGATGTTGGTGCACAGATATCTGGCGAACCCGTGAGCGGGCAGGAGCGGAGCCTGCGGAGCGACCCGAATACGCAGAGCACGCTCGCGTGTGATCCGGAGGAGTTGCGGACGCTGTTCCTGTTCGAGCATCTCACCGACTCTCAGCTGGCGGAGCTGTGTCGGGACGGGCGCATCGAGACGATCGAACCCGGACCGGTGTACGCCGAGGGCGACCCGGCGACGTGTTTCTATGTCTTGATGGACGGTGCTGTGGTGCTCTCGAAGCTCTCGGGCGGCAAGGATCTGGTGATCAACCGAACGTCGCAACGCGGGGTATATGCCGGTGCGTGGCAGGCATATCTGGGTGATCGGGTGCCGCAGACTTACCAGGGTTCGATGCGGGTGAGTGAGCCCTCGCGCTTCTTTGTGCTCGACGCAGACTGCTTCGCATCCATCGTGCGCGAGTGGTTTCCGATGGCCCTGCATCTGCTCGAAGGATTGTTCTTCGGAAATCAGAACACCAAGCAAGTGGTGGAACAGCGAGAGCGCTTGCTGGCGTTGGGTTCTCTGTCGGCAGGGTTGACGCACGAGCTCAACAATCCGGCCGCGGCCGCCGTGCGGGCGACGTCCGCGTTGCGCAATCGGGTGGCGCACATGCGGCAGAAGTTGGCGATGATCGCCGGCGGCACGCTCGACCGTGCGAGCCTGGCGCGTCTGGTCGAACTGCAGAACGAGGCCGTCGAGTTGGTGGCCAAGGCACCCAAGTTGACGGCCATGGAGGCGTCGGACCGCGAGGACGAGCTCGGAGAATGGTTCGACGACAAGGATATTCGAGACGGCTGGGATCTGGCCCCGACGTTCGTCTCGGCGGGGCTCGATGTGCCGTGGCTCGATCGGGTATCGGCGACCGTCGACGATCCGGCCATGCTCGAGGGTGCGATCAGGTGGCTCAACTACACCGTCGAAACCGAGCTGTTGATGAACGAGATCGCGGATTCGACCACGCGAATATCCACGCTGGTCGGTGCCGCCAAGCAGTATTCGCAGATGGACCGCGCGCCGTACCAGACCGTGGATGTGCGGGAGTTGCTCGACAGCACACTGATCATGTTGGGCCGCAAGATCGGTGACGACATCACGGTGGTCAAGGAATACGATCCGGCGGTTCCGACCATCCCTGCCTACGCCGCCGAACTCAATCAGGTGTGGACGAATCTGATCGACAATGCCGTGCAGGCGATGGGATCCAGGGGCACACTGACGGTGCGCACGTCGTTGGACGAGGACCAGGTGCAGATCGAGATCTGCGACACCGGACCCGGTGTGCCGCAGGAGATTCGGTCACGCATCTTCGAGCCGTTCTTCACCACCAAGGCCGTCGGCGAGGGTACGGGTCTCGGCCTCGACATCTCGTGGCGCATCGTGGTGAAGAAGCACCAGGGGGACCTGCAGGTGGTGTCCGAACCTGGGAACACGCGCTTCATCGTGAGACTGCCAGTCCAACCCGCTGTCGAGGAGGCATCATGACCATCGAAGGCATCGACCCGCAGGTTCCGCCGTCGGGACCCGGCTGTGTCGAGTGCACGCAGACGCAGGGCTGGTGGGTGCACCTGCGTCGGTGTGCGCAGTGCGGTCATATCGGGTGCTGCGATTCCTCGCCGTCGCAGCACGCCAGCAAGCACGCCGAATCCACTCGACATCAGTTCGTGCGGAGCTACGAGCCCGGCGAGGAATGGTTCTACAACTACGCCGACGAGCAGATGTACGACGGCCCCGAACTTGCTCCACCGCAGCATCATCCACTCGACCAGACGGTTCCAGGGCCGCGTGAACGGGTGCCGTCGAACTGGCAGAGCTTGATCAACTGACTCGTTCGGCACCGGTGAAACACTGGATAGCGAGAAGGTGAACACCGCAAATCGGGCGCGCGTTGTGGGTAATCTCGCTCCATGACGTTGATTGCGGAGGATCTGCTGCTGTTGTTGCTCGACGACGAGTCGGGCAAACCGTCGGCAGACAGCACCAAGTTGCCGCGGGTGCTGGCCGGCGCGTTGGTCGTCCAGCTCGCAATGGATGGATCGCTGCGCATCACCGGCCCCGATGAGCAGCTCGAGAAGGATCACGTGGTCGTGGCGGGGGAGCCACCCGAAGATGCACTGTTGCGCCGTGTGTTCGATCTCGTGGCAACGACATCACGGCCGATGAAGCCGCAGAAGGTGATCGAGAAGTCGCAGAAGAACCTGGCCAAGGAACTGGCCGCGCGTCTGGTGGCGCAGGGTTTTGTCACCGAGAAACAGGACAAAGTGTTGGGGTTGTTCCCGACGACGACGTGGCCCGCGCGCGATACCTCGCGGGAGAAGGTGCTGCGGGATGCGCTACGAAGCGCGCTCGTCGACGGCACGACTCCCGAGCCGCATTCCGCGGCCCTGATCTCGCTCGTCTCGGCGGTGGATCTCACTCACAAGGTCATCACAGATGCGGACAAGAAGCTGTTGAAGAAGCGGGCCAAGGAGATTGCCGAGGGTGAGTGGGCAGGGGAGGCAGTGCGCAAGGCAGTTTCCGACGTCAACACTGCGGTGATGGCTGCTGTCATGGTGCCCGTCATCGTCTCGACCACGAGTAGCTGAGGCGACATGAGAAGCATAGCGATTCTGTTGTTCGACGACGTCGAGGTGCTCGACGCCTGCGGTCCGTTCGAGGTGTTCTCGGTGGCCAATCGGGTAGCCGAACGTGCCGGTAGCGCAGCGCCTTTCGAGGTCGTACTGGTCGGCATCGACGCCTCGCCCGTGCGTGCGCGAGGTGGCATGAGGATCGGCGTCGACACCACGATCGACGATCCGCGGACCTACGACCTCGTCTTGGTTCCCGGCGTCGTCGACGCGGTCGAAGCGGACGGCCGAGTTCTGGAGTGGCTGCAGCGAACTCGACCCACCGCAGAAGTGGTCGCGTCGGTGTGCACCGGTGCGTTCGTGCTCGCGGCGGCGGGACTGCTCGACGCGCGTCCGGTGACGACGCACTGGGAAGATCTGGAATTGCTGCGGACAAGGTGGCCTGCGCTCGTGGTGCACGAGGGCGTTCGGTACATCGATCATGGCGATCTGGCGACATCGGCCGGTATCAGTGCCGGCCTCGATCTCGCACTGCATCTGGTCGCGCGGTGGGCGGGCGCGGATCACGCCCTCGCCACCGCGGGCCAGATGGACTACGACTGGTCAGGCGCTGAGCACCCGTAGAACCAGCGCCACGACGGCGAACACGGCGAGTCCGGCGGCTGGGGCGAAGTCCTTGTCTTTGGCGCGAAGGTGCGCGGCAACCGCACCGACGAAGTAGAGGATGACGCCGACAGCAGCTGCCACGCCGATGGGCCAGACCAACAGGCCGACAAGGAGGCCGATGGCACCGAGTATCTCCGCGTAGGCCAACCACGGAATCTTGTCGGCGGGGACGCCCACCTGCTCGAGCATCGGGATGACGGAGGGATTTTTCGTCAGTTTGCCGATTGCCGAGAACGTGAGCGCCACGGCGAGCAGTACCGAGACGACGAGGGTTGCGATGAACATGATCCCTGCTTTCATTTCTGGGGCCACTAGTAAATCAGAAGTAGCAAGGCGGACTGTAGCACCTCGGTAGGGTGGAGTCATGGTCACGAACGAACAGCCACATGACTCCCGTGCCTGTGACGGAGCGTTGACCAAAGCCTTCGGCTTTCTCGGCAAGCGATGGAACGGAATTCTTCTTGCGACGCTGATGAACGGGCCGATGGGATTCTCGGACTTGCGCCGCGCTGTCGGCGGCATCAGTGACTCGGTGCTGTCGGAGCGACTCGGAGAACTCGGCAAAGCGGGACTGGTGGCGCGCGCCGTCACGGACGGACCCCCCATCTCGGTGGAGTACAGCCTGACGACCTCGGGGGAGGCACTGTTGCCGTCGCTCGAGGCGCTCACCGACTGGGCTTCGAAAAACCTCTGACCCCCGCAACGCCTGTCGCGAGGGCCAGAGATGGATCGATCGATCAGCCGGGGTGGTTGCTGTCTTTTTGTCCCTCGGCCGAGTCGGCGAACTCCTGAGTGTCGAACACCTCGCCGCCCAGCGGATCGACGGGAGCGTTGTCACTCGAGTATTCGACGGCTCCGGTCTCGGGATGAACCTCGAGCTGTTCGGTGGACACCTCGTGCACCGCGAGCACGACGGTCCCGGTGCGAGCGGGCGAAGTGAGTCCCTCCCGTGACGCTGTCAGGCCGGAGAACGTGCTCGAGATGCCTGCCGACGCCTTCTTGCGCGGAGTCGACCGAGCTGGGTTCTGTTCGCTGTCCGTGACCTCCGGCGTAGTGGTCACGCGCACGTACCGCGGGGTGGTAGCGACGTCGTAGCGGAAGGCCTTGAGCATCGACACGCACGCGAGCACCAGGATGATCGAGAACGGCACTGCCGTGGCTATCGACATCGTTTGCAAGGCCGTCAACGATCCGGTTCCGCCGATGAGGAGCAGAACCGTCGCTGCCACGCCTTCGAGAATCGACCAGTACACGCGGGTGATCTTCGGGGGCTCCAGATCGCCGCCGGTGGAGAGGATGTCGATGACGAGCGAGCCGGAGTCGGAGGACGTCACGAAGAAGAACACGATGACGAAGATCGCCAGCACGCTGCTGATCGTGGCCAACGGCAACGTGTCGAGCAGCTGAAACAGACTCGTGTTGGTGTCGACGGCACCGTCGACCAACAGGTCGCCGTTCTCGCGCTGACGCAGGATGCCGGCATCACCGAAGATCGTGAACCACAGCGATCCGATGATCGTCGGTGCCAGCAGTACTCCGAACACGAACTCACGGATGGTGCGGCCGCGTGAGATGCGGGCGATGAACATGCCGACGAATGGCGCCCAGCTCATCCACCAGCCCCAGTAGAAGATGGTCCAGTCGCCGGTCCAGCCGTCGTCGGAGAACGGTGATGTGCGCAGCATCAACTCGGGCAACGCTTGAATGTAGCCGCCGAGGTTCTGCACCCACGACTGCATGAGAAACAGGCTCGGTCCGGCAATCAGAACGAAGACTGCCAGAGCCGCGGCCATTCCCATGTTGATGTTGGAGAGCCATTTGAGCCCTCGTGAGACGCCGGACACGACGGAGAACGTCGCGAGACCGGTGACTCCGGCGATGATGATGACCGTCACCCAGTTGTTGGTATCGACCCAACCCAGGTACTCGAGGCCGGCCGAGATCTGTTGCACACCGAATCCGAGCGAGGTGGCAACGCCGAACAACGTGCCGATGATCGCGACGGCGTCGATCGCATGGCCGATGCCTCCCTCGATGCGTTTGCGCCCCAGAAGCGGCTCGAGCAGCCAACGCACGGACAGCGGGCGTCCCTTGCGGTACGTCATGTAAGCCAGCCCGAGGCCGACCACCACGTAGATGGCCCAGGCGTGCAGGCCCCAGTGGAACAGGGTCAGCTCCATCGCCTGACGGGCGGCCGGGTCGGTGCTGCCGGGAACGCCGCCGGCTTCGGGCGGTGTGACGTAGTGCGAAAGAGGCTCGGCGACGCCGTAGAACACCAGGCCGATGCCCATTCCGGCGCTGAACAGCATCGCGAACCAGGACAGGACACCGAATTCGGGCTTCTCGTCGTCACGTCCGAGGCGGATGTTGCCGACTTTGCTCAGACCGCAGTACAGCGCGAACAGCACGAAGCCGGTGGTGGCCAGGATGTACCACCAGCCGACTCCGCTGGTGATGGCGTTGTTGAGATTGTCGAATGCGTCGGCGGCAGTGCCGGCGTAGATCACCGAGAAGGCGATCATGACAAAAATGACGATAGATGCGGGGACGAAGACCGGCTTGAGCAGGCCGCCCCACGCTTCTTTTACTGCTTTCACTTACTTGACTTCCTTACAACTCGAGTCGAGGTGATCGGCTGACCACTATCGGTTTGCCGTTCTTTTTCCCTTGTTTTGGTCAAGTACCGGTAATCACCATAAACGACGTCGGCGTGGGCGGCGAAACGTGACGGAGCCGGTGAGCAGGGGAGACAAGCCCGCGTCGACAGTCTGCCGAGTCGCCGCGAACACCCGAACGGACTACAGTTCTGTCGATGTTGCGGTCTCGCCCGGTCGTCCTTCGTGGGAGTCGATGTGCCGCGAGTAGTGCTGTTGCACAGGCGATTCCGTGACTCCCGGTCGGTTGCAGCCGGGCACCGAGTTTGCGGGCTTTCGAGTGCAGCGTCGCCTGGGGGTCGGCGGCATGAGTGAGGTGTACCTGGTCCTCGGTCGCGGACACGATCGGCTCGAAGCGCTGAAGGTTCTCGATCGTGACGCATCGCGGTCACCGCGACTACGCACCAAGTTTCGGACCGAGGCCACCGTTGCGGCGCTCTTGGTGCATCCGAACATCGTGTCGGTGCACGAACACGGTGAGTTCGAGCACCAGCTGTGGATGTCGATGCACTACGTCGACGGATACAGCGCGGCGCGGCTGGTCGCTCGCGGTCAGATCGCACTCGACGTCTCCCGGGTGGCGCGCATCGTCGCCGAGGTGGCCAAGGGGCTCGACTACGCCCACTCGAACGGCGTCCTGCACCGGGACGTCAAGCCGTCGAACATCCTCATCTCCACCGAGCGGGTGGACGGCTACGAGCAGGTGTTGTTGTCCGACTGGGGAATTGCGCGTCTGGTCGACGACTCGACGCCGTTGGTCGTCGGCGGAACGGTGCTCGCGTCCATCCACTACGCGGCACCGGAACTGCTCCGCGGGGAAGTGCTGAGCGCGCAGACCGACGTCTACGCACTGGGGGCGACTCTGGTCGAATTACTCACCGGGCGAACGCCGTACCCCTTGGCCACGCCACTCGCGATCACCGCAGCCCATCTGTCGGCCGAGCCGCCCGCGGTGACGCGGCGTCGGAGATCACTACCGCGGGGACTCGACGCGGTGGTCGCACGCGCATTGGCCAAGGACCCGGCGGATCGTTTCGAGACCTGCGTGGACCTGGCCGACGCCGTCGCTGCCGCCATTGCCGCAGGGATTCCGGAACCGCCCGTGCGACGCTCACCGTTCACTCGATCGCGATGGCTCAGGTTTTCTTGACCGATCATTCTTGACTGATCGGTCATCTATCTGACAAGCTCGACGTGTGGGACGAACCAGAAGTTTCGACGAGACCGAGGCCGTGGCTTCGGCTGCCCAGCAGTTTCGGGCCAACGGCTACGAGGCAACCTCGCTCGACGACCTGCTGAGGGTTACCGGATTGCATCGCGGCAGTCTCTACCAGGCTTTCGGCAGCAAGCGGGGGGTGTTCCTCGCCGCGCTGACCCGAACCGAACGGGATCTGGATCTGCTGCTCGTGGCTCTGCTCGAACTCGCACCATCGGACGACCACGTGCGTGATGTATGTGCGAGGGGCCTGCGCGGCATCGCCGCCGAGGACGCCGCCCGTGTGCTCGGCGAACGCTTACTCGGGCGCGCCCGCGTCACGTTGTCTGCCGCCATCGAAGGAGAAGATGAATGAACTCTGTGACCGTCGTCGATGCCGTTCTGATCGTCGAACCGAGAGGGCTGGACAAGCTGTGGTCGTTCACCCGTCGACTCCGGATACCGTTGACGCACGTTCGCGGCGCGACCCACGATCCGGGAGCTGCCAACGAGCCCAAGGGAATCCGGGCACCCGGGCTGGGCTTGCCTGGCAAGACCGCCGGCACTTTTCATCGTGACGGCGTCAAGACGTTCTACAACGTGACTGGGAGCAGGGACACGATCGTGATCGAACTGCAGGACGAGAAGTATCAGCGGCTCATCCTGTCCGTCGACGATCCGCGTGCAGTGGTACAGCAGATCAACCTTGCGGCCGCGTGATTCGACCCAGTAAAAGACAGGGCCCCGCATCGACTCGATGCGGGGCCCTGTTCCTCGGGGTGTGTACGGGTCACTCCTCCGGTTCGGTCGGACGATTCGCCACCACCGGGTACTGACCGGTGTAGCCCAAGCGTTCCTCGGCGACGGTGAGCACCTTGGTGCGTACCAGGTACCAGCCACCGATCAGCGCGGGAATGATGACCACCAGGGTGGCGATGGTCCACGACCCGATAGGCGCGTCGAAGGCCATCAGTACCAGCACGCCGAACAGGAACACCAGCGTCGCGTAGCTGGTGTACGGCGCGCCGAAGAGGCGGAACTTGGGCCGCTCCACGATGCCCTTCTTGGACCAGCGGTACAGCTGGATCTGGCACAGGACGATGGTTGCCCAGCTGGCGATGATGCCCAGCGCAGACATGTTGAGCACGATCTCGAACGCTTCGCCGGGGGCGATCGCGTTGAGGGCGACACCGAACAAGGTGATGAAGCAGGTGAGCAGAATGCCGCCGAACGGCACTCCGCCCTTGGTCATCTTCTTGGTGAACTCCGGCGCGCTGCCGTTCATCGCCATCGACCGCAGGATGCGGCCGGTCGAGTACAGGCCGGCGTTCAGGGAAGACAGTGCCGCCGTGAGCACCACGATGTTCATGATGGTGCCCGCGCCGCCGAGGCCGATGCTCGAGAAGAACGTCACGAACGGTGACGTACCGGACTGGTATGCGGTGTACGGCATCAGCAGTGCGAGCAGTACGAGCGAGCCGACGTAGAACAGTGCGATACGTGCGATGACCGAGTTGATCGCTCGCGGCATGATCTTCTCCGGGTTCTCGGTCTCACCCGCGGCAGTGCCCACCAATTCGACTGCGGCGTAAGCGAACACGACGCCGGAGATGACGATGACGAGCGGCCACGCGCCCGACGGGAACAACCCGCCGTTGTCGGTGATGAGACTGATGCCCGGCATCTGGGTACCGACGGGGATCCGGCCTGCGAGGAACACGACGCCCACGATCAGGAAGGTCACCAAGGCGATGACCTTGATGATGGCCGCCCAGAACTCCATCTCACCGAACCACTTGACCGACACGAGATTCAAGCTCATGACGATGACCAGCGCGATCAATGCGATGACCCACTGTGGGATCACCTCGAAACTACCCCAATAGTGCATGTACGTCGCGATGGCGGTGACGTCGACGATGGCCGTCATCGCCCAGTTCAGGAAGTACATCCACCCGGCGACGAAAGCGGCTTTCTCGCCGAAGAACTCACGTGCGTAGGAGACGAAACTGCCCGACGACGGACGGTGCAGCACCAGCTCGCCGAGGGCACGCAGAATGAAGAAGACGAAGATTCCACAGAGTGCGTAGGCGAGGAAGAGGCCGGGCCCGGCGCTGGCCAGGCGTCCGCCCGCGCCGAGGAACAGGCCGGTGCCGATTGCGCCACCGATCGCGATCATCTGCAACTGCCGAGGTTTGAGGCCCTTGTGGTAGCCCTCTTCCTCGTGGTCCATCGCCGAGTTGTCGTACGAGGTGTCGACCGTATCGGACATGTTTCGATCCTTACTGTCGGATTTGTAGGGTTTTGTCCGAATTTTGTGGCGTCGAAGCTGTTGTCGCTCAACGGTATTAGCGCCGAGGGTTCGATGCACAGTATTCGGATGTTAACAACGCGTACTGGTGTGAACAGTGTGTGACGAATGGCAGCTCGGCTGAGCATCTGCTCGAGACCTGCATCGCGCGGTGGCGTCGGGCACAGGGGCGGTGGTGGTTCGCTCGAGGCGGACGACCTTGCACTCGCCATGGTCGAGTGCTAGAAATGCAGTTGGCACTCTCGACACGTGAGTGCCAGGTCGGGACACGGTGAGGCCGGGGAATCAACGACACCCCTGGTCGTCCGTCGCGGGCACCGAGCTCGGCCAGCAATGTGTCACCCCCAATCCGGAGGATCACTTCGCAATGGCCAAGATCATCGCGTTCGACGAAGAGGCACGCCGTGGCCTCGAGCGAGGCCTCAATGCCCTCGCCGACGCAGTAAAGGTGACGTTGGGCCCCAAGGGTCGCAACGTCGTACTCGAGAAGAAGTGGGGAGCTCCCACGATAACCAACGATGGTGTTTCCATCGCCAAGGAGATCGAGCTCGAAGATCCCTACGAGAAGATCGGTGCCGAGCTCGTCAAGGAGGTCGCCAAGAAGACCGACGACGTCGCAGGCGACGGCACCACCACCGCTACCGTTCTCGCCCAGGCACTCGTCCGTGAAGGCCTGCGCAACGTCGCAGCCGGCGCGAACCCGCTCGGCCTCAAGCGCGGCATCGAGAAGGCTGTTGCAGCCGTCACCGAGGCTCTGCTCGCGTCCGCCAAGGAGATCGACACCAAGGAGCAGATCGCTGCTACCGCTGGCATCTCCGCAGGCGACCCGTCCATCGGCGAGCTCATCGCCGAGGCAATGGACAAGGTCGGCAAGGAAGGCGTCATCACGGTCGAGGAGTCCAACACCTTCGGCCTGCAGCTCGAGCTCACCGAGGGCATGCGCTTCGACAAGGGCTACATCTCGGCGTACTTCGCCACCGATGCAGAGCGTCAGGAAGCCGTCCTCGAAGACGCGTACATCCTGCTCGTCAGCTCCAAGATCAGCACCGTCAAGGACCTGCTGCCCCTGCTGGAGAAGGTCATCCAGTCCGGCAAGCCGCTCGTCATCATCGCCGAGGACGTCGAGGGCGAAGCTCTCTCCACACTCGTGGTGAACAAGATCCGTGGCACCTTCAAGTCCGTCGCCGTCAAGGCTCCCGGATTCGGTGACCGTCGCAAGGCGCAGCTCGCCGACATCGCCATCCTCACCGGTGGCGAGGTCATCAGCGAAGAGGTCGGCCTCTCCCTGGAGACCGCCGGACTCGAGCTGCTCGGTCAGGCACGCAAGGTCGTCATCACCAAGGACGAGACCACCATCGTCGAGGGCTCGGGAGATTCCGACGCCATCGCCGGTCGCGTCAACCAGATCCGCGCCGAGATCGAGAACTCCGATTCCGACTACGACCGCGAGAAGCTGCAGGAGCGCCTGGCCAAGCTGGCCGGCGGCGTTGCAGTCATCAAGGCCGGAGCTGCAACCGAGGTCGAGCTCAAGGAGCGCAAGCACCGCATCGAAGATGCAGTGCGCAACGCCAAGGCAGCCGTCGAAGAAGGCATCGTCGCCGGTGGCGGCGTGGCACTGCTCCAGGCAGCGCCCGCACTCGACAACCTCAAGCTCGACGGTGACGAGGCAACCGGCGTGAACATCGTTCGCGTCGCACTGTCCGCTCCGCTCAAGCAGATCGCATTCAACGCAGGCCTCGAGCCCGGCGTTGTTGCGGACAAGGTTGCCAACCTGCCCGCCGGTCACGGCCTCAACGCCGCGACCAACGAGTACGAGGACCTGCTCGCTGCAGGCATCAACGACCCGGTCAAGGTCACCCGCTCGGCACTGCAGAACGCAGCGTCCATCGCGGCTCTGTTCCTCACCACCGAGGCCGTCGTCGCCGACAAGCCCGAAAAGGCCGGAGCGCCCGCTGGCGATCCGACCGGTGGCATGGGCGGCATGGACTTCTGAGTCCAGCCCCTCGCTGAAGACGCCCGACTCCCTCTCGAGGGGGTCGGGCTTTTTCGTGCGTACTCGTCAGTCCCGGTGATACGCGATATTGATGACGTTGCCGTCGGGAGCGCGAACGAAGAAGCGGCGCACGCCCCACTGCTCGGTTGTCAGTGGATGCACGATCTCGTAGCCGAGCTTCTGCGCTTCGGCGTACGCGCCCTCGACATCGTCTGTGTGCACCGACATCACCGAATCCTCCGGTGCGCTCTGGTCGCTCGTCACCAACTGAACGCTGACCGGGCGATCGGGTGACGTGAGCCGCGCGACCCACCCCATGTCGAACTCCTCTGAACGCAAACCGAGGAACTCGGAGTAGAACGATTTGGCCGCGTCGACGTTCGGCACCCGCAGATTGGTGATGATGCTCGTCGTTCTCATCGAACTCCCTCCGAAACGTGGCCGGTCGACACGAACCGGACGGTTTGACGCTAGCTGCGGAGACGGTGCTCCGCAGTTGTTTCCTATTGAGTGCGACATCGCGCAGTGGTTAGGGTCGGTCATGACTCGTATTCGCTCGATGGTCGCCGCAGTGGCCGTGACCGCGGCCCTAGCGGGCTGCTCCACCTCGGGAACCGCCACGCCGGCGTCGGCACCGACGACCACTGATGTCACGGTCACGACCGAGTGAACCGAGCCGACGAGTACAACGCCGGCCACTACCTCGAATGCCGCCGAGCCGTACGTCGTCGGCAGCACTCGGATCACCGGATCGACGGAGCATGCCACGTACGACGTCGCCATTCCGCAGCTCAGTGGTGGGAATCCCGCCGTGACGGCGGAATTCAACGAGTCGATGCGGGCGGCATTGCAGGACTTGATCGACGGCCACAACGGACAGGACTTCGCCCTCAGTGACGGCTACTCGACGGGTGCTACCTACGTCGGGCGACGCGTGATCAGTGCCGAGCAGATCACCGATTGGATCGCCGTGCCGCCCGGTGCCCATGGTGACTCGCTGATCTCGACCGTGACGATCGACGCCGACACCGCACAGCCGATCTCCCTCGGCGATGCCTTCACCGACCTCGACACCGGCCTGGCACGGCTGTCGGATCAAGCAGCGAAAATCCTGCCGACCACCCGCGCGGGCGAGGGTTTCGAGCGATCGGGAATCGAACCGACGCTGGCCAACTTTGCGAACTGGACGGCATCGCCGGAAGGGATGAACATTCACTTCGGGGACTATCAGGTGGGTTCCTACGGCATCGGCCTCATCACGATCACCGTCCCATGGACCGACCTGTCCGATGTCCTCGCTCCCGGCATGGAGGATGTGCTGAGCAGTTGACCCTCTGCCCGACAATGCGAGCATGGACGCATGATGATTCGTGCAGGGGTGCTGGATGTGGCCTTCGACCGCTTCGGTGATCCGTCGGGCCGCTCGGTGGTGCTGCTGCATGGATTTCCTTACGACACCAGGTCCTACGACGACGTCGCACGGCTGTTGGCCGAATCCGGTTACGACGTGGTGGTGCCGTACCTACGCGGCTTCGGACCTACCCGGTTCGTCGACGCCGACACGATGCGCTCCGGTGAGCAGGCCGCGATCGGCCACGACCTCCGTGAGCTGATCGCCGCCCTGGGACTGAACGAGCCCATCGTTGCGGGCTACGACTGGGGTGGGCGAGCCGCCTGCGTCGTCGCCGCGCTGTGGCCGGAGCTGGTGTCGGGCCTGGTGAGCGTCTCCGGATATCTGGTCCAGGACATCGCTGCCGCTGTGTCCACGCCGGTGCTGCCACACCTCGAGAAGCGGTACTGGTACCAGTACTACCTGCACTGCGAGCGGGGCCGGGCCGGGCTCGCGGCCTACCGCGCAGAGATCGCCCAGACACTGTGGACGGATTGGTCGCCTACCTGGCGGTTCGGTGACTCCGAATTCGCCGCCACCGCACCCTCGTTCGACAACCCCGATTTCGTGGACGTGTCCGTGCATTCCTACCGGCACCGATACGGCATCGAGGCCGGGGATGCGGCCTATGCAGCAACGCAGGGGTTGCTGTCGCGGCAGCCGAGGATCACGGTGCCCACGGTCGTGATCGATCCGACCGAGGACACCGTTGCCTCGCTGTACGGCAGCCCGGACCACGCGGCGCACTTCACCGATCTGATCGACGTTCGTCAGGTCGATTGCGGCCACAACCCGCCTCAGGAGTTGCCCGGGCAGTTCGCCGACGCCATCGTGACGCTGGGCCAGGTGGTCCGGGACCGCGAAAGGGACTAGTCGACCGCGAGCTCGCCCAGTTCGTTCCAGTCGGTGCCGTCCACCTCTTGGCTGATGATCTTCGGCGTCTCCTGCAGGTACGGCGGGAGGTCCTTCTGTGCCTGCTTGAAGTGATCCGAGTTGACGTGCGTCGCACCGGCATCGGGATCCTTGAACGCCTCCACCAGGACGTACTCGGTGGGGTCGTCGAGGGTGCGCGACCAGAAGTACCAGAGGCATCCTTCTTCGGCTTGGCACGCTTCGGTGAAATCGCGCGAGATCTCGGGCCAGTTGTCGGCGTGCTCGGGCTTGACCTTGAACTTGGCGGTGATGAAGATCAACGTTGCTCCTCCTAGTCGGTGTGATGCTGGTGGGTACTACCCGCTTTCACGGTACGAGAATCGCGCGGCCGCGAACCCGTCCGTTGTCGAGGTCGTCGATGGCGCTCTGGAAGTCGTCCAACGAGTAAGTCTGCGTGTGCAGGTTGACGGCACCGCGGGCGGCGAGGGACATCAGATCGCACAGGTCGTTGTAGGACCCGACGAGATTGCCGACGATGTTCTTCTCCGCCGAGACCAGGTCGATGGTCGGCACGTCGACGTTCTCGCCGTACCCGATGACGTGATAGTCACCGGCCCGCCTGGTCATCGCCAATCCTTCTGCGGTGGAGCCGTTCTCACCGACGAAGTCGAGTACCACCTCGGCTCCGAAGCCGCCGGTGAGTTCCATGACCTGATCGACCTGACTGCCGTCGGCGACCACCGCGTGATCTGCGCCCAGGGTGAGCGCCAGCTTCACGGCATCGGCATTGCGGTCGATGACGATCAACTCGGCCGGGGACAGTGCCTCGAGCACCTGAATGCCGATGTGGCCCAAACCGCCTGCTCCGATGACGACGCACTTGTCTCGCGGTGTCAGTCGCCTGGCCGCCTTCGCGGCCGCGTGATAGGCCGTCAGGCCGGCATCGGCCAGTGCGGCTACGGCGGACGGTTCGAGTGAATCGTCGATCTTCACGACTGTCCTGGCGTTGGTCCGCAGATAATCCGCGTACCCGCCGTTGGTGTCGATGCCGGGGAAATCGCTCGTCTCGCAATGGACATCGTCTCCGGATCGGCAGGCGCGGCACAGCCCGCACGTCACCAGTGGATGCAGGATCACCTTGTCGCCCTCGCGCACGTTGGTGACGGCCGAGCCGACGGCATGGACCCACCCGGCATTCTCGTGCCCGATCGTGTATGGCAGTGTGACGCCGGACTTTTCGGCCCATTGTCCTTCGAGGATGTGCAGATCGGTGCGGCACACGCCGGCCCCGCCGATCTTGACGATGACGTCGAGCGGGCCCTGTACTTCCGGAATCGGAACCTCGGTCATCTCCAGATTCTTGTGGTACCCGACCACCTGGACTGCGCGCATCGTGCTCATCGTGACTGCTCCTGTGTAGTGCTGTGCTGGACGGTGAGGGTGGCGAGGGGGATGAACGCGCCTTCCATCCGAGGTACTTGCTGCTCCTCCGACCCCGGGTAGCGGGTCTGCAGCAATCCACGACAGAAGTGCGCGTTGCCGTCGATCGAGACGCGGGTGGCGCGGGCGCGCCGCATCACCATCGTCAGATCTCCGGTGTGTGAACGACCGGTGTGGTCGACCAGAGCCGGAGCTGCCGGGTCGACCCTCAGCCCGAGTGCCTCACGTCGGCGAAGCAGCGCGGTCGAGGTGCGATCGTCCGCTAGATCTCCGAGAACCACTGCAGCCAAGTCATTTTCGGTCGAGTCGGGATTGGCGCGCAACCATGCCATGAGCGACCGTTCCATCGCCGCCACATATGCCTTGCGTCGGAACGTCGCTCGTAATTCCTCGAGGTCCTCCTCGGCCTCGTGCCCGAAAGTGCCTCGGTAACCTGCGTCGGCGGCGAGGCCGGCGTTGATCTTGTCCGAGTCGTGGTGATCGTCCAGTTCGACGAGAACACGCTCGGTCCACGGCAATGCCGTCAACACGTCCTTCGCATCCCCCGACATGAGGTACGCGAAGTTCGGCGAGCAGAACGACGTGGGCAACCGCAGATGAAGGTGCACGGTGCCCTCGTCGACCTCGAGGGATCGGACGAAGCCGAGATCGGTGATGGGCTCGTCCAATTCGGGATCCAGGACAACACCGAGGGCGGCGTACGCCTCGTCCTTCCTGGTAGTCGTAGCGGTTGTCATGTCACACCGCCGCGAGGTCGGCGCGTTCGGGCTGACGAGGACCGGTCTCGGTTTCGTCGGCGTCGGGCAGCTGCAGCTCGGCCGGCACCGGGATGTCGTAGAGCTTGGCGGCGTTGAGTCCGAGCACCTTTTTCTTCTGCTCGAGCGTGATGGGCGCGTATTCGTCGAGGGACTCGTGGATCTGGAAGTCGACGAATACTTCGACCAGCCACTTGGGTGTCCACAGCGCATAGTCGGAAGAGAAGAAGATGCGGTCCTCGCCGAGCCAGTACAGCAGCTCACCCATGATCTGACCGAAGTACTTCGGGCGCGTGTGCATGAACGGAATGGCCACAGCGAGGCCGGCGTACACGTTGGGCTCCTGGGTGGCGATCCAGCAGAAATCCTCGAGCCGGGGCAGTCCGCAGTGTTCGACGACGAAATTCAGATCGGTGAAGTCGGTGGCCACATGGTCTACGTCCGCAACGTCGAACGCATCACGATCGAGCGGACGGATGGTCGGCCCCTTGTGCACGTGGATGTTCTTGATGCCGACTTCGCGACACACCTCGAGGTAGCGGCGCGTCCAGTCGTCGTCGAGCTTGTAGCCGCGGGAGTCGCCGTGCCACTCGGCGGTGTAGAGCTTGACGCCCTTCAGCCCGAAGCGTTCCGCGTCGGCACGCAGTTGGTCGAGGCCACGCTCACCGTTGCGGGGGTCGAAGTGATGGTTGTAGGTCAGTTTGTCCGGGTGTGCGGCGGCAAGTGCCGACGCTTCCTCCGTCTGCCCGAACCCGGTCTTGTAGAACTCCCCGAGGTGCGCCGGCTGGAAGATCGCGTGGTCGACGTATCCGATCTCGAACAGGTCGTGCATCAGCCGCTCGCCGCCCTGGTAGAGGTACTCGTCGTACGTCCACAGCTCGCTCTCGGGCGAGAGGTTGCGGTGATAGTCGTAGAAACAGTCGATGAACTGCTTGCCGTGGATGTTGCGTTGGTTCTCCTGCCGCGCGTCCCACAGGGCGACGTGGGCGTCGACGATGAAGAAGTTTTCGCCGTTTTTCGTGTACATGCGTGAGCCTCCCGAAGTGCGGTTCGTGACGTGGGTCACGTTTGCCTGTGCACGACGGTAAGGCGGTGTGGCCGCCTCGAGGGCCTCTCGCTGTCTCAATTCGAGACGATCGACAGGGCGGTATTGCGACCTGTGAATGTAACGTGAGTCACATGGCTGAATCGGAGGGCCTCGCGCGAGCCCGACTCCACTCGGAGCCCCTCGCTGCCGTCTCGCACCGTCTTCTCGCATCCTGGCACCGCAGTCAGCGGTACGGCGTTTCGCTGGACGAGGTTGCTCCTGTGTTCTCGGGAACCTACGACGGTGAATCCCTGTTCTACCGGTGCGGCCGGGAAGTGCTCGACGGTCTGCGTGACACCTTGGCGAACGAGCCGGTGTCGATGATGCTCACCGATGCCGACGGCCTCGTGCTGGATCGGGTGAGCGCCGACCGTGAGTTGCTCGCCGCTCTCGATCGCGTCCATCTGGCACCCGGGTTCTCGTATGCCGAGGATCAGACGGGGACCAACGGACTCGCGCTGGCGCTCGCGGATCGGGTGCCCGCGGTGGTCAGAGCCGACGAACACTACTCACTGTCGCTGGCCGGGTACACGTGTGCGGCCGCTCCGGTGCTCGATCCATTGACCGGCCGGGTCGAGGGGTGCGTCAATCTCACGACGTGGTCGCAGTCGTCGTCGGATCTGCTTCTGGCCCTTGCTCAATCGGCGGCCGGGAACACCTCGGCCATGATGCTCGCACGGTCGCAGGGCCAGCAGCCTCGGCCGGCTCCGCGCGGTGAGGTGTTCCGGGTCGAGACCGCGCACAGCGGAGCGGGATCCGGCATCGTCGACGACCTCTCGCCGGCGTGGCGCAGCGCGTTCGGCACCGCGAGATCGGCTCTCGCCGATCATGGTTCGGTATTGATGGTCGGCGAGGCAGGATCGGGTCGAGCCACCGTCCTTGCCCGAGCGCTGCGGGCATCGCGGCCCCGTGGCCGGATCCTCAGTGCCGGTGCACCCGCTGCCCGTGACGCCGAAGCCTGGCTCGACCTGTGGACTCCCGAATTGCCGAAACCCGATACGGCCGTGGTCATTCGTGACGTCGACAGGCTGCCCGCCCGCGCGGCGGACACGTTGGCCGAGCTACTGCGCCGAGCGGGAGCAGGCGTGCCGGTGACCGTGACGGCATCGAACTACGACGACGTGCCGCATGCACTGGCCGGATTGCTGCGCACGGTCGTCGAATTGCCTGCACTTCGGCATCGACCCGACGACATCGCACCTCTCGCTCTGCACCTGGCGGGCCGGGTGCGCGGCCGGGCAGTCACGCTGACCGGCGCGGCCCAGCGGGCATTGCGTGAATATGCCTGGCCGGGCAACGTGGCGGAAGTGGCGACGGTGATGCATCACGCCGCGATTCGAGCCGATGTCATCGGCGTCGAACACTTACCGCCGGAGGTGCTCTCGCACACCACCCATCGGCTCACCCGCATCGAGACGTTCGAGCGCGACGAGATGATCCGCGTGCTCACTCGCCCCGGCATCACGATGAGCGAGGCGGCGGAGGAGCTGGGCATGAGCCGCGCGACCATCTACCGCAAAAGAGACCGTTACGGCATCACGCTGCGTTCTTGATCGCTTACCCTCGACCTCATGGCCAGTAGCTCTCCGTCGATCGAGTTACCGGTCGGTGACCGCATCGTTCGCATCTCCAATCCCGATCGGGTGTATTTCCCCGAGAGCGGGGCCACGAAGTTGGACCTGGTGAACTACTACCTGAGCGTCGGCGACGGCATCGTGCGTGCGCTGCGGGAGCGCCCGTGCATGATGCATCGTTTTCCCAAGGGCCTCGCAGGCGACAAGGTGCACCAGAAGCGCGTGCCCAACGGAGCGCCGCCGTGGCTCGAGACCGTCGAGGTGACCTTCCCCCGCTACAACCGCACGGCGGACGAGTTGTGCGTGACGGAATTGGCCCATGTGGCATGGGCGGTGCAGATGTCCACCGTCGAATTTCATCCGTGGAACAGTCGCCGCGCCGACGTGGAGATGCCCGACGAGTGGCGTATCGACCTCGATCCGATGCCCGACTGCCCCTTCGACCGGGTACGACGCGTGGCCGGGGTCGTTCAGGAGGTACTGAGCGATCTCGGTGCCGTCGGCTGGCCCAAGACCTCCGGCGGGCACGGTCTGCACATCTACGTTCGGATCGACCCGGCCTACGGATTCAAGGACTTGCGAAGGGCGGCACTGGCTTTCGCGCGGGAGGTCGAGCGTCGCGCACCGGAGGACGTGACCACGACGTGGTGGCGCAAAGACCGCGATCCGGCGAAACTGTTCGTGGACTACAACCAGAATGCCCGTGATCACACCATCGCCAGCGCGTATTCGGTTCGCGGAAATCAGCAGGCGACGGTGTCGACGCCGATCTCCTGGGACGAGATTGCCGACGTCGATCCGCGAGAATTCACGATCTTCACAGTGCCTGCCCGATTCGCCGATCTGGGTGACCTGCACGCCGGCATCGACGACGCCGTGTTCGCCATCGACGAGTTACTCGAGTGGGCGGAGCGGGACGAGCACCAGGGTTTGACGGAGCCCGAGGAGTAGCCGAACTCGAAGTTATGGACGGAAATCGGCGGAAATCCGTCCACAACTTCGAGTTCGGCGGCAACAAGACAGCTAGTCGGTACCGGACTCGATAGCGGCGTGGTCGAGGGCCGAGGAGTCCACGGAGCTCTCGGGGCTGCTGGCGGCGATGGCGTCGGCTCCGCCCGCAGGCAGTTCGCCGATCAGGTCGCCCCAGGCCGTGAGCTGATTCTGCGCGGCGTACTGCTCGAGTTTGCTGCGGGAATCGGCGATGTCGAGATTGCGCATCGTCAACTGACCGATGCGGTCGCCGGGGAAGAAGGCCTGGCCCTGGCTGCGTTCCATCGACAGCTTCTCGGGGTGGTAGCTGAAGTTGGTGCCCTGGGTGTCGACGATGGTGAAGTCCTGGCCGCGGCGCAGACGAACCGTCACGCTGCCGCTGACGACGTTGCCGACCCAGCGCTGCAGACCTTCGCGCAGCATCAGTGCTTGCGGGTCGAACCAGCGTCCCTCGTACAGCAAGCGTCCGAGTCGACGGCCCTCGTTGTGGTAAGACGCAACAGTGTCCTCGTTGTGGATGGCGTTGACGAGGCGCTCGTAGGTGATGTGCAGCAACGCCATTCCGGGGGCCTCGTAGATGCCGCGGCTCTTGGCTTCGATGATGCGATTCTCGATCTGGTCGCTCATGCCGAGGCCGTGGCGTCCGCCGATGGCGTTGGCTTCCATGACGAGGTCGACGGGGCTGTCGAAGCTCTTGCCGTTGATCCGCACCGGGCGGCCGCGCTCGAACTCGACGGTGACCTCCTCGGGAGCGATCTCCACCTCGGGGTCCCAGAACCTGACGCCCATGATGGGGCTGACGATCTCGAGGGACGTGTCGAGGTATTCGAGCTTCTTCGCCTCGTGGGTGGCACCCCAGATGTTGGCGTCGGTGGAGTACGCCTTCTCGGCGGAATCTCGGTAGGGGAGGGTGCGCTGGGTGAGCCACTGCGACATCTCGTGGCGTCCGCCGAGCTCGGCGACGAACGCCTCGTCGAGCCAGGGCTTGTAGATGCGCAGCTGCGGATTGGCGAGCAGACCGTAGCGGTAGAACCGCTCGATGTCGTTGCCCTTGTACGTCGAACCGTCGCCCCAGATCGAGACGCCGTCTTCGGCCATCGCGCGCACCAGCATCGTGCCGGTCACTGCACGGCCGAGCGGGGTGGTGTTGAAGTACGTCTGCAGCGACGAGCGAATGTGGAATGCGCCGCAGGTCAGCGCAGCCAGGCCCTCCTCGACGAGCGGCTCACGGCAGTCGATGAGACGCGCCTGCTCGGCCCCGTAGGCCAGGCCGCGCTCGGGCACATCGGACAGATCCGGCTCGTCGTACTGGCCGATGTCTGCGGTGTAGGCGTACGGAATCGCGCCGTGCTCGCGCATCCATGCCACGGCCACCGAGGTGTCGAGACCGCCGGAGAATGCAATGCCGATTCGTTCGCCGACCGGGAGGGAGTTCAATACCTTCGTCACGGGGAGCAGCCTAGTAGTACTACTGATCCGGCTGATCGGCGAGCGACTCCACTGCACCCCGGACGGCATCGAGGTGCGCGGTCATGGCACGGGCAGCGTCGTCGTACCGGCCTGATCGGATGCCGTCGACGATCGCATCGTGCTCCACATTGGACTGCTGCTGGCGGTGGGCGACGAGATTGAGCGTCTCCGATTGCCGCGTCAACGCATCCCGGATGTCGACGATGATCGCCTCGAACACGCGGTTCTTGCTGGCCCGCGCGATGGCGGTATGGAACTGCGCGTCCAGCAGCACCCAGGCCTCGTGGTCGTCTTCCGAACGCATTTCGTCGGCCAGGCCGGCGAGCACCGTCAACTCCTCGTCGGTGCGGCGCTCCGCGGCCCAGCCGGCTGCGGGGATCTCGACGTGCGGGCGGGCCTCCATCAGTTCACGGGCGGCGTAGTTGCCGATGTCGAGGTCGCTGCCGACCCGATCGCGGACGACAAAAGTGCCGAGGCCCGTCTTGGTTTCGGTCAAACCGAGGGCATGGCACGAGCGCAGGGCCTCGCGGATGACGGAACGGCTGACGCTGTGCCTGGCGGCAAGGGCCGCCTCGGACGGCAACTTCTGGCCGACGGGGAGATCTCCCGACGAGATAGCTGCGCGCAGATCGGCGAACACCGCCTCGGCTGCGCTCATGCGCGCAGTGGTGGGCTGCCTGACCGCCCAGCTGTCCGACAGGTTCATAGCGTGATCCTAGCGTGGGGGTTGACCGATGAGGTGTTCTGCGCCACACTCTACCTGTCAGACAGCCGGACAGCTGGACACCCCCACCTAGGAGCGCACTGTGGCCGATACCCGTATCGAGAAGGATCTTCTCGGGGAACGTGACATCCCGACGAGCGTGTATTGGGGAATCCACACTCTGCGAGCCCTGGAGAACTTCCCCATCACCGGGCGCCCGATCTCCACCAACGCGCACCTCGTTCGCGGGCTCGCGGCGGTGAAGTGGGCGGCCGCGTCGGCCAATCAAGATCTCGGAATTCTCGACGCCACCCGCGGGGAAGCGATCCGCACGGCGTGCCAGGAGATCCTCGACGGCCAGTGGCACGAGGAGTTCGTCGTCGACGTCATTCAGGGCGGCGCGGGCACCTCGACCAACATGAACGCCAACGAGGTCATCGCCAATCGCGCCCTGGAGATCCTCGGGCATCCGCACGGCGACTACAGCATGCTGCACCCCAACGAGCACGTGAACGCCTCGCAGTCCACCAACGACGTGTACCCGACGTCGGTCAACATCGCGACCATCTTCGCCGTGCACGAGCTCATCGCCTCGATGAAGGTGTTGCGAGACTCGTTCTCCCGCAAGGCAAGCGAGTTCGCTACCGTCGTCAAGATGGGCCGCACCCAGCTGCAGGACGCGGTGCCGATGACCCTCGGCCAGGAGTTCGGCACCTACGCGATCATGATCGACGAGGACTGCTCACGGCTGGAAGAAGCCGCACTGCTGGTCCACGAGATCAACCTCGGGGCCACCGCAATCGGCACCGGCCTCAACGCTCCCGCTGGCTACACCGAATCGGCCGTCGCGCATCTGCGCACCATCACCGGCCTGCCGCTCGTCACGGCGACGGATCTCATCGAGGCCACCCAGGACGTCGGGCAGTTCGTGCACCTGTCCGGTGTGCTCAAGCGAGTCGCAGTGAAGCTGTCGAAGATCTGCAACGACCTGCGGCTGCTGTCCTCCGGACCGCGCGCCGGCTTCAACGAGATCAATCTCCCTCCGATGCAAGCGGGTTCGTCGATCATGCCCGGCAAGGTCAACCCCGTCATCCCCGAGGTTCTCAATCAGGTTGCCTACGAGGTGATCGGCCACGACGTCACCATCACGATGGCAGCCGAGGCAGGACAGCTGCAGCTCAACGCATTCGAGCCGATCATCGTCAAATCCCTGTCCGACGGCATGGCGCATCTGAGCGCCGCATGCCGAACCGTCGCGCATCGATGTGTCGATGGCATCACCGCCAATGTCGATCTGTTGCGTGAGCGCGTGGAGAACTCCATCGGTCTGGTCACCGCGCTGAGCCCGTACCTCGGATACGTGGAATCGACTGCCATTGCGCAGGAAGCACTGGTCAGTGGCCGCAACGTCGTGGATCTCGTACTCGAAAAGGGCCTGCTGGCGCGCGAGGAGCTGGATCGACTGCTCAGCCCCGAGCATCTCGCGAACCTGCGGGTGGCTCCCACCGAGCATGCCGTTGCTCCCGAGACGTCGACGAGGTGACACGATGAGCACCGAGAACCCGACAACCAAGCAGGCCTTCAGCGAAGAGGACCTGGGGTATCGAAAAGAGCTGGCCCCGCGCCAGATTCAGATGATCGCCATCGGCGGCGCGATCGGCACGGGCCTCTTCATGGGTGCCGGCGGCCGACTGCACGACGCTGGGCCGGCCCTGGTGCTCGTGTACGCGCTGTGCGGCTTCTTCGCGTTCTTGATCCTGCGCGCACTGGGCGAGCTGGTGATGCACCGGCCGTCGTCGGGATCGTTCGTTTCGTACTCCCGCGAGTTCTTCGGGGAGAAAGTCGCGTTCGCCGCCGGCTGGCTCTACTGGATGAACTGGGCGATGACGGCCGTCGTGGACGTCACGGCCGTCGCGCTGTACATGAACTTCTTCAAGAAGTACTGGGCCCCACTGGGCAACGTCGACCAATGGGTGTTCGCGCTCGCTGGCTTGGTGCTCGTACTCGGCCTGAATCTGGTGTCGGTCAAGGTGTTCGGCGAGCTGGAATTCTGGTTCGCGCTCATCAAAGTCGTTGCGCTGGTGACCTTCTTGGCGATCGGTACCTACTACGTCATCTTCGGAACCCCCATCGACGGGCAGGAACCGGGTCTGAGCGTCCTCACCGACAACGGCGGTCTCATCCCCAACGGACTGCTGCCGGCGATCGTCGTGATCCAAGGTGTCGTGTTCGCCTACGCCTCGATCGAGCTGGTCGGCACCGCAGCCGGGGAGACGCAGAACCCGGAGAAGGTCATCCCCAAGGCGATCAACACCGTCATCGTCCGTATCGTCGTGTTCTACGTCGGCTCGGTTCTGCTGCTGTCACTGCTGTTGCCGTACACCGCCTATCAGGCCGGTGAGAGTCCGTTCGTGACGTTCTTCGGAGCCATCGACGTCAAAGGTGCCGACGCGATCATGAATCTGGTGGTGCTCACTGCGGCGCTGTCCTCACTCAACGCCGGGCTGTACTCCACCGGGCGAATCCTGCATTCGATGGCCGTCGCCGGCTCGGCGCCGAAATTCGCTGCACGGATGAACAAGTCGGGTGTGCCGTACGGCGGCATCGCGCTGACGTCGGTGGTGACATTGCTCGGCGTCGTCCTCAACGCCGTTGTGCCGGCGCAGGCATTCGAGATCGTGCTCAACCTCGCCGCTCTCGGCATCATCAGCGCCTGGGCCGTCATCGTGGCGTGTCAACTGAAGTTCTGGTCGCTGTCCAAGACCGGTGCGGTCACCCGACCTGCATTCCGACTGTTCGGTGCTCCGTACACCGGATACGCAACGCTAGGCTTCCTGGCGTGTGTACTCGTGCTGATGGCCTTCGACCAACCGGTGGGAACCTGGACGGTGGCGTCGATCCTGCTCATCGCGCCGATGCTGATCGGCGGTTGGTACCTGTGCCGCAACAGAATTCGAGAGGTGGCAGCGCGCAGTGAGTGAGTATGTCGCCTTGTTGACCACCGGTGGGACGATTGCCAGCAGTCGAGACGAGCACGGGGTCTCTCGTCCGGTTGCCGGCGCGGGGATCGAACTCGACGGTGTGCGGGTGCGCGAGGTGATGTCGAAGGACAGCTCCGCCCTCGACTTCTCGGATCTCGACACCATTCGCACGGCAACGGCAGACGCTCTGGCCGAGGATGGCTGCGTCGGAGTGGTGGTGCTGCACGGCACCGACACTATGGAGGAGTCGGCGTTGTACGTCGATCTGTTCCACGACGACGAGCGTCCGGTGGTGTTCACCGGTGCGCAGCGCACCTCGGATCATCCCGACCCGGACGGTCCGAACAACATCGCCGCAGCGGTGGCGGCAGCGCAGTCCGAGCAGGGTGTCCTGATCGCCTTCGGCGGACGGGTGCTGCCGGCTCGCGGTGCCATCAAGACGCACACCACCGAGCTCGATGCGTTTCGGTCGGCGTCGCTCCCTCGGCCGAAACCCCTGCAGTGGAAGCCCGTTGCCGGGATTCGGGTCGACATCGTCGCCCTGTATCCCGGTGCCGACGGTGTGCAGATCGACGCCGCCCGTGAAGCCGGGGCGTCGGGAATCGTGCTCGAGGCGCTGGGCTCGGGTAATACCAATGCCGGTGTCGTACACGCAGTGAAGGAGGCGGTGGCTGCCGGGGTGCACGTGGTCGTCACGACGCGGGTGCCGTTCGGTGAGACCTCACCGACGTACGGCGGCGGCGGAGGTGGACACGATCTGCTCGATGCAGGTGCGGTGTTCTCGCGGGAACTGCGCGCGGGGCAGGCACGTATTCAGTTGGCGGCGCTGATTGTCACCGGAGCAAGTGACGTGATTGTCCACAATTCGTTCTCGTAGACGGAAAACCGTGTGCAGACGCGAATAGTGGACACTCAGCGCACCACACCCGCGCCATACCGTTACTCTAGGTAACTATGGTCGCCACGATCGAGATCGAATTCGCTCCGCATTGGGTGAACGCGTCGCTGGTGCGCACGTTGGCGCGCCCGTTCGTGACGATCGACGGCGTCGAGCATCGGCAGTCGTGGACCGAGCCGTCGACGTATGCAGTCGAGCCAGGTGCCCACGAGGTGACGTCGTTCATCCGATACCGCGGCACGAACGCTGCACTGGGAACCGGCCGTCGAACGGTGACTGTGCAAGCAGGGCAACAGGTTTCGATGTGCGCTCGCAACGGCTGGGCCAATCATATGCCGTTCGAGCTAGAGCTCCGACGCGCCCCAGGTCTCGACGAGTAGTTCGTCGCCGATCGACACGGTGCCGTTCTGCAGCACCGAGAACTTCGCTCCGAAGGCCACGCCCTTCTGCCGCGCGCGGCGGTAGGTGGCCAGAGTGCGCAGGGGTTCGGGGCCGCCCCGCTCACCGGTGGTCTGCTCGACCGTGGTCACCGCACACCGGATGGCCAGTTTGGTGTAGGTGAGGCGAGCGGACCCGATCCCGACCTCGCGAACCTCGTCTTCCCGATGCGGTTCTTCCCAGCCGTCGACGACGATGTTCGGGCGAAATCGATCCATCGGCAGTGCGACGTCGAGTCGGGAGTTGAGACCGTCCAGCGTGGCGGTCGAGAGGATGTGCACGGCGGCGCTGTCGGCGAATTGTGCTGACCCGGGCGAGATTCCATCGGTGACTCGGCCGTGGTCGCGTGGAGCGGCGACCAGCCTCGACGGTTCTCCGATCACCTCGGAGAGCCAGGCGGCAACCTCGTCGCCCTGATCGATCCCTCGCATCGGTGCGCGGAACATCGTGATGTCGCGCGACGCGGAGTCCCGATCGACGGACACGGTCATCGAACCTGCCGATGCGTGTTCGAGAGTCAACGCCCCGTCCGTCATCGAGCACCGAACGACCGCGAGAACGGGATCGCTGCGCTGACTGCGAAAAGCGCCGTCGTCGTCGACGATCATGAATGCGCGATCGTGTTCGAGCCCGGTGGCACTCACAGAGGCCGAATTCAGTGCGACACCTGCGCATCCCTTGACGGGGTAGGTGACCAGAGACGAGATGCGCACGCGTCGAGGATACTGGGCTCCATGACACGTGCTCTGTTGGTAGTGGATGTGCAGAACGATTTCACCGAGGGCGGCGCGCTCGCGGTGACCGGCGGTGCGGAGGTGGCGCGCAAGGTCAGCGCGTACCTGGCGCGCCACGGCGACGAGTACGACCTCGTGGTGTCCTCGCGCGACTGGCACGATGCGGAGGGCGACAACGGCGGACACTTCGCTACCGATGCCGCCCCGGATTTCGTCACCACCTGGCCGGTGCACTGTGTGGCGGGCACGGTCGGAGCCGAGTATCACCCGGACTACGCGACCGGTTCGGTCGACGTGCACGTCTACAAGGGTCAGGGGAAGCCGTCGTACTCCGCGTTCGAGGGCGTCACCGAGGACGGGACACCTCTGGCCGAGGTACTCGCCGCCAACGAGGTCACTGCCATCGACGTCGTCGGACTTGCGACCGACTATTGCGTGCTGGCGTCGGCGAAGGACGCTGTGACCGAGAAGCTCGACGTCCGCGTTCTCACCGACCTCGTTGCGGGAGTTGCGCCCGAGACCTCCGCTGCGGCCCTCGACGATCTGCGGGCGTCCGGTGCGGCGGTGGTCTAACCGTCGATCGTCGTGGTGATGAGGGTGACCGACGGTGCGGCGGGGGTGCTTCCGAAGCCGAAGGTCACCGGGGGAGTGACCGGGGTGAGTGTCCCGAGGTCCTCGCCCTGCCACGATGCCGAGACGTCGGTGACGCGGTGTTGCCCGCGCGCACCGTAGTACTCGCGTCGGCCGCCGCCTGCGCTGCCGCGGGTGCGTACTCCCCGCAGTATCACTCGGGCGATGGGGTCGCTGATCGCGCAGAACCACGGCGCCGTGGACACCGCGTCGGGAACGAGGCTCAGCGCGCGCCCGAGCAGGGTGGGTCCGGCAACGCGGATTCTCACCGACAGATCGCCGGCCTGTACCGACCGCCAGTTGTCGGGCTGAGCGGCGAATGTCACCGGCACGATCTCGGTGGAGTCGAAGGTGTATGTGGCGGTGACGAACTCCCGAACGTCCTCGTTGGGCGCGACGAGCAGGCGTCTCCCGTCGGCGAATTGGATCATGACGTCGGTGAACTCGCCGAGTGGCGATCGAGTCCAATGTCCGACGACGATTCGCACACCCGACGCTGTGCCTACCCCGTAGATCTCACCGTGAAACCGTGATCTTGTCATCGTGCACCCTTACCTCGTCAGCACTGTGCGCTCCCAAACCATGCGGTGCATAGTGGAGGTCATGGCGTCCTCTCAACCCACTGTATTCGTCCTGTTCGGCGCAACCGGAGATCTCGCGAAGCGAATGGTCCTGCCGTCGTTCTACCAACTTCACCTCGAAGGCCTGCTGCCCGAGAAGTGGGTCCTGATCGGCAACGGGCGTAAGGACTCGTCCGACGACGAGTTCCGCGATCATGTCCGCAGCGTGCTCGACGAGTTCGTCGAGAACGTGGCCGAGGACGATTGGTCGGCATTCTCCGAGCGAATCCGCTTCGCGGGCAACGGCTTCACCGTCGACGATCCCGGCAAGCTGCCCGAGGTCGTGGCCGAGGTGAAGAAGGACATCGGCGACGACGCCCAGTTGGTGCACTACATCGCGTTGCCGCCGAGCACCTTCGTCGACTACACGAAGGCCCTCGGTGCACACGACCTGGCCGACGGTGCCCGGGTGGTCTACGAGAAGCCCTTCGGCACGTCGCAGAGCAACTTCGAGGAACTCGACAAGGCCGTCCACGAGGTGGTCGACGAAAAGCAGGTCTATCGAATCGACCACTTCCTCGGCAAGGAAGCGACGCAGAACCTGCACGTGGCGCGGTTCGCCAACGGAATGATCAGTGGCATCTGGAACGCCGAGCACGTGGCGCAGGTACAGATCGACGTCCCCGAGACGCTCGACATCGACGACCGTGCCGAGTTCTACGACGCCACCGGTGCCGTGCTGGACATGCTCGTCACGCACCTGTTCCAGGTCGCGGCCGAGGTCGCGATGGAACCGCCCGCATCGCTGAAGGCCGATGATCTGCAATCGGCTCGCGAGACGGTGATCGGACAGTTCCGGCCGCTCGACACAGCCGAAGTGGTTCTCGGTCAATACGACGGTTACCGCGACGTCGAGGGCGTCGACGAGAACTCGAACGTCGACACGTTCGTGGCGGCCACGTTGTGGGTCGACACCGACCGCTGGCGTGGGGTTCCGTTTCTGCTCCGCACCGGAAAGATGTTGGGTGTCAGCGAACAGCGCGTCTCGTTGGTGTTCCGCAAGCCGGCCGACAGTCCGCTGGGCGAGCTGCCGGAGGACGGCGCGGTGCTCTCGTTCGACCTCTCCGGCGACGGCAGCATCGACATCGCCATGACGGTCAAGGAGCCGGGTCCGGATTTCGACCTGTCCGTCGGACACCTTGCGCTGCCGCTCGAGTCGGTGCCCGATGCCGAGCCGCTCAGCCCGTACGCGCGCCTGATTCTCGATGTGCTGGGCGGCGACCGATCGCTGTTCACCCGGCCCGACGGTTTGGCGCACGTATGGGACGTGGCTGCGCCGTTGCTGAACGACCCGCCCGCGGTGCAGAGTTATGCGCCCGGTTCGATGGGTCCTGCCGCGGCCGACGAACTCGCGGCACCGTGCGGGTGGTTGATCACCGGAAAGTGACGACGACCGATCGGATTCTGCTCCAGCGAGTAGGTTTCGTGTCGCCAAACAGTCCGTAGGTCCTTTTTGTCCGAAACCGTGGACCAGGCTGTGTTCGGAACGTTATGTTTCACCCCGCCTGGTCACACGTCCGGACCGGGCCTCAGTCCTGCCTTCGAAAGGTAACCATTCTCATGCTTCTCGATCTCATCACCGGTCTGCTCGGCGGCGGCACCGACGGCGGCGGCCTCGGCGGAATCATCACCGACGGCATCGCCGCAGGCATCTCCGACGCGATCACCGGTCTGTTCACCGGTAGCGCCGAGGGAATCTCCAGCGCCAGCTAGCCGCAAAGCCCCGGCCCGGTTCGTTCGGGTCCGGGGCTTCGTCGTGTTCGGGCTGCGCTGTCATGCACGACGCGGCACTAACATCAGGGCCGCGAGGTAGATCAGCACGACGGTACCGCCGGTCAGGACCGCTCCGGCGACGGTGGCGAGTCGGACGACATTGACGTCCCAGCCGAAATATTCGGCGATGCCGCCGCACACACCTCCGATCATCTTCTGTGAACTGGACAGGGTGAATTCTCTGGGTGAACCGCTCTCGAATGTCATGGTGAAAAGTCTGCGTCATCAACGGCTTTCGGCACATCGGGGGTTTCACCCATATCGACCCCGATATACGGATGGTCCGAAAACGCAGCGTGAACAAGATTCTCGACTTTTCCCGGTCGAGCCCTGGACCGGAGGCTTCGGCGAGGGTTACGGTCGCACCTGATCGGACGCGCGCGTGCCCGGCCCGTCCCCCTTGCGGGCCGGGGCGACGCGTTGCGTGCCGCAAGTGTCAGTTGTTCACCGAATCGCCACGGATTGGTCACCGAGGAGCACTAACTTTCGGCCCATGACCGCCAACGATCTTCGCAACGGTGAGACTTCGCGCACCGACCTGAGCGAACTGCTCGACGTCACCACGGCCGTGGATCTTGCCGATACGTCGGGTTTCACTGTCGACGACTCCGATGACGACGACCCGGTTCTGCTGACGGTTCCCGACGGGCACGTCGTGGATACCTGGCGGGAGAACTACCCGTACGACGAGCGCATGACCCGGGCGGAATACGACCTGGAGAAGCGCCTGCTGCAGATCGAACTGCTCAAGCTGCAGATGTGGACCAAAGAGACCGGTCGACGTCACGTCATCATCTTCGAGGGTCGTGATGCTGCCGGTAAGGGTGGCACGATCAAGCGTTTCATGGAGCACCTGAACCCCCGCGGTGCCAGCGTCGTCGCCCTGGAGAAGCCGTCGGCCCGTGAGTCGACGGAATGGTACTTCCAGCGGTACATCGCGCATCTGCCCGCCGCAGGCGAGATAGTCATGTTCGACAGGTCCTGGTACAACCGGGCAGGTGTGGAGCGCGTCATGGGTTTCTGCACCGACGAGCAGCACGCTCAGTTCGTCCGGCAGGCTCCACTGTTCGAGCAGATGCTCGTGGACGAGGGCATCAGTTTGACCAAGTTCTGGTTCTCGGTGTCGCAGCACGAGCAGCGCACCCGCTTCGCCATTCGTCAGGTCGACCCGGTGCGGCAATGGAAACTCTCGCCCATGGACCTTGCATCGCTGGACAAGTGGGACGCGTACACCGCTGCGAAGGAAGAGAACTTTCGCGCTACCGACACCGACGTCGCACCGTGGACGGTCGTCAAGAGCAACGACAAGAAGCGCGCCCGCATCAACGCGATGCGTTTTGTGCTCAACAAATTCGACTATGCCAACAAGGACCCCGAAATCGTCGGTGAAACAGACCCATTGCTCGTGGGGCGCGCGAAAGACGTGATCGGCGAATAGTTTTCGACCGGAACGCGGTGCGCTTACCGGCAAAACGTTGCGGTACCGACTCTTCGGGATCTCGAGTTGGTACCGGGTACTGCACCGGAGGTGCGTGTGCGGTAGGAACGAGGTAGGTCGTATCACCTACGGCTGTACGTACACACGAGCATCAGGAGATCCCATGGGTTCAGCAGCGCAGTTCATTTCCGACATTGCCACCGGAGTCTACGACGGCATCGTCGATGCGATCGTCGACCAGATCGTCGGCGTGCTGACGTCGGGTAGCGCCGCTTAAACAGTGCGTGACGTGCCGCGGTCGCCGTCGGGGGGCGGCCGCGGCATCGGCGACGTCGTGACCGTTTTGTGATGGCTCACTAAGATTTTCGACTTTTAGTCCCAAATGCGTATACAGAACGTTATCTGGTCGGGTAGAAATCTTCTTGCAGAGGTAATCGAGTGACGACCGTCACGTTCGATCTGCACATCCCCCTCTATCAAGGAGTCTGTCGCATGTCCGCTGAACTCGGTGACCTCTTCACAATCCTCCTCCAGCTCTTCTCGGGTATCAGTTCCTCCTCGGACTGACCGACCGCCGCGCCGTGGGCCTGAAGGCCCGAACGGCTGACCGCAGTCTCTCGTCCGACGAACTTGCAACGGTTCACGATGCTGTGTCGGCATCGAATCGCCCTCTCTCGAAGGAGTTTTCATGGAATTGCTCGCAATCCTGCTGCAGTTGCTCGCCCTCGGTAGCTCGGAAGGTACCGGCTCGGCCCTCGAGGTCCCCGGCCTGCCCTCCTGATTCACGGCTTCCTGACCAACGGCTTCGAGCCGGGCCCGACGTACCGTCGGACCCGGCTCTCGTCGTTCGAGGCGTCATGCGTTCGATCGAAAAGATCTGTACGACTCGATGATTCACCAGCGATCCGGTAGACCCGAGCCCTATCGCCGCTGCGGCCGGTAACTCCCGGCCGATCATTCGGTGAGGTAGACCCTCAGGGGATGGACAGTCGAAATCCCGCTCCGTCATAGGGTGGGCCGATGCAGACGGTTCCGATTCAGATGCCCGACGGTTCGACGGTGCCGGTGTCGCTGTTCCCCGGCGAAGGACGTGACGACGCGCCTGTGATCGTCGTCCTTCCCGGCCTCGGCATTCCCGGGGGTTACTACCGTTTGTTCGCCGAGGCCCTCGTCGCGCGCGGGTTCCATGCCGCGATAGGCGACCTACGCGGTCAGGGCGACAGTGTCCCGAAACCGAGTTCGGCGAGTCGGTACGGCTACCAAGAATTGGTGTCGGTCGATTTTCCGGCGATCTTCGAGGTGGTTCGGGAGCAGTTCCCGGAGGCGACGCCCTACCTTCTCGGTCACAGCATGGGTGGGCAGCTCGGGTCGATGTACGCCGCCCGTATCCGCGGCAGGCTCGGCGGGTTGATTCTGGTGGCGTCCGGTTCGCCGTATCACCGTGGCTTCGGCACGACCCGCGGCGTGCCGCTGTACGTGGGCGCGGCCGCCATGGCGATCACCAGCAGCATCGCCGGATTCTGGCCCGGGGACCGAATCGGTATCGGCGGCTTCGGTCGTCAATCGCGTGTCCTCATCGACGATTGGTCCCGATTCGCGCGCACCGGATCGATCGAGCCGGCGGGGGCGGACATGGACTACGAGGAGCGCATGGGCCGGCTGACACTTCCGGTGCTCGCGGTGACCATCGAAGGTGACGACCTCGCCCCGCGCGGCTCGATGGACAACCTCGTCCGCAAGCTCGTTCGTGCCGACGTCACCTCGAAGCACGTGGACGAGCCGCTCGGGCACAACGGCTGGATCCGTAACCCCACCGCGGTGGCCGACCTCGTCGCCGAGTGGATGCACAAGTAGATCACTCGAATTAACTTTTGGTTTTCTGCCCACTACTCGTCATTTCTACATACTTTCGGTTCGTTTTGGTGTAGAAAGCTTTTGAACCAACAATTGTTCGACGACGTTAGTGGGCACGACTATGAACGGCGTGGGGGATTCTATTCGTCGACGCAGGGGTGGGACGAGGGTCGTCCAGTCGTCCGGAGGGCGCAGACTGGCAGTTCTGTGTGTGGCCGCCTGCATGACGGCAGTGGTGCACCCTCTCGCGAACGCGACGCCGATCGACCCGCTGTCGATTCCGTCCACATCGTCCTACGTGGTGCGCACCGAGGCGACCGACGACGTGGCCATGACCGCGTTCGTCCACTCGGCGGCGATGGATCGAACGATTCCCCTCAAGATTCTGCGCTCACCCGACCGGACGGCACCGAGTCCCACGCTGTACCTGCTCAACGGTGCGGGCGGCGGAACCGACGGAATGGACTGGTACACCCAAACCGACGTCGTATCCTTCTTCGCCGACAAGAACGTCAACGTAGTGACGCCCGTGGGTGGGGCCTACTCCTACTACACGGACTGGCAGCACGACGATCCCGTCCTCGGCCGCAACAAGTGGGCGACGTTCCTGGCGGACGAACTGCCCCCGCTCATCGACGACCTGCTGGACACCAACGGGCGCAACGCCATTGCCGGTATCTCGATGGCGGCGACCTCGGTACTGAATCTGGCGATTCGGAATCCGGGGCTGTACAAGGCCGTCGGCTCGTACAGCGGCTGTGCTTCGACGACCGATGCGTTGGGGAATTCGTACGTCAAGACGGTCGTGTCCATGGCGCTCGGTGCGAACGTGGCGAACATGTGGGGACCGGACAACGACCCGGATTGGATTCGCAACGATGCGGTGGTCAATGCCGAAAGTCTGCGTGGCACAGCGCTGTACGTCTCCAACGGCAGTGGTCTGGCCGGAGCGTCGGACACTCTGGACGGGACCAATCCCAACGGACCGGGCTTCGTGCTGCTCAACCAGATGGTCGTGGGCGGTGCGATCGAGGTGGCTACCGGCGACTGCACTCGGCGTTTGAAGACCGCCCTCGAACGGCTCGACATTCCGGCTCATTTCGAGCTCCGTGACCGGGGTACCCACTCGTGGGGTTACTGGCAGACCGACCTGCACAACTCGTGGCCGATGTTCGAGGCCGCTCTCGCCGGGTGATCAGCGGTCTCCGCCTAGGTGTCGCCACAGAAACTCGTAGGTCAACGCCGTCTTGAAGGCCAACTGCGCGTTGTCCGACGCCCCGCCGTGGCCGCCTTCGATGTTCTCGTAGTAGCTCACGTCGTGGCCGAGTTCGGCCAGCGATGCGGCCATCTTGCGAGCGTGTCCGGGGTGGACGCGGTCGTCCCTCGTCGACGTCGCGATCAGGATCGGTGGGTACCGGCGCTCCGACGCGGGCACCACGTTCTGGTACGGGGAGTACTGCGAGATGAACTCCCACTCGTCCGGGTCGTCCGGGTCGCCGTATTCGGCCACCCAGGACGCGCCCGCGAGCAGCAGGTGGTACCGCTTCATGTCCAGTAGCGGGACCTGACATACCAACGCTCCGAACAGTTCCGGGTACTTCGTCACCATGATGCCCATCAACAGGCCGCCGTTGCTACCGCCCTGCGCGGCCAACCGATCGGTGGTGGTGATGCCTCGGGTGACGAGATCGCGTGCGACAGCCGCGAAGTCCTCGTGCACCAGATGGCGTCCGGCGCGCAGTACCTGGGTGTGCCAGGACGGCCCGTACTCGCCGCCGCCGCGGATGTTGGCCACGACGTAGGTGCCACCACGTTCGAGCCACGCCCGTCCGGTTGCGCCGCTGTACCCGGGGGTCATCGAGATCTCGAAGCCGCCGTAGCCGTACAGGAGCGTGGGACCGGGGCCGGAATCGGCGCGGCGGACGACGAAGTAGGGGATCTGTGTTCCGTCGTCCGAGCGGGCGAAGAACTGCTCCACCGTCATACCGTCGGCGTCGAAGAACGCCGGGGCCTGCTTGAGGATCTCGAGTTCTGCTCCCACCGTGCCGAGTAAAAGCGTCGCCGGAGTGAGATAGCCGGAGGAGGAGAGAAAGAACTCGTCACCGTTCTCCTCGGCGTCGGTGCCGACGATCTCGGTGGACGTCAGGTCCGACAACCCGTCGATGGTGGTCGCGTCCCACTCCCTCGTGCGCGTTTTGCGTCCTTCCAGGTACGCAAAACGCGCACGAGGGGTCAGGACGTGCAACTGCGTTCGTACGTCCTGCAGCGTCACCAACAGTAGGTAGTTCTCGGTCCAGGCGTACTGATGTAGAGAAGTATGCTCGTCCGGGGCGAACAGAACCGTCAAAGATGCTGTGCCGGAAATGAACTCGTCGAAATCTGCAGCGAGCAGTGCGCCGGCAGGGTAGGTGGTGTCGCCGACGGTCCACGGCGTCATGGTCCGAACCAGCAACCACCTCTCGTGCACCGAGGTCGACGCGTCGGTGGGCGTCGGGATCCGGGTCAACGTGGACCCGTCGAGTACGTAGGTCTCGGAGTTGTAGAAGTCGGTGGCCCGCTGGACGAAGTCGCGCTCGAAGCCGGGGGTGCGGTCGTGCCAGGCGGAGATCGAGATGTCCTGTGCTTTACCCTCGAAGACGGTCTCGGCCTCGACGAGGGGAGTACCGCGCCGCCACCGCTTGGTGATCCGCGGGTAACCCGACTCGGTCAGTGACCCGTCCCCGAAATCGGTTCCGACGAAGACGGTGTCGGCATCGATCCAACCGATGTCGGTCTTGGCCTCGGGCAATGCGAAGCCGCCGTCGTCCGGGGCGCGGAACGCGCGGGAGTCGATGTCGAATTCACGGACCACCGTCGCGTCGGCCCCGCCGCGGGAGAGGGTGATCAGAGCCAGTCGCTGATCGGGGCGCAATACCTGGGCACCGCCCCAAACCCAGTTCTCGCCCTCGCCCTCGGCCAGTGCGTCCAGGTCGAGAAGAACGTCCCACACCGGATTCTCGGTTCGGTATTCGTCCATCGTGGTTCGACGCCAGAGACCGCGGATGTGCTCGCCGTCGCGCCAGAAGTTGTACAGGAACTGCCCGCGGCGTCGTGCGTACGGAATGCGGGCGTCGGTGTCGAGAATCTCTCGGATGCTCGCCTCGGTGGCCTCGAAGGCCGGACCGCTCAGCGCCTCGACCGTCACCTCGTTCTTCTCGCGCACCCACGCGAGCGCAGCGTCGCCGGTGACGTCTTCGAGCCAGAGGTACGGGTCGTCCGAAATTGCCATTCCACAGTTCTAGCAGCAGACGCGTCCTCGGGTCGGCCGGCGATCGAGAGGCTACCGACGGGTAACGAAGACCAGGTCGAGACAGTGCGGCAGAGCACGACTACGCTGGGGCCTCGTGACCTCACACTATGACGTCGTTGTCCTCGGAGCCGGTCCCGGTGGGTACGTCGCTGCTATCCGCGCGGCACAACTCGGACTCAGCACTGCCATCATCGAGAAGAAGTACTGGGGCGGTGTGTGCCTGAACGTCGGCTGCATCCCCTCCAAAGCCCTTCTCCGTAACGCCGAGTTGGCGCATCTCTTCACCAAAGAGGCCAAGCTGTTCGGTATTTCCGGTGAAGCGTCCTTCGACTTCGGCGCGGCATTCGACCGCAGCCGCAAGGTTGCCGACGGCCGCGTCAAGGGCATCCACTTCTTGATGAAGAAGAACAAGATCCCCGAGTACGACGGCCAGGGCACGTTCACCGATGCCAACACCATTGAGGTCGAACTGACCAAGGGCGGCACCGAGACGATCACGTTCGATAACGCGATCATCGCGACCGGTAGCACCACCAAGCTGCTCCCCGGAACCGAGCTGAGCAAGAACGTCGTCACGTACGAAGAGCAGATCATGACCAAGGATCTGCCGGGCTCGATCCTCATCGTCGGTGCCGGTGCCATCGGCATGGAGTTCGGCTACGTGCTCAAGAACTACGGAGTCGACGTCACCATCGTCGAGTTCCTCGATCGGGCGCTCCCGAACGAGGACAAGGACGTCTCGAAGGAAATCGAGAAGCAGTACAAGAAGCTCGGCGTCAAGGTCATCACCGGTGCAGGCGTGCAGAGCATCGACGACGACGGCTCCAAGGTCACCGTCGAGATCAAGCACAACAAGTCCGGTGAGAGCGAGACCTTCACCGTCGACAAGGTGATGCAGTCCGTCGGATTCGCTCCTCGCGTCGAAGGATTCGGCCTCGAAAAGACCGGCGTGGAGCTCACCGATCGCGGTGCCATCGGCATCACGAACACGATGCAGACCAACGTCCCCCACATCTACGCCATCGGCGACGTCACCGCCAAGCTCCAGCTCGCCCACGTGGCCGAGGCACAGGCCGTCGTGGCTGCCGAAACCATCGGCGGCGCAGAGACATTGCCGATCGACGACTACCGCATGATGCCCCGCGCCACGTTCTGCCAGCCGCAGGTCGCCAGCTTCGGTCTCACCGAGGACCAGGCCCGCGAAGAAGCGCAGGCTCGCGGATCCGACATCAAGGTCGCGAACTTCCCGTTCGCCGCCAACGGTAAGGCCCACGGCCTGGGCGACGCGACGGGCTTCGTCAAGCTCATCGCCGACACCGAGCACGGCGAGCTGCTCGGCGGCCACCTCATCGGACCGGACGTCTCCGAGCTGCTGCCCGAGCTGACCCTGGCTCAGAAGTGGGACCTGACGGTCAACGAGCTGGCCCGCAACGTCCACACGCACCCGACTCTGTCGGAGGCACTGCAGGAAGCGATCCACGGCCTCGCAGGCCACATGATCAACTTCTGATCCTCTCCCCGGAACACAACGGCGGCGACCACTTCGGTGGTCGCCGCCGTTCGTTCTGTGTGCTCTGCCTACGACTTTCGCCAGTGATCGAAGCGGCCCTTGATGTCCGACGCCACGTCGCCGATTCCGTTGCCGACGGCGTCGACGGCACCGGTGAAGCCGCTACCGATGTCGCGCACCGTCTTGATCAGCGGATCCTCCGAGGTGTCGAAGTTGTTCTTGTAGGTGCGCGCTGCGTTACGGAACTCCTCCGACGCCTTGGCCTCGTGGTCGGTGGACCTGCGCGGGTAGTCGCCCCGCAGTACGGTCGCGTACTCGCCGCTGTCGACCCACTTCTTCAGCTCGGCGGCGCGCAGCACGGAGAAGGGATGTGAGAGGAGTTCGAGATTGAGCAACTTGAGTACGCCGTCACGCAGATCCCCACTGGACTCGTACTCGGCAGCTTGCTCGAGGAATGCGTCGACGTCGATCTCGCTGATGCGTGCGCCGCCCGCCAACTTGAGCTGCACGCGGATCGCGGTGTGCACATCCTGTCCGCACAGCAATCCTGCTCTGTCGCCGGATAATTCGGACTTGCGCTGCCATTCCATCAGTCCCGCGATGACCGCGCGTAGGGCCCAGCCGCCCACCGGAACCCAGCCGACGGTGCCGGCGAGGCGCATCAGGTGCATGAGAACGGTGCGGTACACCGCGTGACCGGACAGGGCGTGGCCCAGCTCGTGTCCGACGACGAATCGCTGCTCCTCGTAGGTCATGATGTCGAGCATTCCGGTGGTCAGGACGATGAACGGGCGATCCATGCCTATGGTGAACGCGTTGACCATCGGCGACTGAACCACGAACAGTTCGGGTGTCTCCTCGGCCCCGAGAATCTGCACGCAGTCGCTGCGTAGATCGTTCAGGTCCTTGAATTGGCGCTCGTCGACGCGAACCGCGGTCGCGAGGTACATCAAGCGATGCTGTCGTTCGCGCAACAGACCCGACAGCGTGCGCAGAACGGTGTCGAACCCTTTGAGGGTGCGCAGTGTGACCAGGGCAGCTCGGTCCGACGGGTGTTCCCACGTGCGAGAAGAGATATCGGGAAATTCGATGCGGGTGCGATCCGGAGGGGTGGTCAATCTGTTTCTCCCAGCAGTCGGTGGAAAATTAAAGTATCAGTAAAGCGGGGCGAGTGGTCCGAACTCGAATCATGAAGCAGTGCTATCGATTCTGTGAACAGTCATAGCTCGGCTGCTGATGAAAACGTCACTTGGTCGAGTGCAGGCTGGTAGCTTTCGATTCTGCGCGGGGGAGTCGCGCTTCTCGTAAGGCCTGGGGGTGGGGAATTGTCGTCGCGAACTTCGACGCTCGCGCGCGTCAGCGACGGGGTGTCCGGTGGATTCAGAACATTCGGTCAGACCCTGGAACTGGGCGTACTTGCCTTCGTTCACCTCTTTCGCGATGTCGCCACGCTGCGTCATCCGTGGCGCGACACCATCGACCAAGCCTGGTTCGTCGTCACCGTCACGGTCATTCCAGCAGTGTTGGTGTCCATTCCGTTCGGCGTCATCGTCTCCGTCCAGGTCGGCAGTCTCACCGATCAGATCGGCGCGACGTCCATCGCGGGAGCCGCAGGTGGCCTCGGGGTGATTCGCCAAGGTGCCCCGATCGTTGCGGCGCTGTTGTTGGGCGGTGCCGCAGGTGCGGCGGTCGCTGCCGACCTGGGAGCGCGCACCATCCGTGACGAGATCGATGCCCTGTCCACGATGGGAATCGACCCGGTGCGCAGACTCGTTGCGCCGCGGCTCGCAGCCATCCTGCTGGTGGCGCCGTTCCTGTGCATCCTCATCATCTTCATGGGGTTGGCCGCAGGCTATGCGATCAACGTTGGCTTTCAGAGTGGGACGCCCGGCAGCTACATCAGCTCGTTCGCGTCCTTCGCTTCGGTGGCAGACCTCGTCGTAGCTCTGGTGAAGACCGAAATATTCGGAGTCATCGTCATCATCGTCGCCTGCCACCGTGGGTTGTCCGCCGCCTACGGACCGCGAGGCGTCGCCAACGCGGTCAACGCCTCCGTGGTTCTCGGTGTGGTGTCCGCGTTCACCGTCAACGTCGTCATCACTCAATTGGTTGCGATGTTCATGCCACAGAAGTTGGGCTGAGATGGCAACTCCTTCTCGGTACACAGTGCACGGCACCGCCCATCTCACGCGTGGCGTCAGATATCTCGGGCGCAAGCCGTTCGATGTCCTCGAAATGCTGGGTCATCAGCTCACGTTCTGCGTCAAGGTGCTGGCGGCCATCCCCCACACCGTTCGCTCCTACCAGCGTCAGATGCTGCTCATCCTCAGTGATATCACCTGGGGCAGTGGCAAATTGATCGTCGGTGGCGGAACCGTCTCGGTTCTGGTGGTGTTGGGTGTCGCGGTGGGTGCATCCGTGGGAATCGAAGGATTCAATTCCCTCGGCATGGTGGGCATGGAGCCGTTGACCGGTTTCATCTCGGCGTACGCCAGCACCAGGGAACTGGCACCGATGATCGCGGCCATCGGATTCGCGACGCAGGCCGGATGCCGGATGACGGCCGAGATCGGCGCGATGCGTATCTCGGAAGAAATCGATGCGCTCGAAGCGCAAGGGATTCAGTCGATGCCGTTCGTCGTCACCACCCGAGTGATCGCGGGAATCGTCACGATCGTGCCGCTCTACCTGCTGACACTCATTCTCAGCTACGTATCGTGCGCCGTGGTGGTTCGCGTGGTCGGCGGACAGTCGTCCGGCACGTACGACCATTACTTCAGCGCATTCCTGCAGCCGATGGATGTGCTGTTCTCACTGCTCAAGGCGGCTGTCTTCGTCGTGACGATCATCCTGATCCATGGCTATCAGGGGTACTACGCCTCGGGTGGTCCGGAAGGTGTCGGCCGCGCCTCGGGTCGCGCGATCAGAGCCAGCCTCGTCGCGGTGGTGGTACTGGACATGATCATGACGTTGGTTCTGTGGGGATTCGACTCGGGCATAAGGATTTCGGGGTAGAGATGGCAGTGTTCGACGATCTGACGGGACGATCGGCAGGTCCCGCTGCGCTTCGACTGCGAGGCCTTGCGGTTGCGGTTGCGGCGGCTGTGCTGGCCGGCGGCCTCACGGCGTATGCGCAGGGTGCCTTCGACTCGCCGTTCGGGCTGACTCTGGACGCAGCGTCGGTCGGGGACGGTCTGACGCCTGGGTCGGAGGTGAAGTTCCGCGGTGTGTCGATCGGAACGGTGGACAACATCGAGACCGTCGGGTTCGGACGTCAGAGACTGCAATTGGAGATCGATCCGAGCCAGGCGGGTGAGCTGACCGACACCATGCAGGCGCAGTTCTCGTCGTCGAATGTGTTCGGTTCCACTGCAATCGAATTGGTGTCGGACGGGACGGGAAATCCCCTCGCCGCGGACTCGACGCTCGAGATATCCGGGAACCAGCGGGGTGCAACTGTCACCGGTGTGTTCCGGCGAGTCGCCGACCTCACCGCAGTTCTCGACACCGATCAAGTGCAGCATCTGCTGGACGTCATCTCCAACACCTCTGTCGAGGTGAGTCGAAATCTGAAGCCGTACTTCGATACTGCACAGATGATGGCGGACCACCAGATCGATCCGTTGGCCTGGAAGCTGCACCGAGGGGCAGAACTGGGTGATGGAATTGCGAACTTGATTCCGCCCCTGCTCGACCTGGTGGTGGGAGTGGTGGACAAGAGCGTGTACGTGGAGGCCCCCGAAGATCGGGCCAGGACCATCGCTGCCAACGACGGCCTGAGCGATCAGTTGATGGTTCCGGTGGGCGACTTGCTGAAGAAGAACAATCCGGACCTGACCCGACTGCTGTCGACGACGCTCGATCTTCTCGTGCCCATCACGGCATCGATCGGCACGTTCGCACCCAGCTACAACCGGGTGCCACAGGTGCTCGACGGCATCTCCGACGCATTCCCCATCGTCGACGGCAAGCCGCAGTTGCAACTCGATCTGATTGCCAAGACCATGCCCAATCTGGCCGGAGCCGTTGCGGCACACGAGGAGGCGAACAGGTGAAGAAGGTAGCCGGCCCAGCGATCAAACTTCTCGTCTTCTTCACGGTGACCGCGCTGTGTGCGGTGATCATCGTTGCCGCCCTTCGCACTCCGGTCACCGGGCCGCTGTCGTCCTACGGCGCGGAGTTCGAAGACGTATCGGGGTTGTACGCCGGTGACGACGTGCGCATGTCCGGGGTGCAGATCGGCAAGGTCTCGTCGGTCGAACTCGACGGAGCCATCGCCCGAGTCGAGTTCGAGATCGAAGGCCAGCGGCCGATCTTCGCCAACACGCAGGCCGCTGTCCGTTATCAGAACCTCCTCGGGCAGCGGTATGTCGAGCTGATCCAGAAGGACGCCGCCGCAGGTGCCCCGCTGGCGGCCGGCGAGACGATACCGCTGGATCACTCGATTCCGTCGTTCGACATCTCCACACTGTTCAACGGTTTCGAACCGATCTTCGACACCCTCGACACCGCGCAGCTCAACCAGTTCACGGAGAACATTCTCCGCATGGTCCAGGGTGATGGTTCCGGCCTGGGGCCGGTGCTCCGGGACGTGGACCGCATCACCCAGTTCGCGGTTCAGCGCGAGTCGATCATCGGACTGCTGATCGACAATCTCGGCCAGATCTCCGATTCGATCGGTGGTCAGTCCTCCTCCGTTGCAGACCTTCTCGAACAACTGCACGGTTTGGTGTCGAAGCTCAGTACCCAGATGGACGGGGTACTGGCCTCGTTGGACCAGGCCAACTACGGGCTCGCCCCGTTCGTCGGTCTGCTGGAGAGCTTGCAAGATGCGTACGACAACAGTTACGCACCGGTCGACGGTGCGCTGCGTCGGTTGCTTCCTCAGACCGATCAGGTCACCGAGTTGCTCGCGCTCACACCGTCCCTGTTGACGGGACTGAACGCAAGCATCCCCAAGCCGGGCAGCCGGACCTACACCTGCAGTCATGGGCAACAAGACATCCCGGGCATCGGCCAGATAGTGCTCGGCGGACAAAATTTGGTGGTGTGCAAATGACACGCGTGGTTCGCAAGGGTGTTCGCGACGAGCAATCGGAGAACAAGACCCATTTCTTCTGGGGCACGGTCGGCGTCGCGTTCGCTGTGGTACTCCTCCTCGCCGCGGCTGCGCTGTACACGATCCCGTTCGGCGAGCAGACCTACACTGCGGAGTTCGGTTCGGCAGCAGGGGTGAAGCCCGGTGACGAAATCCGAATCGCCGGTATCTCCGTCGGTTCGGTGCGCTCGGTCGAACTGGCGGGTGATCATGTCGACGTCGAATTCAGCGTGCACTCGGACGTTTTTGTGGGTGATGCGTCGACGATGACCGTGAAGTTGCTGACACCGATCGGTGGTCACTACGTGATGCTCACGTCGCACGGCGACGGCGAACTCGGCTCGACGCCGATCCCTCCGGAACGAGTCGAACTTCCGTACGAGCTGTCCGACGCGATCCAGCAGGCAACACCGCTGGTCCGCGATATCGACGGAGCGACGCTGCGCCAGACCGTGGCCGAGTTGGACGAGGCCGTCAGCACGCAGCCACAATCGACGCGCGCCATCGTAAACAATCTGTCCTCCCTGACCGACGTGATCGCCACTCGCTCGGACCAACTCGAACGCGGACTCGTCGTATCGGACGAGTACGTCGGCGCGTTGGCAGCCGATCGTGTGATGCTCACCGAGCTGGTAAGTGAACTCGGCACTCTGACAAAGGGATTCGGTGACAAGCGCGCAGACGTCGTCAGCGCCTTCGACCTTCTGGGGCGAATGTTCAAGCTCTTCCACCGACCCGTGGTCGCGTTCGAAAAGGGGCTGGAGCCGTCGATCGTCCAACTCGAAGAGATCACCCAGAAGCTCTTCGCGCAGCTCGGTGACTTCGACGGAGCGATCACGACCATGCAGCAAAGCACCGACGGCCTCGCCGCCCTGATCGGCGGGGGCGAAGGCCCCGTGATCGATCAGTCACAGGACACGGTCGTCGGTGTCGGCGTGTGCATTCCATTGCCGGGGAGAGTGTGCTGATGAGACGCAGAACCGTGCGGATCGCCGTAGCGGCAGCAGTGGTGGTCACGCTTGTCGGTTCGGTCGCATCGGCGACCGCGGTCATCGACACCGCCTCGACCAGTTCCTCGCTGTGTGCCGAGTTCGGCGACACGGTCGGGTTGTACGAGGGCAATTCGGTGACGATGCTCGGCGTGACCGTCGGAACGGTGAAAAATATCGAGAACACCGACGGCGCAGTGGTGGTCACGATGGATGTCGACGACGGTCTCAGGCTCCCCGCCGACGTCGGGGCCGTGACACTGTCGAGCTCGATCGTCACCGATCGGCACGTGGAATTCACGAAGCCGTACACCGACGGACCCGAGCTCGATCGTGCGAACTGTATCCCGTTGGAACGCACTCGAACCCCGCTGGGGATCAGCGACACCCTCGACGCCGTATCGGGGCTGGCGTCGGACCTGCTTGGTCCGGCCGACGCCGACGGCAAGCACGAGGAAATACTGGGCGACACACTTCGTTCGGTCGATGGTTCGCTACGAGGATCCGGCGCCCAGCTCAACGACAGCCTGCGCCAACTGGCCCAACTGGTCGGCGATCCGGCCGACCGTGACACGACCGTGCGGCGACTGATCGACAACCTCGACGGTCTGATCGATACATTCGTGGTGAGCTGGCCCGAGGTGGCGAAGCTGCTCGACAACCTCAAACGAGGAATGATCACGCTGTCGGAGTTCACCCAGTCGTTCGGCACCACTGTCGCCCTCACGACCGAATTCATTCCGCCACTTGCGCGCAACGTCGCCAAGTACGACGACAAGGTCTACGCATTTCTCGACCAGGCGGCCCCCGTGGTCGATGTGCTGCTCGGACGGGTGGGCGATATCAAGGACATTCTGGAACAGGTGCCGACCATAGGGCAGAACTTGATGACGATGTACGACAACGACTCCAAGAGTGGTCGCGTGATCTATCACCCGCCGCAGTTCGAGATCGACACGAACTCGCCCAACGAGGTCTGTGCGCTGCTCAACAAGTACGCACCGACGTGTTCGGCGAACCAGCAGCGCGGCGATGTCATCGACGTCGGATTGGTGCAGCTGGTACTCGGTTCGGCGGGATGGCGATGAGGCGCGTCGCCGCCGGGCTGTGCTGTGTTGCGCTGCTGTCGGCGTGCAGCGTCGACCCGGCAGACCTTCCGATTCCCGGTAGCTACGTGTCCGGAGACAAGTACTCCCTGAAGATCGAATTCGCCAGTGTCCTCAATCTTCCCGAGAAGGCGAAGGTCATCGTCGAAGGCGTCGATGCGGGCGTTCTCGACAAGGTCGACCTCGTGGGTTCCACTGCTGTGGCGACGGTCGACCTGTCCGCCGACGTTCAGCTACCCACCGACACCGTCGCCGAGCTTCGGCAGTCGTCGATTCTGGGAGAGATCTACATCTCGCTGCAGCCACCGGCCGATGCCACGGTGAGCTCGGGTTCGGGCTCGGGCTCGGAGGGACCGTTCCTTCGAGATGGTGACGTGATTCCCATGGAGCGGACGGTGCCGGCCGACAACGTCGAGGACGTGTTGCGAGGACTGTCGAACATCGTGACCGGCGGTCATTACGTGCAATTGCAGGAGGCGGTCAACAATGTCAACGCCGCTGTTCCTCCGGATCCGGCCGAGGTCGACAAGATCAATCTGGCCGCTCGGACTGCGCTGACCGATATCGGTGACAACACCGGCGAGATCGATCGGATACTCGCAGCGGCGGAGGGAGTCTCGAATACCGTTGTGTTGCAGCGTGACGGTGTCGAACGCGTGCTCGAGCTCGGGCCGAAGCGATCGGAGGGCCTGTCCGAGGTCCTGTTCAGTGTTGTACACATGATCTTCATGCTGGGATACATGTCGCAGAACATCGGTGACGTTCTCGCGGGCCCATATCCGGAACTGAAGGATGCCGTCGACATCATCGCGCCGGCTCTGATCACGATCTCGAACGCCGACACCACGGTGCCGATGAACGTGGACAAGGCCAATACCCTGTTGCGAGAGCGCTTGATTCCGTACTTCGAGTCCACGCCCAACATTGCAGTTCGGTCGGTGTCGACCGACCGAGGTCCGAGCGCCCTCGCCGACAACATGATCGGGATTCTGCGCGGCATCGGGATCGTCCGATGAAGCCGGGCACACTGGTCTCGCTCGTTGCGCTGGTGGTGATGACGGTGGCCAGCGTCGGGTACCTGGTTGTCGGTGTACTCGACATCGATCCGACCCGAGCGACCGACCACGTGGTGGTCCACATGGAGTCCTCCGGCGGACTGATGGATACCTCGCAGGTGACATCCCGCGGAATCCAGGTCGGCCGGGTCGAGTCGATCGCCGTGGTGCCGAGTGGTTTGGACGTCACGCTCGCGCTCGACGCTGCCCACCGCATTCCGAAGGACTCGGAGGTGGTCGTCGCAAACCTGTCTGCCGCGGGCGAGCAATACATGGATCTACGCCCACGAGGGACGGGCGGGCCGTACCTCACGGACGGGGACGTGATCGGCATCGATCACGTGCGCGCGTCCGTCACCGTCAGCGAAGCACTGAGCCTGGGTGATTCCCTTGCATCACAGCTGGATACGAACGCATTGACGGGATTGACGGAGACCGCGTCGGCGGCGATCGACGGTCGTGAAGGCGACGTCGACCGTCTGGTGGAAGCCTTCCGATTCCTGGCGGCGACCCTGCGCGACAAGAGCGGCGAAATTCGACGCCTGTACGACAACGCTCAGCAAGCGGGACGCAACGCCTACGGATACGGCCCGGTGATGACCGACGCCGCACCGTACGTGGGTGCGACGGGCGCGGGTGTGGCGAATCTGCTCGAGGGATTCAACCAGTACGCCTACGTCGGCGCGGACGTCTGGGACGATCCACTCGGAAAGATCGGACCGAAGATCGACCAATATCTCACGCCTCTGTCGCCCGACTTGGCGCTGATCGCAACGCTTCTCAAGCCGTACACCGAACCCATCAAGCCGATGCGGGTAGATGCGGGTTCCATCGTGGACGTATTGCAGACGGTGTTTCCTCCGGGTGGCCCGGCGAAACTCTCCGTAGAAATTCCGAACTGACAGGAGTCACCCCTCATGGTCGAGACAGACGCATCCGATGAGAAGACAGCAGTAACCGAGAAAGAGGCAGCAGTATCCGAGGAGAAAGCAGCAGTGCCCGAGAACTCCCGCCGCCGGATTCGCTGGGCGGTGGTCGCTGCCGCGGTTCCGGGCATTGCGCTCGCGGTGGTATTCGGGGTGCTGTGGCGTTCGGCAGCAGGCGATCTGGCCGACGAGCGTACCCATGATCAGGACCGGCAGATGGCGTTGAACACGGCCACCGACTACACCGCGCGGTCGTTGACGTACGACTACCGCAATCTCGAAGCCTTCTTCGAGGGTGTCGATCAGGGGGCGTCGCAGTCCCTGCAAGACAGGTACGACGGTGTCCGCGAGGCGCTCACGGCGATCATGAACGAGTCACAGGTGGTGGCGACCGGCGAAGTCCTGTCGGCAGCAATCGATTCCGAGTCGGGAGGCGAGTACAAGGTTGCGGTCTTCGCTCAGCAGACGACGCAGAACGTGCAACAGCCCGACCCCGGCAAGGTGCCCAACCTTCTGTTGGTGACGGTCACCGATCAGGACGGGCAGTGGATCGTGAGTGACTACGGACCCAAGACTTAGGTCTGTCGGTTCAGCGGGCGTTGGTAGCGCTGACGAACTGGGCGAGTCCGCGCACCTCCTGCTCGATCTCGGTCATGCCGTGTGTCTCGAAGATCGACGTGAACTGATTCTTGTCGAACATACGGATTCCGATGTGTCCCGACACCGCACCAAGAATCGACTTCACCGGCGCGGCACTGCGGCCGTAACTCGTCATGATTGCAATCCGGCCGCCGGGGCGAAGGACGCGGATCAGTTCATCGACGACTGTCAGCGGGTTGGGCATCAGGTAGAGAGCCGCGTAGCAGCAGACGGCGTCGAACGTGTTGTTAGCGAACGGAAGTGATTGCGCATCACCTCGCATGTAGGCGGCGTGAGGACCGCGATTGTCGCGGACGGCACGCCTGATCATCTGCTCGGAAATGTCGAACCCGAGGGCGATGCCGTCACCGCTCAGTTGGTCGGAGAGGTACTTGGTGAAATTCCCCGGTCCCGATGCCACGTCCAACACACTCATGGCTCCTGACAGGCGCAGGTCTGCGACGGCCTTGGCGCGTTCGGCGGACATGGACAGGCCGCCCACTCCCATCATGGCGACGCCGGCGGGACGCCACAGCTTTTCGTAGATCGAGGCGACCAGAGGGTTGTTCATGGCCTTGCTCGCGGTCGTGGGTGACGGCGCGGGTGTACCGCCGAGCAGTTCCACATAGCCGTCGGTCGTGTCCGCGTCGGCGCGAAATTCGGGTTCGAGCAATGCTGCGGCGCGGTCGAGGGCCCGGGTCTGGGGAGACGACGTGGCAGCAGTCTCGGCCTCACCGTCCGGATCTACGTCGGGTTCGAGCGGATACGGCGGCATCCCGGTGCCCTGCAAGCGGTATCGGCCCCAGAGGTCCACGTCGCTCACCAGAACGGGCACATCACCGCTGTCGGTGCTGAGCCTGCCCTTGCGGCTGCTGCCTGCGGCCTCCATGAACCCCTGAAGTGCTTCGTGTGGCCGTACTCGCCCGTACCACCGGAAGACGCCGTCGATGGGTTGGGAGTGTCCGCGCAGATCGATCTGCACCTCGAACTCGGCAGGAGGGGACTCGAAAGTCAGAGTTGCAGGGCCGCGGTAGTCGGGCTTACCGGATAGATCACTCACAAGTTTCTTCCTCCTGGTCGCGAACGAACGCGAGATGCATGGGTCGATCGGATTCGAGACGGACGCCGGCAAGTGCGCACGAGGATCCGACGAGGCCCCGCACTATGGCGGCCAGATGCGCAACGAACGCCTCGGTGGACATGGTGGATTCGTGGTCTTCGGAACTGCCGAGCCACCAGTCCGTCGCAGTGGCCACTGCCCCGAACGTCGAGTAGGAGACCATCTCGACGGTCGAACGGTCCACTGCGGGACCCTGTATGGCGTCGGCCAGTACGCGGGCCACCGTGTCGGACGCGGCGCGAGCCGAATCCAACGCCGGGTCACCGGCAACGCCTTTCGAAGTTCCACGGTCCGTGGTGCGAGTGAGGAAGTGGCCGTGAACGAGAAACCGGAACAGATTGGGATGTTCTCCGACGACGGCCGCATAACCGGCGACGCTGCGATCGATGAGATCGGTGACGGAATCCTCGAACAGGTTGACGGTGACCATGATTCGGTCCCAAAGCAGGTCCTGGACGTGCTGGACGATCGCGGCATGCAGATCCGATCGGTCGGCGAAATGCCGGTAAAGCTTGGGCTTGGCCGTCCCGGCCACCTTCGCTATATCGCCCATGCTGACGTTCGGGCCGTGCACATCGATCGCGATCAGTGCGGCCGCGACGATTTCCCGGCGCACGTGGAGGCGATGCTCACGCCACCGCTCGGTGCGCGCATCGATCTTCTTGCACGGAGTCGACTGTCGCCCCTTCTCGGGGTTGACACGTCCGGTGACTTGAACCACACTCGTACAGTACCTACTACCGCCGGTACTGGCTACCGCGAGTTTCGGGTACGCGAAGTCTCGGGGTGTGGTCGATCGCGAGGGGGGATCGGTTGTGAAGCCTGCAAGGGGAATCGACAGTGTTGCGGTATCGGTCGGGCGGGATCGACGGTGCATACGCCGCTGACGACCGAGGACCTCGCGGTCTCGCGGGCGCGGTCCGTCGGGCCTCGTGAGAAAACCGCGAGTCGCTTGCTGAAGTCGACTGCCAACAAGTTCTACGATGGCGAAGTCGACATCGACTGGGCTGCTCCGGTGGTCGACGGTTTGCGGTGGATGCCCGAGCATCGAGTCTCGCTGTACCGAACCAAGCTGTGGCACAAGCTCTCCGAAGAGCAGCGTCGTGAACTGGGTCGGCACGAGATCGTCAGCATTCTCTCGTTCGGTATCTACGCAGAGGGTTTTCTCAGCGCAAACCTGCTACGGGTGTTCGGAAAAGGGACGTTCTCCGACCATTCGATGTACTCGATAGCCGAGGTGGGCGAGGAATCGCGCCACTCGATCATGTTCGGAAAGCTGATCGAGAAGGCGGGCCTGAAGCCGTACCTCATGCCGAGAGCGGGTCTGATCATCGCGAAGATCGGTCAGTTTCTTCCTCTCGGGCCGGCGACCTACGGCGGGACGCTTCTCATCGAGGAGGTACTCGATCGGGCTCAGCGAGAAGCTCAAAACGATCCCGAGATGCAGCCGCACCTGCGCCAGATGATGCGCATCCACGTGATCGAGGAGTCGCGCCACATCACCTACGCCCGTGAAGAAATGGTGCGCGCGATGCAATCGACCAATCGGGTCAACCGTGCGGTCCACCGCGTCATCCTTGCGACGATCGCCAACTTCACGTACCTCGCACTGATCAATCCGCGCGTGTACAGATCCGTCGGTATCAATCCGATTCGCGGAATCGTCACCGCGATGGCCAGCCCCACCTACAAGACCAACATGCAGTTCTTCTCCGAACCCATGATCCGATTCTTCGCCGATGCCGGCATGTGCGATGGATTCGTGACCCGTCGCCTGTGGAAGATGACGCGGGCAATGCCGGACGATCTGGCATGAGCCCACGCTCGTCGGCGGTCCAGTACGATCCGCACGTCGACATCGACTGGGAATCACCCTGGCAGAGTGAGGCGTCGGCGTTGCCGCGAGACTCGGTGACGTTGTACGGGACCCGCCTGTGGGGCAGGTTGGCCGAGCAGGACCGGCGTACCTTGGCTCTGCACGAGGCGGTGAGCAGATGGAGCACGGTGTCGTATCTGTCGGCCATGCTGATCGGAACCCAGCTCAGGCGAGTAGCGGAGGAGGGGCTCAACAGCGCCGATTCTCGCAATGCTCTCGACGAGGTTGCAGGCGGTTCGCGGACCACGATCACCTTCGGACGGCTGGTTCGCGCCACGGAAGTGGCACCCTACAAACCGCCGCGGGGCACCACCACGGCCGTCAAGCTGTTGGGCTTTCTACCGCTGGGTGCAGCATCGCATGCGTCGATCTTGTTGGTCGAGGAGACCTTCGCTCGGTCGATGGCCGGGGCGGTGACCGACCCCGGTATCGAGCCCCACGTTCGACAGGCCGTGAAGATCCATGGGCTCGGGAGCGCCGATCGTTTTGCGTCCGCTCGATCGGAAGTGGTTGCCGCTCAGAGTAACTCGAATGCGGTGGCTCGCGCGTACAACCGCGTGCTGCTCGCTCTGCTGGCCAACGTGATTCTTCGTCTCGGAGTGTCGTTCGAGGTGTACCGATCCATCGGCGTCAGTCCTGCTCGGGGCGCGTTCACGTCGCGGCATCGGCGATCCGAGATCAGGCGGCGGGACGCGGAGAACACCGTTGCCTTCCTCGATTCGGCCGGGATGCTCGACGGCACCGTCACCGCAGCGCTGTGGAGACTGACCGGTGTAGTGCCATCGAACGGTCGACGATGACGGTGCACCGCACGGGTGTGCTGATCGTCGGAACGGGGTTCTCCGGGCTCGGCATGGCGATCGAACTCCGTAAGCGCGGGCGCGAGGACTTCCTGGTGCTGGAGAAGGCAGACGAGGTCGGCGGAACCTGGCGCGAGAACACCTACCCCGGGTGCGCCTGCGATGTGCCGTCGCACCTGTATTCGCTGTCGGGAGAGCCGAATCCGTACTGGTCGAAGATGTGGTCGGGTCAGCCCGAAATTTTCGCGTACCTGAGGTCCCTCGCCGACAAGTGCGACGTGCGCCGGAGCGTCCGTTTCGGCAGCACCTGCTCCGGCGGGTACTGGAACGAGAGACAGGCGCGCTGGCACGTGAGCACCGCCGAGGGAGACGAGTACATCGCACAGTTCCTGGTCTCGGGCGTCGGTGCGCTCCACATACCGAACATTCCGACGCTCCCCGGCATCGAGAACTTCACCGGCAAGGCCTTCCACTCGGCCCGGTGGGACCACGAGGTCGATCTCACGGGCAAGCGAGTGGCCGTGATCGGAACCGGTGCGAGCGCAGTGCAATTCGTGCCGGAAATCGCCGGACGAGTGGCGCAGTTGCAGTTGTATCAACGCACACCCGCGTGGGTACTGCCGCGTCGGAACTTCTCGGTGCCGCCCGTGGTGCAACGAGTGTTCGCACGGGTACCGCTGCTACGGAAAGCTTTTCGGAACTCGGTGTACTGGAGCGCGGAGGCGTTGGCCGTCGGCCTCAACGGCCACTCCTCGCTGTTGCGTCCCGTCGAGTTTGCGGGCAGGCGCTTCATCCGCAGAGAGATCTCGGACCCGACACTGCGCGAGAAGCTCACCCCGAGCTATCGAATCGGCTGTAAGCGAATCCTCGGCTCCAACACGTACTACAAGGCGCTGAATTCCGCACGTGCCGAGGTGATCACCGACGGCATCGCCGAGGTACGCGAACGCTCGATCGTCGACCGTGGCGGCACCGAACGCGAGGTCGACGTCATCGTCTATGCGACGGGCTTCCACGTCACCGACGGCTTCGACAGCATGAACGTCGCCGGCGTCGGCGGTCGAAAGCTTGTGCAGCACTGGCAGAAACACGGTATTGCAACCCACCTGGGTATCACCGCAGCGGGATATCCCAACGCGTTCTTCCTACTCGGGCCGAACACCGGCCTCGGTCACAACTCGGTGGTGTTCATGATCGAGCAACAGATCAAGTACGTGCTGCGGGCAGTGGAACTGGTCGAGCGGAGCGACGCGGATGCGATGACCGTTCGTGAGCAGGTACAGGACCGCTTCGACACCGAGATACAGAGCAAGCTGCGAAACGGGGTGTGGAGCACCGGCGGTTGCACCAGTTGGTATCTCGACAGCACCGGTGTGAACCGAACCGTCTGGCCGGGTTTCACCTGGCAGTACTGGCTGCGTACCCGCACGATCGATCCCACCGAATACGAACTGCTGCAAGCGAAAGAGAACGTGAACGTATGAAGAATCTCGGAAACAAGGTCGCCGTCGTCACCGGAGCCGGCTCGGGCATCGGACGAGCACTGGCGATCGACCTGGCCGGCCGGGGTGCGCAACTCGCGCTGTCCGATGTCGACGCAAGCGGACTCGCCGACACGGTGGCTGCGTGCGAGAAGGCCGGGGCCAAGACCCGCTCGTACGAGTTGGACGTGTCCGACCGCGCCGCGATGTACTTCCACGCAGACTCGGTTGTCAGCGACTTCGGCCGGGTCAACCTTGTTGTCAACAACGCCGGAGTCGCGCTGAATGCGGACGTGCTCGAGATGAGTTGGGACGACTTCGAGTGGGTCATGAACGTCGACTTCTGGGGAGTTGCCAACGGCACCAAAGCCTTCCTGCCCGCGCTGATCGACTCCGGCGAGGGGCATCTGGTGAACATCTCGAGCGTGTTCGGCCTGATGGGTATCCCGGGCCAAAGTGCCTACAATTCCGCCAAGTTCGCTGTTCGCGGATTCACCGAGGCCTTGCGTCAGGAGATGAAGATCGCGCGACACCCCGTCGGCGTGACGTGCGTGCACCCGGGCGGCATCAAGACCAACATCGTGGCCAACGCCCGAGGCATGGACAGCCTGGGCGACGCCGACAAGGTGTCCGAAGCGTTCCAGCGGATCGCCAGAACCATGCCCACTCGCGCGGCGCAGGTCATTCTCGCGGGCGTGGAGAAGAACAAGCCACGAGTGCTCATCGGCCCGGACGCACGTGGTTTCGACGCGATTCCTCGCATCATCGGCCCGCGCTATCAAGACATCATGGCTCCGCTCAATCGACTAGGCACCGCAGCGGGCAAGAAATTTCGCGTCACCCAGTAGCGGATCATCTATTCCGGTCTCGCCACTGCTGCTCGGCGACGCCGAGTTCGGTGGCGGGGGAGTCTCCGTAGATCCATTCCCGAGCGATCCTGTGCCAGTTGGCCGTTGCCCCCAGCTGGCCGAGAACGCCGAACGTCAGAAAATCTGCGCGACGTGAGAACAGGTGCTCGGGAGGCAGGTTCTGTCGCTTCATGCCGGTGAATTGCCCGCCGCGCGGATCGATCGCGAGCATCAGACCACTCGACGCCAGCGACGGTGTCACCGTCATCGCCCGGTCCACGAGGTTCCATTCGGACGCCGCGTAGACGTACTCGAGACACTCGTCGGGGGTGACCCCGGCGGACGCGTCGACGATGCCGCGGGCGATCATTGCGGCGAGCAGATCCACACCGCGTTCCTCCGAAGCCATCCGCAAGCAGTCGATCTCGAACGCGACGTGTTCGGCTCGCATCCGGTTGAACAGACCGAAGTCGATGAATCCCACGCGGCCGTCGTTGCCGAGCAGAAGGTTTCCCGGATGTGGGTCCCCGCAGAATTCGTCGTACAGGTAGAGCGAACCGATGTAGAAGCGGTAGACGATCTCGCCGATGCGATCACGCTCGGCAACCGGTAGCGAGCGGATGTGATCGAACGAGACGCCGTCGAAGAACTCGGTGACGAGTACCCGCCGTGTGCACAGTTCCTCGATCGCGTCGGGAACGGCGACGAACGGGTGACCGCGAAATCGTCGAGCCAAGACCGATTGGGTGCGGGCTTCCTCGATGTAGTCGAGCTCCCGCTCGAAATTCTGTCGTAGTTCTTCGATCAGCTCCGGTGCCGCCACTGTAGGCAATGCGTTGCGCCAAAACTCGAGGAACAGTGCCAGGTTCTTCAGGTCCGCGCGCACGGCCGCGTCGACTCCGGGGTATTGGATCTTCACGGCGACGGCTCGGCCGTCGTGCAGGCGGGCGCGATAGACCTGGCCGATCGAGGCTGCGGCAATGGGTTGTCGGTCGAAGTCTGCGAAGAGGCTCTCCACGGTCTCGCCCAGGTCGTCCTCGATGACGGACAGCATCACCTCGACATCGACTTCCGGTGCGCGATCGCGCAGTGCGGAGAGCTTGTCCTGGAAGCGTTGTCGATGCTGCTCGGGTACCAGGGCGAGGTCGAGTACCGAGAGCATCTGGCCCAGCTTCATCGCCGCGCCCTTCATGCTGCCGAGCACTGTCACGAGTTGATCGGCTGCCTGAAGCGATCGCTTCTCCGAGATCCGTTCTCGCAGTTCCTCGGACCGACCGATCATCGACATCCGGGCCCCGGCACCGCGGATGGCCTGACCGGCCACGGCGCGGCCGAGGGCGCTTCCCCGCGCGGCCCGCGAGGTGGGTATCGGACGATCGGTGGGCATCTTCAGCGTTCGGTGTAGTCGCGTTCGACGCGCAGGGTACCGAGAGTGGTTGCCAGGCCGTCGTATTGGGTGACCAACAGCATGAACTCGAGGAGTCGACGTTCGTCGAACTGCGTCGCGAGCTCCGCCCAGGTGGCGTCGGCGAGGGTCTTGGTGGCAACGAGCTCGTCGACGGCGGTCAGAATTGCGCGGTAGCGCGAAGACAGACCCGGTGCATCGGGTCCGGTCTTGATCGACTCCAGCAGGTCGCGGTCGATGCCTGCGCGCCTGCCGAGCCGAACGTGGTGGTCCATCTCGTACGCGGATTCTCGAAGGTGAGCCACGCGCAGAATCACCATCTCGGATTCCTTGCGCGAGATCTTGCCGCCGGGCATCAGGTGCCCGCTGTAGAACAGCCACGCTCGGAACAGGCCGCCGGTGCGACCGAGGGTGGTGAACAGATGGGGATTCGGCACACCTGCACCCTTGGCGATCACCTTGCAGATGACCCAGTTGATGGGCCCGAGAGTTGTGGCGGTACCGGACGGAATGCGTGGAGTGGTCACAGCCACACCGTACCGACTGGGCGGCCGCGAGTCACCGGACAGTGGGAGGATAGGCTACCCTATTTGTGATTCCGAACAATGTTCCCATGGAGGACCCTTGACGAAGTTCCATGCCCGCCTCACGGCGCTCGCCCTCACCGTCGCCGCCTTCGGTGTGACTGCGACGGCGTGTTCGTCCACCGAGGCCACCTCCGACGGGGCAGGCAGCGCAACGCGATCGATCGAGACCGTCCGGGGAACGGTCGACGTTCCGGAGACCCCACTGCGTGTGGTGACACTCGAGCCGGTCGAGCTCGACACTTCCGTCGCCCTCGGTGTCGTACCCGTCGGCACCGCGGTGCTCAGTGAGGTGAGCGGTGTGCCGTCGTATCTCGGTGCTGAAGCGGCCGACATCGCGACTGTCGGCACGGTGGCCGAACCGACCATCGAGGATATCGCGGCCCTGCAACCCGACCTCATTCTCGGCACCGAGACTCGTCACGCCGAGTATTACGACCAACTCTCCGCCCTTGCGCCGACGGTGTTCATCGCCTCCCAGTCCGATCCGTGGCGCGACAGTGTCCGATTCGTCGGCCGCATTCTCGGCAAGGAGGCGAAAGCGGAGGAACTGCTCACCGCATACGACGACCGGTGCGGCGAGATAGCCGAAAAGTTCGAAACCGAAGGGAAGACAGCGCAACTCATCCGGCCTCGTAGCGGCGAGCTGACCCTGTACGGGCCGTCCTCGTTCGCCGGCAGCACCCTCGAGTGCGCAGGGTTCACCACTCCGCCGCGGCCGGAATGGGCGGACGAGATCTCGGTCGACCTCTCACCCGAACTGGCAGCCCAGGCGGCAGCGGACTTGATCGTCGTCACCGCCACCGATCCGTCGGACCCGGCGGCGATCCCGGCGTCGATCACCGCCAATGCAGTCGCGCTGCCCAATCCGCATGCGGTGGATCAGTCCTACTGGATCACCGGCGTCGGGCCCAAGGGCGGACAGGCCGTACTCGACGACATCGATCGAATCCTGTCGGACTAGTTGGGTCGTTCCGCAGGCTCCACTCCTGGCGGGGCGCGGTTGACACCTTCAGATCCGGACGGCACCCGCCAGGGCCGCGGCCTGCTGGGCTCGCTCGACCACTCGATCGCGCGAGGAATCGATGTGGGCGAGAAGTAGTTCCAGAGCCGTATCGAGGGTCCCCGCCAACACGTGCTCGACGATGTCGATGTGCTGATCGATCGCCGAGACGACGGCCGACGCATCGAGTCCGCCGAGTATCCGTACCGGACGTACCTTGGCATTGACGGCGCACAGCGCATCGGTGAGTGCCGAATTGCCGGACGCCGCAAGCAATGTGACGTGGAAGTTCTCGTCCAGCGCCACCAGGTCGTCGGTGGTGTCGGGCGGGTCGGTGCGTAGCGCGACCCAGGTGGCCGACAAAGTCGAGAGTGCGGCCCGATCGAAGGACTGCGACGTCGAACGTGTGATGCCGCGGGCCTCGAGTGTGGCCCGTAGCTCGTAGAGATCGGGCAAGTCGCCGAGCCGAGGACGATAGGCGTGCAGGCCGGCCTCGTCGCGGGTGACGAGACCGTCGGCCTGCAACCGTGCCAGAGCCTCCCGCACGGGAGTGCGTGAGACCCCGTACAACTCGGCGAGACGTTCCTCGCCGAGCCGCTCGGTGGAGCTGATGGCACCGGAGATCAGATCCCGGCGCAGTGACGAATAGACCTTCTCGCGAAGGTCACTGCGCGGCACGATACGTCCGGTCAGATCGCCATGGCTGCGCGCACGTCGGCCTCGGACTCGCTACCGCCGACACCGGTCGAGGTGATGCGGCCGGCCTCGAGGATGTAATAGTTCTGCGCCGACTCGAGGGCGAAGCCGATGTGCTGCTCCACCAGTAGCACTCCGAGACCACCGCGGCGAGTGAGCTCGAGGATGGTGCGTTCGATCTCGGCGACCACCGACGGCTGGATGCCCTCGGTCGGCTCGTCGAGAATCAGCATCCGGGGTTCGGTGATCAGCGCTCGCGCGATGGCGAGTTGCTGGCGCTGCCCGCCCGAGAGCAATCCTGCTCTGCGGCCGAGCAATTCCTTCAATGCCGGGAACAGGTCGAGTGCCTCGTCGATCAGTGCCTTGCCGCGTTTGCGGCCGTCGGCCACCACCTGCAGGTTCTCGGCCGTAGTCAACTGGCCGAACGACTGCTGACCCTGAGGCACGTAGGCAAGGCCACGGGCGACGCGAGCGCTGGGTCGCAACGCACTGACGTCCTCACCGTCGAACATGACCTTGCCGGAGTTCACTTTCAACAATCCGACCGCTGCGCGCAACAGCGTCGTCTTGCCCGCACCGTTGTGGCCCATCACCGCGGCCACACCGTCGGCCGGAACCGTCAGCGAAGCACCGTGAATCACTTCGCTGCGGCCGTAACCGGTACGCACATCGACCAGCTCAAGCATGACCGGCTCCCTCTTCTGCGATCTGTTCGAGTTCCTCGCCCGCCGCTGCGGTGCCGAGGTAGACCTCCTGGACCTTCGGATCGGCCTGTACCTCGGCCACTGTGCCCTCGGCCAGGACGCGTCCGGCAGCCAACACCGTCACCGAGGTGGCGAACATGCGCATGAAGTCCATGTCGTGCTCCACGACCACCACGGTCCGCTCACCGCCGATGCGTTGCAGCAGCTGGCCCGTCTCCTCGCGTTCCTCGTGGCTCATACCGGCGACCGGCTCGTCGAGCAGGAGCACATCGGCGTTCTGCACCAACAACATTCCGATCTCGAGCCACTGCTTCTGGCCGTGCGCGAGGATCCCGGCTGCCTTGCCTCGTTCGGCCGTCAGACCGATGGTCTCGAGGGCCTCCTCGATGGCAGGCAGCACCGATCCGCGACGACGCAGCATCGTCAGCGCCGATCGTCCGGATCCGGCGGCGATGTCCAGGTTCTGCAGCACCGTCAGATTCTCGAAGATGCTGGCGGTCTGGAAGGTTCGGCCGATACCGAGCCTGGCGATCTGATGCACCTTCTTGCCCAGCAGTTCCACCCCGGACTTCGTGACCGATCCGGTAGCCGGGACGAGACCGGTAATGGCGTCGATCAGCGTGGTCTTGCCTGCACCGTTGGGTCCGATGAGGAAGCGCAGATCGCCCTGCATCAGCGTCAGATCGACGTTCGTGTTGGCCTTGAAACCGTCGAAACTGACCGTCAGATCGCGGACTTCGAGGTACTGACTGGACATGCCGGCGTTGCCGCCGAACGTGGGCTGCGGGCCTTCGACATGAATCATCGTGCGAGTTCCTTCTCTGGTTCTGCGCTCGATTCGGGGACCGATTCGGCTTCCTGCTTTCGCTTGCGCAAGGCGAAGAGTCCGGCGATGCCGGCGGGGAAGAATCCGACGACCACCACGAACAGCAGACCCTGCGCGTACGTCCAGCCGGACGGGAACTGCTCGGACAGCGTGGTCTGAGCCCACGCGACGCCGAGGGCGCCGAGGACGGGGCCGAGAAGGGTGGTGCGGCCGCCGATGGCGACGCCGATGAGGAACGCGATGGACGGGACGATGCCGACGTCGTTGGGGGAGATGATGCCGACGATCGGAACGAACAGTGCCCCGGCCAGTCCCGCGAAGAACGCCGCGGCCACGTACGCCACGATCTTGACGTTGGCCGGGTCGTAACCGAGGAAGCGGACGCGCTCCTCCTGATCACGCACCGCCACCAACAGCTCGCCGTAGCGCGAGTACATCAGCTGGCGGGTGATGGCGACGACGACGAGCAGTACCCCTGCGGCGATGAAGAAGAGCATCTGCTTGTTCGCGGGGTCGTTGAGGTTGAACCCGAAGAACGTCCGAAACCGGTTGAGCCCGTTGGAGCCACCGGTGCTCTGCTGTCCGATGAGCAGGATGGCGAAGGCCGCGGCCAGGGCCTGGCTCAGGATCGCGAAGTATGCGCCCTTGACTCGGCGCTTGAACACGCCGAGTCCGAGAACCAATGCCACCAGGGCCGGCACGAACAGGATGCCCAGGATCGTCGAGATGGGTGAGGTGAACGGCACCCAGTACGAGGGCAATTCACGAATGCCGGCGATGGACATGAAGTCCGGTACGTCGTCGCCGCGCAGATCTGCGTCCGAGATCTTCAGGTGCATGGCCATGATGTAGGCACCGATACCGAAGAACACGCCCTGGCCGAGAGTGAGCATTCCGCCACGACCCCAGGCCAATCCGATGCCGACGGCCACGATCGCGTAGCAGATGAACTTGCCCAGCAAATTCAACCGGAAGTCGCTGAGGACGGCCGGAGCAACGGCGAACAGCAGGATCGCGGCGAGGGCGAATCCCAGTAGAGCGCCGCGCTTGGCGATGAACTCGCTCATACCAGGCTCCTTGTCTTGACGGCGAACAAGCCCTGCGGGCGGGCCTGCAGGAAGATCACGATGAGGACGAACACGATGACCTTGGCGATCGAGGCCGTGGTGCTGTATTCGATGAACGAGTTGAGAATTCCCAGAGCGAAGGCGGCGATCACCGCGCCCTTGATCTGGCCGAGTCCGCCGACGACGACCACGAGGAAGGCGTCGATCAGATAGCTCTGTCCCACTGTGGAACTGGTGGAACCGATCAGAGTCAGTGCCACGCCTGCGACGCCCGCCAAACCGGAGCCGAGGAAGAACGTCGAGATGTCGGTCCTGCGGCTCGAGATGCCCGAGGTCTCCGCGAGGTCGCGGTTCTGCACCACCGCGCGGATGCGTCGACCCATCGCGGTCTTCTTCAGCGCGATCGACAGTGCGACAACGGCGACGACCGCGAGGACGAGAATGAAGATTCTGGTCTTGGGCACCACGGCACCGAGAATGTCGACGCCGCCGCTCAGCCATTCCGGGGAGACGACGTTGACCGCCGGAGCGCCGAAGATGTCGCGAGCGAGCTGCTGCAGGATGAGCCCGACGCCGAACGTGACGAGCAGGGTGTCCAGTGGACGGTGGTACATCCGCTGGATCAGCGTGACCTCGAGCAGCACACCCATCGCGCCGCCGACGAGGAAGCCGACGATCAGCGAGATGAACAGTGATGCGCCGCCGGTCGAGACGATCTGCTGCACAACGTAGGCCGTGTACGAACCGGCCATGATGAACTCGCCGTGCGCCATGTTGATGACGCCCATCTGACCGAACGTCAGTGAGAGCCCGAGGGCGGCGAGCAGAAGAATGGATCCGATCGACAGGCCGGTGAACAACTGTCCGATCACGACGTCCATGGGGGAGCTCCTTCGGTGGTGCGTGCCGCAGTGGTGCGGTTGAGTGCCCTCTGGGGCACTCAAC
>NZ_JBNQFW010000010.1:0-84089 GCF_050321865.1 Rhodococcus sp. IEGM1428 | reverse complement strand
AACGCCCGGTCCCATTCCGAACCCGGAAGCTAAGCCCTCCAGCGCCGATGGTACTGCACTCGACAGGGTGTGGGAGAGTAGGACACCGCCGAACACAATATTCCGGAATGCCCCGACCTCACGGTCGGGGCATTCCGCATTTCGAAACCATCACCCACACAACGCCTTCGAGTGTGATGTCCCATCCGATTCCCAGAGCGTCGAACATCCATGTCTCACGATTGTGTGCGGTGTCCGCAAGACTGCATATCGGAGCGAACAGATCGAGACGCTGCCGGCTAACCGAGCGAAGTAGTTCAGCAAACGCGTTCGCGTTTGTCAGGCGCGAGCGGAATCGTCAACGAATTCGTATGCGTCTGACAAACGCGAGCGCATTCGCCAGACGCATGCAGGTTCGCCACACCGATGAACGCCAATCCCGCGAATCTGACAAACGCGCACGCATCTGCCAGAAGCCCCGCGCAGATCGACCGGTCCTCCCGAGTGTTCCGTGCACCGCTGCACGCACGACAGGCATTGTCGAGTCCGGGGACATATGAGACACGCACGGCCTCGGTCCACACCGCTGACGGCGTAGGGCTTCCGCACCGCACGAACGCGCGCGCAGCCGCCAGTCGCACGCAGAATCGCATCCAGATCACTGACCGATCCCCACGCATCTGACACACACGCGCGCACATGCAGCTGCGACAACCCGCACACGTTCGATCCGACGGTTGTGCCTTCGGCAGCGTCGAGGCTCCTCTGCTCAGATCGCACGCCGGCAGCATCGATGTGTGGCTGAGTGCGCAGGAACCTGCATGTCTACTCGAAATCATCTATCGTGCAATGACATTCGAGAACTTGCCCAGTCCCCGCTACCGGATGAATTAATTCGGTGGAGTTCGCGGCTCAGGCCGTGCATGATCATGACACAGGCACATCGTAGAGACCGTGGAGGTGGACAATGGCAGCAGAATCGAAGTACGCAAGCCGACGAGTCGTCTGCACTCGGTTTGCGGCTATTGCCAATTACGCTCTCTGAGTAGAGCTTCGGTCCGAAGGTGATGTGACACCCTTCGAATTCCTCGCCGCGCAGAACATCTCTGTGTTCGGCATCCATACTTGTTGTAGGAGAACAGATGTACCACTACGAACAAATCTTGAACGAACATCGACAACGCGTCGAGCGTGGTGTCCGGAACTACGAGCGGCGTCGGGTCGCGGCGGAAAGGGAATCGGAACCGACTGCTAGCGAAGGGAACTCACGAGAAGTTGGGGTTGTCGACGAGGGGTCATCCGACGACGGCGATGTTTCGACTTCCGAGTCCCACCTTCGCGTCGGGACGTCCTCGTCCATGAGCTGAGGCTCAATGTTCGACCAGATCGGAATATCGATCGCCCGCCGCCTCGATGAAGTCGCGGACGAACCAGCACGCAGGGACTACCCGGAGTCCCTGCGTGCCGGTGTCGTCGAGTGCGTGCTCGGTGAGCGTGGCTGCAAGTCCTCGGCCGCGAAATCGAGGGAGCGTGACGGTGTGATGGAACGTCCTGATGCCGTCGGATTCGAGGTACTCCGAGTAGCCGGCCAGCTGAGAGTCGACGTGGATCTCGAACCGATTGTTCGCATTGTCATGGGTGATCGTCACCTGCATGGTGGTACCTCCTGGCCCCGTTCGCTCTCCTCACCGTAACCGGCACTCGTCCGACGGGGTGTTCGGCGGTTACTCGAGCGTGGGTCGAAGCAGTAGGGTGAGGTAAACCGAGTCGTGCAAGCGCCACCCGTCGCAACACCGCTCTTCATAAGTACGGGGCGCTCTCGAGGCTGAAGGTGGCAATCCGTGGAAGACACATCCGACCGGGGAATCAAGGCATTCATTCGAACCGTGGCGCAGCGCGGCGGACGCGCGGAGCGGCTGACCACTTCTCGCCGTAACCCCGTGCAGGTCTGGTCGATGGACGGAAAGTCCTCGTGCATCGTTCGAGTGCGATCGAAGGTGACCGGGGACTGGAAGGCTCGCAGGCAAGACGAGTCGCTCGAGAGCGACGACACCGGATCGTCGTATTGGGTGTTCGTCGACCTTGCGAACGAAGAGCCGCGCTTCTACATGGTGTCCTCGGAAGAGATGGCGACCGATATTCGCGGAGAAGTCGATCTGTGGGTTCAGGATTCGCCTCTTCGAACCAGAACTGGGCATCACGCGATCGCGGTGGACCGGGTGGCGCATGGCAGTGAGCGGTGGGACCTGTTGGGGCTGAGCTCCACGTTGGACACCACGCTCGATGTCGGTCCCGAGCAGACGTGGGTTCGTACCCCACGGGTGAAGGCACCCCGCAAATCGGCGAAAGCCGCCGTGGAGGAAGAAGTCGTCGACAACCGTGTGCGAGTCGTCGCCGATTGCGAGGGCTATCGACTGAGCGGCCGCTACGACCCCGAGACCCAGCGACTGGAAATCACGGCCGGGCCGATGGAGGGTCGACGATTCGACAACCCGTCCGTCGCGGCCAGTGCCGTCGCCACCCATATCAGCGGAGATGTCGAAGAGCGCGACGGCTGGCAGTTCTGGCAGTTGGACACTCCGGATCGCGCTCCGCTGGGATCGTTTCAGTAGAGAACGGCAGGCCGGACGGGCTTCGTTGTGATTCCTCACCAAATTGTTCCATCGGCCTTAAACGGGCCAAGGGTCGGATTAACCTAGCGCTGGTAGGACGAGCTCCCTGTTTTAGCCACTGGGTCGAATCGATGTTCGAGAGTTCGTTCGTACATCGAAATCGGAGTATCAGCGAGCTCAACGGTCGACAGTGCGAGGGGTGCTGTCGACCGTGGGGAGAGGTATTCACCATGGAGCATTCCTACCGGTCAGGCACAGCCCACGCGTCCCGTTTCCTGTTCCTCATCGCGCAGTTCGTCGATCGAAGAATCCCAGCCGAGTTCTTCTCGGCCCAGTTTCGCGAGCTGCAGAACACTCAAACCGCGTACCTCGACGCCGACGTGTCGTCCGTCATCGGAATGTTGTCGGTGGACGTCGGAGCGTACCTGGGTGACGTCGAGATCCGCGGAGTCGACTACATCGACTCCGAACAACTGTGGATGGCCGCCGGGCAGGCGTTTCGTGATCTGATGACCGTCCAGTCCGAGCACATCGAGCGTGAGGCCGGCTGATGGTCCAGGGCAATATCACCTGAACCGATCGCGCTGCCGCAGAAGATCTTCGAGCCTGAATCGTCGATGGGTTCCGCGCATCTCGATAGGTAGATCGCCCGCATCGGCCAACCGTCTGACATAGGTATCGGAGACCCCGAGTACTGCCGCGGCCTGCGAGGTCGTGAGTAACTCGTCCACCGTTCCGATTGCTACTGCTCGGCCGGTGGCCAGCTGGGTGAGGAGTTCGAGGACAGCACCGCGTGCCGCGTCGTCGAGTGGCACCGCCGAATCTCCGATTCTGACGTCGACGTCCGTGCCCGTCCGCTCGTGTACGACGGCCGCAAGTTGTGTGGCCGAGCGCGAGGCGAGAGCAGGCATGACGAATCGGAAGTCCATTCGACCAGGATAGGAGCGGACGGTACGCATAGGCTCGAGGCACCCGACTCACAAGGAGTGTTTCAGTGCCACAGTTGTTGCATCTCGATTCGTCTGCCGACCCGGTTCGTTCGATCAGCCGTCAGGTGACGTCCCGCTTCTCGGACGGCTGGCATTCGATCGGCACCGACCACTCCGTGATCCATCGAGACCTGCATCTGAATCCGCTGCCGCACCTGCCCACTTCGGCGCTGCACTGGGCACCACACTTGCGCGCAGCCGACGAACATGTGGAGGCATCCGCCGAGGCGCTGCAGATCGAGCTGATCGAAGAACTGATCTCGGCGGACGTTGTGCTCATCGGCGCACCGATGTACAACTGGTCGATCCCGTCGACCTTGAAGGCGTGGATCGACTACGTACACGTTCCCGGCATCACCGTCCCGTTCGACGGCGATACGGCTCCTCTCGTCGGCAAACCTGCTGTTGTGGTGACCAGCCGCGGCAACGACTACACCCCCGGTACCGACGGCGCGTCGGCCGACCACACCACGGCCCAGTTGCGGCAGGTTCTCGGGGTCGCGCTCGGGATGGACGTCCACTTCGTCCCGATCGATCTGACACTTGCCGCACGAGTGCCGGCGCTGGCACCTCGGATTCCACAGGCGCAAGCCAGTCTCGAGGCTGCGTTCGTCGCCGTCGAGGGACTCGCTCTGCAATTGGGCGGGGCATTGCCCAGGTAGGACCCGAGTAGCCTGGCGAGGTGCTACCGAACGGCCCAGGCAACGACACCACCCGCGGCAACCGCGGATCGGGTCGGCATCGAATCCACACAGCGTCGCGTCATCGTGCGCTCGCGCTTCGGATCGGACGGGTCGTCGTTGCCACTGCTGCGGTCGCCTCGGTTGCGGTGAGTGGCATCGGGTTCGCGGTCTACCGCGAGGCGACCACCGGACTGACAACCTCCGACGCTCTCGACGGTATCGCGAACAACGATCCGAGCGGCAACGGCCAGGACACCAACATCCTGTTGATCGGCCTCGACAGTCGCAAGGACATGGACGGAAACGACCTGCCCGCCGAGTTCGTCACCGATGAACTGCACGCGGGAGACAGCGATGTCGGCGGCTACAACACCAATACGCTGTTGCTGGTTCATCTTCCGGCCGATGGCGGACGTGCGACCGCGTTGTCGATACCTCGTGACGACTACGTCGACGTCCCCGGGTACGGCAAGCGAAAGATCAAGGAGGCGTACGGCCTTGCCAAGGCCGACGCCGATACGGAGTTGCTCGACGAGGGCGTCACCGATGCGGCCGAGCGTGAACGGCGAGCGAGAGAGGCAGGTCGGCGATCGACGTTGACTGCGGTTCGCAACCTGCTCGACGTACCGATCGACCATTTCGCCGAAGTGAACCTCCTGGGCTTCTACGACGTGGCGACGGCCGTCGGCCCCATCCAGGTGTGCTTGAACAATCCAGTCGACGACAACTATTCGGGGGCGAACTTTCCAGCCGGCGCTCAAGAGCTGAGCGCCTCGCAGGCACTGTCCTTCGTACGGCAACGTCACGGCCTCGACAACGGCGACCTCGATCGAACCAAACGGCAGCAGGCTTTTGTTGCCGGGGTGATGGCCAAGCTCAGCTCCTCCGGTGTTCTCGCGAACATCGGCGAACTACGAGCGCTGGTGGCGGGAACCAAGAACGACATCGTCATCGACGCGTCGTTGGATCCGATGACGCTCGCCGGGCAAGCCGGCGCGGTCATGCAGGGCGACATCGATTTCTACACGCTGCCGATCATGGGCTACGAGACGATCAACGGTCAGGACGTCAATCTCGTCGACGTCGACTCCATCAGGGCCGAGGCCGCGCGGTTGATCGGCAACGCGCCGGTGCCCACACCGTCGATCACCGAGGCACCGGCCCCGACGACGGGACCTCCGCCACTCGCGATCGCCCCACCGGATACGACCGAGGATCTGCCCGCGGCACCAGACGAGGGCGTCCACAGTGACGGCGGCATTCCCTGCGTCGACTGAGCCCTGCGTCGACCGAACGCGCGCCGGGCAGGTCAGGGTGCGCTCAGCAGAACATCCATCAGCTGCTTCTCCACCGCAGCGAATTGAGGCGTCGTCACGATCTCCAGTCCGCGTGGGCGGGGCAGGGGCACCTCGACCTGCCGTCGTACATGGGCCGGCCTGGGGGAGAGAACGACGACCCGATCGGAGAGGTAGACCGCCTCACGGATGTCGTGCGTGATCATCAGTACCGTCCATCGAAACTCCGACCAGACCTGCTGCAACCAGGACTGCATGTCGCTGCGGGTCAACGAGTCCAGCGCTCCGAACGGTTCGTCGAGCAGCAGCACCGACCGACCCTGCACCACCGTGCGCAGTAGCGCCGCTCGCTGGCGCATGCCGCCCGAGAGCTCGGACGGCCTGGCCGACTCGTAGCCGTCGAGGCCGAACACCGGGAACAGCTCCCGCGCCCGCGCCCGCGCTTCCTTCTTTGCGACGCCCTGCACTTCGAGTCCGAGAGTCGTGTTGTCCAGCACGGATCGCCAGGGAAACAGCAGATCCTTTTGCGGCATGTAGGCACACGGCGGCACGTTCACCGTGCCGGAATCGGGTCGGTCCAGCTCGGCCAGCATGTTGAACACCGTGCTCTTGCCGGATCCACTCGGTCCGATGATCGAGATGAACTCGCCCGGCTGCGCTCCGAACGAAACGCCGTCGAGCACAAGCTTGTCGCCGAACGATTTGGTCAGTCCGCGAACGTCGATGCAGTTGTCGGTGGTGATCGGGTCAGACATGTAGTCCCGCCGATCCGTGGCGAGCCCACGGAGCAACCAATCGTTCCACCACGAACGTGGAGACGAAGAGGACCACACTGATCACGGCTGTGACGGCCACTGCGGCCAGGACCAGATCGGTTCGGAACGAGTTCTTCTGTTGGCTCATGTAGATGCCGAGCCCTGCACTGGCTCCGGCGTATTCGGCGAAGATCGCCCCGACGACGGCGTAGGTGATGCCGATGCGCAGCGAGGTGAAGAACCGGGGGAGAGCCGACGGTAGCCGTACGTACCGAAACTGTTGCCAGCGTGAGGCGCCCATGCTCACCAGAAGAGATCGAGCATCGCGATCGGCTGCCGCGAAGCCCTCGATGAGCCCGATGGCCATCGGGAAGAACGTGGCCAGAGCGATCACCAAAACCTTGGGGAGCAAACCGAAGCCGAACCAGATGATCAGCAACGGTGCGATCGCAATGATCGGCAGTGTCTGCGACACGACGAAGAGTGGCACGAACGCGCGCCGGAGCCAGGGCGAGAAATCCACCGCAACAGCCAGTATCCAGGCGAGAGCCAGGGAGACGGCGAAACCGACGAGCGTCACCTGCACGGTCGCGGACGCGTTCTCGATGATCGCATCACGCTGCGCCCAACCCTGCACGACGACGCGACCGGGCGATGGCAGCACCTGCGGGCGGATACCGCTGACCTGGACGTAGACCTGCCATCCGGCTATCAGGGCGGCGACGACCGTGACCGCGGGCCACGCCCAGCGAACAGAGGCTCGGATCCCGCTGAACGAGAACGTGTCTCGCTCAGCGGTGACCGGCTTATCGATCGCCGAGATAGTCATTGGTGAAGTAGGTCGACCAGTCCGGCTCCGTCGTCAGCGGGGCGCCGTTCTGATCGGCCAGTACGCCGCTCTCGTACAGGAACTTCGAGTACGCCGTCCACTTGTCGAGGCTCTGTCTTCCGACCTCGCCGGAGGGATCCTTCATGTACTTCGCCGCGAGCATTTCCTGGCTCTCGAAAACGAGCGACTCGTCCGTGAAGGTTCCGGGGTTGGCGTCGATCAGGTCCTGGGCAGCTCTGTCGGGATCGTCGGCAGCGAGTTGGTACCCGCGTTGCAGGGCCTGGACGAACTTCTTCGCCTCGTCCGGGTGGGCAGCGAGCCAGGGTTCGTTGCCACTGATGGTGAGCGCATAGGCGTCGGGAAATCCGTAGTCGGTGTAGTCGAAGTACTTCATCGGGGTTCCGCTGTGTTCGGCTTCGATCCCCTCCCACGCGAAGTAGGAGACGGTGAAGTCCGCGGTACCGGAATACACCGCCTCGTATGCCGAGGTTCCCAGTACTACGGTCTCGTATTCGCCTGTGCCACCGTCGTTCTTGATGACCTGCTGAAGCCCGGCTTGCTCGCCGGACTCGCCGAAGCCGGCGTAGACCTTGCCATCGAGTGCCTTCGGGCTCGGGATTTCGTCTCGATCTGCGCGAACTCCGATGCCGGTTGCCCAATGCTGCAGCGGTGCGAGAACGGATACGGTCTGGGCGCCCGCCGAGGTGGCGAACACCCCCGAGCTCTGTGTACTGATGCCGAACTCGGCGTTTCCGGCATCGACGAGGGTGTCCGCTGCAGTGTTGTTGTAGGGCAGAACTTCCACGTTCAACCCGGCGTCGGCGAAGTAGCCTTCCTGCAGGGCCACGTAGAGGCCGGTGTGATTGGTGTTCGGGGTCCAGTCGAGGGCGAACCGAATGGTGTCGGAGTCGGTCGATTCCGAGCATCCCGCCAGTCCGGTGGTCGCAACGACCGCCGCTGCAAGCGTGGCGAGGATTCGAGTGGTTCTCATGCGTACACCGCACTCTCGGCCGAAGGCCACGGAGTGGGATGTAAAGCGCTGTCCCAGAACATCAGTTCGTATCTCGACGCGACGACGAAGGCGTCGATCATCTGCTCGCGTTGATCTGGCGTCGCGGCCGCGGCGGCGTCGTCCACGAACGTTTTCGCAGCGTCGACGATGGCATGGAATTCGGGTGCGTCGTAGGCAGCCACCCAGCGCGCATAGGGGTGATCGGGATCGCGATCGAGAACCGCCTTCGCTGCCGCGGCGAGAGAGCGGCCGACATCGGCGTAGATCCAGAAGCACGGCAGCACCGCCGCGGCTGCCACGGGATACGGCTCGGTTGCTGCGGTCGCGATCAGATACGAGGTGTAGCCCAGGCACTCGGGTGATGGCTCCGGCGTAGCCGTCGACGAGGGGAGAGAACCCCCGGTCAGCATGGCCTCGTGTGACGACGCCTCGTCTATGGCGCTCGCGGCGGCGCTCGCCCAGAATGCCCCGGCGAGCGGGTTCGGTGCGTGTGCTGCCAGCAAGGACAACGATTTCACGTACCCGCTCAGGTAGAGCGAGTCCTGCTCGAGGTACCGACGGAACGCGTCGAGCGGAAGCGTCCCGGCACCGAGCAGCCGTAGGAATTCCAGATTGTCGATCTCGCGTCGAATGTCCGCGGAGGCATCCCAGAGGAGATCGGTGAAGCGGACCGGGTCCGCAGATACAACAGGCGTCATCGCCTTGACATCCCTTCGTCAGTATTACCTGCATCAGGTTCGGCGGGTTTGATCTCAGCATCCGCATCGGCGGACACACCCCGTGTCAGAACGAAAGCGACAGTAACACCGGTCACCCAATGCCGATGCCGCCGCCCCTGTATCTGCGGTCCTCAGCTCACCCCAGCATGTCTTCGAGTTCCATGCCCTTGGTCTCCGTGATCTTGGCCTTGACGAAGAAGAACGACAGGGCGGCGAACACTGCGAAGCCGGCGTAGATGACCCACAGGCCCACCGACGACGTCAGTGGCGGGAAGGCAAGCGTCACAGCGAAATTGGCAATCCAGTTGGCTGCGGTACCGATTCCGAGGGCCATGGCTCGCATGCGGTTGGGGAACATCTCGCCGAGCATGACCCACATGATCGGACCCCAGGTCGACGCGAAGAAGATGACGAAGAGGTTGGCACCGATCAGCGCGATGGCACCCCACGGAGCGGGCAGCGTGACGTCGTCGCCGCTGCCGATCGACTGCGAGAAGGCCACGGATGCCATGACCAGCCCGACGAACATGCCGAGCGAACCCGCCAACAACAGCTTGCGCCGGCCGATTCGGTCCACGAACAGGATCGCCACGAACGTCATGACCACGTTGATCACTGCGGTGATGACCGACGTGGTGAACGACTGATCCTCACTGAAGCCGACCGAGCGCCACAGCGTCGTCGAGTAGTAGAAGATCGCGTTGATGCCCACGAGCTGCTGCAGCACTGCCATCGTGATGCCGACCCAGACGATCGGTTGCAAGCCGAACTTCGGCCCGCGGATATCGGCGAACGACGAACGCGACTCCTTGCGCAGCGTGAGCCTGATCTCGTGAACGCGCTCGTCGGGGTGCAGTTCTCCGGTGATCTCGGCGAGCACTCGCGCTGCTTCGTCGTCGAGATGCTGACCCACCAGGTAGCGCGGGGACTCCGGAATCAGTGTTGCCAGCAGCCCGTACACCAGTGCGGGAACGACGCCGACGAGAAACATCCAGCGCCATGCTTCGGCGCCGAGCCACAGGTCGTTGGACGCCCCGTCGGCAGCCCCCGCGAGAAGCGCGTCGGACAGCAGGGCGGCGAAAATGCCGATGGTGATGGCCAATTGCTGTAGCGAAGCAAGGGCTCCCCGCCACTTGGCCGGAGCGATCTCGGCAATGTACGCAGGCGCGATCACCGAGGCGATGCCGATGCCCAGCCCGCCGAGTACTCGCCAGAGCATGAGATCGGGGACGCTGAACGCCAATCCGGAACCGATCGAGGAAATCACGAACAGGGCCGAGCCCAGCAGCATCACCTTCTTACGTCCCCAACGGTCTGCGAGGCTGCCGGCGAACCAGGCACCCACTGCGCATCCGATCAGGGCGATCGCGACCACGAATCCGGTGGTGAACGAGCCGAGGAGGAAGTGATCTTCGATCGAGTCGACCGCTCCGTTGATGACCGAGCTGTCGAAACCGAACAGGAATCCGCCCACAGCAGCGGCGACGCTGACGCCGATGACCTTCGCTGTGTGGCGGTCCGAGGTCTGATTCATGAGTGACGCACCTTCCGGCCGCGCGCACGGGCGTCGGCCGCTGGGGAGACCGTACGGCAGGGATTGTCGTACCGTCCCCGGACATTACGCCTGGTAATTTGCCGAGCGAACGAGACCGTCAGCGAAGGTCGAAATCCTCGGCCGAGACGGTGAATCCGTGACCGACCTGATCGGTACAGGTCACCCCGGCCTGCTCGTCGATGCTGCACTGCAGGCCGTTGGTCGAGCCGCTTCCAGGGACGGTGAGCACCTCGCCGTACGGCAGCGCCGCCGCGGGGCCGTCGAAACGATGGAACTTGGGATCGCCCAGACTCTCGAACTTCGCCGGTGATCCGGCAATCAGTTGCACTGCGTTGGGTTTCACAGCAGTCCCCGAAGCGCCACTGCCGGGAACCTTCGGTGCCGAATCGGGTAGCGAACCGTGGCAACCGGCGATGGAGGTGTTCAGCACGGCAATACCGCACTCGAATTTTCCGCTGGGGCTCGAAAAGTAGTACCAGCCAGGTGCTTTGCCGGCGTAGTCCGTCGAATTGGCCTGAGCCGCTGCCGAACTCGTCGGCGTTGCCGTGGTGGACATCGGCGGCGTCGTGGAAGCAGGTGAGGATGACGGCGTACTGCGGGGTGTGGTCGGAAGCGCGGTGATCGGGGTGGGGCGGTCGGTGACGATCGTCGCCATCGGCCCATCGCCCCCACCGGAACCACAGGCGGCCACCAGGCCGACTGCCACGACTGCCGCTGCGGCACATCCGATTCTTCTCATCGTCGATTCCTTCGCTCGGGGGCGTCGACGCCGAACGTAGCGTCGCCGAGCCCAGGGATGATGTTGGTACGTTGGGCAGCGACCGAACAGGAGGCTCGATGGGCAACGCGTCCGACTCCACCGCGTCCGGCTCCACCGTGTCTGTGAGCACGCCGTACGGCGACGTCCTCGGCTATCCGGTTGCCGTCGACGCATCGCCGATCGTGGCGTGGAGGGGTATTCCCTACGCGACACCGCCGGTGGGGAAGCTCAGGTTCCGATCGCCGCGGCCGCTGCAGCCGTGGACCGGAGTGCTCGACGGTCTCGAGTTCGGCGCGATGGCACCACAGGGTCGCGACAGTCCGGTGCCGATCGATCCGTCGCTGTCGATCTCCGAGGACTGCCTCACGCTCAACGTGTGGGCACCCCGGCCCGATGGAGAACAACGTCCGGTACTCGTGTGGATCCACGGCGGCGCGTACTCGCTCGGATCGTCCGCTCAGCGGGTGTACGACGGGCGGAATCTGAGCGAGAACGGTGACGTGGTGGTTGTGACCGTCAACTTCCGCCTCGGTGCCTTCGGGTTCCTCGACCTCTCGTCGTTCTCCACCGACGAGCACACCTTCGAGACCAATCTCGGACTGCGAGACCAGATCGCAGCACTCGAATGGGTACGCGAATGCATCGCCGCGTTCGGCGGCGATCCCGATCGAGTCACTGTGTTCGGTGAATCCTCCGGGGGTGCATCGGTCACCACGTTGATGACGTCTCCGAAGGCCGAGGGCCTGTTTCAGCAAGCGATCGTGCAGAGTGCTCCTGCGACGTCGGTGTACGGCCCCGATCGAGGTGCCGCAGTGGCGTCGAGATTCCTGGAATTGGTGGGTGTCGCCCGGGAAGACATCGGCGAATTGTTCGACATGCATTTCAGCAGGCTGGTCACTGCGGGGGACACGCTCTGCTACGAAATTCCCACGAGAGTTCCTGGAACACTGGGTCTTTCGCCGGTCGTGGATGGGGATATCGTTCCGCGTTACCCGGTGGCGGCGTTCCAGAAGGGCCTCTCGCACAAGATCCCACTGATCATCGGCACCAACCACGACGAGCCGTCGATCTTTCGGTTCATGAAGTCCCCGCTGATGCCGATCACCTCCGACACCGTCTCGGAGATGTTCCGGGCCATTGCACACGATCACGCCGATCTGCCGGCTTATCGCGTCGCCGAGATCATGGCGGCGTACCCGGACAGGGACAAACCGGCCGGCGCACAAGCTATGTCGCGTGATGCGGGATTCGTCATGCCGAGCATGTGGATCGCCGACGCGCACAGCAGACACTCGCCGACATGGATGTACCGATTCGATCACGCGACGCCGATGCTCAAGGCCGCTCGCGTGGGGGCCGGACACGCAACCGAACTGCCGTACGTCTTCGGCAACTTCGGGACGCTGAACAGAGACCCCACGTTCTGGCTCGGCGGCCGTAAACCGGCGATGGCGGTGGCGGCGCGGATGCAGAGACGGTGGCTCGCTTTCGCGCGGTACGGCGTACCCGCTGCGCTGGACGCGTCCAAGCATTGGGCTCCGTACACCGAGAAAACGCGATGGACATTGGTGATCGACACGTCCGACGCCCTTGTCGAGGACCCCGACGGCGACATGCGCGCTGCCTGGGGCGACCGTGTGCTGGGATTCAGCTGACACGTCGCCCTGCCTTTGGTCGCTCCACAGGCATGAATCGAACGTAACAGCAAGAACACCAGCCGCAGGAGTCTCACCGGTAACAATTGGATGTCAGCAGCCTGTCGGTAGGTGCAGTTATGTTCGGTGAGTGTTGATGTCCAGGATTGTCGAAGCCTCCCGTGCCGTGGCCGCGACGCGCTCCCGCAAGGTCAAGATCGAGCAGCTGAGCGCACTGCTCGCCGAGGCGGAGGCCGGTGACATCGAACCCGCTGTGTCGTGGTTGTCGGGGGAGTTGCGGCAGGGGCGAATAGGAGTCGGCTGGCGCACTCTGGCCGATCTCGACGTCACCTCCGCCGAGGCCTCGACGTTGACGGTCACCGAGGTCGACGATGCGATCTCCGCGGTCGCGTCGACGTCGGGTGCGGGATCGGCTGCGCGGCGAGTGTCGCTGTTGACGGACCTGTTCTCGCGCTGCACCGCCGAGGAGCGGCAGTTCCTGATCAGGCTCGTCACCGGTGAACTTCGGCAAGGGGCGCTCGAGGGGATCATGGTCGACGCTGTCGCTGCCGCCACGAGCCTTCCGCAGGCTCCGGTGCGTCGCGCATTCATGCTCTCGGGACGCCTGTCCGCCACCGCGGTTGCCGCGATCACCGGTGGCGTCGAGGCGCTGGACGCGTTCCGGCTCGAGGTGGGACGCCCGGTCCGCCCGATGCTGGCCTCGCCCGCAGAATCGCTTCGCGCGGCGTGGGAGCAACTGAACGGAGACGTCACCGTCGAATACAAGCTCGACGGCGCTCGTATTCAAGTGCACCGTTCCGGAACCGACGTGAGCATCTACACGCGAACTCTGCGCGACATCACTGCGAGCGTGCCCGAGTTGGTGGAACTCGTTCTCGAGCTGCCGTGCGATTCTGTGGTCCTGGACGGGGAGACCCTCGCGCTCGACGACAGCGGGCGCCCCAGGCCTTTCCAGGAAACGATGAGTCGGTTCGGTGCCGAGAGCGCACACGAGCTCCTGCTGCAGCCCTACTTCTTCGACTGCCTGCACCTCGACGGTGTGGACCTGCTCGATGCCCCGCTGGAGCAGCGCCTGGCCGCACTGGACCGGGTAGCACCGGGGCACCGAATTCCCAGTGCCGTTCGGCCCGATGCGGACGAAGCAGCGGCCCACTTCGATGCCGCACTCGACGCCGGGCACGAGGGGGTCATGCTCAAAGCTCTCGGTGCACCGTATGCCGCAGGCCGCCGCGGAAAGAGCTGGCAGAAGGTCAAACCCGAGCACACCCTCGACCTTGTCGTCCTCGGAGCCGAGTGGGGGTACGGCCGCCGCACGGGTTACCTGTCGAATCTGCACCTCGGGGCTCGCGATCCAGACGGCGGTGTCCCGATCATGGTCGGCAAGACGTTCAAGGGCCTGACCGACGTTCTGTTGCAATGGCAGACCGACGAATTCCCCGAACACGAGCGAGAGCGCGACGAGCACACCGTGTATCTGCGCCCCGAACTGATCGTCGAGATCGAGCTCGACGGCGTGCAGGTCAGCTCGCGCTACCCGGGCGGCGTTGCTCTGCGATTCGCGCGAGTGGTGCGATACCGACCCGACAAGAACCTGGCGACCGCCGACACCATCGACGCTGTTCGCGCGCTGCTGCCGAAGTCCAACTGATCAGCATCCCACCTCTGCGCACCGCCGACGATTAATACGTACGAAACCGCACGAACGATCCCGTAACACGGCGCAAAATATCTTGAGGGTGCAAGCCAGCGAGAGATGGAGTGCCAATGATGTCCACAGTTCGAGCTGCACTGGTCCAAAGCAAGTGGACCGGTGACAAAGAATCGATGATCGCGGCACACGAGGGGTTTGCTCGGTCCGCGGCCGAGCAAGGCGCGAAAGTCGTCTGTTTCCAAGAACTTTTCTACGGTCCGTACTTCTGCCAATTGCAGGATGCAAAATTCTACGAATACGCCGAATCGGTACCCGGGCCCACCGTCGACCGCTTCGCCGCATTGGCGAAAGAGCTCGGCATCGTGATGATTCTGCCGGTGTACGAGCAGGAGCAGCCCGGCCTTCTTTACAACACCGCCGCCGTCGTGGACGCCGACGGCACCTATCTCGGTAAGTATCGAAAGCACCACATTCCCCATGTCAACGGATTCTGGGAGAAGTTCTACTTCCGACCCGGAAACCTGGGGTGGCCGGTGTTCGACACCGCGGTAGGCCGAATCGGTGTGTACATCTGTTACGACAGGCACTTTCCCGAAGGTTGGCGGGCGTTGGGCCTTGCCGGTGCCGAGATCGTCTTCAATCCCTCGGCTACCTCGCGCGGCCTGTCGAACTACCTGTGGAAGCTCGAGCAACCCGCATCTGCCGTCGCGAACGAGTACTACGTGGGCGCGATCAACCGGGTCGGAATCGAATCCGAATACGGTGACGACGATTTCTACGGGACCAGCTACTTCGTGGACCCCGAGGGCAAATTCGTCGGCGAGGTAGCGTCGGACTCCGAGTCCGAGATCATCGTTCGAGACCTGGACATGGACTTGATCAAGGTGGTCCGCGACCGATGGGCCTTCTATCGTGACCGCAGACCCGACGCCTACGGTCCACTGGTGCAACCCTGATGGCCACCACCTTCGTGCACGGTGGAATCGTGGTATCCACCACCGGCGCACAGGAATTGGATGTGCTCATCGACGGTGAGACCATCGTCGCGGTGCTGGCTCCGGGCTCGGTGTCACTGGCCGCGGACCTGAAGACCTCGGCAGACGTCGTGGTCGATGCCACCGGCAAGTACGTGATTCCGGGCGGGGTCGACGGGCACACCCACATGGAGATGCCGTTCGGTGGCACGTTCGCATCCGACACCTTCGAAACCGGAACGCGCGCAGCGGCCTGGGGTGGTACGACCACCATCGTGGACTTCGCGATTCAGACTCCCGGCCAGCGCGTACAGGACACTCTGGCGCAGTGGCACGAGAAAGCGGCGGGGAAGTGCGCCGTCGACTACGGGTTTCATCAGATCATCGGCGACGTCACCGACGATTCCCTGAAAGCGATGAGCGAGTTGGTCTCCGAGGGCGTCACCAGCTTCAAGCTCTTCATGGCATACCCGGGCGTGTTCTACTCCGACGACGGCAAGATATTGCGCGCCATGCAGTCTGCGGCCGAAACGGGTGCACTGCTGATGATGCACGCGGAGAACGGCATTGCCATCGACGTCCTCGTGGCGCAGTCGATCGCCCGCGGAGACACGGCTCCGTACTTCCACGGCACGTCGCGGCCGTGGCAGCTGGAGGAAGAGGCGACGCACCGAGCCATCATGCTGGCCGACGTCACCGGCGCGCCGCTGTACGTCGTACACGTCTCGGCCAAGCAGGCCCTCGAGCAGATTGCGCAGGCTCGGGGCAACGGGCAGAACGTATTTGCCGAGACGTGTCCGCAGTATCTCTATCTGTCGTTGGAAGAACAACTCGGTGCGCCGGGTTTCGAGGGGGCCAAGTGGGTCTGCTCGACGCCTCTGCGGTCGCGGGCCGAGGGGCATCAGGACGAACTGTGGCGCTACCTGCGCACCGGTGACGTGGCAACCGTCAGTACCGACCACTGCCCGTTCTGTATGAAGGACCAGAAGGAGATGGGTATCGGCGATTTCTCCAAGATTCCCAACGGAATCGGGTCGGTGGAGCATCGGATCGATTTGATGTTCCAGGGTGTGAAGAGCGGGAAGATCACCCTCGAGAAGTGGGTGGACGTCTGTTGCACCACCCCGGCCCGGATGTTCGGGATGTACCCGAAGAAGGGCGTCATCAGCCCCGGAGCCGATGCCGACATCGTGATCTACGATCCGAACGGGCACACCAGCATCGGAGTCGAGAAGACCCATCACATGAACATGGACTACTCCGCGTACGAGGGTTTCGAGATCGATGGCCACGTGGACACTGTGATCTCTCGCGGGCGAATCATCGTCGATGGCGGTTCCTATTCCGGCACTGCGGGACACGGCCGCTTCGTCCGCCGCGATCTGTCACAGAATCTGATCTGAGCCATGGACATCGGGGTAGTGCTGCAGTGCAATCCGCCGGCGTCCCGTGTGATCGATCTGGCCAGGCAGGCCGAGACACATGGGTTTTCGCACGTATGGACTTTCGATTCGCACTTGCTGTGGCAGGAGCCGTACGTCATCTACAGCCAGATTCTGGCCGCGACGAGGCGCGTGACAGTGGGCCCGATGGTCACCAATCCGGCTACGCGCGATTGGACGGTGACGGCATCGACGTTCGCGACGCTCAACGACATGTTCGGCAATCGCACGGTGTGCGGTATCGGCCGTGGCGATTCCGCGGTTCGCGCTCTCGGCGGTAAGCCGACAACGCTTGCTGCGCTTCGCGAGTCGATCGAGGTGATCGGCAGTCTTGCGAACGGGCGGAGTGCCCGGGTCGGTGAGACGACAGTGCAGTTCCCGTGGGCAGAGCACTCGAGGCTGGAGGTGTGGGTGGCGGCGTACGGACCCAAAGCCCTCGAGCTCACCGGGCAGGTAGCGGACGGCTTCATCCTGCAGTTGGCCGATCCGGATATTGCTGCCTGGACGATCGGTCGAGTGCGTGCCGCGGCCGAACAGGCGGGCCGCGATCCGGATTCGATCTCGATCTGCGTAGCAGCTCCCGCCTACGTCACCGACGGTACCGAGGCCGGCCTCGAACATGCCCGCGACCAATGTCGGTGGTTCGGCGGGATGGTCGGTAACCATGTCGCCGATATCGTCTCGCGTTACGGCGGCGATGGCGGTGGTGTTCCACAGGCGCTCACCGACTACATCGCAGCGCGTACCGGGTACGACTACAACGAGCACGGTCGAGCAGGAAACTCGCACGCAGAATTCGTTCCGAACGAGGTGATCGACAGGTTCTGCCTGCTCGGCACCCCGGCCGATCACATCGCCAAGCTGAAGGATCTGGAGGCACTCGGCGTCGACCAGTTCTCGGTCTACCTCCAGCACGACGCCAAGGCTGCGACGCTGGAGGCGTACGGAGAGAGCATCATTCCGCAGATCCGCAAGTCCGTGACGGCTACGTCGTGACCGGTGTTCTCGATCAGGCGGCGGTGGTAGCTCCTACTCCCGCCCGCTCGGCGCGAGGGCTTCGTCGACCGGTCATGGCGGTGGCCGCAATCGTGTTGCTTCTGGTGTTGTGGGAGCTGGTGAAAGTGCTCGTCCCCGAGAACGGCGTGAGTGTCGGCGGTGTGCGGGTGTTGCCGCGCACCGACGACGGCGCTCTGCCGCATGTGTGGTCGGTGCTGGCGGCGCTGACCGAGCCGGAGGTGAACGTTGCCGGGGCGCGCAGTGTCGGCGCTGCGATCGTCTCGAGCGGACTGTTCACTTTCGGTCTTGCGGTGCTCGGATTCGTTCTGGGGGCGGTGGTCGGACTGGTGCTGGCTGTGGCCATGCAACGATTCGTGTGGGTGGAGCGGTCCGTCTTGCCCTACGTGATCGTCTCCCAGACGGTGCCGCTGATTGCGCTGGCACCGCTCGTCGCCGGCTGGGGCGGGAAGATCGCCATCGGCGGGTACGCCTGGCAGCCGTGGATGAGCATCACCGTCATCGCGTCGTATCTCGCGTTCTTCCCGGTGGCGGTGGGGATGCTGCGCGGCCTACGTGCACCCGACCGGGCATCCCTGGATCTGATGCACAGTTACGCGGCCGGATGGTGGACCACGCTTCTGCGGCTACGGCTCCCGGCCTCGGTGCCGCACCTGATCCCGTCTCTGCGGCTGGCTGCCGCTGCCGCTGTGATCGGTGCTGTCGTTGCCGAGATCTCGACCGGAACCACCGGCGGTATCGGCAGGCAGATCATCGTGTTCTCGCAACAGGCGACAGGTGACGCGTCTCGTCTGTACGCAGCTGTTCTGGGTGCAGCGGTGCTCGGACTCGTGGTCACCGGATTGGTGGCCCTGCTCGATATCGCTCTGGGGCGATATGGAGGCCGTACTCCTGCGCGAAGGGCGGATTGATGACCGTGCATGCCGTTGACGTCGAGAGCGTCGGCAAGACCTTCGATGGGGGAGTGACAGCGCTGGACAATGTGTCGCTGTCGATCGCTCCCGGCGAATTCGTCTCCCTGATCGGCCCTTCCGGCTGCGGCAAGTCGACGCTGCTTCGCGTGATCGCAGATCTCGAGCAACCCACCTCCGGTGCGGTGTCGGTGTTCGGTCTGACGGCGCGGCAAGCTCGTGTCGAACAGAAGTACGGCATCGCATTTCAGCAGGCAGGGCTGCTCGACTGGCGAACTGTGCAGTCGAACGTTGCATTGCCGCTCGAGCTGCACAAGGTGTCCAAACGAGAACGCGCGGAACGGGTACGCGAACTGCTCGAACTCGTGGGACTCACCGATTTTGCCGACAGCTTTCCCAGCCAGTTGTCGGGCGGCATGCAGCAACGCGTGGCGATCGCTCGTGCATTGGCCCGAACGCCCGGACTGTTACTGATGGACGAACCGTTCGGCGCTCTCGATGAGATGACGCGCGAGAAGATGCAGAACGATCTGTTGCGCATAGCCGAGGAGTCCAGCGCAGCGGTGGTGTTCGTGACCCATTCCATTCCCGAAGCGGTGTATCTGTCCGATCGAGTGGTCGTGATGTCGCCCAGGCCGGGGCGGATCGTGGACACGCTCACGATCGACACGTTCGACTCCGACGGTGACCCACGTGAATCGGCGGGTTTCTTCGCTGCCATCACCTCGGTTCGGGATGCGCTGCACGGGCGCATAATTCGCGGCGCAGATCTCCGATGAAAGTCTGGCTGCCGCCGGTGGTGTTCGGCGTTGTCCTGCTCGGGTTGTGGCAGCTGCTGACCGTCGTCGCCGGGGTACCGTCGTTCCTCCTTCCCTCACCGAGTGCGATTGCCGAACAGTTCGCTCGTAACGTCGGCAACATCGGATCGGCGAGTGTGGCAACCGGAACCAATGCGTTGGTGGGATTGATCGCAGGATCGGTCCTCGGTCTTGTCGCAGCGATGGTGGCCGTTCGCCTTCGCGTCGTCGACGAGCTTCTCACTCCGCTGGCGGCGGGTGCCGCAGCGGTCCCCATCGTCGCCCTCGCTCCGGTGTTCAACTCGATGTTTTCCTCGACCACCGATCTACCCCGCCGCCTCGTCGTGACCATCGTCGTGTTCTTCCCGGTATTCGTCAGTGCGGCAAAAGGACTCCGTCAGGTATCACCGGTGCATCAGGACCTGATGACGTCGTATGCGGTCGGCGGCTGGCAGTTCACACGCATCGTTCGCCTCCCGTCCGCGGTGCCACACATCTTCACCGGGTTGCGGGTGGCGGCTCCGAATGCTGTCATTGCTGCCATCATCTGCGAGTACTTCGGTGGACTGCAGAACGGTTTGGGGTCGCGGATCACCTCCGCCGCGTCGAACACCGCTTACCCCCGGGCATGGGCCTACGTCGTGGGTGCCATCGCAGTCGGGTTGCTCTTCTTTCTGGTCGTTCTCTTGCTCGAGAAGCTCGTGTCCCGCCGTCGTACCTAGGAGAAGTCGAACGTGAAGATCACTCGAACCCCCCGACGCCTGCTGGCCGTCGTCATGGCACTGGCGGTAGTCGCCTCGGCCTGCAGCACCACCACCACCACGACCGAAACCGATGCCGGTGGCGACGGGAACACCACGATCAAGCTGCAATTGCAGTGGTTCAAACAGGGCCAGTTCGCGGGCTATCTGGCGGCCGTCGATCAGGGCTTCTACGCCGAGCAGGGGCTGAACGTCGAAATATTGGACGGCGGAACGGATATCGTTCCGCAGACCGTGCTGGCGCAGGGACAAGCCGACTATGCCGTTGCCTGGGTCCCGAAAGCGCTCGCTTCCCGCGAGGCCGGGGCGGGCATCACCGACGTCGCTCAGATCTACCAGAAATCCGGCACGTTGCAGGTCTCGTTCAAGGATCAGAACATCGCCTCACCCGCCGACCTTCGCGGCAAGACCGTCGGAAACTGGGGCTACGGCAACGAATTCGAGTTGTTCGCAGGCATGACCCAGGCCGGGGTGAGTCCATCCGACGTGACGTTGGTGCAGCAGCAGTTCGACATGAACGGTCTACTGTCCGGCGATATTGCTGCCGCCCAAGCGATGTCGTACAACGAGTACGCCCAGCTGCTCGAGACCGTGAACCCTGCAACCGGAGCGCTCTACACCGCAGACGATTTCACGTCTCTGAACTGGAACGACGACGGGGTCGCCATGTTGCAGGACGCGATCTGGGCCAATACCGACAAGCTCTCCGACGAGGCCTACCAGGATCAGACCGTCAAATTCTTGGCGGCCTCGCTGAAGGGCTGGATCTTCTGCCGAGACAACGTCGAGAAGTGCCGCGACATCACCGTCGCTGCGGGGTCCACACTCGGCGCGAGCCATCAGCTCTGGCAGGTCAACGAAGTCAACAAACTGATCTGGCCGTCGGGTGAAGGCATCGGGATGATCGACGAGGCCGCCTGGCAGCAAACCGTGGACATCGCGAAGACCACGAAGAACGCCGAGGGCTCGACGGTGCTCACCGCTGATCCCGATGCCGAGGCATACACCAACGAGTACGTCGGCAAGGCATTGGATTTGTTGAAGGCCGACGGTGTGGACGTCACCGGAGAGTCGTACGCTCCGATGGAGGTCACACTGGAGGAAGGCGGCAAGTAGATGGATCACGTGTTCTACTCCTGGTCGGCGCAGGCCGAACTGAACCCGATCACCGTCGAAGGAGCCGAGGGGTCGTGGTTCTGGGACGACAAGGGCAAGCGATATCTGGACTTCTCTTCCCAATTGGTCAACGTCAATCTCGGGCATCAACACCCCGACGTGGTGGCCGCCATCGTCGAACAGGCTCAGGTGCTGACGACCATTTCTCCGACCGTGGCCAACAACAAGCGCAGTGAACTCGCCGCGCTGATCGCCGAACGCGCCCCGGGTGATCTGAACCGGGTGTTCTTCACGACCGGAGGCGCAGAAGCCGTCGAACATGCGGTGCGGCTGGCGCGACAGCACACCGGGCGTACGAAGATGCTTGCCGCGTATCGGTCGTACCACGGAGGAACCGGGGTCGCGATCGGTCTCACCGGTGAGCCGCGGCGATGGGGCACCGAGCCGACCAATGTCGACGTCGTACGATTCTTCGGGCCGTATCCGTACCGATCGCCCTGGGGCACAACGACTCCCGAAGAGGAAACGGCCGCAGCACTGGCACACCTCGAACAGGTCATCGTGCTCGAAGGTGCGCAGAACATCGCCGGACTGATCCTGGAATCGGTCATCGGCACCAACGGTGTGCTGATCCCGCCGCCCGGTTATCTGGCCGGCGTTCGGGCGTTGTGCGACAAGTACGGGATCGTCTACATCGCCGACGAAGTGATGGTGGGCTTCGGGCGAATCGGCGAATGGTTCGCATGCCAGGCCTGGGATGTGACACCGGATCTGATCACGTTCGCCAAGGGCGTCAACTCCGGATACGTGCCCCTCGGCGGGGTCGTGATCTCGGAGAAGATCGCCTCGCAGTTCGACCACAAAGCCTATCCGGGCGGATTGACCTACTCCGGCCACGTGCTCGGGTGCGCCGCGGGCGTGGCCTCCATCGGAGTGTTCGAGCGCGACAAGATCCTCCCGCACGTGCGTCACGTCGGGGAGGACGTACTGGGTGCGGGCCTGTCCAAGCTGGCCGAATCTCATCCCAGTGTGGGCGAGGTGCGCGGCAAGGGATTCTTCTGGGCCGTCGAGCTGGTCAAGGACGGCACGACCCGAGAGCCGATGGTGCCTTTCGCCGCGTCGGGCCAGGATGCGGCGGCAATGGGCACGGTGACCGCCGCGGCGAAGTCACGGGGTCTGTGGCCCTTCGTCGCCGGAAATCGACTCCAGATAGCGCCGCCGCTGACGACGTCCGAGGACGAAATTCGTCAGGGACTGGAAATCCTCGATGAGGTCCTGACGGTGGCGGACGGGTTCACCGTCGACGGGTGATCAGAGCACAGCACCCGGGTTGAGAATGCCCGCCGGGTCGAGAGCGGTCTTGATGCGGCGGGTCAGTTCCATGACGTCTTCTCCGACTTGATCGGGCAGCCAGGCCTTCTTGAGGCGACCGACGCCGTGTTCTCCGGTGATGGTGCCGCCCAACGAAATTGCGAGATCCATGATCGCGCCGAAGGCGACGTTGGCTCGGCGGGTCATGTCTGCGTCCTCGGGGTCGAACACGATCAGCGGGTGGGTATTGCCGTCTCCGGCGTGCGCGATGACGGCGACCAGTACGTCGTATTTCGCGGACAGTTCGGCTATTCCATCGACGAGGGCCGGGAGGGCAGGCAGCGGAACACCGACATCCTCGAGCAGCAGGCTGCCGAGTCGTTCGACGGCGGGAATGGCGAATCGCCGTGCGGCAGCGAAGGCCTCACCCTCGTCGGGGTCGTCGGTGGTGAAGACATCCGAGGCACCGGCCTCGGTGCACGCGGCCGCCATGATCTCGATTTCGCGCCCCCGATCGGCACCTGGTGAGTCGGACCGAGCGATCAGCATCGCTGCTGCCTCGCGGTCGAGTCCCATGTTCATGGCGTCCTCGACGGCACCGATGGACGCGCGGTCCATGAATTCGAGCATGGAGGGCCGCAAGGTACGGGTGATGGCCAGAATCGCAGTCGTTGCATCGTGCACCGACGCGAACGAGGCGACCACGGTGCTGGCCGGAGGCTGTGCCGGGATCAGTCGCAGGGTGATCTCGGTGATGATGCCCAGGGTGCCCTCGGATCCGACGAAGAGCTTCGCAAGTGACAGTCCGGCAACATCTTTCAAGCGTGGTCCGCCGAGTCGGACGGCAGTTCCGTCGGCCAGGACGACCTCGAGTCCGAGAACGTAGTCGGTGGTGACGCCGTACTTGACGCAGCACAGCCCGCCGGCGTTGGTGGCCGCATTGCCGCCGATGGAACACATCTCGAACGACGACGGATCCGGTGGGTACCACAGGCCGTGTTCGGCGACTGCCTTCTTGACTTCGGCGTTGAGCAGTCCGGGTTGTACGACGGCGATACGGGTCACCGGATCGACGGTGATCTCGCGCATCAACTCCGTGGTGAGCACGATTCCGCCGTCGACAGCGGTGGCACCGCCGGACAATCCCGAACCGGCACCGCGCGGAACGACCGCTACGTTGTGTTCGGTGGCCCAGCGCATGACGGCACGAACGTCCTCGGTCGACTGAGCGCGCACAACGGCCAGCGGGGTACCTGCGTCGGGGTCCTTGGCCCAATCGCGTCGGTATCCCTCGGTGATGTCCGGGTCGGTGACCACGGCACCGGCAGGAAGCAGGGATTCGAGTTCGGTCAGTCGGGCATCTGCATCCGTCGTCACCGACATCCGGTTCTCCTCACGTCGAAAATGTGACCGTCGCCACTCGAGTCTGTCACGGGCGGAAATCATGCGCGGATGGGGGATGGGATCAAGAATTCGCAGTCACATCAGTAACACCAGCCTCAGGCGTTACCAGATCGATGCGTCGTCGACACGCAATCTTGTAGTTCGCCACGCTAGCGTCCAGCGCAGCGAACCTCGCGCCCCATGTGACGCGAGTCGACAAGGAGGCTGCACCATGATCGATCCCGGAAGTGACTCCTGGAACTACGTGGCGGCGATGTTCTCGTACGAATTCCTGGGTGGCGGAGTCGAATACGACACCATCGAGCGGATCCATCGAGGTGAAATCGACGAGTGGGTCCAGGCCTTGGCGCACTCCGGGCTGTTCGAGAAAGCCACCGTGTCGCACATTGCGGACTCGTGGCGGGCGGCACCGCGCCAGTTGTTCGACATGCTCGTCCTCGACGCGGACGAGATGACCGCACGACGATGCTCCCTGGCCTGGTCTTCACTCGACCGGCTGGCTCCACTGGCCCGTCTGGGTTGATCGGCGTTCAGCCACCCAGAATCCGTGTCCCCGAATCATCGACAACGATGGCCTGTTCGTCGGTCAGACCGTGACAGCACACGCCATCGCGGCGCAGGCGTTGCAGAGTAGCCCATCCCGAATCATTTTCGTCCAGAACGGAATTCAGGTGGGGGACGATCGAGAAGTCGACCAGGTTCAGTCCGTCCCATACCGTATCGATACCAGTGACGGGTCGAACCTCGTCGGGGTCGTCCGCGTCCTCGATTCCGATCAGTGACGGAGCCGCCACGCACGCACCCGCGCTGTAACCGCCGTAGGCGATGGAGTTCCCGCGAACACGCTCGCTCAGAATGTCGTCTGCGCCCGAGCGGGCGAGCTGGGCGCGCAGGACGAACGTGTTGCCGCCGCGCACCCACACCGCACCGAATCCGTCGAGGGCACGCTCGAACGCTGCCGGCCGACCCGCGTATTCGCGTAGATCCATCTCTACCGGTCGGTACCCGAGAGCGCGGAGCGGGCCGAATTCGCTGCGGAGCGAGGATTCGCGTGCCGCGGCGGGCCACGCGTCCGACGCGTTCGCGATGACGGCGAGATCGGAGGGCGGTCCGGTGAGTTGGACGAAGGCGGCAGAGTGACCGCCGAATCGGTACGACGACAGGAACAGTTTCACGTCGGCGGTTCTGCGTTCAGTCGAGTCAGCCCGACGCGGACGGCGTCTGCGACACGATCGGGCTCGCGCAGGCGCCGCGTGGCGAATCCGGCCACGAACCGCAGCCGGTCACGGTGCCACCTCGGCACTACGTGAAGGTGCAGATGAAAGACCGTCTGGAAGGCAGCCTTGCCGTCGTTGATCACAAGGTTCGCTCCATCGGCGCGCAGGTCCGAGTGCCGCACCGCGCGCGCCAGGGTGTGCCCGACGCGAAACACCTCGGCGGCCGCGTCCGGATGGCTGGAGTTCAGGTCGGTGGCGTGCTCGCGCGGAACGACGAGGAGGTGACCACGACTGATCGGCCGAATGTCGAGAAAGGCGACGGTGTGGTCGTTCTCGAACACGCGGTGCGCGGGCGCGTCACCCGCGACGATGGCACAGAAGATGCAAGATTCCACGGATGTCACTGTAGGGTCCGATCATCAGCGATAGGCCAGTGTGACGTGCAACACAAATGCGCGTCCCGTAGTCGGGGAATGTCGAACGGACTCGATTCAGAACGAATCGGACAATGTTCCGGGCTACCCGCGGTCTGTTTCCTCTGGCTACTATCAGGGACCTTGTGCCTTGTCGCATGGGTTCGTCCACTCGTCGCAAGTTCGGGGCCGTTGGCCGACATGTGGACACCATTCAACGCAGGAAGACGGAGATTTGGATACATCGCAGAGCACTGAGAAGGGTTCGGGATCCACGACAGTCGTCGGTGTGGTTCGGGAATCGGGGGAGGGCGAGCGTCGTGTCGCTCTGGTGCCCAAGATCGTTGCGTCCCTGACGGGCAAGGGCGTCGAGATCGTCGTGGAATCGGGTGCCGGTCTCGGCGCTCTGATTCCGGACGAGCTGTACGTTGCCGCCGGAGCGACGATCGGTGATCCATGGTCGGCGGATGTCGTGGTGAAGGTTGCGCCGCCGTCCGATGCCGAGATCGCCAAGCTGACGTCCGGTTCGACGCTCATCGGATTCCTGGCACCGCGCAACGCGGAGAACAGCATCGGCGCATTGAAGGCTGCAGGCGTGCAGGCCTTTGCCGTGGAAGCGATTCCCCGTATCTCTCGCGCCCAGGTGATGGACGCGCTGTCCTCGCAGGCCAACGTTGCGGGCTACAAGGCCGTGCTGTTGGCGGCCTCGGAATCGACCAGATTCTTCCCGATGTTGACCACCGCCGCGGGCACCGTCAAGCCCGCGACCGTGCTGGTACTCGGAGTCGGGGTGGCGGGTCTGCAGGCATTGGCTACCGCCAAGCGTCTCGGCGGCCGACCCACCGGCTACGACGTGCGACCCGAGGTAGCCGACCAGGTACGTTCGGTCGGCGCACAGTGGCTCGATCTCGGGATCGACGCAGCCGGCGAGGGCGGGTACGCCCGTGAGCTGACCGAAGACGAGCGTGTGCAGCAGCAGAAGGCGCTCGAAGAAGCCATCAAGGGCTTCGACGTGGTCATCACCACTGCACTGGTACCCGGCCGACCTGCGCCCCGGCTGGTCACCGCCGCCGCTGTCGAAGGGATGAAGCCCGGCAGTGTCGTCGTCGACCTTGCCGGCGAGACGGGCGGAAACTGTGAACTCACCGAGCCCGGCCAGACCGTCGTCAAGCACGACGTCACCATCTGCTCCCCGTTGAACCTCCCGGCCTCGATGCCCGAGCACGCCAGCGAGCTGTACTCGAAGAACATCTCGGCATTGCTCGAACTCATGTTGGTCGACGGCAAGCTCGCCCCCGATTTTTCGGACGAGGTCCTTGCCGGTGCCTGCGTGACACGTGAGAAGGAGAACTGATGTACACCCCGCTGCTCGCGAACATCGCGATCCTGGTTCTCTCCGGGTTCGTCGGCTTCGCGGTGATTTCCAAGGTGCCCAACACCTTGCACACCCCATTGATGTCGGGAACCAACGCCATCCACGGCATCGTCGTGCTCGGTGCCCTCGTCGTACTCGGGAAGGTCGAGGACCCCTCGATCGGCCTGCAGGTCATTCTGTTCGTCGCGCTTGTGTTCGGAACGGTCAACGTCATCGGTGGATTCGTGGTCACCGACCGCATGCTCGGCATGTTCAAGTCCAAGCCGGTGCCTGCCGAGACCTCGAAGGGTGCTGACTCCTGATGGACAATCTCGTCAACATTCTCTACATCGTCGCCTTCGGCATGTTCATCTACGGCCTGATGGGTCTGACCGGTCCGAAGACGGCCGTGCGTGGCAACCAGATCGCTGCAGTCGGCATGTTCGTTGCCGTCGTGGCGACGCTCATCTCCATTCGCGACACCGAGAACTGGATCCTGATCATCGTCGGACTCGTCGTCGGCGTCGCGCTCGGAATCCCGCCGGCACGCAAGGTGAAGATGACTGCGATGCCGCAGCTGGTGGCGCTGTTCAACGGCGTCGGCGGTGGCACTGTCGCATTGATCGCGTGGGCCGAGTTCCTCGACACGTCCGGTTTCTCGCACTTCAACCACGGTGAATCGCCGACGGTGCACATCGTCATCGGCTCGCTGTTCGCGGCGATCATCGGTTCGATCTCGTTCTGGGGCTCGCTCATCGCATTCCTCAAGCTGCAGGAAACTCTGCCCGGCTCGCCCATCACCATCGGCAAGTTGCAGCAGCCGCTCAATGCCCTGCTGCTCATCGGTGCGGTTGCCGCTGCTGTGGTCATCGGCATCAACGCCACTCCGGGTGGCGGGGTATCGCAGTTGTGGATCGTCGCGGTTCTGGTGCTCGCGGGCATCCTCGGCCTGACAGTGGTGCTGCCGATCGGCGGCGCGGACATGCCGGTGGTCATCTCGCTGCTCAACGCTCTGACGGGCTTGTCGGCAGCGGCCGCCGGTCTGGCGCTGAACAACACGGCAATGATCGTCGCCGGCATGATCGTCGGTGCGTCCGGCACGATCTTGACCAACCTCATGGCCAAGGCGATGAACCGTTCCATCCCGGCGATCGTCGCCGGTGGATTCGGCGGCGGCGATGCTGCTGCCGGTCCGGCCGGTGCAAGCGGCGGAACGGTGAAGGCAACGTCCGCAGCCGACGCGGCGATCCAGATGGCCTACGCCAACCAGGTCATCGTCGTGCCCGGATACGGTCTGGCCGTTGCGCAGGCGCAGCACGCGGTCAAGGACATGGCCAAGTTGCTCGAGTCGAAGGGCGTCGAGGTCAAGTACGCCATCCACCCCGTCGCCGGTCGCATGCCGGGGCACATGAACGTGTTGCTCGCCGAGGCCGACGTCGCGTACGACGCGATGAAGGAAATGGACGACATCAACGACGAGTTCTCCCGCACCGACGTCACGTTGGTCATCGGCGCGAACGACGTGACCAATCCCGCGGCGCGCAACGACCCGTCGAGCCCGATTCACGGGATGCCGATCCTGAACGTCGATCAGTCGAAGTCGGTCATCGTTCTCAAGCGATCGATGTCGTCCGGATTCGCGGGCATCGAGAACCCTCTGTTCTTCGCCGAGGGCACGTCGATGTTGTTCGGTGACGCAAAGAAGTCGGTCTCGGAGGTGACCGAGGAGCTCAAGGCTCTCTAGCTACGACCTCCGCCCCCGAGCAAGATGGGACGCTTCAGGCATCGGTTCTCGATGTCAACGGAAGCGTCCCATCTTGCGTTGGACGGCCAGCGCTGCCGTATCCAGCGGGTTGCGCGCCTCGCGAGCAGCGGCATCGGGGGAGTAGAGCATGACGATCGAGCATGCAGGCCACCACACGAAGACGACCAGCAGTGCGCTCGCGATCCCGACGATCGATGCAGCTCCGGTGATCAGGGCCGCCGCTGTCACCGCGAGTGTCGCCGCGCTACCCAGACCGAGCACCACGGGTCGCCACGCTGTGGAGGCCACCATGGACGCGGCACCGAGCAATGCTGCCGTCGCAACGAGCTGGCCGTAGGGAAGCGCGGTGGACGAGACGGACGCTCCAGCGACTTCACGAGCGAGCTCGCCGGTCACCACCGCTCCGATGGTGCAGGCGATCACCACCCCGATTCCGTACGGCAGTTTCCGTAGCAGCGCGACCGCGGCGAGGACGGCGACGGCAATCAACACCATGGTCACGTCGATCGCATCGAGCGCGGTGGTGGCCAGTGCTGCGACCGGCGACGTATCCGCAGACGCAGGCGATGGCACCTGCGGTGTCGAGACCATCAGCACCAGTAGAGCGCTTGCCGAGAAACCCGACACCGCCGCTCGCGTAGCGATCGCTCGTCGGCGCAGATGTGCCGAGATACCGCCGAGTGCTGCGGTGCTTCCTGTTCGACGGGATGCTTGGATCGGTCCGCTCTCGAGGCTCGACGGTGACATGACAGCCACAGTGCCCGATCAGCCTGAACGCCGCGTGTGAGGAACTCGAGAACGCCCTGATGGTTTCGCGGTAACGTTTCGATCACAGCACCACTTCAGGACTCGATGTCGGTCTCCCGTCGAGGATGGGCTCGCTCGAACCTGCTGCAGGTAGCCGGAATGGCCTCAATGCGGGTGAGAAGAATGTTTTCGCGCGCAGGAGCAGTGTCCGAGCCTGTATCCGGCTCGGGCTTCATCTCGGGCATATGTCCGTTTCTCGACGATCGACTCCGGCGCTCAGTGCGGCCTCGGGCCGTCTACCTGGGCAAAGATCCGTCCGTTGTCCCCGGTCACAGTAATTCGTAACGCGAACTATGACTTCGTTGCAAGACGTTGATTGGATGGGTAGATCTGTGTGACGATAGTCACATAGTCCAGCTCACCTAGGGCGAGACCGACCAAAAGGGCGTAGTTTCAGCCGCATCGGAAAACCGTGTTCCGCCGTTACAGGAAACTTGATAACGATCCGAACACGGTCTCGAGTACCCGTCGAATGCGGGTATCGCCACGTATCGGACGCCGAAAACTCGAAGGAGAAGAACATGACCGCAATGTCTCAGGGACAGCTCGATATGGTCCGCGCGTTCTTTTGCAACGAGTTCCAAGCGGACTCTCTCGATCGGTCCGTCATGCCCGAGCCTACCGCCGACGCCGTGACCGAGTGGATCCATGCGTTGGCCAGCAGTGGACTCTTCGCCCCCGCCGAGGTGCGCAATATTTCCTCTGTCTGGAACGCGGAGCCGGACGCGCTGGTTGCTTTGCTTGTCGGTGAAGTGGACGAGATCGCCGTCAGGCGTCACGGCGCATCGGTGCCTGCAGCCGCTGTCGCTACGCCGGCGCTGATCTCGGCCTTCGAGCGCGCCAGCTGACTCTCGGTGTCTCGGCCCTCGAAAGGGCTGTGCTTCGCTACGATCATCCGATTGGATGACGGCAGTCGACGATCTTTCGTCGCGCAGCGAAATGAGGGCACTGGATGGGCGCAGTGGGACTGGACGAAGATGCGGTGTCGACCTGGATCGCAGGATTGGGAATCGGCGCTACGTCCCCGCTGACCTATCGTCGAATCGGAAACGGGCAGTCGAATCTCACGTTCGAGGTGCGTGACGCGGGAGGGTCCGCCTGGGTTCTTCGTCGGCCGCCGCTCGGACACCTGCTGGCCTCGGCGCACGACGTGGTGCGCGAACATCGAATTCTTTCGGGTTTGCAGAACACTGCGGTGCCGGTTCCGAAAATGATTGCGGTGACCGAGGATCCGTCGATCTCCGATGTTCCTCTGGTGCTGATGAGCTTCGTGGACGGTGTTGTGGTCGATTCGGTCGCGGTGGCCGAGCAACTCGACATCGACCACCGTCGCCGAGTCGGGCTCGGGCTGACCGTAGCGCTCGCCGATATTCACCGCGTCGATCTCGAGTCGTCCGGTCTGGCCGACCTGGCAAGCCACAAGCCCTACGCCGCTCGTCAACTGGCCCGATGGACCAAGCAGTGGGAGTCCTCGCGCACCCGGGACGTACCTGGCATAGATTCTCTCGCAGCCCGACTCGCAGCCGGCATTCCGCAGCAGCACGAAGTGACTTTGGTGCACGGAGATTTTCACCTCAGCAACGTCATCACCGCCCGCGACGACGGTCGAGTCGCTGCGGTCGTCGACTGGGAGCTGTGCACTCTCGGGGATCCGCTGGCCGACCTCGGCGGACTGCTGGCCTACTGGCCGCAAGCCGACGACGGGGTCGCTGGCCCGTTCATGGCGTCGACTTTGCCCGGATTCCCCACCAGGGCCGAGCTCGTCGAGTCGTACGCTCAGCACACGGGGCGCGATGTCTCCGACGTCGGATTCTGGCAGGTGTTGGCGCTGTGGAAGCTCGCGATCATCGCCGAAGGCGTCATGCGACGAATGGAAGCGGACTCACGAAACAGAGCGATCGCGGGCGGGCCCACCACGACTCTCATCGACGACATCGTCACCCGTGCGGTGAACACCGCCGACGAGATCGGCCTGTAGAACCGTCAGCTCGCCGAGGTTCCGATCACCAGAGTGCGTGCTGCGCTTTCGATCTCGGGTGGGATCGCGACAGGTCTGCGCGTGACGCCGTCGACGTAGACGTGCACGAAACGACCCCGGGCTGCCAGTTCCAGCGCATCGTCTTCGGCTTCCCGGAACAGCGCGAGCGAGTACACGATGCTGCGGGTACCCAACTTCTCGACGGCCAGGCCGACCTGAAGGCGATCCGGAAAACTCAACTCGGACAGGTAACGACACGACGTTTCCGCCACCACGCCGATCGCCGGGAGTTCTCGAATGTCCACACCCGTCGTCTCCATCAACCAGCCGTTGACGGCAGTGTCGAAGTATGCGTAGTAGGTGACGTTGTTGACGTGGCCGTAATGGTCGTTGTCGTCCCACCGCGTCGGCACCGGCCACAATGCCGGAAAATCCGACGCACGAGACAACTCCGCATTTTCGTTCACCTGATCCGCCATGAACGAGACCTTAGCCAGTCTCCTCGGGCGCAGTAGCGATCGGGGACTGCCGCCGCAGGATCGCCCGCACGACGAGCCCGACGACCAACGCCCAGAATGCGGACCCGATTCCTGCGAACGTCAGGCCGGATGCGGCGACGAGGAACGTCAGAACGGTCGCTTCGCGGTCCGCCGCATGTTCGAGCGCCCCGAACAGGGACGCCGCGAGTGTCCCCAGCAGCGCAAGTCCGGCAACGGTTTCCACCACTCCGGCAGGTGCTGCGGCCACCAGAGTAGCCAGAGCCGTGGCCAGCAGCGCGAGCACCAGATACGAGCAACCGACGGAGAACGCCGCGATCCATCGCCGCTTCGGATCCGGATGTGCGCCGGGATTGGCGGACAACGCCGCACTGATCGCGGCGAGATTGATCGTGTGGCCGCCGGCGAATGCACCCAGGACGGTGCCGGTTCCGGTGACCGTCATCGACGCACGCCACGGGATTCGGAATCCGAACGACGCCATGACCGTGGTGCCAGGAATGTTCTGCGACGCCATCGTGACGATGTACAGCGGAACCGCGATCCCTATCGTGGCCTGCCAGGTCCAGTGCGGAACCGTCCAGTCGATTCCGGGAACGAGATCGGACGTCGCGATCGAGGTGCCGCTGCCGATCAGGTCTGCGGCGATGACAGCGGCCGCTGCAACGAACGCTGCGGGCACTGCCCAGCGGGTGCTGAAACGGAGAACCACGAGCCAGACGACCGCCACCGGCGCTATCAGCGCGGGGGAGTCGGCGAACGCGGCCACCGGTGCCGAGCACAGGGGTAGAAGAACCCCGGCCAACATTGCTTGGGCAAGAGGTACTGGAATTCTCGAGACCAGCGCACCCAGTCGGGGCCACAGGCCCGTCAGGACGATCAGAATCCCGACCGTGACGAACGCGCCGACGGCGGCGGGCCACCCTCCCGCCACGACGCCGGTTCCGGCCAGCAGCGCCGCACCGGGCGTCGACCACGCCAAGGTGATGGGCTGTCGGTATCTGCGGGCCAGCCACATCATGCCCAGTGCCTGCGTCACGCACAGCGCCGACAATCCGGACGCCGCCTCTGCCGGGGTGGCACCGACCGCACGCAGGCCGGTCAGCACGACGGCGAAGGAGCTCGTGAAGCCCACCAGTGAGGCCACGATTCCGGCACTGATGGGAGTCGAGAGTGGAGTCGGTCCGTAGGCGGAATCGGCAGCGGTCACGAGTGTCGATCATGCACGGTGGGCCGCGGTCTGTCGCATCCTTTCCCAGCGGACGAAGGCCGCGATGTTCCTCGGGTAGCGGAATGCTGTCGAGGTGGTACCGACGTCGCGTAGTCTTCGGTTGGACCGGACCAGTCCGTACCGCTGGCTCGGCGATTGACCGAAAGGCCGGCGCAGTGGTGATGCCCGTACATCTGAGGGACAGTCAGGTCCCGAAACACGAACAGTTGCGCGCAATTCTGTTGCACCGCTGCACCAAGGAGCTTCAGCCGGGCGACTTGATGCCGAGCGAACGCAAGCTGATGGAGGACTACGGCGTCAGCCGTATCACCGTCAGGGAAGCGATCGGGCAACTCGTCAACGACGGCCATCTGGTGCGCGTGCGTGGCAAAGGCACGTTCGTGGCCAGCCGGACCGTGCAATCTCGTCTGCATCTGGCGTCGTTCTCGGAGGAGATGCGCGCGCAGGGACTGACACCGACGACGGTTGTGCTGTTTGCGCGACTCGAAAACCCCTCGGCGGCAACCGTTCGTGCTCTCGGCCTGGCCGTCGGGGAGCAGACCTACCACGTCAAGCGACTACGATTGGCCGACGCGGAGCCGGTGAGCGTCGACGACGGATGGTTTCGTGCGGCACTGCTTCCCGGTCTGATCGAACACGATCTGAGCAGGTCGGTGTACGAGGCCGTGCACACCCACTACGGCTTGACCATCGACCGGGCCGAACAGACCGTCAAAGCGACCGCGGCCGACAGTGATACTGCGACCCTGCTGGGCACCAAGCGTGGTGCGCCGGTGCTGTATTTCGACCGAGTCTCCTTCAGCGGTGACGAGCCCCTCGAACACACGGAAAGCTGGTACCGATGCGATCGATACCAGCTGTCGATGGAGGTGGAAGGGCGGCGACGCACCACGCCGCGTCGGTGAGATCAGGGCAGCTCGAACAGGGGATCACCCGTCGCCACGTCGGTGCCGATGTGCGCGCTGGTGATCGAATCCGGTTTCGAATCCATGAGGACCACGGGCACCACATCGGAGTAACCCGCTGCTGCGATCGCGGCAGGGTCGTAGGTGACGACGAGATCGCCCGCCTGCACTCGATCTCCCTCGGCTGCAACGAGATCGAAGCCTTCACCTTTCATCTTCACGGTGTCGATACCGATATGCACCAGTACGCCCGCCTTGTCGTCGGTGAAGACGACGAACGCGTGCGGATGAAGCTTGAGTATCTTGCCCGCGACCGGAGAACGAACCTCGACGGGACCGTCGCTCGCGGCCGGCCGCAGTGCAACACCGGAACCCACCATCTGCGCGGAGAACACCGGATCGGGCACCTCGCCAAGCGAGATCACTTGGCCGGCAACAGGGCTGAGGATCAGGGTGGCGTCGTTCACAGAATGTCTTCGATATCTTCTGCGAGCGTATCCGCTTCGGGGCCGACGATGACCTGAACGGCAGTGCCCTTGTGGAACACCCCGTGGGCACCCGCCGCCTTGAGTGCAGCCTCGTCGACCAACGAGCCGTCCTTCACTTCGGTGCGAAGCCGAGTGATGCACGCTTCGATCTCGACGATGTTGTCGGCACCGCCGAGGCCCTTCACGATCGCGTCCGCCTTGGACATGTTCTGTTCCTACTCTCTTCTCGGCTGCGATCCTGTCGGTTGGATCACAAGTCTGGGTTGACACGAGCTTGCCACCTGGTCAAACTACAACTGGTAATGACCGGACAGTACCCCTGATGGCACTCGGTCACAACAGCGAAATCCACCCTCACGGACCAGCCTCGAAGAGAAGGTCGCCATGACCCCGAAGAACACGGACTCGGTCGATACCGAGCCGAAGAAGGACTCCCGTTCATTGGCCGGGCTGCAACGGTTCGGTCGCAGTCTCATGCTTCCCATTGCCGTTCTGCCTGCTGCAGGAATCTTGCTGCGGCTCGGCCAAGACGACTTGCTGGGCAGATTCAGCGCGCTGGAGACCGCCGCCGCGGTCATCTCGGCCGCTGGTCAGGCTGTGTTCACCTGGCTTCCCTTGATCTTCGCCGTCGGTATCGCGATCGGCTGGGCCAAGAAGTCGGACGGCTCGACAGCGCTCGCTGCGGTCGTCGGATACATGGTGATGAACGGTGTCTTCACGGCGATGTCACCGGTGGTGCTCGGCGGGAAGGTCGATGCCAACGGTGACCCGGCAGTGATCGATTACGGTGTTCTCGCGGGCATCGTCATCGGTCTGCTCTCGGCAATCCTCTGGCAGCGGTTCTACCGTCAGAAGTTGCCCGATTATCTAGGCTTCTTCAGCGGCCGCCGGCTTGTGCCGATCCTGACAGCGATCACCGGTCTTGTTGTCGCCGTTGTCATGTCGTTCGTCTACCCGCTCTTCTACAGTGCGCTCAACTGGGTCGGCAATACCGTCGCCGACCACAGTGTGGTGGGCAGCGGCATCTACGGTTTCGCCAACCGCATGCTGATTCCGACCGGGCTGCACCACATTCTGAATTCCGTGGTCTGGTTCCTCGTCGGCGACTACCAGGATGCGAGCGGGCAGCTGGTGCGCGGCGACCTTAACCGGTTCTTCGCCGGCGACCCCTCCGCTGGAGTGTTCATGACCGGATTCTTCCCGATCATGATGTTCGCACTTCCCGCTGCGGCATTCGCGATCTACCGCAATGCCAAGCCGTCGCAGAAGAAGATCGTCGGTGGAATCATGTTGTCCACCGGCCTGACTGCCTTCGTCACCGGAATCACCGAGCCGCTCGAGTACTCGTTCATGTTCGTCGCCTGGCCGCTCTACATCATTCACGCAGTCCTGACCGGAACCTCGATGGCGCTGACCAATGCCCTCGGAATACACGACGGATTCTTCTTCTCCGCCGGTGGCATCGACTACCTGCTGAACTACGGAATCGCCACCAAGGCATGGCTACTGATCCCCATCGGTCTCGTGTACGCGGTGATCTACTACTTCCTGTTCAGCTTCGTCATCAAGAAGTGGAACCTGCGCACTCCCGGCCGTGAGGACGATGTGGTGGCCGAACCGACACAGGCATGACCGAGCACTCCACGACGTTGCGAGGGCGGGTCATCACCGGCGAGGAGGTGATCGAGGACGGTGTGGTCGCACTGGCGGGAGATCGGATCTCGTGGGTAGGACCGACCCGACTCTGGGCGGGAGATGCACTACCGCAATCCGATTCGACGATCCTGCCAGGTCTGGTCGACGTGCATTGCCACGGTGGTGCGGGGGCGTCGTTCCCCGATTCCGCAGCCGCCGATCTCATGACGGCGGTGCGGCATCACCGCTCCCGCGGCACCACGACGATGCTTGCCTCTCTGGTGTCGGCACCGCCCGAACGGCTGATCGGCCAGACGTCGCTGCTGGCCGATCTGTACGAATCCGGTGACATCGCCGGGGTGCACATCGAGGGTCCGTTTCTGTCGGTCGCCCGTTGCGGCGCACAGGATCCGGCCTCGCTCCGCAGCGGTGATCCGGGTCTCCTGGCGGACATCATCGGTGCGGGCAGAGGAGCGGTCCGGTCGATGACTCTCGCACCCGAGGTCGACGGATTCGCGGCCGTTGCGGAGATGCTGAGAGAGAACGGCATCGTGCCGAGTATCGGCCACACGGACGCTGACGCTCTCACCACCCGCAGGGGTATCGACACGCTGGGGAGCGGGCCCATCACGGCCACGCACCTGTTCAACGGAATGCCGACCTGGCACCACCGAGCACCGGGGCCGGTGAGCGAATGCTTGGCATCCGCTGCGCGCGGAGGCATGGTGCTCGAATTGATCGGAGACGGAGTGCATCTCGCCGACGAGACGGTGCGCGCGGTGTTCGATCTCGTCGGTGGTGCGCAGATCGCGCTGGTGTCCGACGCGATGGCCGCCGCCGGTATGGCGGATGGCCGCTATCGACTAGGGCCACTGGACGTGACCGTCCATCACTCGGTCGCACGATTGTCTCGTGACGCCGATCCCGAGACAGCACCGATCGCGGGTGGCACCGCGACGGTATTGGACCTGGTGCGCCGGGCCGTGCAGGACGCCGGTGTGTCGTTGGTCGAGGCAGTGCGGGCGGGGTCGTCGACACCGGCGGCGACGATCGGTCTGGGTTCGGATATCGGCCGGTTACAGCAGGGAATGCGAGCCGACGTGTTGGTGGTCGACGCGACATTCGAGCCGGTGCAGGTCATCAGGGGCGGAATCGCGATAGAGGAGGACAGCTAGATGGAGATAGTGATCCTCGACGGAGTGGACGCGGTGGATCGAACGGCCGCCGACATCGTCGAGCGCACAGTTCGGACAACCCACGTATCAACCCCCATATTGGGCCTGGCAACCGGATCGACGCCGGTGGGCACCTATCGCGAATTGGCGAGACGCCATCGCGACGAGGGACTGTCTTTCTCGCACTGTCGAGCGTTTCTGCTCGACGAGTACATCGGTCTCGCGAGAAGTGCCGAACAGTCGTACTTTTCGTTCATTCGCGAGAACTTCGTCGACCACATCGATCTGGACGACGCCGCGGTGTTCTCGCCCGACGGCGAAGCGCACGACATCGCAGCGGAGGCGCAGCGGTACGACGCGGCGATTGCGGAGGCGGGCGGCATCGATGTTCAGATCCTGGGAATCGGGACAGACGGGCACATCGGCTTCAACGAGCCCGGGTCTTCGTTGCGGTCGAGGACCCGGGTGAAGACGCTGACCGAACAGACCCGTACCGACAATGCGCGATTCTTCGACTCTCCCGAGGACGTGCCACATCACGTACTGACGCAGGGCCTCGGCACCATCGACGAAGCGCGTCACCTCGTCTTGATCGCGACGGGCGAGTCGAAGGCCGAAGCGGTGGCTGCGGCTGTCGAGGGGCCGTTGTCGGCACACTGCCCGGCGTCGGTGATTCAGTGGCACCCTCACGTGAGCGTGCTGTTGGACGACGCTGCGGCGTCGTCCCTGGCTCTGGCGGAGTACTACCGATACGCCTACGCCAACAAGCCTGGGTGGCAACACTTGTGAATCAACTGCGGGCGAACTCCGATGCGCGGGCGATCTGCTCGTCCGACGGCCGAACCCCGGTGTAGAGAACGAATTGTTCCGCCGCTTGCAGGGCGATGACCTCGGCACCGGTGATCACGGGCTGGTTCGCCGCTCGGGCTGCCACGATCAGCGGAGTCTCCGACGGCATGGCGACCACGTCGAACACCGCCTGCGCCGCACCGATCTGTTCGGCGGTGAACGGTGTGGAATCGGCTCCGGGACCCCCGGCCATGCCGAGTGGGGTGACGTTCACCAACAGATCTGCGGCCACCGCCTCGGCAGACCATTCGTAGCCGTAGGTCTCGGCAAGGGCCGGGCCGGTGCTCGCGTTACGGGCGACGACGGTGCCGCGGGTGAAACCCGAATCTCGTAGTGCTGCAACGACAGCCTTCGCCATGCCGCCGCTGCCGGTGACGGCCACCGAGAAATCGGGCGACACGGAATGGGTCGCCAGCAGGTTCGCTACGGCCTGGTAGTCCGTGTTGTAGGCGTGCAGAACGCCGTCCTCGTTGACGATGGTGTTGACGGATTCGATGGCGCTCGCCGATTCGTGCATCACGTCGACCAGTTCGATGACATCTTCCTTGAACGGCATGGAGACGGCGCAGCCTCGAATACCAAGCGCGCGAACGCCACCCACGGCGGCGGCAAGATCGGTGGTGGTGAACGCCTTGTAGACGAAGTTCAGGGCCAACTCGTCGTACAGATAGTTGTGGAAGCGTGTTCCGAAGTTGCTCGGTCGGCCGGACAGAGACATGCAGAGCTGGGTCTCACGGTTGAGAAAGCTGCGCGACGGTGCCGTTGACATTGGCTCGACACTACTCTTGGCACGTCGACGCGACCGAAACCAGAGCACCCCGATCGGCCTCGGTGATCGGTAGCTCGTACTGCGCGGCCACCGTGAGGTACTTGCCCGCGTAGAAGCAGTGGTACGCCGGATTGGGCGGCATCCACTGCGACGGTGTCTTGTCGCTCTTGGTCTGATTGTCGGCTCCGTTGACCGCCAGCAGATTGAAGGCGATGTCGTTGGCGAATCGAATGCGCTTGTCGGGCAACCACATGTTCGCGCCCATGTCCCAAGCAGCCGACAGGGGATAGACGTGGTCGATCTGAATCTTCCCGGCATCGGATTTGGTGAACTGTAACCGCTCACCGGAGTACGGGTCTGCGAGCGAACCCGACAGGACCACGCAGTCGCGGGTGCCTGCGCGGAACTCGATCTCCGTCATCGACAGCGCCAGTACGTTGTCGCGAGTTCCGCAACCGTCGTGGCCGCCCGGCCCGTCGTAATCGTCCGTCCAGGCGGGTCCGAACACGCAGCCTTCGCCGGTCTTGCATCCACGCTCGTACCCGAGGGCGTCGGGCCGCGCGGCGACCACTCGAACCTGTTCCAGCAATTGCTCGATCTGCACCCGGGTGGGGCTGCCAGGTGCGGGCGCGGCCGGGGAGAAGCCGGGGATGACGGATCGGTCGCACGATCCGAAAGCCGCCATCACCACCGCGGCGACCACCAGCGCCGCCGCTACCCACAGTTTTCTCACACACGCCCCATCGTCGTTCTCCCGCAGTCGGCCTTCGCGGCAGCAGTGTGCCGGACGGTACCGACACACTTGCGGAATTCGGCTGCCAGGGCGAATTCAGCGGACTTCGACGACAACCTTGCCGGCCACGTGCCCGTTCTCGACCAGGGCGAGGGCCTCACCTGCGCGCTCGAGCGGGAACACATGGTCGACACGCGGGTTCAGCACGCCCGACGCGGTCAGGTCTGCCAACCGTGCGAACGCAGCGGTCGTGCGATCGCGATCGACTCCCGAACCACCCCATTCGGACGCCAGCACCGGGTCTGCAACACTCACGATCGGTGTCCCCGACCCGACGGCAGTCGCCGCCGCACGCAACGTCTCGCCGCCGACGAGATCGACGATGGCGTCCACCGGCGGGGTGACCGCGACGGAGACATCACTGCCGGATTCGACGAATCGAGCACCGAGGCCCTCGATCCACTCCCGTTTGCCCGCGCTCGCCACTGCCACGATGGCGATTCCGTCCGCCCGAGCGAGTTGCAGTACCGCCGAACCCACACCGCCACCCGCGCCCAGCACGAGAACGGTATCGCCGGCACTCGTGGCCAACTGGCGTAGCGCGTCGTACGCGGTTCCCGCCGCGACCGGGAGAGTGGCCGCGGCGGCCCAGGAGACCGTCTCGGGCTTGTGAGCGGTGCTCGACGCATTGAACACGGTGTACTGCGCGTAGCCGCCGTGTCCGGACGCGGTTGCCCCGAATACGTGGTCGCCCACCGAAAAGTCGGTCACACCGGTGCCGACATCCACGACGGTGCCCGACGCTTCCCGCCCGAGCACTGCCGGCAGAGTGATCTGCACCGTGTCTTTGCGGGTGCCCTTCCGCACCTTCCAATCTGCGGGATTCACCCCGGCCGCGTGCACCGCGACGAGAATCTGGCCCGGTCCGGGCTCGGCAACGGGTAACTCGAGGAGGGACTCGGTTTCGGGTCCGCCGTATTCGCTGAAGCCGTACGCGATCATGTGACCACTGTGCCCTATTCTCGAACCGATCGGCACCGCGTCGAGCAGCCTCGGCGGCCTGCCTCACCGAGGTGATGTCGGTGCGTCCTGGTTGGATGGACCGATGTTGCACGGTCTGTGGTCTCCCGGTGCTGGGCTGATGCTGTGGGACGACGAGATCACCACCGGCGACGAACCCGACCTGCCCTCGGCTCATGCGCAGGTACTCACCCGAACGTTTCGGCATCGTGCTGCGGTGTCGTTTCCGACTCCTGGACACACTGCGATCGCCAAGGCTCCGGTGCAGATTCCGGCCGTCGCGCTCGCGCCGCACGACGCGGCAGACCTGCTGCTGCGAACGCCATCCCACCACGCGCTGATCTCCGGAGACTTACGTTTTCTGGCGCACGTCACCCGTGGAATCGAACGTTGGGTCCGCGGTGGGCGGGTCGTTCCTGCGCTGAAGTTGATCGACGGGCAGTGGTGGCCACGGTGGCGTCTGGTCGGCGGTGAGCGTCAGCGAGCCTGGCTCAGCGAACTCGCCGTGTCGATGCCGTCGGTGCAGCGAGCGAACGAGCGACCCAGGAAGATTCTCGACGACATGGTCGACGAGCTCACCGATCCGATCGTCAGATCGCTTCTGGGCAGACCCGACTCGGAACATCCGCTGCTGTCCGCTCTGGTTCGGGACGACCCGTACAGCGATGGCACTCAACAGATCTCGACCCTGTTGGAGAAGTGGCGGGCAAGCCTGACCGTAGACGAACCGTCCCTGGTGTTGCGCCTGCTCGAACCCGATGACGACGAGGTCGACGGCCCCGAAGTCGCTGTGGCCCATGGCATCGTCGACGAGTCAGCGGAATCGATGTGGACCTTGCAGGTGTGTTTGCGGGCAGACGGCGAAGCGCCGCGGCCGGTGCCGATGAGCCGCAAGGTCGATGCCACGTTGCTGTCGATCGCCGTGCGCAAACTCGGTGACGCAGTTGCCGCGTACCCGAGGCTGCGTGATCTGCCCTCGCAGGAAGGCACCCTGGATCTGCTGCTCCCCACCTCGGTCGTCATCGATCTGGTCGAACACGGTGCGACGGCGCTGCAGGCCACGGGAACGACGGTGTTGCTCCCGCGTGCATGGACCCGGCTGGACCCGTCGATGAGGTTGCGCGTCGAGTCACCGGCGGTGACCAAAGCGGCTGCTGATCGCGCGGTCGGCATGGACGAGTTGGTCTCCTACGACTGGCAGCTCCAACTGGGCGACATGGTGCTCACCGAAGCGGAAATGAACAGACTCGCCGTGTCCAAGGGCGATCTCGTTCGGCTTCGGGGTCAGTGGGTGTTGGCCGACGGCGGTCAGCTCGCACGGGCCGCGAAGTACGTCGCAGAGCATCACGGCGACGGAACCGCGTTGAGCACGCTGATGCGCGAGATGACCCTGGCCGATCCACCACCGGCCCCGGTCCAGGACATCCGCGCCACCGGCTGGGCGGCCACGCTGCTCGAGCCCGGCGCGGTACCGGAGAAAATCCCCGTGCCCGATGGCGTGAACGCAGTGCTCCGGCCCTACCAGCAGCGAGGACTCGACTGGCTCGCATTCATGAGTCGGCTCGGTCTCGGAGCGGTGCTCGCCGACGACATGGGTCTGGGCAAAACATTGCAAGTGCTCACACTCCTTGCCCACGAACAACATCCGAAGCCGACACTGCTGGTGGCTCCGATGTCGGTGGTCGGCAATTGGCAACGTGAGGCTGCGAAGTTCACGCCTGCACTGCGGGTCCTCGTGCACCACGGCCCGGCTCGGGCGAAGGGCGACGAGCTCGACCGAGAGATCGCCCAGCACGACCTGATCGTCACCACCTATGCGCTGATGGCCAAGGACCGCGCGCAGCTCTCGGAACAGACGTGGCGGCGCGTGGTGCTCGACGAGGCGCAACACATCAAGAACGCCGGCACCGTTCAAGCGAAAGCGGCGCTCGCCATCCCGGCGGAACACAAGTTGGCTCTCACCGGTACGCCCGTGGAGAATCGTCTCGACGAGCTCAGATCCATTCTCGATTTCGCCAATCCGGGAATGCTGGGAAGGCCGTCCGATTTCCGTAAGCGATTCTCGGTACCCATCGAGCGCGAGAACGACGAGAACGCCGTCTCACGTCTGCGGGCGATCACGTCGCCGTTCATTCTGCGACGCGTCAAGACCGATCCGACGGTCATCTCGGATCTGCCCGAGAAGAACGAGATGACAGTGCGCGCCAACCTCACCGCCGAGCAGGCTGCGCTGTACAAGGCGGTCGTCGACGAGATGATGGCGCAGATCGCCGATGCGAAGGGTATGAAACGCAAGGGCGCGGTGTTGTCCGCACTCACTCGACTCAAGCAGGTGTGCAACCACCCGGCCCATTTCCTGTCCGACGGCTCGTCGGTGCTCAAGAAAGGTCAGCACCGGTCCGGCAAGATCGGGCTGGTCGAGGACATGCTCGATTCGATTCTGGGCGACAACGAAAAGGTGTTGTTGTTCACGCAGTTCAGGGAGTTCGGCGAGCTCGTTGCGCCGTATTTCGCGGATCGTTTCGGAGCCGAAGTGCCGTTCCTGCACGGCGGAGTGAGCAAGACCAAGCGCGATGCGATGGTGGAGAGGTTCCAGAGCGACGACGGCCCGCCGATCATGATGCTCTCGCTCAAGGCGGGTGGTACCGGACTGAATCTTACAGCCGCCAATCATGTTGTGCACCTGGACCGTTGGTGGAATCCGGCGGTCGAGAACCAGGCGACGGACCGGGCCTTCCGCATCGGGCAGCGTAAGAACGTCGAGGTGCGCAAACTGTTGTGTGTCGGCACCGTGGAGGAGCGAATCGACTCGATGCTCGTCTCGAAGCAGGGCCTGGCAGATCTGGCGGTGGGCACCGGGGAGAGCTGGGTGACCGAAATGGACACCGCGGAACTGCAGGAGCTGTTCCGGCTCAGCGAAGATGCGGTGGGTGAGTGATGGTCGACTTCTCGCAGTACGGCAAGCGTCGACAAGCAAAGGGCGGCATCGAGTCTCGGAACAAACGAGGGGCCTTCGGGCAGACGTGGTGGGGTAGGCACTTCGTCGCTGCAATGGAGGACCTGGCCGATCCGGGTCGTATCGCGCGGGGGAGAACGTACGCGCGTCAGGGTCAGGTTCTCACTCTCGGCGTCGAACGTGGGCAGATCTACGGCGAGGTGCAGGGCAGCCAACTCGAGCCGTTCTCGGCCTCGGTCACCGTCGAACCGCTGACCTCCGGAGAGGTGGCCGCGCTCGTCGATCGGGTGCGATCGAATCCCGGGATGCTTGCCGAACTGGCATCGAATGCCATTCCGCAGGCATTGTCTTCGATGTTGCTGCCACACGACAAGGGCCAGCTCGATTTCGATTGCACGTGCCCCGACGACGGGTGGCCGTGCAAGCACGCGGCGGCGCTGATGTACATCGCAGCCGAACACATCGACGCGTCCGCGGCCACCATCCTGACGCTGCGCGGAGTAGATCTCGACCAACTGATCGAGGGCGTGGGCGACGGAGGCGACGAGTTCGATGCCGACGACTGGTTCGCCGATCGTGCGTCCTTCCCCGACCTTCCTCAGGTGACGTTCGCACCCGCGATGGACGACCTCGACCCGTTGATCCTGCGTCGAGTTTTCCGCGCCGACGGGTCCAACGAGGCGGAGGTCAGCCGAGCGTGCGCTGATCTGAGGCAGTTCTACGACCGAATGTGACGGAATCTGGACTTACTTGGACATCCGACTATAGGATGGGCGTACTTCAATTTCCAGGCTCGAGGACGGACTGATTCCATGGCTCGCGAACTCACACACTTCATCGGCGGCAAGCACGTAGCCGGAACCTCCGGAAAATTCGGGGATGTCTTCGATCCGAATACCGGCGAGGTGCAGGCTCGTGTCCCCCTCGCCGATGTGTCCGAGGTCGAGGCTGCCATCGCCGACGCCGAACAGGCCCAACGTGAGTGGGCAACGTGGAACCCGCAGCGACGCGCACGCGTGCTGATGAAATTCCTCGCATTGGTCACTCGCGACATGGATGAGCTCGCGCGTCTGTTGTCCTCCGAGCACGGCAAGACGATCGCCGATGCCAAGGGCGACATCCAGCGTGGCGTCGAGGTCGTCGAATTCGCCGTCGGCGTCCCACATCTGCTCAAGGGTGAGTACACCGAGGGGGCCGGTGGCGGCATCGACGTCTACTCGATGCGTCAGCCGCTCGGCGTCGTCGCAGGCATCACCCCGTTCAACTTCCCCGCGATGATTCCGCTGTGGAAGGCAGGCCCGGCCATCGCCTGCGGTAACGCGTTCATCCTCAAGCCCTCCGAGCGGGACCCGTCCGTGCCGCTCAAGCTCGCCGAGCTGTTCCTCGAGGCAGGACTCCCGCCGGGCGTGTTCAACGTCGTCAACGGCGGCAAGGATGCTGTCGACGTGCTGCTTACCGACGATCGGGTCAAGGCCATCGGTTTCGTCGGCTCGACCCCCATCGCCCAGTACATCTACGAGACCGCAGCCCAGCAGGGCAAGCGCGCACAGTGCTTCGGCGGAGCCAAGAACCACGCCCTGGTGATGCCCGATGCCGATCTCGACGAGGTGGCCGATGCACTGCTCGGAGCCGCGTACGGTTCGGCAGGCGAGCGCTGCATGGCGATTTCCGTCGCGGTCCCGGTCGGCGAGGAGACCGCAGATGCGCTCGTCGCCAAACTCACCGAGCGAGTGGCGAAGCTGAAGATCGGCCGCAGCGACGACGAGAACGCGGATTTCGGCCCGCTCGTGGGCAGCGATGCCTTGAAGCGAGTCAACGACTACACCCAGATCGGCGTGGACGAGGGTGCCGAACTGGTCGTGGACGGGCGCGGTTTCAGCCTGGCCGGACACGAGAACGGATTCTTCGCGGGCGCAACACTGTTCGACAAGGTGACCACCGACATGCGGATCTACAAGGAAGAGATCTTCGGACCCGTTCTGATCGTCGTCCGCGCGAAGGACTACGAGGATGCGCTGCGCCTGCCCACCGAGCACGAGTACGGCAACGGCGTCTCGATCTTCACCCGCGACGGCGACACCGCTCGCGACTTCTGCTCCCGCGTCCAGGTCGGCATGGTCGGCGTCAACGTGCCGATCCCGGTGCCGATCGCGTACCACACGTTCGGTGGTTGGAAGCGTTCGGGATTCGGCGATCTGAACCAGCACGGACCGGACTCGATCCGCTTCTACACCAAGACCAAGACCGTCACCCAGCGTTGGCCGTCGGGCACCAAGGAAGCAGCTGCGCAGAATCACTTCGTCATTCCGAACATGGACTGATCGGCCATGTTCACGTTGAACGAGGACGAGCGTGCCATCAACGACACAGCTCGCGACTTCGCGGACGAGTTCCTCGCACCGAACGCCGTCGAGTGGGATCAGCAGAAGCATTTCCCGGTGGACGTTCTGCGCAAGGCCGCCGGACTCGGGATGGGCGGCATCTACATTCGTGAGGACGTCGGTGGGTCGGGCCTGACCCGAGTCGACGCCGTACGAATTTTCGAGCAACTCGCCACCGGGGACCCGTCCATCGCGGCGTACATCTCCATCCACAACATGGTTGCGTGGATGGTCGACACCTACGGAAACGACGAGCAACGGCAGCGCTGGCTCCCGGGACTGTGCTCGATGGACCAACTCGGTAGCTACTGCCTCACCGAACCCGGCGCTGGATCCGACGCGGCAAAGCTCGGTACCAAAGCCGTCCGCGACGGTGACGAGTACGTGCTGGACGGCGTCAAGCAGTTCATTTCCGGCGCAGGCACTTCCGAGGTGTACGTCGTCATGGCCCGCACCGGAGAGCCGGGTCCCCGCGGCATCTCGGCGTTCATCGTGCCGAAGGACACTGCAGGACTGTCGTTCGGAGCGAACGAGAAGAAGATGGGGTGGAACGCTCAACCCACCCGCCAGGTGATCTTCGAAGGTGCCCGCGTTCCGGCCGAGAATCTGCTCGGCGGGGAGGGCGACGGATTTCGTATCGCGATGAACGGGCTCAACGGAGGACGCATCAACATCGCCGCGTGCTCGATCGGCGGCGCACAGTCCGCTCTCGACAAGGCCGTGGCGTACCTCGCCGACCGCAATGCATTCGGTGCCAGGTTGCTCGACTCGCAGGCCCTGCAGTTTCGGTTGGCGGATTTCAAGACCGAACTCGAAGCCGCCAGAACGCTGTTGTGGCGAGCAGCGGACGGGGTGCAGAACGACGCAGCCGACAAGGTCGAAATGTGCGCGATGGCCAAGCGTTTCGGCACCGATACCGGATTCGACGTCGCCAACGGCGCGCTGCAGCTGCTCGGCGGATACGGTTACCTCGCCGAGTACGGTGTCGAGAAAATCGTCCGCGACCTTCGGGTCCACCAGATTCTGGAAGGTACCAACGAGATCATGCGCGTCGTCGTTGCTCGTTCGATCGTGGGTGCGGCATGAGTGACGTTCTCCTCGAGGTGTCCGGCGGGATCGGTCGCATCACGCTCAATCGCCCGAAAGCCATCAACGCCCTCTCGCACGCGATGGTGCAACAGATCGCTCCGACGCTGGCGCAGTGGGCAACCGACGACGCCGTCGACACCGTCCTGTTGACCGGTGCCGGTGAACGGGGGCTGTGCGCCGGTGGCGACATCGTCTCGATCTACCACGACGCCAAAGACGGCGGTAGCGGCAGCAAGGACTTCTGGCGCGACGAGTACGTGCTCAATGCCGCGATCGCCCGATTCCCGAAGCCCTTCGTCGCGATCATGGACGGCATCGTCATGGGCGGAGGAGTAGGACTGTCGGCGCACGCGAACACTCGCATCGTGACCGAGCGTTCCAAGATCGCGATGCCCGAGGTGGGCATCGGCTTCGTCCCCGATGTCGGTGGCACGTACCTGCTCTCGCGCGCACCCGGCGAGATCGGCACCCACTTCGCGCTCACCACGGCGCGAATGAACGCGGCCGACGCCATCGCGGTTGGATTCGCCGACCATTACGTTCCGTCGGAGAACCTGGAGAAGTTCTACGCGGCTCTCGAAACCGTCAGCGTCGGCGAGGCCGTTGCGACGTTCAGCGAGCCTGCGCCGGAGTCCGCAATCTCCGGTCAGCAGGACTGGATCGACCAATGCTATGCGGGCGACGATGTGCAAGGCATCGTCGACGCCCTGGCCGCCAGCCCGGTACCGGAGGCGCAGCAGGCAAGCGAAGACATCGCGTCCAAGTCGCCGGTATCGCTCGCGGTGACACTGCGGTCTCTGCGTCGAGCTGCGACGCTGCCCTCGCTCGAGGCCGTGCTGAACGAGGAGTACCGCGTGTCGGTCGCGTCGCTGAGCAGTCACGATCTGGTGGAGGGAATCCGTGCGCAGGTAGTCGAGAAGGATCGCAATCCGCAGTGGCAGCCGGCCACATCGGCGGACGTCACAGCCGAGGACATCGACCGATACTTCGCGCCCCTGGGGGACTCCGAACTCGGCCTGGCCCGAGCACACACAGAAGGTGAGCAGTCATGAGCGAGAAAACGATCGGCTTCATCGGTCTCGGGCACATGGGTGGACCGATGGCCGCCAATCTGGCTGCGGCCGGGTACACGGTGCAGGGCTTCGATCTTGTCCCCGCGGCACTGGAGCAGGCTACGAAGGACGGCGTCACAGTGGTGGAGTCCGCGGTTGCGGCCGTCGCCGGAGCCGACATCGTGATCACGATGTTGCCGAACGGAAAACTGGTGCTTGGGCTGTACGGGGACCTGCTTCCGGCCGCGGCACCGGGGACGTTGTTCATCGATTCGTCGACCATCGACGTCGCCGACGCCCACGCCGCGCACACGCTGGTGCGCGAGGCCGGTCATCGCAGTCTCGACGCGCCGGTCTCGGGTGGAGTCGGGGGAGCCGCAGCGGGAACGCTCACCTTCATGGTGGGCGGTTCGGAGGAAGACTTCTCCTCTGCCGCAGCAGTTCTCGACGTCATGGGCCGTAAAGTGGTGCACTGCGGCGCAGCGGGCAACGGCCAGGCCGCCAAGATCTGCAACAACATGATCCTCGGAGTGTCGATGATCGCGATCAGCGAGGCCTTCGTGCTGGGGGAGAAGCTCGGCCTGAGCAACCAGGCACTGTTCGACGTGGCGTCGACTGCGTCCGGTCAATGTTGGGCGCTCACCACCAACTGCCCGGTGCCCGGACCTGTTCCGACGAGCCCGGCAAACAACGAGTACAAGCCCGGATTCGCTGCGGCGCTCATGGACAAGGACCTGGGTCTGGCTGCGAATGCACTGCGCGACAACGGGGTCGAGGGAGTGCTCGGCCTGCGCGCAGCCGAACTCTACGCGCGGTTCAAGGAAACGTCCGGCGGGGGAACCGACGTGGACTTCTCCGGCATCATCAACGATATCCGCGAACGCTCGAACGGAGCCGGCCAGTGACCGAGTACGAGACCATCCTGCTCGAGCGTCGAGGACGCGTCGGCATCATCACGCTCAACCGCCCGAAGGCGTTGAACGCGCTCAACTCCCAGTTGATGCGTGAGGTCGTCTCGGTGGTCGAGGAACTCGATGCAGACTCCGGGATCGGTGCCATTCTGATCACCGGATCCGAGCGAGCCTTCGCGGCCGGCGCCGACATCAAGGAGATGCAGCCGAAGTCGTACATGGACGTCTACCTCGACGACTTCTTCGCGACGTGGGATCGACTGGCCGCAGCGCGGACGCCCCTCATCGCGGCGGTGTCCGGTTATGCACTCGGTGGCGGGTGTGAACTCGCGATGCTGTGCGACGTTCTGATCGCCTCCGACACCGCGGTATTCGGACAACCCGAGATCAAGTTGGGTGTCATTCCGGGGATCGGTGGCTCGCAGCGCCTGACGCGTGCGGTGGGCAAGGCCAAGGCCATGGAGATGTGCCTGACCGGCCGGAACATGAAGGTCGAGGAAGCCGAGCGCGCGGGGCTCGTCTCGCGCATCGTGCCGGTCGCCGATCTGCTCGAGGACGCCATCGCAACCGCCACGACCATCGCCGAGATGTCCCTTCCGGTCGCCATGATGGCGAAGGAAGCAGTGAACCGATCGTTCGAGTCGAGCCTTCGTGAGGGAGTTCTGTTCGAGCGCCGCGTGTTTCATTCGACGTTCGCCACGGAGGATCAGAAGGAAGGCATGTCGGCCTTCATCGAGAAGCGGACGCCGAACTTCCAGCACCGGTAGTTCCGGTTCGGTCGCCCTATCTGTCGGGGGACAGGAGGGCGGCCCCGCGAGCAGAGACCAGTTCCGGCATCGACGGCACCAGGGTGGGCAGACCGGTCTGCAGTTCCAGCGACCGCGCGATCGAGGTGATGTTCGCTCCGCCGCCGACCACGACGATGGACTGCGGTCTGGCCCCGGACAATTGGATCGTCTGCTCGACGAGCATGCCTGCATACCGTACGGGGCCGGCAATCAGATCGTCGAAGTCGCGCCGCGTCAGTACGTGGCGCGCGGTCCCGGACGGATCCGCCGTGCTGACGACAGAGTCCACGCTCAGTCGCTCCTTGATGGATCGGCTGGCATCGATTCCGACACGAACCCCGTTGGCGGAGAGCAATCGACGAACCGAGTGATCGAGATCGTCTCCGCAGAACGTGGCGGTACGCCGCGTCATCAGGGTCCGGGACGACGCGAGATCGACGACGGTGACTGTGGTTCCGGTGCTACCGATATCGCACAGGGCGGTGACCCCGTGGTTCGGTACCAGCCCGATGAAACGCAGATAGCGCACTTGCGCAGCGGTTTCCGGTACGAGTGACGCCGTGCGGGCGGTGCCGCGGGTTGCGACCGAGCCGGGATCGGTGGCCACCCGGTACGCGATGGCCGAGAACTGCACTGGCAGAGACATTGTCGCCGCGATGGAATGGATAGCGTCGACTCCGGTGGCGATCGTCGTGGCCAAGGGCTGGCCGGGCGCGCGGCGCACCGTTCTCGACACGATCGGTGTGCGATGTGGACTGTCCAGATACGTCAGAATTGCACGTGCACCGTGTGCACCCGCTCCGACCCCCAACACCAGCACCCGCCCCGCCCTTCGACAGATCCGCCTCGCCCTGCGCGCAGTGCCATTTCACCACGAACGGTACGGGTGTTCCATTTACTTGTGACGAGTCACGATCATTGTCGAAACGATGTGGTGATGTCATCACTGTCGAAATCGCCTGCATCCGAACGCAGTTCCGCAAGGATCCGAACCAGGGCCATCAGCTTGTCACGCGCGAGCCCGGGCTTGGCGAATACCAGCGTGTTCAGGCGCTCGGTGGCTTCGACCGCCAACGTGCGCCCCTGCTCGGTGATTTCGACCAAGGTGGTGCGTCGATCGCTGGGGTGGGGAATGCGGCGCACGTATCCGACGGATTCGAGGCGGTCCACCGCATTGGTCACACTGGTGGGGTGCACCTGCAGTCGAGCACTGGCTTTCGCCATCGGTAGCGCGCCGTTCTTGGTGAACGTCAACAACGTCAGCAGTTCGTACCGTGAAAAGGTCAGTCCCGTCGGCTTCAACGCTTCCTCGACCCGGGCCAGCATGATCTGCTGAGCGCGCATGAGCGAGGTGACAGCGGCCATACCGTCGGCGGCATCGGACCACCCGTGCTTGGTCCACTGACGGTGGGCCTCTGCAATGGGGTCGAGGGGAAGCGGCGAAGGTGCTGGCATACATACCATCCTCCCACGGTGTCCGGTTCGTGCGTCTACCGAATGACGGTGCGAAGTACGGCGAGTGGCACTCGATCGGTGATCGCAGCTCGGGTCCGTGAAATCTGCTCGCGGGCATCGGCTGTGCGCGCGTTGTCGGTCTCGTCGGCGGTCAGTGCTGCGTCCAGCAGACTCAGTTGCGCCAACACGGAGTCGACATCGTCGGTGGAGCGCGCGGCACGGCCGACTCTTTCGGCGAGGCGGATTCCGGCCTGGACCACCATGGGACTGCCGGTCCCGTAGATGCGCACTGCATCGAGCGCGTGGTCGATCAGCGACGAGACGGTCACGCGGCGAATGATCAGTCGCACGGTGCCGTCGGAGTCGCGCCGTGCACGGCAGGGCACTGGGCGCTGAACTACCGCCACGAGTCCGACCGAGAGATCGTCGATGGCGTTGCGTGCCGTGTACGGGTCGTTGACCCCGGTGGACAGCGCGCGCACCGCCATTTCGGTCATCTGCTCGACGGCGAAGGCTATGTCGTGCCGGGGTGTTCGGCTGGTGCCGATGTCGAACGATCCTCGTACTCGTCCGATCGCGTCCTCGGATATGTCGGCCGATCGATCGGCGAGGATGTCTGCGAGCGGTTCACCGGCGACGACATGGTCACCGGGTGCTCGATGAATCTCGACCATGGTGCTGCTGTCGGCCGCGATGCCCAGCAGTGCGTCCTCGTCGATGTCGATGATCACTCCGGATTCCTCGGCGAGAACCGTTGTGTAGACGGGTGGCTTGGAAATTCCGTCTGCCGACGCCGCGTCGTCGGGTTGCTCCAGTGGATACAGCGAGTCGACGGACTCGGAAAGCTCGTCGCGGACCCGGGCGGACAGCGTCGCAACCTGGATGGACTGGGCGATGTGATGGATGAAGTAGACGAGTACACCGACGTCGACGACCGCGAGCGCCACGGCAACGTTGACGGCAATGTCGGGGACGAACACCGAACCATCGGATTCGATCGATCGAATCGACCGCAGGACCATCAGCGAGTACAGGAACGTTGCCCCGAAGATGCCGAGTACCACCTGATTTCCCCGGTCGGCCATGAAGTTGCGCACCAGGCGGGGGCCGTACGACGAACTGGCAGTGGCGAGTACGGAGATGGTGATGGAGAACGACGTCGCGGCCACACCCAACATCGAGCCGCCGATCGCGCCGAGAATATCCCGGCTGCCACTGGCCCCGACGTGATAGAGCAGCGAACCCGTCAGATCCACTCGGGCGTCGAGTAGGTAGCGGTCGAGGCTGACGAGTGCTTGCGCGAGTAGGAGCGCAAAGACTCCCAGGACTGCGGGAATGAACCAGAACGACTCCCGCAACTTGGCCATGTGTTCCTTCATGAGCGACAGTCTTCCCCGGCGTGTCCGAATCAACCCTTCGGCGTTCGAATCACGATGATCGCAACCGTAGGCTTCGGTCGCCCGATACGGCATCATCATCGGTGATGCGGGTGTGGCCGAGTGGCTAGGCACCGGTCTGCAAAGCCGTTCACACGGGTTCGAATCCCGTCGCTCGCTCGAAGATCGGGACCGGCCGGCAACGGTCGGTCCCGATCGATGTCGTGTCAGGCCAGCAGCGCTGGCTTTCGAGCCACGGTCACAGCCCAGTCCGCGTCGTCGCGCCAGGGCCGTAGGTCCCATGTCGCGAAACGATGTTCGACGACGAAGCCGACCGCGGCCAAGTTTGCGTCGAGTGCGCCGACGGTGTAGTCGCGATCGGTGGCAAAGCCCGTGACGAACACCCCGCCGTCGGTCAGGTGGGCCCAGATACGTTGCAGCGCTTTCCGTTCGGTGCCCGGCTCCATGTAGACGAGTACGTTGCCTGCCGCGACTGCTGCGTCGAACGTCCGTCCCAGGTCCAGCGTCGTCAGGTCGGCGACATGAACGTCGAGTTCGGGGTGCGCTCGCGCGGCCTCGGCCAGGACCGGATCGAGATCCACTGCGGTCACCCGGTGTCCGCGGCGAGCCAGTTCGGCACCGAGTCGGCCGGTACCGCATCCGGCATCGAGAATGCTCGACGCGGGGGAGACCAACGCGTCGACCATGCGGGCCTCACCGTGCAGATCGACTCCGCGTTCGGCCAGGCGGTCGAATCGCTCGATGTACCGCTTGGAATCGTCGGCTGAGTTCTCGGCTTGCCAGCGTGTGGTCATGCCGTCAGGGTAGGTCAGCTCTGTGCTTCGAGGGCCGCCCGGGCTTCGGCCACGCGTGCCCGGGCCGCCTCGAGAGCCTCCGCTGTCGATTCGGCCTGCTCGACGCTTGTTCTCTCCGCTGCCCGCGCCGCCTTCGCTTCGGCTCTGGCGGCGTCCAGCTCGGCTTCGAGCCTCTCGACTTCCTTTGTGGCGCTGCGTCGTTCGGACGCGGCACGTTCTGTATCGGAGTCAGCAGTTTCGGCCGCATCGCGCGCGGCATCGAACGCGGTTTCGGCAGCGTCCAGTTCGGCGACCAGTCGATCGTGTTCGGCCTCGCGCAGCTGATCGGCTTCGGAGGAGTCCTCGGGATCGGGCTCGGGTGCGTCATCGGCAGTGTCCGAAACACCCTCGGTCTCGTCGTCGGGTGGGTCGGGTGGGTCGGGAACGAGAGAGAGCAGCGCCGGCCCGAAGCCGCTGTAGGTTTCGGCCGTGACGGTTCGGCCCGCCCGCACGCGGTCGCGAATCTCGGGATCGGCCATCGCCGCGTTCAGGGTGTTGGCGATCTCGCGAGCAGCATTGTCGCCGACGGTCACTCCGAGGTCGTGTCCCAAAGAGATGGCTTGTTCTGTCAGTGCGCGTATCGAAGTGCTTCGAGCAGTGGACAACTCGCGCAGTCGGTGGCCATCGCCCCGCTGCTGAGCTCGTTCGAGCTGCTCTCCGAGGTCGAACAGTTCCGCGAGGGCCGATTCGTCCTGACGAGCGAGTGTGTTCACCAACCAGGCCACGACAGTGGGCTTACGGAGTCCGCCGATGCGAGTGGCGCCGGACTTGTCTCCGGCCTTCTTGAACCGGGCGACGTACGCCGAACGGTGCGACACGAATTCGGCAGGAGCCAGCGAGTACAGGTCGTCGACGACCGTGTCGATGTGGGGGAGATCCTCGGACATCGAAGTCCACCGTCTCGTTCGAGCAGTCACAGGGCTGCGGTGACATGCGTGAAAGATGTGTGCCCCCGGCAGGATTCGAACCTGCGGCCTTTCGCTCCGGAGGCGAACGCTCTATCCCCTGAGCTACGGGGGCGCACCGGCTTCAGCCGGCGTGCCTGTTGGGCTGTACGAAAGACTAGCGCATACGTGACCGGAGCCGAAATCACCCCTCGGGCAGCGGCTGCGCACCCTTCGCGGCAAGCATCTGCTTCATCAACGTCGATTCGCTGGTCTGGGTAGCCACCATGGATTTCGCCAGGTTGATCACGGCAGGCGACTGCGCGTGAGTCTGGGCGTACTCCATCATGGCCAGACCGCCCTCGTGGTGGCGCAGCATGAGCTGAAGAAACATCACATCGACGTCCGTGCCCGTTGCCTGCCGAAGCGCTGCGAGCTCCGCGGAACTGGCCATGCCGGGCATTGCCTTGGTGGGATCGGAGGACCCCGGTTCCATCGACATCCCGCCCATGGAGTGGCCGTCGGAGTCGTCGGCCGTCATCCAGGTCATGTAGCCGTCGGTCGATATCGGTGCGCGGTCCCACAGAGCCAACCAGCCCTGCATCTGGCCGACCTGATTCTGCTGCGAGGTGAGCATGTCGAACGCCAGGTTCTTGACGGCCTGATCGGGAGCATTGGTCAATGCCACCGCGGCCATCTCGATTGCCTGGTTGTGGTGCACGGTCATGTCCTGTGCGAAACCGACATCGACCGAGTCCGCGGCAGGCGAGTTGTCACCGTCACGGAACGGACTCTGCACCAGAAAGCCCAGCGCGAAACCGATCGCGAGAACGGCGATCAGCGCCAAGACAACCAGCGCAGTGCGCTGGCTCGGCTTGGTCGCGGATGGGCCGGTGGTCGAGTCGACTGTCGATTCGGTCATCAGCTCGCGGGAACCTGAAGTTCGCTGGGTAGCTGCGCTCCACCGGGCAGTCCGCCGGTCCCACTGGTCTCACTGGTGTCGGGGGTGATACCTGCACCGTCCATCGGAACGGCGTCCGCTCCGGGTGCCGAGGCGTCGAACAGTGGCGGGTTGTCCGGATCGAAGCCGTCGCTGCCGTCGCCCGAGGTGGTGGGCACCGATGCGCAGCTGGCACCGACCTCCGGGTAGGCGAAGCGGTTCAGGCGCAGCGCAGAGATGAACTGGCCGATGCGTGCGTCGTCCACGCTGTCCAGCTTGAGCTGGTGGCCCCAGGACTGCAGCGAAACAGGGGTGTCCAGACCGGGGTAGGGCGACATCATCATCTGGGTTTCACCGTCGACGCGATCGGCCAGCGACTGGACCTGGTCTTCGTTCAGGTCGTCGGGGTTGTAGGTGACCCAGACGGCTCCGTGTTCGAGGGAGTGCACGGCATTCTCGGTGCGAATGGCCTCGGGATAGACGATTCCCGTGCAGGTGGCCCATACGGCGTCGTGCGGCCCGCCGAACGGCGGCGACTGGTCGTAGGCGACCCGCTGCGTGCGCGCGACGTGCAGAGCTGCGGGATATTCCTGGACCGTCACGCCCTCGATGCCCGTCGACGGATCCTGGTTGGACTCGCTGGGCGCAAACTTCTGCGCTTCGGCTCGATCCTGGTACTTCGGATACAGATTGATTCCCAGTCCTGCGACGAGGCCGACAACCACTACGACACCGGCAACCGTCAGCCAGGGAATCTGCCTGCCCTTGGCAGCAGGCACGCCGCCCTTCTTCTTGCGAGCTGACTTCTTGTTGGCTGCGTTGATGGCTTTGTCTGCCTTCGCAGCCGACTTGTTCTGACTGCCTTTGTCGGGACCCGTTGGCATCGCTGTAGTTGCTCTCTCAGTCGAGGGAAGGTGGTGGTCGGTGTCGCTGGTCGTGCGTATCTGCTGGTGACGGCGGTGACCAAGGACCGTCCGCGCAGAGCGCCCTTACTGTACGTTCTCTGCCTGAGAGCGTGCTCAGGGCCTGCAACGAGCGCTTCGGCCGGGTGGGCCCGCGATCGGACGGGCAGTGGATGCGAGTACGCCGCACACCAGCCAATAGGATAGCTACCTGTGACTCCTGCCGATCTTGCCGAACTGCTCCACGCGACCGCCGCGAAGGTGCTCGCCGACCGCGGCCTGGACGCATCCGTTCTACCTGCGAAGCTGACCGTCGAGCGTCCCCGTAACCCCGAGCACGGCGACTACGCGACCAACGTGGCTCTGCAGGTCGCGAAGAAGGCCGGTGCCAATCCACGCGACTTCGCCGGCTGGCTCGCCGAAGCTCTCGCGGCCGAGGCCGCGATCGACAGCGCCGACGTTGCAGGCCCCGGATTCCTGAACATCAGGCTGGCCGCCGCCGCGCAGGGCGAGATCGTTGCCCGGGTACTCGCGGCAGGCGCGTCGTTCGGCAACGGATCGTCGATGGCAGGCAAGAAGGTCAACCTCGAGTTCGTCTCGGCCAACCCGACAGGTCCGGTGCACCTCGGTGGAACCCGGTGGGCCGCCGTCGGCGACGCGCTCGGTCGGATCTTGACCGCCCACGGCGCGGAGGTCACCCGCGAGTACTTCTTCAACGACCACGGCGCTCAGATCGCGCGCTTCACGCACTCGCTCATCGCCGCTGCGAAGGGTGAGCCTGCACCCGACAACGGCTACGCGGGCGAATACATCGCCGAGATCGCAGCGCACGTGCTCGCCGAGCGACCCGATGCGCTCGCGCTGGACACCGAGGCGCAGGAAGAGGCGTTCCGGTCCATCGGCACCGAGTTGATGTTCGATCGGATCAAGGCGAACCTGCACGAGTTCGGTGTCGATTTCGACGTCTACTTCCACGAGAACTCGCTGTTCGAGTCCGGAGCCGTCGACAAGTCGGTCGAGTACCTCAAGACTTCGGGGAGCCTCTACGAGGAGGACGGGGCCTGGTGGCTCCGGTCCACCGACTTCGGTGACGACAAGGATCGCGTCGTCATCAAGAGCGACGGCAACGCTGCCTACATCGCCGGCGACATCGCCTACTTCCAGAACAAGCGGCAGCGCGGCTTCGACCTGTGCATCTACATGCTCGGAGCAGACCACCACGGATACATCGGACGGCTCAAGGCCGCCGCGGCGGCGTTCGGAGACGACCCCGCGACCGTCGAGGTCCTCATCGGACAGATGGTCAACCTCGTTCGCGACGGCGTTGCCGTGAAGATGAGCAAGCGAGCCGGCACCGTCATCACGCTCGACGACCTGGTCGACGCCATCGGCGTCGACGCCTCCCGGTACGTGATGATTCGGTCGTCCGTCGACTCCAGCATCGACATCGATCTGGCCCTGTGGGCGAGCGCCAGCAACGAGAACCCGGTGTACTACGTCCAGTACGCCCATGCCCGGCTGGCCTCGCTCGCGCGAAATGCCGCCGAACTGGGAATCGTTGCGGACCAACCGGATCTGAGCCTGCTCACCCACGAGCAGGAAGGCGAGCTGATCAGGACTATCGGCGAGTACCCCCGAGTGGTGGCCAGCGCCGCCGAACTGCGTGAGCCACACCGGATTGCCCGCTACCTCGAAGAGTTGGCGGGTGCTTATCACCGTTTCTACGGTGCGTGTCGAGTACTTCCACAAGGAGACGAGGAGCCCGGACCTGTGAACACCGCACGACTGGCGTTGGGGAACGCGACCCGGCAGGTCCTGGCCAACGGCCTCGAACTGCTCGGGGTCAGCGCACCGGAGCGCATGTGAGCGCACATCCGGCCGGGCCCAAGCATGCCGATGCACCCGCGAAACAGTCGACATCCCATCGCCCGGTAGACGCGTCCGAGATGACCACGCTGCCCGATCAGGTGTGGCCCCGTAATGCCGAGCGCGGTGACGACGGAACGGTTCGTCTCGCCGGAGTATCGGTCACCGAACTCGCGGAGCAGTACGGGACGCCACTGTTCGTCATCGACGAGGACGACTTCCGTTCGCGTTGCCGCGAAATGGCAGCCGCGTTCGGAGCGCCCGAGCGAGTGCACTACGCCTCCAAGGCATTTCTCTGCGGCGAGATCGCGCGGTGGGTCGCCGACGAAGGGCTGTCGCTCGACATCTGTTCCGGCGGGGAGTTGGCTATCGCGCTTGCCGCAGGTTTTCCGGCGAACCGAATTGCCATGCACGGCAACAACAAATCGGTCGCCGAGCTCGAGGCCGGCGTGCGCGCGGGCGTCGAGCACGTGGTTCTCGACTCCAACATCGAGATCGACCGTCTCGACGCCGTTGCCGGCGCGGCCGGTGTGGTCCAGGACGTTCTGATCCGCATCACCGTCGGCGTGGAAGCGCATACGCACGAGTTCATCGCCACGGCGCACGAGGACCAGAAGTTCGGCTTCTCGCTCGCCGACGGTTCGGCACTCGACGCGGTCCGCCGCGTGTTCGCTGCCGACAACCTTCGCCTCGTGGGACTGCACAGTCACATCGGATCGCAGATCTTCGAGGTCGACGGTTTCGAGCTCGCGGCGCACAAGGTCATCGGTCTGCTCCGAGACATCGTCTCGGAATTCGGTGTCGACAAAACCGCACAGATCTCGACTCTGGATCTCGGTGGCGGCATGGGCATTTCGTACGTCGCCAGTGACGACCCGCCGCCGGTGGAGCAGCTCGCAGCGAAGTTGACCGCCATCGTGGAGACGGAGTCCGCCGCGGTGGGATTGCCGGTTCCGACGATCGCCGTCGAACCCGGCCGTGCCATCGCCGGACCGGGCACCGTCACGCTGTACGAGGTGGGCACCATCAAGGATGTCACCGTCGACAAGGCGACGCGCAGACGCTACATCAGCGTCGACGGCGGAATGAGCGACAACATTCGCACCTCGCTGTATCAGGCGGAGTACGACTGCCGATTGGTCTCGCGAACCAGCGAGGCTCCAGCCGTTCTGGCGCGAGTGGTCGGAAAGCATTGCGAGAGCGGCGACATCGTCATCAAGAACACATGGATGCCGGCGGACGTCGGGCCCGGCGACCTGCTCGCGGTAGCGGCCACCGGTGCCTACTGCTACTCCATGTCCAGTCGCTACAACCTGCTGACGCGGCCCGCAGTGGTCGCAGTCAAGGACGGGCGAGCGCGCCTGGTCCTACGGCGGGAAACCATCGAAGATCTGCTCAGCTTGGAGGTTCAGCCATGACATCGAAGCCGATAGGCGTCGCCGTACTCGGACTCGGAAACGTCGGCAGCGAGGTCGTTCGGATCCTCACCGAGAATGCCGAGGACTTCGAAGCGAGAATCGGTGCGCCGCTGGAGATTCGGGGCATCGCGGTGCGTCGGGTCGACGGCGATCGTGGAGTGCCCACCGAGCTGCTCACCGACGATCCGGCGGAGCTGGTCGGCCGCGACGATGTCGACATCGTCGTCGAGGTGCTCGGCGGCATCGACATTCCCCGCAAACTCGTGCTCTCTGCCCTCGAGAAGGGCAAGTCCGTCATCACTGCGAACAAGGCCCTCCTGGCCGAGTACACCGGCGAACTCGCGGACGCTGCCGAGAAGTCGCGTGCCGACCTGTATTTCGAGGCGGCCGTGGCCGGAGCCATCCCGGTGGTTCGTCCTCTGATGCAGTCCCTTGCGGGCGACCGCGTGAACAAGGTTGCCGGCATCGTCAACGGCACGACCAACTTCATTCTCTCCGCTATGGACGAGACGGGAGCGGACTACGCCGAAACCCTTGCCGAGGCAGGGCGTTTGGGCTACGCCGAAGCCGACCCGACCGCCGACGTCGAGGGCTACGACGCGGCCTCGAAGGCCGCGATCCTGGCGTCCATCGCATTCCACACCCGGGTCACGGCCGGTGACGTTTACCGCGAGGGCATCAGCAAGATCACCTCGGACGATCTCGAAACCGCGAAATCCCTGGACTGCACCATCAAGCTGCTGGCCATCTGCGAGCGGATCGTCACGCCCAAGGGCAAGGAGCGAATCTCCGCTCGGGTCTACCCCGCGCTCGTTCCGCTGAACCACCCGTTGGCATCGGTCAACGGTGCGTTCAACGCCGTGGTCGTCGAAGCCGAGGCTGCCGGCCGCCTGATGTTCTACGGGCAGGGCGCAGGCGGTGCACCGACTGCGTCCGCAGTGCTGGGCGATCTGGTGATGGCCGCGCGCAACAAGTTCTACGGGGGGCGGGGCCCACTCGAATCCAAGTACGCCAAGCTCAAGGTGGCCCCGATGGGTGACATCCTCACTCGTTACTACGTCAGCATGCAGGTCGCGGACAAGCCCGGCGTCCTGGCCACCGTGGCGGCCGAGTTCTCCAAGCGGGACGTCAGCATCTCCACCGTGCGTCAGCAGGGCTCGGGTGACGGAGCCAGGCTCGTCGTCGTCACCCACCTCGCGGCCGACTCCGCATTGTCCGAAACCGTTGCATCGCTCGAGCAGCTCGATGTGGTCATCCACGTCGCAAGCGTTCTCCGATTGGAAGGCACCACCGTATGAGCGTCCACACCCCCTGGCCCGGTCTGATCGAGGCATACCGCTCGCGTCTGGCGATCGGACCGGACTGGAAGACCGTCACGTTGCGCGAGGGCGGAACTCCGCTGCTGCCCGCCGGACATCTGTCCGAATTGACTGGCTGCACGGTGCATCTCAAGGTCGAAGGGCTCAATCCCACCGGCTCCTTCAAAGACCGCGGAATGACCATGGCCGTCACCGACGCGCTCGCCCGCGGCCAAGAGGCCGTGCTCTGCGCCTCGACCGGCAACACCTCTGCTTCTGCTGCGGCCTATGCGGCAAAGGCCGGAATGAGCTGTGCCGTACTGGTTCCGCAGGGCAAGATCGCCATGGGCAAGCTCGCGCAGGCAGTCATGCACGGTGCCAAGATCATTCAGGTGCAGGGCAACTTCGACGATTGCCTCGAACTGGCCCGCAAGACCACGGCCGAGTTCCCGACCATCGGTCTGGTCAATTCCGTCAATCCCGTCCGCATCGAAGGCCAGAAGACCGCGGCCTTCGAGATCTGCGACGCCCTCGGCGACGCGCCGGACATCCATGCTCTGCCGGTCGGCAACGCAGGCAACATCACCGCGTACTGGCGCGGCTACTCGGAGTACTTCCGTGACGGACTCACCACGCGTAAGCCGCGGATGCTCGGAGTCCAGGCCGCGGGAGCCGCTCCGCTGGTTCACGGTGCGCCGGTGAAGGACCCGGAAACGATCGCCACCGCAATCCGGATCGGCTCACCCGCATCCTGGAACGGTGCCGTCAATGCCAAGGAGGAATCGAACGGAGCATTCCGCGCAGCGACCGACGAGGAGATCCTCGAGGCATACCGCTTGATCGCGAAGACAGAGGGCGTGTTCGTCGAACCGGCCTCCGCGGCCAGCGTCGCCGGACTGTTGGCGGCTCGAAAGGAAGGCTGGCTGGAGCCGGGCCTGACCGTCGTCTGCACGGTGACCGGTAACGGTCTCAAGGATCCCGACACCGCGTTGTCGGGTATGCCTGTCGTAGAACCGATTTCGGTCGATCCCGTCGCTGTCGCGGCTGCGCTCGAGCTGGCCTGAGTTGACGGAATCTCCGGCTATGACGACGACACTTCCGATCGGGCTCACGGTGACCGCGCGCGTTCCGGCGTCCAGTGCCAACATCGGACCCGGATTCGACAGTCTCGGAATCGCTCTGGGGCTCTACGATGAAATCGAGGTCACGACCACCGCGTCGGGGCTGAGGATTCATGTCGACGGCGAGGGCTCGGCGGATGTCCCGTGGGGTCCGACGCATCTGGTGGTTCGCGCCATCGAGCGAGGGCTCGAAGCTGCCGGAGTGTGGGCCGACGGTCTGGATGTCCACTGCCGCAACGCAATTCCTCATTCTAGAGGTCTCGGTTCGTCGGCGTCGGCTGTGGTCGGGGGCCTCGCAGCGGCCAACGCGCTCGCTGCGAAAGTCGATCCGTCCAGCGCATTGTCGGAGAGCCAGCTCGTTCAGTTGTCGTCGGAATTCGAGGGGCATCCCGACAACGCGTCGGCGAGCTGCCTCGGCGGAGCCGTCGTGTCGTGGAGCGAACCGCCCAATGCCAGTGTGACGGCGCGGAAGTACGCGGCCGTGAGGCTCGATGTGCATCCGACCATCAGGGTCGTCGTGCTCGTGCCGGCGGAGCGCTCGTCGACCTCGCACACGCGGGGTCTGTTGCCCGAGTTGGTGCCCCATCGTGATGCGGCCTTCAATGTGAGTCGGAGTGCTCTCGTGGTGGTGGCGCTGACTCAGCGTCCGGATCTGCTGATGTCGGCGACGGAAGATCTGCTTCATCAAGGACAGCGGGCCCAAGCGCTGCCCGACACCACGCGCTGGATCGCGACTCTGCGCGCCCGATCGATCGCGGCCGTGGTCTCCGGGGCCGGACCGACCGTCATGGCGTTGTGCACCGAAGAGTTTCCGACGGATCTGCGCGACGCCGCGATCGCCGAGGGGTGGCAGGTACTCGACCTGGAGGTAGCCGACGGAGTGACCGTCGCGTGACAAACGCCGGGTAGGGTTCTTGCCGAGTGGGGACAACGGCGCTATGGTGAACCCTGTCCGTACATCGTGCGCTTCAGACGCCGGTTTCGTCAGGGCAATCAGGTCGCTGTATTCGGGGGATTCAAACGTCCGAGTGATGTGACGCTCCTGACTCGATCCTTCCCGTAGTTCTCTGCGGTCTCGGATCGATGGTGTCGTCGACGGAGTGCGTCGAACATGAACGGCAATATCCGAGTTCGGCAGAACGTCGAACTGCGGAACGAACCCTCGGCTGCGCATCGAGCGAGCGAGGGAAGGAAAGGACCTCCGTGACCGATACGGAACTTATCTCTGCGCCCGAAACGTCACGCCGACGTGCAGGCCTGTCCGGAATGGTTCTCACCGAGCTACGCAGCCTCGCTGGCGAACTCGGCATCAAGAGCATCTCCGGCATGCGCAAGGGCGACCTGATCGCAGCCATTTCCGAGCGTCAATCGGGTGCTGCGTCGGCGAAGTCGGCCAAGTCCGACGCACCCAAGTCCGACGCACCCAAGACGCGCCGCGCCGCTGCGTCGACACCCGCCGTCGAAGATCGACCTGCAGCAGAGGCAGCACCGGCACCCGAGGTGTCGACTGCCGACGCCTCGGCGACGCAGTCGGTCGACGCGGCAGACTCGGCTCCCGAAACCGGTCGTCGCGCGCGTGGCCGTCGAGCAGCAGGTCGCCGCGCGGGTGCACCCGATCAGCTCCCGCTCGACGACAGCGACAACTCGGCTGGATCCGAGACCGCAGCAACTGCTCCCTCCGCGGACACCGCGTCGAGCGAAAAGCAGGACGAGGGCGACAACGCCGCCCCCGAGCGGCCGCGACGCAGTCGCGGCGAGCGGAACCGTCAGGACGGATCCGACCGGGAACAGCGTGACGCCGACGGCAACCGAGACAACGGTGCCCGTGACAACGGAAGCCGTAATCAGGGCGACCGCGACACGGCCACCCGCGAGAACGGCAGCCGGGACAACGGCAACCGCAACCAGAACGACCGCAACCAGGGTGATCGCAACCAGGGTGATCGGGACAACTCCAACCGTGACAACGGTGGTCGCAATCAGTCCGATCGCAACGGCCGTAACCGCAATCAGGGCGATGGTCGCAACGACAACCGCAACGATGGCCGCAACGAGGAGCGAAACAACGGTCCTCGCGACAACCGCGACAACAATCAGGACGACGAGGGCGAAGGCCGGGGTCGTCGGGGTCGTCGGTTCCGTGAGCGGCGTCGTGGACGCGATCGTGGCGAGGGCAACGACGGCGGCGGCGGCGGACGCGAGCGCGACACCGAGATTCGTGAGGACGATGTTCTTCAGCCGGTAGCCGGCATCCTCGACGTTCTCGACAACTACGCGTTCGTCCGCACCTCGGGCTACCTGGCCGGACCGAACGACGTCTACGTGTCGATGAACCTCGTCCGCAAGAACGGTCTTCGTCGCGGCGATGCCGTCACCGGCGCAGTTCGAGTGGCACGCGAAGGCGAGCAGTCGAGCCAGCGGCAGAAGTTCAACCCGCTCGTGCGATTGGACACCGTCAACGGGGGAGAGGTCGAGGCTGCCCGCAAGCGTCCGGAATTCGGCAAACTCACCCCGCTGTACCCCAACCAGCGTCTGCGTCTCGAGACTCAGCAGAACATCCTCACCACGCGCATCATCGACCTGGTGATGCCGATCGGCAAGGGCCAGCGTGCGCTCATCGTCAGCCCGCCGAAGGCAGGTAAGACCAGCGTTCTGCAGGCTATTGCCAACGCGATCGCCATCAACAATCCCGAGTGCTATCTGATGGTCATCCTCGTCGACGAGCGTCCCGAAGAAGTGACGGACATGCAGCGCAGCGTCAAGGGCGAGGTCATCGCATCGACGTTCGACCGGCCTCCGGGCGATCACACCGCCGTTGCCGAGTTGGCGATCGAACGGGCCAAGCGCCTGGTCGAAGCCGGACAGGACGTGGTGGTTCTGCTCGACTCGATCACCCGTCTGGGACGTGCGTACAACAACAGCTCGCCGGCTTCGGGACGCATCCTGTCCGGTGGTGTCGACTCGACCGCGCTGTATCCGCCGAAGCGGTTCCTCGGTGCGGCTCGAAACATCGAGCACGGTGGATCGCTGACGATCATCGCCACGGCCATGGTCGAGACCGGATCCACCGGCGACACCGTGATCTTCGAGGAGTTCAAGGGCACCGGTAACGCCGAGCTCAAACTCGATCGAAAGATCGCGGAGCGGCGCGTGTTCCCGGCCGTCGACATCAACCCGTCCAGCACCCGCCACGACGAACTGCTTCTTGCTCCGGACGAGGCGGCAGTGGTGCACAAGTTGCGACGCGTGTTGTCCGGACTCGACTCCCACCAGGCCATCGACCTGCTGGTCGATCGACTGAAGAAGAGCAAGAACAACCTCGAGTTCCTGATGGAAGTCTCGAAGACGGCACCCGGCGGCAACAACGACTGATCGGTTGTTCCCCGGATCTTTCACCCGGGGAACAAGCCGGCAGGTGCGTGCGTTGTAAGCATCTGTCGGCACAGAAGTACCGACGATTAGCAGGGCGGATGCCCGCTCTGGCATAATCAACGGCCGAGTCCGGTTCCGGTTCACGTCTTCGATCGGCGAAGGCGACCCGGCGACCATTACAAAGAACGGTAAGGACACCATGAAGGCAGGAATTCACCCCGACTACACACTGACGACAGTCGTCTGTGGTTGCGGAAATACTTTCGAGACCCGAAGCACCACCGACAAAGAGCGCATCAGCGTCGAGGTCTGCTCGCAGTGCCACCCCTTCTACACCGGCAAGCAGAAGATTCTCGACACCGGCGGCCGCGTCGCACGCTTCGAGGCTCGCTACGGCAAGCGCGCCGGCAAGAAGGCCGACGCAGACAGCTAGCTGTTCCGCCGACGCCCGTCCTGTGATTCACAGGACGGGCGTCGGCTTTTTTGTGTCCACACCCAGTTGCACCCGCGTTCGAGAGTGAGTCATTCCCATGGCGAGAACAGTGAAGCCTTCGGCCATCGACGACATCCTTGCCGAACACTCCGGGCTCGAGCAGCAACTCGCCGACCCAGCGCTGCACAATGACCCGTCCGCGGCACGCAGAGCAGGTAAGAGGTTCGCCGAACTGGCACCGATCATGTCTGCGCACACCAAGTTGACCGCCGCTCAGGACGACCTCGAAGCCGCACGTGAGCTCGCAGCCGACGATTCTTCGTTCGCAGCAGAGATCCCCGAGCTCGAGGCGACAGTGCTGCACCTGGAGCAGACCCTCACCGACCTGCTCGCGCCACGCGACCCCCACGACGGCGACGACATCGTGATGGAGGTCAAGTCGGGTGAGGGCGGCGAGGAATCGGCGCTCTTCGCAGCCGATCTCGCGCGGATGTACGTGCGCTACGCAGAACGCCGTGGCTGGCGGGTGGAGGTACTCGACGCGAACGTTTCCGACCTGGGTGGATACAAGGACGCGACCCTGTCGATCAAGACCAAGGACCCGCTCGACGGCGTGTGGGCGCGCCTGAAGTTCGAGGGTGGCGTGCACCGGGTGCAGCGAGTGCCGGTCACCGAATCTCAGGGACGCGTGCATACTTCCGCGGCCGGGATCCTGGTCTATCCCGAACCCGACGAGGTCGAAGAAGTCCAGATCGACGAAACCGATCTGCGTATCGACGTCTACCGCTCGTCCGGCAAGGGCGGCCAGGGCGTCAACACCACCGACTCCGCGGTTCGGCTCACGCACCTTCCGACCGGCATCGTGGTGACCTGCCAGAACGAACGTTCGCAGCTGCAGAACAAGGCACGTGCCATGCAGGTTCTCGCAGCTCGCCTCCAGGCGGCCGCAGAGGAAGCAGCCAACGAAGAGGCCTCGGCCGGACGAGCCAGCCAGGTTCGTACCGTCGACCGCTCGGAGCGGATCAGAACCTACAACTACCCCGAGAACCGCATCACCGATCACCGCATCGGCTTCAAGGCGCACAACCTCGACGCCCTGCTCGACGGCGAGATGGATGCGTTACTCGACGCGCTGGCCAAGGCGGACCGCGACGCTCGTATGCAAGCAGAGTAGTTGGGGCGCAAAGCCTTTCGGATTTCGATCGGCCGGTCCATCGCTCGGTGCGATACCCTTGCTTCCAGGTTCGACCCCGCACGAGAGCCCCGAGAGGCACAGCAGAATGAACCAGGCCTTGACACCCGCAGGCGAGAACGCCGTCACCGAACTGTCGTCTCGCTACGGCATCTCGACCGACGCGGTCCGCACCATGCTCGACGCCGTCAACAACGGCCGCGGCTCCATGGCGCAATTCAACATTCCCGAGCTCGGTGGCAGCGGACAGTGGATGCGCGGCGGAATGACCATGGTGGGCAACATGTTCGATCACGGGCTCAAGAGCCGGGTCGACGGCCTGTGTCGTGATCTGTCTGCGGTGTTGTCGCAGCATCAGGTGTATCCGCCGCGAGAGGCCGCGGGTGGTTCGTTCGGTGGTAACTCGTTCGGGTCCGGTTCGTGGTGGCCATCGGATCTGGGTTCACCGAGTTCGAGCGGCGGCCAGAACGGGTCGCAGTACGCGGTGTTTCCTGGCTCCCGACGTCTCGCGGTGCTCGTGGGCGGGGAACTGGCCGTGTACGACACGCTGGACCACTCCATCGGGGGAGTGCAGCAACAGCAGGGCGGTGGACCGGGGTCGCTGGAATTCACCAGCCAGTACGGCACGTTCAGTGCAGGAAGTCTGCCTCGAGTGGACCAGCAATCGAGCGGAACGAACTCGCAGAACCAGTCCGCACCGCAGGCCTACCCGCAACAGTCCTCGTCACAGCAGTCTTCGTCCCAGCAGTCTTCGGCTCCGCAGGCCTCGAACCAGTCCGGGTCCGGGGGTAACCAGGTCGGCGTCGACATCTCCGAGATCACCGCTGCAATCGAGGCTCTCGCCGGATTGCACGCGAAGGGCTTCCTCACCGACGACGAGTTCTTCTCCAAGAAGTCGGAGTTACTGGGACGCGTGTGAGTGAGTGGTCGGAGCCTCGTGGCAGTCTGAACGGGTGAGCCGCAAGCCGCTACGCCTAGCCATCCTCGAAGCAACATCGATGCTGGAGGCGGCCGGTGTGCCGAGTCCACGGGTCGATGCAGAACTTCTTGCCGCGCACCTCGTCGGTGTGGAACGTGGCCGTCTCGGTCTTGTTCCCCTCGTCGAACCCGAGCTCGTCGAGGCGTACTTCCGGACCATCGAGCAGCGCGCGAAACGTATTCCGCTGCAATACATCACGGGTAAGACCTCGCTGGGCAACATCGACGTGGAAGTGGGCCCGGGTGTCTTCGTGCCGCGTCCGGAGACCGAGCTGCTGTTGGCTTGGGCTCTCGCGTTCCTCGAAAATGTGGACCACCATCCGCCTGTGATTCTCGACCTCTGCACGGGTTCGGGTGCGCTGGCGCTGGCGATCGCCAATGCTCGCCCGGACGCCGTCGTGCATGCCGTCGAGCTGGATCCGTCGGCCTTGGCGTGGGCGAGGCGTAATGCCGATCTGCGCAGCGGTGAAGGTGATACCCCGATCACCCTGCACCACGGCGACGTCACGGCACGCGATGTGTTGATCGAACTCGACGGTGCGGTCGACATGATCGTCGCGAATCCGCCCTACGTCCCGGAAGGCGCACAACTCGATCCCGAAGTGATCGATCACGATCCGCACATGGCTCTTTTCGGCGGTGCCGACGGACTGTCGGTGATCGAGCCGATGGTCGGCAACATCGCCCGTTGGCTTCGAGTCGGCGGCGGCGTCGCGATCGAGCACGACGACTCCAACGGCGACAAGGTGGCGGCTCTGCTGTCCCGGAGACGGGTGTTCACCGAGGTCACCGTGCATCCGGACCTGGCAGGAAGACCCAGGTTCGTCGTCGCCACACGGGCGCACCCTGCCTCTGCCTGACGGCGGGAGCGGCACCTGACATCACTTCGTTACCGCAAGTGGAAGGATGGGCACCGTGAGTACCGTTTACGACTGCAGTGAAGCCGATGCGCGCGCTGCGGGATTGACCGCGGCCCGCGGTGCCCTCAAGTCCGGCCGACTCGTGGTGATGCCCACCGACACCCTGTACGGCATCGCCGCCGATGCGTTCGACGGCAGCGCAGTCACAGATCTGCTGCGCGCCAAGGGCAGGGGACGCGATATGCCCGTGCCCGTGCTCGTCGGCTCGTGGAACACCATCGACGGGTTGGTCCAGAGTGTTCGGCCGCGCACCCGAGATTTGATTCGCGCGTTCTGGCCCGGCGCGTTGAGCATCGTCGTTCAGCAGGCACCGTCGCTGGCGTGGGATCTGGGCGATGCCCAGGGCACGGTCATGTTGCGTATGCCGCTGCATCCGGTCGCGCTCGAATTGCTGCGCGAGGTCGGTCCGCTCGCGGTGTCCAGCGCCAACATCTCGGGAAGCCCGCCTGCCACCACGGTGACAGAGGCACGGGAGCAGCTGGGTGGGTCGGCGGCGGTCTATCTCGACGGGGGACCGGCAGATCACGCGGTGGCGTCGACCATCGTGGATCTGACGAGCGACCGCGCACGAATTCTGCGGGTCGGTGCCATTCCCACCGAGAAGATTGCCGAGGTTCTCGGTGTCACCGCCGAAAGCCTGGTCCCGGGAGCGTCCTGACATGCCCGTCCGTGCCGCATGAGCGTCGAGTTGCTGGCTCAGTCGAATCTGGGGGCAGGCGTTCCCATTCGGGAGCTACTGCTGGTCTTTCTCACTGCTGCCGTCGTCACGTTCTTCGCCACCGGTGGAGTACGAGTGGCGGCGATCAAGTTCGGTGCGGTTGCCATTCCCCGCGATCGTGACGTCCACGTGCAGGCCACCCCGAGGCTCGGGGGAGTGGGCATCTACGTGGGCATGCTCGCCGCCCTGCTGTTCGCGTCGCAGCTGCCGGCCCTGGCCCGGGGTTTCGACGTGGCCTACAACCGCGACATACCGGCCGCGCTTGTTGCCGGGTTCGTGATCGTGCTGGTGGGTGTCATCGACGACCGCTGGGGCCTGGATGCCCTGACCAAGTTCGTCGGGCAGGTGACGGCAGCAGGCGTGCTGGTGATCATGGGTGTCAGCTGGGTCGTGCTGTATCAGCCCTGGGGAGGCGAACCCGGTCAGCCGGGCAGCACTCTGGTTCTCGATCAACTGCAAGCCGGACTCGTGACGGTTCTGATCACCGTCGTGATCGTCAACGCCATGAATTTCGTCGACGGTCTCGATGGGTTGGCCGCCGGTCTCGGGCTCATTTCCTCTGTGGCGATCTGCATTTTCTCGGTGGGGCTGTTGCAAGAGCAGGGCGGCGATGTGGGCGTCTACCCGCCGGCGCTGATCGCCGCCGCGCTGGCCGGTGCATGCCTGGGATTTCTGCCGCACAACTTCCAGCCCGCGCGCATCTTCATGGGTGATTCGGGCTCCATGCTCATCGGGCTGACGCTGGCCACGATCTCGACGAGTGCCTCGGGGCGGATCCCGTTGACGGCTTACGGTCCGCGCGATCTGCTGGGCCTGTTGTCGCCACTTCTGTTGGTCGGTGCCGTGATGCTCATCCCGATACTCGATCTGCTGTTGGCCGTCATCCGTCGCACCCGGGCCGGACGAAGCCCGTTCAGTCCGGACAAGATGCATTTGCATCATCGACTTCTGCAAATCGGTCACTCGCATCGACGGGTGGTGCTGGTGATCTACCTGTGGGTCGGTGTGCTCGCCTTCGGGGCGGTCGGATCATCCCTGCTCGATCGGCGGATCGTGGTGCTTCTGGTCGCCGCCGGTCTGGTGTTCGCGCTGGTGGTCACTGCTGTCCCTACCTTGCGGGTGGATCGATCGCGTGGACCGGTGCGTCGAAGCGCACGACGAGGCAGCTGATCCCGTCCTCTGTTTCCCGTCGTGCCCCGGCTACTCTCGACAACTGTGACCTTCACTCCGCAGTCCATGCCCGATCAATTCGCGCCGCTTCGCGCCGCCGTCCGATACGGACTGATCGGCCTGGTGGTGCTGACGGTGGTGAGCGTCGGGATCTCGGTGGCTGCGGCCGGCACGCCCGGCCTGTGGGGATCATTGATCGGAGTGGCCATCGGCGGGGGTTTCGTCATCACGACGGCGCTGTCGGTTGCTCTCACCACACGTTTTCCGGCCTCGGCCGTCGGGGCGCTGTTGCTCGGTGGCTGGCTGGTCAAGATGGTCATCGCGCTGATCGTGCTGGTCGCGCTCAAGGATGCCGAGTTCTACAACCGGTACTCGTTGGGGCTGACGATCCTGGGGGCGCTGGTGGTCGTGCTCGGGGCCGAGGTATTCGGGGTCGTCAAGACCAAAGTCGCCTACGTTGACAGTGTTCCCGCCGCCGACCACACCGACAACCGGTAGTACGACAAGCTGTCGTAATCGGTTAAGCTGAGGCCCGCCTACACAACGTCGTAGTTCTGTTGATAAAGTTTGCATCAAGCGGTGGGCAAGACCGGGACAAAAGAGACTTTTTCCCCGGACTGGACCCCCGCAGGTAGCAGTCAGCGTGAGCTTCCTTACAGTAGGCCCGGAGTCACCGACTTCGGCAACGTAAGGTTCCGCCCTGAGAGTTGCCGAGTCGACGTGAGTCGCCGACACCCGACAGACGCTTGGCCGATGAAGACCGGGCCTCAGCCTCTGACGATTGCGAGCCGATTTTCGTCGACTTGATAGATCGTCATTGTCCGATCGAACCGCAGTCGTCACCCGGCTGCGGCCCGAACACGGGAGAGACCGCTGAGCGTCACCAACCTGGCTGCGGAGTTCCATCCGCCGTCACTATCCGATTTCTTTCCTCCCGCGGTGCTGTTCGAGGGAACCCCGTTCGAGCTCGACCGACTGATGCTCATCCGCATCCTGATGTCGGCGCTGCTGATCGTGTTCATGCTGATCGCTCTGCGCAGCCCCAAGATCGTGCCTCGTGGAATTCAGAACGTTGCCGAGATCGCTCTCGACTTCGTTCGGATCCACGTCGCGGAGGACGTGCTCGGCAAGGAGCAGGGACGTCGCTTCCTGCCCGTCATCATGACGATCTTCTTCACGGTGCTGGCGGTGAACGCCAGTGCGGTCATTCCGTTCCTGAACATCTCGTCCAACGCAAGGATCGGCCTGCCCATCGTGCTGGCCGCGGTCGCGTACATCGCGTTCGTCTACGCCGGTGTGAAGAAGTTCGGCGTCGGCAAGTTCGTCAAGGGCACGATCGTCATCCCCGGCATCCCGCCGGCCATGCACGTGCTGCTGATTCCGCTCGAGTTCATCTCGAACTTCGTGCTCCGCCCGTTCACGCTGACCGTGCGTCTGCTGGCCAACATGCTCGCCGGCCACATCATGCTCGTGCTGTTCTTCAGCGCCACGCAGTTCTTCCTCTTCGAGGCCTCCGCGGGCCTGAAGATTTTCGCCGCACCCTCGCTCATCATGGGCTTCTTGTTCACGATGTTCGAGATGCTGGTGATCTTCCTGCAGGCGTACATCTTCGCGCTGCTGACGGCGATCTACATCGATCTGTCGCTGCACGCCGACTCGCACTGACCGACCAACAGACCGAACTAGCTACACCGCCACCTCCGATACCCGGATGTGGACCGAAGAAAGGGAACGGAAAACCGAATGAGCCTTGAAGTTCTGGCCCAGGCGCAGGAAATCACCGCCAACGGATACGGCGCCATCGGCTACGGCCTCGCAGCGATCGGTGGTGGCATCGGCCTCGGCCTCGTCGTCGCCAAGAACATGGAAGCCACCGCTCGTCAGCCCGAGCTGGCCGGTCAGCTCCGTACGACGATGTTCCTCGGCATTGCATTCACCGAGTCCCTCGCCCTGATCGGCCTCGTCGCCGGCTTCATTCTCTGAGAGCGCGATGACAAACGCGATAACGCTGCTCGCAGCAGGGGCTGAAGGGGAGGAATCCCCGAACCCACTGTTGCCCGCAACATACGACATCGTTTGGTCGATCGTCTGTGTCGTGATCATCGGCTTCCTGTTCTGGAAGTACGTCGTACCGCGTTTCCAGACGGTTCTCGCCGAGCGTTCCGAGCTCATCGAAGGCGGAATCAAGAAGGCCGAGCAGGCGCAGGCCGAGGCCAAGGCTGCTCTCGAGCAGTACCACGCTCAGCTGGCCGACGCACGTTCCGAGGCCGCGCAGATCCGTGAGGAAGCGCGTACCCAGGGGCAGGCCATTCTTGCCGAGATGAAGGAAAAGGCGCAGGAGGAAAGCGACCGGATCGTAGCCGCAGGCCACAATCAGCTCGTTGCTCAGCGTCAGCAGATCGTCACTGAACTTCGTGGAGATCTGGGACGTACGGCCGTCGAACTCGCGGAGAAGGTCATCGGAGAGCAGCTGTCCGACGACGCGAAGCGTTCCAGTTCGATCGATCGCTTCCTCAACGAGCTGGATTCCGTCACCGCGGACTCCGCATCCGGAAAGTGAGTCGAACCATGTACGCAACTTCTCGTGAGTCACTCGCCCGTACGCGGTCGGTTGCCCACGAAGCTCTGGGGTCCGCGTCGGATGGCGAGGCAACAGCTGTCGCTGCTCAGACCGGTGCCGAGTTGTTCGCCGTCGTCGAGACTCTCGACGCGCAGCGCACGTTGCGTACCGCTCTTGCCGACTCGTCGGTCGAGGGCGTTCGGCGAAGCGATCTGGCCGGAGAGGTCTTCTCCGGCCAGGTGTCGAGTGCAACGGCAACGATCGTCAAGGCCGCTGCCGGCGAAAGCTGGTCCAACGCCCGCGACCTGCTGAACTCTCTTGTCGAGCTGGGACGCGAAGCTCTGCTCCGCGCTGCGGCCGATCAAGATCAGCTGGACACGGTCGAGGACGAGTTGTTCCGACTGGGACGCATCGTGGCCGGCAACCCGCAGCTCGAGCAGGCCCTGTCGGATCGCTCGAAGCCGTCGCAGGCCAAGCGCGAACTGCTCGGTCGCCTGCTGTACGGCAAGGTCACGGCAGTCACCGAGGCGCTCGCAGTTCAGGCTGTGACGCGTCCCCGCAAGGCGGCCCCCGCGGACGTGCTGAACGGACTGGCAGATCTGGCCGCCGAACAGCGTGACCGTGCGGTTGCACACGTACGCAGCGCAGCCCCACTGAGCGACAGTCAGCTCGAGAAGCTGACCGCAACCTTGACCCGCACGTACGGCAAGCAGGTCACGGTGCACGTAGAGGTCGATACCGAACTGCTCAGCGGACTTGTCGTTCGTATCGGCGACGAGGTCATCGACGGTAGCGGGGCAGGCCGCCTCGCTGCATTGCGAAAGACGCTCAAATAGTCCGACACGGACACAGTAACGAGACGAATTGCCTCGGCATTCGAGGCTTTTCATACCGCGATCATTCGAAGGAAGAGCAGGAAACACTATGGCGGAGCTGACGATCTCCTCCGACGAGATCCGTAGCGCGATCGATAACTTCACCGCGAGCTACTCACCGGAGTCTTCCCGCGAGGAGGTCGGCACGGTTACGGACACGAGCGACGGAATCGCTCACGTGTCCGGATTGCCGTCGGCGATGTCCAACGAACTCCTGGAGTTCCCGGGCGGCGTTCTCGGAGTTGCACTGAACCTCGATGCCACCGAGATCGGTGCCGTCATCCTGGGTGACTACGAGCACATCGAAGAGGGCCAGGAAGTCAAGCGCACCGGAGACGTGCTGTCGGTCCCCGTGGGCGACGGCTACCTCGGCCGCGTCGTGGACCCCCTTGGCAAGCCCATCGACGGCCTCGGCGACATCGAGTCCTCCGAGACCCGCGCCCTCGAGCTGCAGGCTGCCTCGGTGCTCGAGCGTCAGCCCGTCGAGGAGCCGCTGCAGACCGGTATCAAGGCCATCGACGCCATGACCCCGATCGGCCGTGGCCAGCGCCAGCTCATCATCGGCGACCGCAAGACCGGCAAGACCGCCGTCTGCATCGACGCGATCCTGAACCAGAAGGCCAACTGGGAGAGCGGCGACGAGAAGAAGCAGGTTCGCTGCATCTACGTCGCCATCGGCCAGAAGGGCTCCACGATCGCAGGCGTCAAGGCTGCGCTCGAAGAGCAGGGCGCACTCGAATACACGACCATCGTCGCGGCCCCCGCGTCCGATTCGGCCGGCTTCAAGTGGCTCGCTCCGTACACCGGCTCGGCCATCGGCCAGCACTGGATGTACCAGGGCAAGCACGTCCTCATCGTGTTCGACGATCTGACCAAGCAGGCCGAGGCATACCGCGCCATCTCACTGCTGCTGCGTCGCCCGCCGGGCCGCGAGGCATACCCCGGTGACGTCTTCTACTTGCACTCCCGTCTGCTGGAGCGCTCGGCAAAGCTGTCCGACGAGCTCGGTGGCGGATCGTTGACGGCTCTGCCGATCATCGAGACCAAGGCCAACGACGTCTCGGCGTACATCCCGACCAACGTCATCTCCATCACCGACGGCCAGGTCTTCCTGGAGTCGGACCTCTTCAACAAGGGTGTCCGTCCCGCTATCAACGTGGGTATCTCGGTTTCCCGAGTCGGCGGTGCTGCGCAGACCAAGGGCATGAAGAAGGTCTCGGGATCCCTTCGCCTCGAGCTCGCTCAGTTCCGTGAGCTCGAAGCCTTCTCCGCGTTCGCTTCCGACCTCGACGCGGCCTCCAAGGCTCAGCTCGAGCGCGGCGCTCGCCTGGTGGAGCTGCTCAAGCAGGATCAGTACGCACCGGTCGCCGTCGAGGACCAGATCGTATCGATCTGGCTCGCCGGACAGGGCACGTACGACTCCGTCCCGGTCGGCGACGTTCGCCGCTTCGAGACCGAGCTGCTCGAGGATCTGCACCGCAACGCCAGCGGCGTCTACGACAGCATTGCCGGTGGCAAGGCTCTCGACGACGACAACCAGAAGGCACTGACCGAAGCGACCGAGAAGTTCAAGGCCGGCTTCGTGGACTCGGACGGCAACCGCGTCGTCAACGAGGCCGAGGCAGACACTCTGAATGCCGACGAGGTCAGCCAGGAGCAGGTCAACGTCACCCGCAAGACAGTCAGCAAGTAGGCCGGCGATGACAGGTGACAAGACGAGCACAGAAGGGAGCGTGAACAGCTAGATGGCAAGCATTCTCGAGCTTCGCTCCCGCATCAAGTCGGTCAACTCGACGAAGAAGATCACCAAAGCACAAGAGTTGATCGCAACATCGCGAATCACCAAGGCGCAGGCCCGCGTTGCCGCATCGAAGCCGTACGCGGAAGAGATCACCAAGGTGCTCTCCGCATTGGCCAGTGCATCGAGTTCGCTCGATCACCCGTTGCTCAACGAGCGACCCGAGCCCAAACGTGCCGCAGTTCTGGTCGTGACCAGTGACCGCGGTATGTGCGGTGGCTACAACTCCAACGTCCTCAAGGAAACGGAGGAGCTGTTTCAGCTCCTCCGCTCCGAGGGCAAGGATCCGGTCATCTACGTGCTCGGTGCAAAAGGCCTGGGCTACTACACATTCCGCGAGCGGGACGTGAAGGGTGCCTGGACCGGCTTCTCCCAGGAACCCGGCTACGCCGACGCGGCGAAGGCCAGTAAGCATCTGGTCGAGCTGTTCATGGCGGGCTCGGGCACCGAGGTCGACGCTCCCAACGGCGAAGGCACCGTCGAGGGCGTGGACGAGTTGCACATCGTCTACACCCGCTTCGTGTCGATGCTCACGCAGAAGCCCGAGGTTCGCCGGATGGCACCACTCGAAATCTCGTACACAGACGAGGAATTCGAGATGGGTGCGGACGCATTGACCGACTCGCCGACCGCAGATGTGCAGGCACAGTACGAGTTCGAGCCGGAGGCAGGCACTCTGCTCTCGGCGCTGCTGCCCAAGTACATCAGCACCAGGATCTACGCGTCGTTGCTCGATGCAGCAGCGTCGGAGTCCGCGGCGCGTCGTACCGCCATGAAGGCAGCGACGGACAACGCGAACGAATTGGTCGAGACCCTGAGCCGTCAGGCCAACCAGGCTCGGCAGGCCCAGATCACCCAGGAAATCAGCGAAATCGTCGGTGGCGCCAACGCGTTGGCCGACAGCGCAGGAAGTGACTAAGCAATGACCGCAGCAGTAGCCCAAGAGAACGCGAGCGGAGCGGACACTCAGTCCGGCCGTGTCGTTCGGGTCATCGGCCCCGTTGTGGACGTCGAGTTCCCGCGCGGCTCGATTCCCGCACTGTTCAACGCCCTCAACGCAGAGATCACTCTGCCGACCGTGGCCAAGACCCTGACGCTCGAGGTGGCACAGCACCTCGGCGACAACTTGGTTCGCACCATTTCGATGCAGCCGACGGACGGCCTCGTTCGCGGCACCGCTGTCGTCGACTCGGGCAAGCCGATCTCGGTTCCCGTCGGCGACGTCGTCAAGGGCCACGTCTTCAACGCCCTCGGTGACTGCTTGGACACCCCCGGACTCGGCCGCGACGGCGAGCAGTGGGGCATCCACCGCAAGCCCCCAGCCTTCGACCAGCTCGAGGGCAAGACCGAGATCCTCGAGACCGGTATCAAGGTCATCGACCTTCTCACCCCGTACGTCAAGGGCGGCAAGATCGGTCTGTTCGGTGGTGCCGGTGTCGGCAAGACCGTGCTGATCCAGGAAATGATCACCCGTATCGCACGTGAGTTCTCGGGCACCTCGGTGTTCGCAGGCGTCGGCGAGCGCACTCGTGAGGGCACCGACCTTCACCTCGAGATGGAAGAGATGGGCGTCCTTCAGGACACCGCCCTCGTCTTCGGCCAGATGGACGAGCCGCCGGGCACGCGTATGCGTGTCGCTCTGTCTGCACTGACCATGGCGGAGTACTTCCGCGATGTGCAGGGCCAGGACGTGTTGCTCTTCATCGACAACATCTTCCGGTTCACGCAGGCAGGTTCGGAGGTGTCGACCCTTCTCGGTCGTATGCCCTCGGCCGTGGGCTACCAGCCCACACTGGCGGACGAGATGGGTGAGCTCCAGGAGCGCATCACCTCGACCCGCGGACGCTCGATCACCTCGCTGCAGGCGATCTACGTTCCCGCCGACGACTACACCGACCCGGCACCGGCAACGACGTTCGCGCACCTCGATGCGACGACCGAGCTCTCGCGTCCGATCTCGCAGATGGGTATCTACCCCGCTGTGGACCCGCTGAGCTCCACCTCCCGTATCCTTGAGCCCGGCATCGTCGGTGCGGAGCACTTCCGCGTCGCCAACGAGGTCAAGCGGATTCTGCAGAAGTACAAGGAACTGCAGGACATCATCGCCATCCTCGGTATGGACGAGCTTCAGGAAGAGGACAAGGTTCTGGTCGGTCGCGCACGCCGCCTCCAGAAGTTCCTCGGCCAGAACTTCATCGTCGCCGAGAAGTTCACCGGTGAGGCCGGTTCGGTCGTGTCGCTCTCGGACACCATCGAGGCGTTCGACAAGGTCACCAAGGGTGAGTACGACCACCTTCCCGAGCAGGCCTTCAACAGCTGTGGCGGTCTCGACGATGTCGAGGCAGCCGCGAAGAAGATGGCCGGAAAGTAGACCGACGTGACTTCTTCCGAGAAGAGCGGCATGGAGGTCTCTCTGGTCGCTGTGGAGCAGAAACTCTGGTCCGGCACCGCGACCATCGTCAGTGCTCAGACCACCGAAGGTGAAATCGGCATCATGGCCGGCCACGAGCCTGTCCTCGGCCAGTTGGTCGAGGCGGGCACGGTGTCGATCACGACGACCGACGGCGAAAAGATCATCGCCGCCGTCCACGGTGGATTTCTGTCGGTGACTGGCAAGACGGTGACCGTGCTGGCGGAGTCGGCTGATTTCGCCGACGACATCGATGTGGAAGCGGCACGGTCCGTAGTGGCAGAGAACGGCGACGACCTCGAGGCCATTGCGGTGGCCAAGGGACGTATCCGCGCTGTCGAGCGGTCCTAGGTTCACGAGAAGCCGCGACGAGACCTGCGATGCACACCGGACTGATTGCTCTGATCATTCTGGTTGTGCTGCTCGCAGGGCTCGTCGCGGCTTTTGCGTATCGTCTGACGGTTCTTCGCCGCGGAGGTACGGCGGCGATCATGCGGGTGCTTCCGTCCGATGGTGGTAGCGGATGGCGCCACGGCATCATTCGGTACGGCGACAACACTCTGGTGTTCTTCAAGCTGTCGAGTCTGCGCCCGGGACCTGATCACCGTCTGGGCAGACAAGATATTCACGTGGGTGATCGGCGTGCACCGCAGGACACCGAGTTCGACATCATGACTGCGGACATCGCTGTTCTGGAATTGACGGACAGCGGCAAGAATTTCGAGATCGCGCTCGACAGAAGCGCTTTGACCGCATTTCTGTCCTGGGTCGAATCCCGACCGTCCGGCCGCTCGCGTCGCAGACGGCCGGCGGCGTGATCAGCTCTCGTCGGTAGCAGGTTCGCTGGTCGTCCGACTGGACCCCGGTACCCACTGAACGTCGCCCTCGGGATTGGCGTACCGACTCAGAATGAACAACAGGTCCGAGAGCCGATTGAGGTATTTCGCCGGGAGCGCGCTGGTCGACTCCGGACTTGCATGAACTGCAGCCCATGCCGATCGTTCAGCGCGTCGGGCCACGGTTCGCGACACGTGCAGCAGTGCGCCCAATGGTGTTCCGCCCGGCAGGATGAACGACGTCAACGCGGGCAATTCGTCGTTGAATTCGTCGCACCAGGCCTCGAGGCGGTCGACATAACTCTGATCGATCCTCAACGGTGGATATTCCGGATCGTCGACGACGGGCGTCGAGAGGTCGGCCCCGGCGTCGAACAGGTCGCTCTGGATGGTTCGAATCACCGAATGCACCGATTCGGACGGGTTGCCCAGTGCCAGAACCACTCCGAGGCTCGCATTGGTCTCGTCGCAGTCCGCGTACGCAATCAGGCGTTCGTCGTTCTTGGAGACCCGGGAGAAGTCGCTCAGTCCAGTGGTCCCGTCGTCGCCGGTTCTGGTGTAAATGCGGGTGAGATGGACGGCCATGCCGGCTACGGTACCGCGCGGGTGTGGGTCGGTGCCGCTGGCTACGCTGTCGAAGTGAGCGAACGTTTCTTGGTCAACGGTGGTAACCGCCTCGTCGGTGAGGTGGCGGTCGGCGGCGCGAAGAACAGCGTCCTCAAACTGATGGCGGCCGCGCTGCTTGCCGAGGGCACCAGCACGATCACCAATTGCCCCGACATCCTGGATGTGCCGTTGATGGCAGAGGTGCTGCGTGGGCTCGGCTGTGAGGTCGACCTCGAGGGTTCGGTCGTTCACATCACCACCCCGGCCATGCCCAAGTATCACGCCGATTTTGCTGCCGTTCGTCAATTTCGAGCATCGGTGTGCGTGTTGGGCCCGCTGGTGGCGCGATGTAAAAGGGCTGTCGTAGCCCTGCCGGGTGGTGACGCCATCGGTTCACGACCCCTCGACATGCACCAGTCCGGCCTGCAGCTGCTGGGAGCACGCAGCGAAATTCAGCACGGATGCGTCGTCGCCGAAGCCGATGAGTTGCGCGGCGCGAACATCAGGTTGGCTTTTCCGTCCGTAGGAGCGACCGAGAACATCTTGATGGCGGCAGTGCTCGCCACCGGTGAGACCGTGATCGACAACGCGGCACGCGAACCGGACATCGTCGATGTGTGCAACATGCTCAACGAGATGGGTGCCGACGTCCGAGGTGCAGGTACCTCGACCCTCACCATTCGGGGTGTCAGTGCGTTGAAGCCGACGACTCATCGCGTCATCGGCGACCGAATCGTTGCTGCTACGTGGGGAATCGCGGCCGCGATGACGCGAGGGGATGTCCGTGTGCGGGGAGTCAACCCCAAGCACCTGTCGCTCGTGTTGGACAAGCTGCGGTCTGCCGGTGCCGAGGTGACCAGCGAGCCGGACGGCTTTCGCGTCGTCCAGCGCGAGCGGCCACGAGCGGTGAACTTCGCGACGTTGCCGTATCCCGGGTTTCCGACGGATCTTCAGCCGATGGCAATCGGGCTTGCGACCGTCGCCGACGGGACGTCGATGATCACCGAGAACGTGTTCGAGGCGCGCTTCCGGTTCGTCGAGGAAATGATCCGACTGGGCGCTGACGCTCGTACCGATGGCCACCATGCTGTGGTGCGCGGTGTGCCGCAGCTGTCCAGTGCACCGGTGTGGTCGTCCGACATTCGGGCCGGGGCCGGGCTGGTGCTGGCCGGTCTGGTAGCCGATGGAACGACCGAGGTTCACGACGTCTACCACATCGACAGGGGCTATCCACGATTCGTGGAAAATCTGACTGCTCTCGGAGGGAGCATCGAGCGGGTCAGCTGACCAGTCTCTTGTGGAGGGCGTTGACCAGCACACGCAGCGCCCGATCGAATCGATCGTCCGTCACTGAGCCGTAGCCGACGACGATCCCACCCTCGGTGGTCGGCGACCGCGTCGAGTGCTCGAGGGTGGGCAGGTCGACCCCGTTCGCTGCGCAGTCGGCCGCGACGTCGCGCGCCACCTCGGTGTCGAGCACGAGAACTGTATGCAGCCCGGCACCGACACCCCGAAGCTCGCCGAATCGAGAGAGCGCGGCGGCCACGACGCGGTCACGTGCCCGATAGATCCGACGGGCGGTGCGTACGGATCGGTCCCATTCGCCGTCGCGTAACAGTGAGCTCATGGCGTGCTGGATGGGCACCGATGGGTAGTCGCCGATGGCGCGACGTGTTTCGGTGATGCGCTCGACCATCGACGGGGGAGCCACCATCCATCCGAGTCGCACGCCGGCACCCAACGTCTTCGATACGGTTCCCAAGTAGACGGCGCGGTCCGGAACGAGCTCGGTGACTGTGGGCAAAGGTGCTATGCCGTAACGGAATTCGGAATCGTAGTCGTCTTCGATGATGGTCGATCCGGTACTTCGTGCCCAGTCCGCCAGTGCGCGCCTGCGACCGATGGGCATGAGCCCGCCGGTGGGGTATTGGTGTGAGGGGGTGACGTAGACGGCAGGGGCCCTTGGAGGTACAGATTCGAGTTCTTCGACCACAAGGCCCTCACGGTCGACGGAGACATCGTGAACGGACCACCCGCGGTGCGTCGCGAGGGCGGCGGCAGATCGGTATCCCGGATTCTCCAGTGCGAGAACATGTTCGACATCTACGTTCGCTGAGAGGGCACCCAGTATCAGGTCGAGACCGTGAATGCTTCCCGTGGTCACGACGATCGAATCCGCGCCGGTGTGCAGTCCGCGTGCACGGCCCAGCAGATCCGCGATGCGTGTTCTCAGGTCGAGCAAACCTGCCGGATCGGGGTAGTCGCCGGGCGGGGGCGACGCGCCGACATCTCGCCAGGCCCGCTTCCACGCTTCGGACGCGCGAGGAGGAGTCCACGGTATTCCGGGTCGGAGTGAAATGCGCTGAGCAACCGGTGGGTCTTCTTGTGCTCGGCGCGGGCTTCGGCGTGATCTGACGGCGTGCGGAACATCTCGGACGTAATTTCCGGATCCGCGACGTGCATCGAGCCAACCTTCGGCCACGAGCTGCTCGTACGCCTTCTCCACCACCGCACGAGCCAAGCCCACTTCGGCGGAAAGCGCTCTGGTACTGGGCAATCGGGCGCCCGGCCCAAGCTCGCCGCGATCGATGGCCGCGCGGATACCGTCGGCTACCTGAACGGGCAACGTACGACGGTCGGCCCGATCGACCGTGATCGACAGCGAATTCGGCGGCAATGTCATCGTGCGTCACCTGTCCAGGGAGATAAGTGGCCTAGCAAAGTCACTATCTATTGGACCATGACAGTGAGCCAACCGAGCGGAATCCTGTAGTCATGACAACCGACGACGCACTCCTGTCCCCGACGCCCAGAACCACGGTGATCCGTGGTCGGCAGCGCGCTCGAGCTGAGCGATCGGCACTGCTGGACGTTCTCGGCTCGGCTCGGCTCTGCCATCTGGGCGTAGTGGTGGACAACGTGCCGCGTGTGCTTCCGACCGTGTTCGGCGTGGATCCGGACGGCCCGGACAGGGCCGGAACTCTGTACCTGCACGGCTCGGTCGCCTCTCGCAGCCTGATCGAGGCTCCGGCGCAGGACATCTGCGTGACGGTCACCGTTGTCGACGGGTTGGTTCTGGCTCGATCCGCGTTCCATCACTCGATGAACTATCGAAGCGCGGTCGTGGTTGGGCGGCCGCGTCGAGTGGAGGACGAGCAGGAGCGAATTCTTGCTTTGGACGCAATAGTCGATCAGGTCGTTCCCGGTAGAAGTGCACACCTGCGTGCGCATACGAGGAAGGAACTCGCAGCTACCAGTGTGCTGGCGCTTCCGCTGTACGAGGCATCGGTGAAGGCGCGTGCCGGCGGACCGGTCGACGACGACACCGACATTGCAGCCGGGGGAGTGTGGGCGGGTGTCGTTCCCATCGGTGAAAGCGTCGGGCGTGCAGTACGTGCCGAAGACGTGGAACCACACCTTGCGCTGCCCGATCATGTCTTCGCGTTGTCTCGGCCCTGAAACCCGCATCACCGGTATTTCCTGCAAATATGGTGGGCGTCACACGGCAAGGTATGGCGGCCGTACCGAGCAGGGTGGAGCGCGCATGGGCTCGGACCTGCACAGATGTCCGCAACGCCTCGATCCACCAGCCGATTTGCACGCGTGGGGTTGGTGGCGTAACTTTTGTCGAGTCAGAGCGACGGACACCGACCCGGTCTTCACGGACAGGGATACGAGGTTGGACGTGTGGTTCGGCAGGTTTTATCCCCCAAGAGTCGGGCCTTGTGTCCGAGACCAAGCTGGGATAGGCTGGAACAGTTGCCCTTGAGGCCTTCGGACTGTGTGTTCGTGGGGTTCGAGTGTGTGCGTGTTCTTTGAGAACTCAACAGTGTGTCGATGAATGTCAGTGCCGAATTTTTGTTTGGTGAA
>NZ_JBNQFW010000009.1:0-142550 GCF_050321865.1 Rhodococcus sp. IEGM1428 | reverse complement strand
TCCGAACGGGGCCGGCATCCGTTCGAAGAGGTCGATGCTCACGCCCGGTCCGCTGACATTGTGGTCGGACTTCATGAGCGCGTCGGCGGCGTAGATGCCTGCCGGTCCGGCACCGACGATGGCGACGCGGAGTGGACGAGTCTGATCAGTCATGTGCAGCGAGCTACCTTCTTCGAGGGAAGTGCGGACACCCCAGCATAAATTAAGGACAACCTGAGCTGGGGCACTGGGCAACTTGCCGTATTCCCCGGGTTCCGGTAGGAATTGACCCGTGCAGACGACATACCTGGTCCGACGGTTCACCGTCGACTTCTGTCGTACCTGCACCAACATGTGTTGTCGGTGACCTGACCCGACGCCCAATCCCTTTCCCCGGACGAGATCTACCGGGAGAAGGACCCTCTTTCGACGGCAGCGCTGCCTGATCCAGCCCTCTCGCCGTGCACAGATTCGAGGACACATGACAACTCTGGAACAGACCGTTTCGCTCACTCTCGACAAGTTCGGCCCGAGCTTCGGGGCCGAGGTCATCGGACTCGACGTCGCGACCGCGTCCGACGCCGAGATAAAAGCCGTCCGGACGGCCCTCGTCGAGCACAAGGTTCTGGTGCTGCGCGGCCAGTCGATCGACGACGCAGCCCACATCGAGTTCGGTCGACGGCTCGGTGATCTCACCGCCGGCCATCCCGTGCACGACAGTGGGCACGTCGCCCCCGAGGTCTACGCCCTCGACAGCCAGGACAACGGTTTCGCCGACGTCTGGCACACCGACGTCACGTTCATGGAACGACCTCCGATGGGCTCGATCCTGCGTCCGGTCGTGCTACCTCCGCACGGCGGCGACACCAACTGGGCCGACAGCCAACTCGCCTACGAGTCGTTGTCCGCGCCGGTCCGACGAATGATCGACGGGCTCAAAGCAATTCACGACGGCAACCGCGAGTTCGGCTACTACCTCGCGCAGAAGCGCGGCGGCAAGGGCAACGTGTGGGACGGCAAGGAAGTCACCGCACTGGTCCCCGTCGAACATCCCGTCGTGCGGGTGCATCCGGAAACCGGCCGCAAGGGGCTGTTCGTCAATCCGGGTTTCACCTCCCACATCGCGGGGGTGTCGGAGGCCGAGAGCCGCGGAATCCTGGACCTGCTCTATGCGCACCTCACCAAGCCCGAGCACGTCGTGCGGCACCGCTGGCGTCTCGGCGATCTGGTGCTGTGGGACAACCGGAGCACCTCGCACTACGCCAACCGCGACTACGGCACCGAGCACCGCAAGATGCACCGCATCACGTTGCGCGGAGACATTCCTGTCGGACCCCGGTAGTTCCGGGCCCGTTGGATCGAGGAAGATTGCCTACATGGCGTCGTGGAGTGAACGTAGGCAGCAGTGGGTCGACAGTCGTGAGGAAGCGCGCAACAACGCTTCCGAAGCGGCCGCCGACTCCGGTGAGCAGCGTCCGCCCAACGCGTGGCCGTTCATCATCGCCGCGGGCATCGTCGTCGTTCTGCTCGTCGGTATCTTCGCGGCGTCGAAGTTCGCCCCCGCCGAGAACAACGTGACGCAGGCGCAACTGCTCACCGACGCCGTCGACGGATTCCTCGAAGCACAGAACACCGGCGATGCGGATCTGTTGCGCGAGAACACCTGCTTCGACCAGGTTGCGCTCCTCGTTCCCGGCGACGACGCGCAGTACCGAACCGATCGAGCAGGCGAGGTCGAGCGCAACGGCGAGACGTCGATCGACGGGGTGCCGTCGGAGTACGAGGTCAACGGCGACCGCGGCAGGGTGACCGTCCCGCTGAAGGAAGAGAAATCCGGAGTGCAGACCGACGACGAGTGGAAGTTCGTCCGCGTCGACGACAAGTGGATGGTCTGCAATGTCTGATCTCGGTATGTGTGATGTAACGGCAAGTGACGGAAGGCTGATCCAGTGACCTACGCAGGTGACATAACCCCGGAAGCGGCTTGGGAGTTGTTGCAGAGCAACCCCGAGGCTGTGCTCGTGGATGTTCGTACGCGCGCCGAGTGGCAGTACGTCGGTGTTCCGGACACCTCGGGTATCGACCGTCCGACGCACCTGATCGAGTGGGTCAGCTACCCCGACGGTGCGCGCAACACCGATTTTGTCGATGACCTGAAAGCCGCAGGGGTGGACGGCGATCGGCCGGTAGTTTTCCTGTGCCGCTCCGGTCAGCGGTCCATCGGTGCCGCGGAAGCCGCGACGGCAGCGGGCATCGGCCCGTCCTACAACGTGCTCGACGGTTTCGAGGGTGCCACCGACGCCGACGGCCACCGCGGAGCCACGGGTTGGCGTGCGGTCGGGTTGCCCTGGAGGCAGTCGTGAGCGGGAATCCAGGCGGCGGGCAGGAGCGCAGCGACAAGGGGATTCCCAAAGGCGGCGGATTCGACAAGCCCTTGCCCGAGGGTGTGGGTCAGGGAACGCTGGGAGTTCGCGGCGGCCTGATGCGATCCGGGTTCGACGAGAACGCCGAAGCGCTGTATCTCTCTTCGGGTTTCGTGTACGAGAGTGCCGGCGCGGCCGAGCAGGCCTTCACCGGCGACATCGATCATTTCGTGTACTCGCGGTACGGCAACCCGACAGTGAAGATGTTCGAGGAGCGACTGCGGTTGATCGAGGGTGCCGAGGCATGCTTCGGGACGTCCAGCGGCATGTCCGCGGTGTTCACCGCGCTCGGTGCGCTGCTGAAGGCCGGCGACCGATTGGTCGCTGCGCGTAGCCTTTTCGGGTCGTGTTTCGTGGTCTGCAACGAGATTCTGCCGCGCTGGGGCGTCGAGACCGTCTTTGTCGACGGCGAAGACCTCGAGCAGTGGGAGCAGGCGCTGTCGGTGCCGACGACGGCGGTGTTCTTCGAGACCCCGTCCAACCCGATGCAGTCGTTGGTCGATGTCAGGCGCGTGTCCGAGCTGGCGCATGCTGCCGGCGCAACGGTGGTGTTGGACAACGTCTTCGCGACGCCTTTGCTGCAGCGCAGCCTCGAACTCGGGGCCGACGTGGTCGTGTACTCGGGCACCAAACACATCGACGGTCAGGGCCGGGTACTCGGCGGGGCGATCCTGGGCTCGAAGGAGTACATCGAAGGCCCGGTGCAGACTCTGATGCGGCACACCGGCCCGGCGCTGAGCCCGTTCAACGCCTGGACCCTGCTCAAGGGGCTCGAGACGATGCCGGTGCGGGTGCGGCATTCGGTGAACTCCGCGCTGCAGATCGCCGAGTTCCTCGAAGCTCACCCTGCGGTGCGCTGGGTGAAATACCCTTTCCTGCAATCACATCCGCAGTTCGAGTTGGCGAAGTCGCAGATGTCGGGCGGCGGAACCGTCGTGACCTTCGAGCTCGAAGCACCTGCGGGGGAAGGCAAGAAACGCGCCTTCGAGGTGCTCGACGCGTTGCGCATCGTCGACATCTCCAACAATCTCGGCGACTCGAAGACACTGATCACCCATCCGGCCACCACCACGCACCGCGCGATGGGGCCGGAAGGTCGTGCGGCAGTGGGCATCACCGACGGCGTGGTGCGCATTTCCATCGGCCTCGAAGACACCGAGGATCTGATCGGAGACCTGGATCAGGCGCTACACCGTGGCCCGTGACAGATCTAGGTTCTTGTATCGGTTCCAGGCCACGTTCTGCACACCCGCGGAGTAGATGTTGGTGTTGGTCGTGATGGCCAGGTCGATGATGAACTGCTCGTCGAGCAACAGAGTCGAGAATTCCCGATACGACGCCTCGGCCGCATCGCTTTCCGGGTCGGCCTGCGTCCAGAGTCGGTCGACTATCGCCGTGTACCCGGGTGAGTTGTAGCCCGACAGGTTCTTCGCGGGCTTGAACGGTGCCGCGCCGGTGGCCAGCGTCGACGGGTTGAGCTGGCCGAATCCGTGCGGATTGATCCACAGCTGATGCTCACCGCTGCTCAGAAATGGCGAGAACGAAGCTTGTTCGCGTGGGTCGAGCGTGACGGTCAAGCCGATTTCCGCCAGGTTGTTCTCGATGATCGCGGCGATGGTTCGGGCTGGTGCGAGTCCGGTGCCGTAGGAGAGCAGGATCGGTGCCGCCGGCGCTCCGCCCGCCTCGGCGAGCAACTGCCGCGCCTCCTCGAGGTCACGTGAGTAGAAATCTCGGGTTGCCTCGTCGAAAGCAGGCGAGGACTCGGGCCACGGTGCGCTCGAGGCGAATCCGACCCCACCGAGTACCTCGTCGACGATCCGTTGCCGGTCCACCGCATAGGAGATGGCCTGTCGAATTCTCTTGTCCGCCAGCGCTGGATCAGCGACATTGGCACCGACGTAGAAGGCGACGTCGTAGACGTCCTCGTTCACCACCTGAAATCCGTCACCGAACGGACGAGCGTCCTGGGCGGATACGCCGATCACGGCATTGGTCTGACCGGATCGCACCGAGGACAGCAGTGCAGAGTTGTCGGGTACCACGCGCACGGTCACTTCGTCCAGGAGCGCCGCGCCGTCCCAGTAGTTCTCGTTTCGCTTCCACGTCGACTGCTGTCCCCGCTGCCAGGAGTCGAACGTGAACGCACCGGTGCCAACGAACTGCTCACCGGCCAGTAGCGCCGCTTCGGTCTCGGAGTCGGTGAGCAAGGTGAATTCGAGTAGGTCGAACAGATTCACCAGAGGGTGCGCAAGGGTGAGGACAGCGACGTTCGCATCGGAGGTGTCGACCGAGACGATCGTCTTGGCGGCGGCCTGCAGTTGCGAACCAGCCGTGTCCTCGGCCAGGTTGGTGAACGCGTAGGCGACGTCCTGCGAGGTGAAGGGCCGGCCGGAGTGGAAGGTTACGTCATCTCGCAGTGTCAGTGTCACCTGCAAGCCGTCACCGGAGACCTTCCATGCCGTGGCCACTCGGGGGGTGGGTTCGAGGGTAGTGGGGTCGAGACGAATCAGTGTGTCGAACACCAGTCCGCCGATAGTCATCGACGTCAGCGACTGCGAAAAGATGGTGGCGGGGTTGAGGTCACTGAGCGCTCCGATGACGAGTGAGCCGCCGGGCTCTGCCGATCCACCCTCTTTCGCCTCCTGAACCGCCGAACTGCATGCAGCGAGCAGTAGCGCCGCTGCACCGCCGGCTGTTCCGGCCATGAAGCCTCTGCGGGTGATCACGTGGCGTTCCTCCTCCGGCGGGCGAGCCGCATCAATCCGCGAATGCTTCTGCATCGCTTTCTATTCGGTCGACAGTAGCCGTCGGAACCTGCACCGGGCCGGGTCGGTACGTCACCGATCTCAGCGCGCCGGTGTAACGGAACGGTCCGCGTCGCTTCCGCAGGTCCCACGAGACCGGACCGCGCGCATCGACGCCCACCGAAATTCCGGTCCACGGGGCCATTGCAACCAATTGAACTCTGTTCTCGAGTACCGCCACGATAGTGCCGTCTACGGACACTGTGAAGTCCCACCTCAATTTCGGCACCACCGCAGCGTCGACCGTGACCTCTCCCGCCCCGATCGGTATCGCCCCCGATACTTCCTCGTAGCACCCGAAGGCATTGAATCCGAACACGACCGCTCCGCCCTCGATGTAGAGGAGGTAGCCGCCCTGCGGATCGCCGTGTGCCACGAGCACACCCTCGTCGCGGGCATCGTAGGACCGCAGCGAAACCGTGAACGAGAAGTCGCGGTAGGCGATCAGACGCGACGAGCGGTAGCGCTCGAGCGTAGGTGTGCCGGCCAAAATCGTCACCGGGTCCGACAAGCGCGCATCCTCGGGTCGCCGTCGCGCAAGGTCCGCCCGAGTCACCAACGGGAACACGGTGTTCGCCCACGCGGCGTCGTCCCACGCCGCCGCGAGTTCGGCTACCTTCTCCGGTAGCCGGCCCGAAAGATCATGCAACTCGGTCGGATCAGTGTTCACGTCGAACAGCTGCCACCGGGGGGCATCGATATTTCGGCCCTGATCGTGCAATGCGAGCAGTTTCCACCCGTCCCGGTAGAAGCCGCGGTGGCCGGTGATCTCGGAATACTGTTCGCGGTGTTCCGAGGCGCTGTTGCGGCGCAGCACTTCCGCGAACGACACACCGTCGAAGTCTTTGGCAATCAGCCCTTTCCGGCGATCGGGACGTTTCACGCCCGCCAGGTCCAGCAATGTCGGTGCCAGATCGCTGACATAGGCGTATTGATTGCGGATATCGTTCGAGGCGGGTACGCCGGCGGGCCACGACACGACGAACGGCACTCTGACTCCTCCCGCGAAGGTCTGCCCCTTGTAGAACCGAAAGGGAGTATTCGACGCCTGTCCCCAGCCTCGCGGATAATGCACACCCAGTTCCGCAGTGCCGATGAGACTTTCGTCGTGCGGAACGTCGCCCACCCAGTCCGGATCGGTGACGCCGGCGAACTCTGCCAAATAGCTACGCGTCCCTTCCGGTCCGCCTTCTGCGGTGCCACCGTTGTCGGAGGTGAACACCACGATGGTGTTGTCGAGCTCACCCAGCTCCTCGATGACGTCGAGTACTCGGCCGATCGACTGATCGACACTGTCGACCATGCCTGCGTAGACCTCCATGTATTGCGCGAAGCGGCGCTGCTGGTGGGGCGTGAGATCGTCCCAGGGCAGCACGTCGTAGCCGGGTTCGGTGTTGCGCTGGGCTTGCTCGGTACCCTCGGGAAAGAGACCGAGTGCGAGTTGGCGCGCAAACCGGCTCTGGCGCAGACGGTCCCATCCTTCTGCATAGGAACCGGTGTACTTCACCCGGTCGGTCGGCTTGACCTGCAACGGGCCGTGCATCGCTACATGTGCGAAGTACAGAAAGAACGGCTTGGTGGAGTCGTGGGCGCGCAAATCCTTGATGTACCCCACAGCCCGGTCGGTCAGGTCGTCTGTCAGGTAGTAGTCGGTTGGGTACTCGTCGACCTCGACAGCTCCGTTGTCCGACGTCAGTTGATTGGGATGAAAGAACGAATTGAGCCCCTCCAGCGAGCCGTAGTAGCGATCGAATCCTCGTTGCGTCGGCCAGGAATCCTTGGTCCTACCCGGACCCATGTTGGCATCGCGAACGAGGTGCCATTTTCCGACGGCATAGGTGGCATAACCGTTCTCGCGCAAAATCTCCGGCAGGGTGAGCACGTCGTCGGCCAGCTCGAGCCGTAGCCCGGGGTAGCCGGGGTCTGCGTTGGAGACGTAGCCGTACCCGGCTCGATGCGCGTTCAGGCCGGTCAACAACGAGGCGCGGGACGGTGAACAGAGCGGCGTCGTGTGGTAGTTGGTGAATCGAATACCCGATGCGGCCAGACGGTTCAGGTTCGGTGTGTCGATCTCCGAGCCGTAGGGCCCGGTGTCGCTGTAGCCCATGTCGTCGACGAGGACGATGACGATGTTCGGTGCAGTCGAGGGGGCTTCCGGTGGGTATGTCCACGACGGGGTCGAATCGGCTGTGGTGCGGCCGATTCGACCCTCGAACCCGTCGTAACCACGTGCGTGTGGCGGGACCGGCATCAGAGCGTGATGCGCACGGGCTTGTCGATGAGCGAGTAATGGGCCGCGTCGCCTGCAACGACCCGGCTCGCCTCGCCGCCGGGATGTACCGGCACATCGCCTGCGAGGGTGATCCGCTCGAGGCGACGGTACTGATCGTCCCAGTCGGCCACGGCGTAATGCTGCGTGGCGCGATTGTCCCAGATCGCAACGTCACCGAGGCTCCACGTCCAGCGAACAGTGTTCTCCAGCTTCGTCACTCGATCCTGCAGCAGGTTGAACAGGGTCTGCGATTCTTTGGTGGACAGTCCGATGAAGTTCTTCACGAAGTGACCGAGTACCAGAGTCTTCTCACCGGTCTCGGGGTGCACGCGGACGACTGGGTGCTCGGTCTCGAAATACGTGGACTGGAACTCCTTTCGATATTCCTCCGTCTTGTCGTTCTGGATCTTCTCTGCCGCAGTCGCCGAGTAGTCGTAGCTGTTGGAATGCGTGGCCCACAAGTTGTCGACCAATGCCTTCAAGGACTCCGGCAACTGTGCGTAGGCGGCAGTCTGTGAGGCCCATGTGGTGTTCCCGCCGTATTCCGGGAGACTGACCGCGCGCAGTATCGACGCCTTCGGGATCCGGTCGACGAAGGTGACGTCGGAGTGCCAGCTGTTGGCCTTGCCGTAGTCGGAGTCGATGGCCAGCGTCTTGGTGCCCCGGGAGGTGACCGTGGGGTGCGGGGTGGTCGGCGATCCGAGCAATTCGGCGAACGCATACTGGCTTTCGTCGTCGAGGTGGTGCTGACCGCTGAAGAAGATCACCTTGTGTTGGAGCAAGGCGCGACGAATGAACTCGACCGTGTCGGAATCCAGATCGCCACCGAGTCGGACACCCTCGATGCGCGCACCGATGTTGCCTCCGATCTTGATCGCACGTCGTACAGTCGCATTCGCGGGAAGGGTGTCCACCGACATGTCGGGTCCTATCGTTGTGAGGAGAACTGCCCGAATCACACGGGTGCAGTGCATGTTTCCAGCCAGCTGATCATTTTCGAAGTCCGATGTACACACTTCGATTCACGGTGATTCGAACGCCCGGCTGGGTTGGTAGCGGGCAGAAACCAATGCTAGCTTCGCTGGCATGAACCGGGCCGCGCCCGGCCGATTCGTACTTCTCCCGGACCCTTTCATCTCGAAAGTAACCCTGCATCCCGAAAGCTGGATCACCAGTGAGCACACTGCCCTTGAACGGCCTTGCCCGACGAACGTTTCTGAGAGGAGCAGGTCTGACCGCCTTGGCGATCTTCGGGACAGCAGCGTGCTCGTCGGCCGTTGACGAGCAGCAGGAGTCTGCGTCGTCCAGTGCCGTTCCGGTGCGCGGCGGCACCTTGAAAACCGGGATACCGCTCGACGTCGTTCCTGCGAACTTCCTCACCAACACCGGTGCCGCCACCACGATCATCGGACTGGCCTTCGAGAGCCTGATTCGATACCCGCACGACGAGGTAACCCCGCAGCCGTTGCTGGCGACGTCGTGGGAACTCGCCCCGGACGGCTTGTCACTCGACTTGACGTTGCGCGACGATGTCACGTTCCATTCCGGGCGGCCGTTCACGTCCGCCGATGCGGAGTTCTCGATCAAGACGTACGGAGACCCGAAATGGACTGCGCAGCTGAAAAGTACGGCGGCGGCGATCACCGGATTCGATACTTCCGACCCGCATCGCCTGGTGCTCACGTTCGATCATCCACTGGGCAACGTGTTCGACCTGCTCGATACCGTTCCGATCCTCGACAGCGAATCGATCGACCAGCTCGCTACCGGTGAGAAGTTCATCGGCACTGGGCCGTTCGTGTTGACCGAGCGCACGCCGAATCAGTCGCTGACGTTCGAGCGCAACGAGAACTACTGGGTTCCCGAGCGGCCGTACCTGGACCGCGTCGAAGTCTCCGTCATCACCGATCCCCAAGCGCTGCTCAATTCTCTCAGATCCGGCCAGGTGCAGGCGGTGACCAACATCAACTACCGCGATTCCGAAACCCTCGCCGCCGCAGGCGCGCACACGACGACCGACCTCGAGGGTGCCGAGCTGCAGATCTACGTGGGGACCAACGTACAGAACCCAGCCCTTGCCGACGTTCGCCTCCGCCGCGCCATTGCATACGCACTCGATCGGGATCGAATAGTCGCTGAGGTTTTCCGTGGTGCCGGCTATCCGATCAACCTACCGTGGCCGAAAAGCTCACCGGCGTACAACGAATCGCTCAACAGTACATACAGCATCGATCTCGACGAAGCGAAGGCGCTCGTAGCACAGGTGGGTTCGGTCCCCACGCTGCCGCTGACCTATCAGGCGGGTAATCCTTATTACGAGGCCACCGCGCAGATCGTTCAAGCGAACCTCGCGGCCATCGGCATAGACGTGGTACTCGACCCGATCGAGAGCGCGTCCTTCGTCAAGCAGCTGATCGGAGCGCAGTTCCCGGCGCTGTGGGTCACCTTCCACTCGTGGGCGCAGTACACCCCGTCCACTCTGACGGTCAGCGCTTACCCGTTCAACGCGCAGAAGAACTCATCGCACTACGAGTCGCCGTCGTATGTGGCGGCCGCCGACGCGGCCTGGCGGGTCGCCGACGGCACCAGTGAGGAGGCCGTCGAGAAGTACGCCGCCGTGAGCAAGGAATTGTTGGACGGGTTGTTCCTCATCGAGATCGGGGTAGCGTTCAACCAAATCGTTGCAGCAAACGCCGTACACGGGATCGGCTGGACGAAACGGTCGGAAGTGATCTTGACGGAGGCCTTCATCGCATGACTCGCTACCTGCTGCGCAAGATCCCGTCGGCGATTCTGGTGCTTTTCCTGGCCTCGGTGCTCATCTTCTTCGTACTCCGGCTCGTCCCTGGTGACGCGGCGACCACCCTGGCCGGTCCGGACGCCACCGAAGACTCGATCGCCGCGATCAAGAGTCAACTGGGACTGGACAAATCGATTCCGGCGCAGTATTTCTCATGGCTTGCGGGTGTGCTCACGTTCGATCTGGGGCGCTCGTTCGTCATCGGCGGCTCCATCTCCGACCTGGTGGTCGACGGGCTGACCAACACCATCGTGTTGGCCTCGGCCGCGCTGCTGCTGGCGGTGGTCGTGTCGGTGACATTGTCGGTGGCCTCCGTCGCCTGGCCCAAGCGGTGGTTGACCGCGCTGGTCAATGGAGCGAACACCCTCGCGGTTGCGCTGCCGCCCTTCGTCTCCGGCGTCCTGCTGGTGCTGGTGTTCGCGGTTCTGTTGCCGGTGCTGCCCGCGGGGGGAATTCCTCCCGACGGCTACTGGGCCCGCCCGGACATCACGGTGCAGTATTTGCTGCTGCCGGCGATCTGCCTTGCGTTGCCGGTCGGTGCTGCGCTGACGCGGTTCCTCACCGAGTCGCTGCGATCGGAGCTGCGCCAGCCATACATCACCACCGCCCGATCTCTCGGGGTTTCCCAGCGGAACCTGGTGTTGCAGAGTGCGCTTCGCAACGCGCTGCCCTCGGCAGTGACCGCACTCGGGCTGCAGACCGGCCAGCTCCTCGGTGGCGCCGTACTGGTCGAGGCCATTTTCGCGTGGCCGGGAATCGGGCAGTTGATCGAGCAGGGCATCAGCCGTCGCGACTATCCGGTGGTCCAGGTACTTTTGCTGCTCTCGGTGTCGGTGTTCGTTCTGGTGCAGCTGCTGACCGATGTGGTGCACGCCTACCTCGATCCCCGTATCCGGATCGGAGGAGTGTCATGACTGCCCTGGAGGTGCAGCCCGTTGCGAACACTCGCACCCGCTGGTCGGGGCTGACTCGGGGTCAAGGACTGGCAGGCATCGTCATCGTCGCGATCATCGCGCTGGCGGGAATCTTCGCGTCCCTGCTGGCCCCGTTCGATCCACTCGAGCAGATTTCGGGAGCCAACCTGTTGTCTCCAGATGCCGATCACTGGCTCGGAACCGATCAGGTCAATCGCGACGTGTTTTCCCGAGTCCTGTACGGCATTCGCATCGACCTGATCATCGCATTCGTCGCGGTTCCGATCGGTGCCGTAGTCGGCGGTGCCATCGGCTTGCTGTCGACGCTGCATCCCGCGGCGGACACCACGGCGCAACGTGTGTTCGACGTGGTGTTGGCATTCCCGGCACTGATCCTGGCGATCACCTTGGCGGCGATCATCGGTCCCGGTGCATTCACGGTCGGGGTGGTCATCGTGTTGTCCGAGGTACCGATTTTCGGACGTCTGGTGCGTACCTCGGTGCTGAAGGTGCGCGAACAGCCGTTCGTGGAGGCCGCGGAGGTGATCGGTGCAGGCAGATTGTTCGTGTTGCGCACGCACGTACTTCCGAACTCGTTGGAGCCGCTCGGAGTGCAGGTGGCGTTGAGCCTGTCGCTCGCGGTCTTCGTCGAAAGTGCCATGAGCTTCATAGGCATCGGTGTGCGACCGCCGGAGCCATCGCTCGGCTCGATCATCGCCGAGTCCATACCGAACCTGGACATCAATCCGGCCTTCGCCGTCGGGCCTCTGGTGGTCGTTGCGGCGCTGGTGCTCGGATTTCTGCTCATCGCCCAGGGAATCGGAGAGGAGCGTCGGTCGTGACGTTGTTGAACATCGAGGACCTCACCATCCGGTTCGGCGTCGCCGCGCCGGTGGTGAAAGGCGTGGATCTGGCAGTCGAGCCCGGTGAGATCGTGGCGTTGGTGGGGGAGTCCGGATCCGGAAAATCGTTGACGGCCCGGACCGTGCTGGGGCTATTACCTGGCGGGGCGACGGTGACCGGGTCGGTGACGCTCGGCGGCACCGAGTTGGTCGGTGCGGACGAGGGCCTACTGCGGTCGGTGCGGGGAGTGAAGGCCGCGATGGTGTTCCAGGAGCCGCAGACGGCTCTGAACCCGGTGCAGAAAATTGGATGGCAGATCACCCAGGCCCTCGGTGCGCACCGAAAGATCTCGAAGAAGGACGCGCGAGCACGTGCGATCGAACTGCTCGAGCTCGTCGACATTCCGGATGCAGCAGTGCGTGTCGACTGGTATCCGCACCAATTGTCGGGCGGCCAGAAGCAGCGTGTGGTGATCGCGTTGGCACTGTCCGGTGAGCCGGATCTGCTGATCGCCGACGAGCCGACCACCGCACTCGACGTCACTGTTCAGGCAGAGATCCTTGCGTTGCTCAGGCGACTACGCGACGGCCGCGGGACTGCGATCTTGATCATCACCCACAACATGGGTGTGGTGGCCGACATCGCCGACAAGGTGGTGGTTCTCAGAGACGGCCGGGTGGTCGAGGAGCAGCCGGTGCAGGGATTGTTCGGCAATCCTCGCGAGCCGTACACCAGGGAACTACTCGATGCTGTTCCGCAACTGCATGATTCGCCCGAGAGGACTGGCCGCGAGGCGCGCGAACCGGTGTTCTCCGCCCGCGCCGCGTCCGTGATATTCCCCGGTCGGTTCGGTGCGCCGTCATTCACCGCCGTCGACGACGTGACGTTGACGGTGGGCACCGGTGAGGTGGTCGGTCTGGTCGGCGAGTCCGGCTCGGGCAAGACCACTCTCGGTCGCCTCGCGCTCGGTCTGGTCGCTGCTACTTCGGGAGAGGTCGATTTGCTCGGTGCGTCACTGGCAGGTCTGTCCACAAAGCAACTGCGGGCTATACGACGCAATGTGGCTCTGGTGCATCAAGACCCGGCGGCATCGCTGGATCCTAGGCGCACGGTGGGACAGAGTGTGTCCGAACCACTGGTGGTACACAAGACCGCGACAGGGGCTGTGTTGCGTACGAAGGTGGCCGCACTACTCGAATCGGTGCATCTGCCGAAAGACTTCGCAGATCGACGCCCAGCCGAGCTCTCGGGTGGGCAGCGCCAACGCGTGGCGTTGGCGAGAGCGCTCGCCCTCTCGCCCAGATTGCTGGTCGCAGACGAGCCGACCAGCGCTCTCGACGTTTCCGTGCAGGCTCGGGTTCTGACATTGTTCTCCGAACTGCGCGAGGAGTTCGGATTCGCCTGCCTGTTCATCAGCCACGACCTGGCGGTGGTGGACAGCGTGGCGGATCGAGTTGTGGTGCTGCGCGACGGATCTGTGATCGAATCAGGCTCGGCTACCGACGTGTTTCGCAATCCCCAACACGCGTATACCCGCGCTCTGATCGACTCGGTACCAGTACCGGATCCGGTGAAGCAGCGAGGACGACGCTCGTCCGTGGCCGCAGCGGGTCAGTGATCGAAGACGCTGAGCACCGTTCGGAACTTGGCCGTGGTTTCGTTCAGTTCGGCGTCGGGGTCGGAATCTGCGACGATGCCGCCGCCCGCTGTGGCAGTTCCAGAAAGTCCGTCCGCAGCGAGTTCGATGCAGCGGATCGTGACCATCCATTCGCCGTCGCCGCTGCCGTCGGTCCACCCGACGGCTCCGGCGTAGAAGCCGCGGGAGCCCTCGACGTCCGCGATCGCAGCCATGGCCGCGGCTCGGGGAACGCCCGCGACGGCAGCGGTGGGATGAAGTGCCAGCGCGAGATCGAGCGCCGAGGTCGCGGGATCGGCCAAGGTGCCGACGATGGGCGTGGACAGGTGCCACAGCTGTGGAGTGCTGCTGAGTTGGGGTGACTCGGGCACATCGAGCGTCTCGCAATACGGCTCCAACGCAGCACGGATCTCGTCGACGACAAATCGGTGCTCGGCCTGATCCTTGGCGCTGGCCGCCAACGCCGCGGAGATGCGTGCTTCTTCGTCGGGATCGGTGGAACGCGCAGCCGTTCCGGCAAACGGATGGCAGGTGACGACGTTGCCGCGCTTGCGAACCAACAGTTCCGGGCTCGCGCCGACGATGTGCGTGCCGGTCTTACCTGCGGGCGACAGATCCGCCAGAAAGCCGTTGCCCATCGGATCTCGGGTGACCAGTGCGCTCAACACGGAGGCGGGATCGATCGGTGCATCTGCGGTCACTTCGATGGCCCGAGCGAGCACGATCTTCTCGGCCACACCGGCTTTCAGCTGCTCGACGACATCGCGCACTCGCTGCACATGGACTTCCGGATCGGGAATCTGGCGCGTGACGGTCACGGCCGGTAACGGCGGTTGAGCATCGACCGTCGACCAAGGCCCGTCGAGTCGGTAGAACTCATCCGGCTCGATGAGGGCGGTGGCGTCGGACATGTCGAAAGGGATTGCGCCGACGACGTTTCGGCCCTCCCGCACCGCGGCCACCGCGTCGGCGACATCGGGAAAAGCGTGCCGGACGCCCAGTCCGACGACGTGGTGATCCTGCCGCGAGAGTACGAATTCGAGTGTCATCAGAACGGGTTCTGAGTACGGCCCACCAGGTCTGCGACGGAATCGAGGACCTTGGTCGGCCGGTACGGATATTGCTCGACGGATTGGACCGTCGAGATTCCGGTGAGGACCAGGATGGTCTGCAGCCCGGCTTCGAGACCGGAGAGCACGTCGGTGTCCATCCGGTCGCCGATCATCAGCGTGTTCTCGGAATGCCCTCCGATCGCACGCAACGCCGAACGCATCATCAACGCGTTGGGCTTGCCCACGTAATAGGGGTCTTTACCGGTGGCCTTGGTGATGAGCGCGGCCACCGAACCGGTCGCTGGCAGCGAGCCTTCACGGGACGGTCCGGTGGCGTCGGGGTTGGTGGCGATGAAGCGCGAACCCTTCTCGACGAGACGAATGGCGGTGGTGATGGCCTCGAACGAGTACGTGCGGGTCTCGCCGAGCACCACGTAATCCGGGCTCGAGTCGGTGAGGGTGTAGCCGATGTCGTGCAGCGCGGTGGTCAGACCCGACTCGCCGACGACGTACGCGCTGCCGCCGGGCCGCTGATTGCCGAGGAACGTCGCGGTGGCGAGAGCGGAGGTCCAGATCGACTTCTCCGGAATGTCCAGACCGGTGAATGCGAGACGTGCGCGCAGGTCACGGGGGGTACGAATCGAATTGTTGGTCAGCACGATGAACGGAATCTCGTTGGCCTGCAGCTCGGCGAGGAACGTGTCGGCGCCGGGGATCAGGTGATCCTCGTGCACGAGGACACCGTCCATGTCCATCAGATACGTCCACTGCTGGGGCTTCTCGGGTTCGCTCACCCTTCCATTGTGAACTACCGGGTCGAGCCGCAAGGTCGACTGCCGAACTATCGGGTCGTTCCGCCGGCTTCACTCCTGCTACTAGCTCGCCTGCCGTTCGTCGGCACGTCGGGAGTTGGCTCGGTGCTGTTGTCGCTCGCGGGCAGTCGTTCCGCCCCACACTCCGAACGGTTCGTTGGCTGCCAGCGCGAACCGTTTGCATGCGTCGAGCACTCCGCAGCCGGCGCACACCTGCTTGGCGCGATCCTCGCGTTGGCGACGCGCCGTTCGCCCCTCACCCGACGGGGAGAAGAAGATCTCCGAGTCCTGGCCTCGGCACAGTGCGTCGATCTGCCAGTCCCAGGATTCGGTGGTGGAGGAGATTCTGCGTTCGATCATGGCGATTGCGGTGTTCTTCGACGTGGCAGAGCTGTTCGGCATCGTGGCGACCCATTCCTTTCGTCGATGCTGCGCGAGACCCAGCCCGCACAGAACGATTCGCTACCGAAAAGGCTCGCCGCGTCGGGGGCGCGACGCAATGGTTGAAATCAGGCTGATTCGAGGGGCCTGCTCGATGCGCTGTGGTCGTGGCAAGGTGGCGGTATGACTCGGCCGCTCAAGTTTTCCGCATTTGTCATGAACACCACCTCTCATATCGTGCACGGTGCGTGGCGCAAGCCGGAGGCGGAACAGACCAATTTCTCGTCATTGGAACATTGGGTGTCGTTGGCGAAAGAACTCGAGCGCGGCAAGTTCGACTTCATATTCTTTGCCGATGTCGTGGGGCTGTACGACGACTATCAGGGCTCCTGGGAGAAGTTCGTCGAATCCGGATTGCAAGTCCCCAGCAACGATCCCACCGTGATCGCGTCGGCAATTGCCTACGCAACAGAGCATCTCGGGATCGCCTTGACGTCGTCGATTCTGCAGGAGCATCCGTTCAACTCCGCGCGGAAGATGTCCACGCTCGATCATGCGTCGGACGGCCGCATCGCCTGGAACATCGTGACGAGTCTGTCGCCCAACGCCTGGCGAAACTTCGGCTTCGGAGACATGGCATTGCACGAGGATCGATATGCCTGGGCGGACGAGTACGTCGATGTGGTGTACAAGCTGTGGGAAGGGTCGTGGGACGACGGGGCTCTGTTGCAGGACAGAGTATCCGGACGGCACAGCGACTTCTCCAAGGTGCACAAGATCGATCATGTCGGTGCGCGCTACAGCGTCGAGGGCCCGCATCTCGTGGCTCCGTCTCCACAGCGGACGCCGTTGTTGTTCCAGGCCGGATCATCTCCGACGGGCCGGCGCTTCGCGGCGCGTAACGCCGAGGCCCAATTCATTGCCTCGCCGACTCCAGAGGCCGCTCGTTCGCTCATCTCCGACACGCGCCGTCTGGTCGTCGAGGCCGGAAGATCCGCGGAGGACCTCGAATTCTTCCAGGGTCTGTCGTTCGTCATCGGGAGCACCGAGGCGGAAGCGGCACGTAAAGCCGCTGAGCTGGACGAGTACGTCGACGACGAGGCGATGATCGCGCATGCCGCAGGCGGTATCGGCATCGATCTGGGCTTCTACGACCTGGATACTTCTATCGGCGAGGTGCAGGGGGAGGGATCGCAGAGCACGTTGGCGTGGCTCCGCGAAGCAATACCCGACCGTGAACCCACCGTCCGAGATCTTGCCCGGATGCGGACTCGGAGCGGCCGAGTGGTGGGAACGCCCGAGTCCATCGCCGACCGGCTCGAACAGTGGCGCGATGCCGGGGTCGACGGGATCAACGTCATCAATGCGACGATTCCGGGCAGCTACCTGGAGTTCATCGAGCATTTGACGCCGATTCTGCAGCACCGAGGGCTTGCGCAACGCGAATACGAGTCGGGCACTGTACGACGCAAGTTAACCGGTGTCGATCGGCTACCCGACTCGCATCCGGCGGCCCGCTTTCGGGGTGCGTTCGGCTGATCGGCCAGACGGCAAGAGTTGAAATCAATGTGATTCCAACTCGAAGATGAACGTGCGCTTGACATTTCGATATTCGGCCCATAGATTCTGCATCACCATCCAGAGCGACCGAGAGACCTTGGCTCGATGACGTCGCAGCAACCCCCTTCTTTGCCGAAGGTGTGGGTGCTACCGCCAGGACCGATGGAGGAACGTTCGATGAATTGCGCTACCTGGCGACGTCTGCACGTCGACCTGTGCCGAGCGGGCACCTGCGTCTGTACGTCGGCCTGAACCTGCCCACCTTCAGCCCATACTTTTCGAGAGGCCCTACAGCGATGATCGCTGCCCATCCGGCCCGGCGGTTCCGGTGACTCAACTACAAGCGCGACCTGCGGCCTCGAACCCAGGTGACGATGCGCAGGTCCCCGACGAGCAACTCGTCGTGGCCAGGAAATGGCATCCGTGGCGTTGGGTGATCAGCATCGCCACCCTGGTCGTGGTGGCCCAGTTCCTGCACGGCTTCGCCACCAATCCGGGATGGGACTGGGGCACGTTCGCCCAGTACTTCACCGCGCAATCGGTGCTCTCGGCCCTGTGGCTCACCATCCAGCTCACGTTCTGGGGCACCCTGATCGGCTTCGCTCTCGGTGTCGCGCTTGCGGTAGCCAGACTGTCGAACAACCCAGTGCTGCAGGTGATCTCGTGGTTCTACATCTGGGCGTTCCGGTCCATTCCGCTGATCGTGCAGCTGCTGTTCTGGTTCAACATCGCGTACCTGTACCAAACCTTGTCGCTGGGGATTCCGTTCGGTCCCAGCTTCTTCGAGTTCGACGTCAACAATGTCATCAGCGGCTCGACCGCAGCGATTATCGGGCTCGCTCTGCATCAGGCTGCATACTCCGCTGAGATCGTCCGCGCAGGTATCATCTCGGTAGACCAGGGTCAGCTGGAAGCATCTGCAGCACTGGGTATTCCGAAAAGGCGAGAGTTCTTCAAGATCATTCTTCCGCAGGCGATGCGAGGCATTCTCCCCAACGCGGCCAACGAGGTGATCAGCCTGTTCAAGGGCACCTCGATCGTCTCCGTCATGGCCATCGCCGAACTGTTCTACCAGGTTCAGGTCATCTACGGCCGAAGCGGCCGAGTGGTACCGCTGCTGATGGTGGCCACCGTCTGGTACATCATTCTCACCTCGATTCTGTCGGTGGTGCAGTACTACGTGGAGCGGCACTACGCGAAGGGGGCAGTGCGCAACATCGAGCTGACGCCGATCCAGAAGCTACGGAAGCAGCTGGCCGAGATCACTCTCGCCCCGCGAGGAGCGACACGATGACCACACTCGATGCCACGACGTCCGCGAAGACCTACGCCGTCGAGGTGCGCGGTGTGCACAAGTCCTACGGTGCCCTCGAAGTGCTCAAAGGCGTCGACCTCACCGTCCGGCCCGGGGAGGTCACCGCAGTCATCGGCCCGTCCGGATCCGGTAAATCGACCCTGCTGCGCATCATCAATCACCTCGAGAAAGTCGACCAGGGGACTGTTCGGGTCGACGGCGATCTGGTGGGCTACAAACGCAAGGGTGCCAAGCTGCACGAGCTCAGCAACCGTGAGATTCTGCGTCAGCGTTCACAGATCGGGTTCGTGTTCCAGAACTTCAACCTGTTTCCGCACCTGACGGTACTCGAGAACGTCATCGAGGCACCGATCTCGGCGCAGAAGCGTAAGCGTGCGGACGTGGAGCCCGAGGCGCTGGCGCTGCTCGAGCGGGTCGGCGTCGCCGCGAAAGCGCACGACTACCCTCGTCGGCTCTCCGGAGGTCAGCAGCAGCGAGTTGCCATCGCGCGGGCACTGGCGCTGCGTCCCAAAGTAATTCTGTTCGACGAGCCCACCTCGGCGCTCGATCCGGAGCTCGTTGGCGAGGTGCTGGAAGTCATCCGCGGACTTGCACGCGATGGAGCCACGTTGGTGATCGTCACCCACGAGGTCGGATTCGCTCGCGAAATCGCCGACACGGTGGTCTTCATGGACGCCGGCCTCATCGTCGAGCAGGGATCTCCTGCAGCGCTTCTCGACTCCCCGCAGCACGAGCGGACCAAATCGTTCCTCTCCCACGTCCTGTAGACCATCTCCGTACAACCGAAAGACGGACAACACTCATGTCTAAACAATCACGCAGGCTGACGGTCATGGCCGCAGCAATGGCCATCGTGGCGCTCACCGCGACCGCCTGCAGCGAGCCTGCGGCCGAGTCGCAGGTCGTCACCGAAGACGGTCAAAGCTTCGACCTCTCGCCCGAGCAGACCGATCGAGTTCGAGTCGACAAGGTCGACGAGATCGCCGCAAAAGTGCCACAGGCCATTCGAGACCGGGGAACGCTGATCGTCACCGGCTCGGGCGGAACTGCGCCGCCGCTGCGCTTCTACGCCACCGACGACACCACCATCGTCGGATCCGAGGTCGACTTCTCCTACCTCGTCGGCGACATTCTCGGGTTGGACGTCGATCTGCAAGTTGCCGACTGGTCGCAGAACTTCGTGAAGATCGACTCCGGTGAGAACGACGTGTTCATCTCCAACGTCACGGTCACCGAGGAGCGAAAAGACAAGTACGACTTCGCCACCTATCGGCTCGACAATCTTGCATTCGAGACCCAGAAGGACACCGACTGGAAGGTCGAGAAGCGTCAGGACATTGCCGGCAAGAAGATCGGCGTCTCCTCCGGCACCAACCAAGAACAGCTGTTGGTGGACTGGAACGAGGCGAACGTGGCCGAGGGTCTTGCGCCGGCCGAGCTCGCTTACTACCAGAACACGTCCGATTACTACCTGGCGCTGGGATCGAAGCGCATCGACGGCTATCTCGGGCCGAACCCCTCTGCCGTCTACCACGCCGCGACCAGTGGTGAATCGAAAGTCATCGGCACCTTCTCCGGGGCCGGTGACGCGCTGCAGGGTGAGATCGCGGTGCTGACGAAGAAGGACAACGGTCTCATCGAGGCCGTCCGTGAGGCACTGCAACATGCCATCGACGATGGCAGCTACCAGAAGGTGATCGATCGCTGGGGTCTGCAGTCCGAGGCTGTGTCCGAGTCCGTCATCAACCCGCCCGGGCTGCCCCGCAAGCCCGCGGCGTAGGCAGACGGTGAAAGTAGTAGTCGTCGGTGGCGGCATCATGGGCGCGTCGTCGGCGTGGCAGATTGCGCGACGCGGTCATGACGTCACCCTGCTCGAGCAGTTCGGGCCGGGGCACAAGAACGGTGCCTCGCACGGCAGCTCGCGAATTTTTCGGCACGCATATGCCGACGACTACTACGTGGCACTGGCCGCCCGGGCACACGGACTTTGGCGTGAGCTCGAAACCGCAACCGACTCGGAGTTGTTGGACATCACGGGAGCCGTCGATCATGGAGATCCGAAGACGGTGAACCCGAGGATCGGCGCACTCGAGCGGGCAGGTCTGGAGTTCGAGGTGTTGGAACCCATTGCTGCGCAGCGGCGGTGGCCCGGTCTTCGATTCGACACCACAGTACTGTTCCACGCCACGGCCGGGCGACTTCACGCCGATCGCAGCGTCACCGCAGCAATTGCGGCCGCTCGCTCGCGCGGTGCGACGGTCGAATACGAGACGCCGGTGCGTGAGATCTCCGGCTCCGAAGTGGTGACGGACTACCGCACCTACGTGGCCGATGTGGTCGTTCTCGCGGCGGGAGCATGGACGGCCGAGTTCGCGCCGCACGGTGCCACTCCGCCGTTGGTCACCACCCAGGAACAGCCGGCGCACTTCGTTCCGTTGAGCCCAGACGCGGAGTGGCCGAGCTTCATCCACCATCCCGGTGCCGTTCTCGATACGGCCGGCATTTACGGGCTGTCGTCGCCGGACGGTATCAAGATCGGCGAGCATGCCACCGGACCGGTCGTCGATCCGCACACCCGCGACTTCGTGGCCGATCCCGCGGGAGTCGATCGCCTGATCGAGTACGCGCGCACGTGGTTGCCCGGAGTGAACGCCGATACGGCCGATCCGCTGACGTGCCTGTACACCAGTACTCCCGATTCCAACTTCGCCATCGGACGCAGTGGCAACACAGTTGTCGCTGCGGGATTCTCGGGCCATGGATTCAAGTTCGCCCCCGCGATCGGGGAACTGGTCGCAGATCTGGTCGACGGATAATCGAGACAGGAAGCACATGAGCGCAACGTTCGATCTGACCCCTCGCACTGGCGACACCGGTCGAGTACGGCTGAACTTCGTCGAAGTCGATCAGAACGATCCGCTTGCGGCGCCTCTGCTGCAGGAGCTGGCGGCGGAGTATGCGTCCAGGTACGGCCGCAGTCCCGGCGTTCAATATCAAGAATTGAAGTCCTATCCCGCTCAGGAGTTCGCCCCTCCGGGCGGTGTTCTGGTGATTGCATTGACCGACGGCGTTCCGGTTGCCGGTGGCGCGTACCGGCAGTACGACTCGACCACCGCCGAGCTCAAGCGCATATGGACCTCGAAAGTGCACCGCGGCAAAGGTTTCGGCAAACTCGTTGTAGCCGAGCTGGAACGCAGCGCACGTGATCGTGGCTATCGTCGGGTGTATCTCACAACCGGCTGGAATCAGCCCGAGGCCGTGGCCCTGTACCTGTCAGCCGGATATACCCCATTGTTCGACCGGAGCTTGCCGTCCAAGGTGGTCGGATCGCATCCCTTCGAGAAAAGTCTCGAATGAGTCCGCGATAGTGAGTGCCCCACCCGCAACACAGCTCGACGCGAGGACCACCGGCACTACCGCAGAGGTAGTCGTTTGTGCCGCAGCAGGGTTCACCACTCTGCTCGATTCGGCTGTTCTCGGCATCGGCATACCAGCGATTCGGAGTTCGCTCGATGCCGGTACCGCCGAGGTTCAGTGGATCCTGGCGAGCTACTCACTGACGTTCGGCCTGGCGCTGGTGCCGGCAGGGCGGCTCGGAGACGTGATCGGTCGCCGCCGGTTGTTCCTGTGCGGGCTTGCGCTGTTCTCGGTCATGGGGCTGCTCGGCGCGATGGCTGCCGACCCGTGGATGGTTGTGGCTGCTCGGCTCGGCCAGGGTGTGGGCGCCGGAGTGGTGTCTTCCCAGGTTCTCGGCATTATCACCGATCGGTTCTCCGGTCGGGCACGAGCACGGGCGTTGGGTGCGTACAGCACGGCGGGAGGTGTGGCCGGGTTGTGTGGCCCCGTGCTGGGTGGCGCGTTGCTGGGCTGGCTCGATCCGGATGTCGGCTGGCGAGTGCTGTTGATGCTGAATGTCCCGTTCGCGGTGGTGACGCTGATTCTCGCCGTGTTGTATTTGCGACCGGATCGCATTGCCCGGCAGGGTGTCCGCGTCGATTCTGTGGGGTTGCTCGCGCTGGGTACTGCGACACTGCTGCTGTTGCTTCCGTTGGTGTCGTCGATGGCGTTCGTGTTTTCGTTGTTGTCGGTGGCTGCGTCGGGCGCAATGCTGGTCGGTTTCTGGTTGTGGGAGCGCCGATTCGCAGCACGCGGGGGAGTGCCCGTTCTGTTGCCCGCACTCCTGGCTCGGCGCGGTTACGTCTTGGGCACGTTGGTGGCGATGTTCTGGTTCGGTGCGGTGCTGGCTCTCAACGCGGTGCTCAGCCTGTATCTGATCGAGGGGCTCGGCTTCAGTGCTCTGCGCGCGGCGTTGGTCATGGCCGGGAGTTCGCTCATGATGGCGGTCACCTCGGCCTTCGGTTGGCGGCTGGTGTCGAGGTTCGGACGTTCGGCGGTAGTGGGGGCGGTTGTCGTCGAAATCGCAGTGGTCGCCGGGTACATCGGTACGGTCAATACCGTTCCGCGAGAACATGTGGTGATCGTCTTCGTAGTACTCGCAGCCGTGTCGGGGGTCGCGAGCGGTCTGGTGGACGCACCCAATCGTGGTTTGACCCTCGAGTACGCCCCGGCCGGAGCGAGTGGCGTGGCAGCTGCATTCCTGCAACTGTCACAACGACTCTCGGCAACAATTTCGCTGGCGGCGGTATCGGGGATTTATCTCGGAATACTCGGGTCCTCGGCGGGTGGTTACGGCCGGGCCGTCGCCGCCGGACTGGGAGTGTGTCTCGCGATGCTGTTGTTGTCCCTCGTGTTCGCCATCGCCGACGCGCGTCGCCGCCGACGAGGCCTCGAAGGCCTGAAGTCGTGACCGGAGCGGATGTGGAGAACGGCAACGTCCCGCCGGGTGGGCACGCAACTGACTCGGCAATCGGTGCCGCGATCGAGGTTGCCGTCGCGGGTCTGGACCGGGGCGAATTGCCGATCGGGGCAGTGGTCTTCGATGCCGAACAGGTGCTCGGAAGTGCGTACACACAGGAGCGAGCGCAGGGTCGACGTCTCGTGCATGCTGATCTGCTCGCCCTGGAACAGGCAGACAAGGCGCTCGGGTTCCGTCCGGCGTCGGGGGAGCTGACACTTGCGGTGACCGTCGAGCCGTGTCTTATGTGCGTGGGCGCTGCTGTCGCGCTCGGCGTGAGCCGAGTGTGGTTTGCCCTCGAGTCGCCGGACGACGGAGCGGCCGAACTATTGCGTGTTCGGAAACCACCGGTCCGGTCTCCGCACTTCGTCAAGCCGCGCGAGGTGCTCGGCGGGATTCGTCGCGACGAGTCCCGGAGGCTGTTCCGTAGATACGCAGAGGGAACGGGTCCGGCAGGAATGCGCCGTTGGGCGCAGCAACTCGGCAATCAGAAGGGTGGTCGTCTCACTTCGTGAGTAGCGATCAGGGTGTCCGGCCTGCAGTGTTCGCGTTGTATTCGAGCGCGGCGGCGACCCAGAAATCCAGTGCCTTTTCGGTTGTCAGTGCATTCGCGTCGACGGTGATCCACCCCTGGCCCATCGACCGGTCGCGACCCATCACAGCGTGGTGGGCTCCGTCGCGCTCGAGGTATTCGGGTTCGCGAACTCCGTCCACCCGAACCAGCAGAGCACGATTCCCGGTGCCGACGCACACCATCATCTTGTCTCGCACCATGAAGGCCAGACCGCCGAACATCTTCTGCTCGCGCAGACTTTCCTGATCGGAGAGGATGTCGCGAACGCGGTCTGCAAGAAGCTCGTCGTACGCCATGTGCTTGCGCCCCTCCGATGGTCGTTGCCCTCATCGAAGACCTGATCGTTGGTGGGCGCAAGCGTGGATCACTCGCCGTGTGGCATGCCGTTGGCTTCAGCGCATGTCTGTGCAGCAAGCAGAGCTGTGCCGTGATGCTGGTGTAGGTCGTCATGCGGGTTGTCGTGGTTCCTCGTCACCTGCATCTCCGGTCTCGCCGTGGTGGTCGGGTGGGTAGAGGACTTCTTCGGGGTGGTGGGCGTGGTTGATCAGCCCGCGGCGCCTGGGGTCCATTCCGGTGGGTGGGTGCCAGAGGGTGCGGCCCGGATATCGATGTGCTGCGGTGGTTTTGGTGGTTGCCCATTTTCCTGGTCCGGTGCCGACGAGTGCGTGGTGCATGTCGCAGCCGAAGGTGAGGGAGTCGATGTCGGTGTAGCCGCCGTCGGTCCAGTCGTCGAGGTGGTGGGCTTGGCACCAGGTCGCGGGGCGGGTGCAGGAGGGGAAGCTGCAGCCGCGGTCTCGGGCGATGAGCACGATGCGTTGGTCTGCGGAGGCGATGCGTTTGGATCGGCCGAGGTAGAGAGCGCGGCCGTGGTCGTCGAAGATGGTCAGGTAGTGGTGGGCGTGGGAGGCCATACGGATGGCGTCGCGGATCGAGACGCGGGATCCGGTGGCGGGCATCGCGTATCCGCAGCCGGCGTTCAGGTCTTTGAGGGTCATGGTGACGATGGCGGTGACGGGGAGGCCGCGGTGGGTGCCGAGGGTTCCGGAGGCGAGTGTGTGCCGGAGTGCCATTTTCAGGGCGTCGTGACGGCGTTCGTTCTGGGTACGTCGATCACGCGCGGCAGCCGCGTCGCGCACTGCGGTGTCCGGTGCGTCATCGTCAAGGTGATGGTCACCGTCGGCGTCGGATCCGGAGTGGCCGCCGGGTTCAGCAGTGCCTGCAGTGTCGTCGGAGCCGTCGGAGCCGTCGGACCCGTCGTATCCGTCGGAGTCGCGCGTGTCGTCGGGCTCTGTGCGGCAACCACAGTCGGCACCGACTCCGCAGTCGCCTTCGCAGCATTCGTCGTCACCGCAGTCGCAATCACCGCAGTTGTCGTCACTGCAGTCGCTGTCCCCGTTGCAGGTCGTCCCATCCCACAGGCCTGCATCGCTCGGCCCGGCATCGCGGGCCGTCGGCTCGGGCGTCGGCGCAGTGGCACTGCCGCTCCCGCCGCCGCTGGTCTCATCGTCGTCGTCGCTGGTTTCGTCGTGGACGACCGATGTCGGGTCGGCCGGATTGTTCACTCCGGGTTTCGCGGCTTTCGAGAACAGGGCCTCGAGGTATGCCCGCAGTTCGGAATCGACACAGAAGTTTCCTTCCGACATCCCGTCGGCACCCTGCTCACCGAGGTAGAAGAACGCATCGCGTCGTTTGCGTGGCCTGGGCTTACCGTCCTCGTCCTCGTCCTCGTCCTCGTCGTAGTCGCCGTCGGGGTTGAGGATCGAGTCCAGGTGCGCCACCAACGGAGCGAAATCGTCGGGCCGCCGGGTGCAGGCGTACCCCACCAACTGCTGTTCGGCGAGATCGCGGGTCTGCGGATCGACACTCGTCGGCAAGTGTTTGAAGAATTCGCGGATCATCTGCACATGCTTGGCATCGAGCAACCCCGCCCGCAACGCCTCGGCGGTATGCGGCAACAACGGGGGCAGGGCTTCACCGGACAGGGCGGTGCGATCACCCAACTCCGCTGCCAGGCGCACTCGCGCCCCGGCGGTTCGTGGGGTGATCCGCAGCATCCACGCCACCGAGCACGGCACGGACCCCGGATACACATCGAGGCCGCGCTGATCTATCAACTCGTTGAGCCAGGTGTACGAGTACGCCGTCACAGACCTGGTGAGCGTTTCCACGCGTTGGATCACCGCACGCCGGTCGGCGTTCGTCCACGACACCGACCCCTGTTCGGCCAACTCCGCGACCGCGGACTCGACACGGTCCACAAGTATCGACAACTCGGGATCGGACACCTCAGGGGCGGGCGGCACCGTCTCGATGCCGTCCACCCCTGATCCGCCGTCCCCCGAAAGCATGAACAGAATCTATCGCGACCCACCGACAAACTTTCGAACACACGTTCCATAGCTGCTCGAAGACCAACTAGACAAATGTGCCGAGTCAGAGGGCGCAGGAGTCGTTCGAGGCGGCCAGTAGCTCTTCGCCGTGCTCTTGTGCCCACATGCCGAGTGCGCGCAACGGCCCGTCATGAAGACCTCGACCGAGCTCGGTCAGCTCATAGACGAATACCCCCGGAATTGACCGGTGGGGCTTGTGTTTTACCAGTCCGTTCGAGCAGAGCCGGGCGAGTGCGTCGTTGAGAGACTTGTCTCTGATCGGACCGACTGACTTCTTCACATGAACCCTTCGCAGTGCCTCATCACCCAAGGCGGCGACGACCACAACATCCCAGCGGTGATGCAGCAGATCTGTTGCCGCTCTCAGCTGACAATCCACCACGAGTCGATGCGTCCCATCGGAGGGTTCACTCACGCCGTAATAGTGCCCCGTCCTTGCGCACCATTCGGTGCGCGGGGCACTTCCTAACCTTGACCCATGAACACAACATTCGGCGAAGCACCTCGCACAGTCAGTATAGGAATTCTCGGCACCGGCAACATTTCGGCTGCCCTGGGCGAAATCTGGGCTGCGCGAGGACACACCGTCGTCTTCGGCGGACGCTCGCCGTCGGCAGCACGGCTTCTAGCGTCACGCATCGGTCGTAAGGCCAGCGGGGGGTCTCTGGAAGATGCCGTGACAGCTGCTCAGGCCGTGCTGCTCGCTATCCCCTGGATCAGCATCGACGACGTGTTGGATCAGATCGGTGTCGCATCCGGTGCACTGTCGTCCACAACGGTGATCGACCCGACGAATCCGGTCGAACATGCTGTTGGACAACATCTTCTATGCCACGGTTCTTCGGCCGAACATATCGCTTCACGTGCGCGGAACGCCCATGTCGTCAAAGCCTTCAACGTTCACCCCGCGTCGTATTGGCAGTCCGCACATGCAGACGACGTGGTTACCCTCGCCGGTGACGATTTCGCCGCGCTCGACCTCGTTGCAGGACTTGTCCGCGACACCGGTGCAACCCCGTACGTCCTCGGTGGTCTGGCCCGGGCTCGCCAGATCGAAGAACTTGCGGGGACCGTCATTGCTCTCGGATTCAACGGTGTCAATCCTCGGTCTGCCCTGCCTCGATGAAAAGGGCTGCGATCGTCTGAATTCGGTATGTCATACCGACGCCAGGTGTCTGTTGTGGCGGATCACATATGGATTGAAAATGTGACGTTGTCGATTCTGTGTAACGTCGAGTCGCGCCAGCGCAGGTGGGGGCGTTCAATAACGGTCAAGGCCGACGTAACGACCACAGCAGCGTTGCTGGTTTCGGTGACGATCGCGCTGCGTGTCCGTACCTCCGCCACTCGATTTCGAGTCGGTGCCCGTCAGCTGCGTGTGACCCAACGAGGATGATCGACATGAACGACGCATTTCGTTTCGGCGTTTCGTGCAGTTCACCGAAGGAACTGATCACTCGACTTCAGTTCGGTACGACGGACCTGTGGCCAGAGGACGTCGCCCTTCCGACCCGTTGGCGCTACATGGCCGATCTGATCGATTCCGATCGAGGCATGCTCGTCGAACTCGACGGCGCAGTGTCGGCACCGGTTGTGGACGCGCTCGTTGCGACGGCGGAATTGTGCAGGCAATCGGCCACCGAGTCTGTGGCCGCGGCCGACTGGGAGTATCTCCGGCGGGCGTTGGGATGGCTCGAGCGCGGTAGTTCCGGTGTCGATCGCGCTCTCATCGCCGTCGGCGACGAGTTGGCACTCATGGGGCTCGACGGGGTGGAACAGGATTTCTCGGTTGCGACCTGGCTGTGCATGGACGTGCTGGATCGGTTTGCCGCCGATGGCGACACAGTCGGTTACTGGGTTGAATACGTGAACAACAGCGAGTCGAAACTAGTTGAGCAGCAGATCGATTCAAGTTTTGGCGGCAGCGAGAGCGCTGCATTGTCGGTGGCCGTCTGAGACAGTCATGGGAATCGCCATTGTCGAACTCCCGCGGACTCAACTGATTTCGATGGCGATCTTTCCGTTCACATGCCTGCTGCGCTGATGCGCAATTGCTTGCGCAAATTGTTCGAGCGGATAGACGGCTGCAATATGGACGAAAAGCTCTCCGGCGGAGATCAATTCGGTCAGTTTGGAGAGTGAGACCGGTTGAGCATCGGAGCCGTTGACGGCGAGGGTGCCTGCCGGTGGAGTATCGGATTCGATGGTCACAATGCGGTGAGGGGGAACACCGAGTGCCAACGCGGCCTTCGCAGTTGCCATACCGTGCAAATCCGTCGCCGCCGCGACCGGTCCGGTCGTGGCAACGCGAACGCCGCGTTCGAGGTTGGAGCCGTATTCGACCGGGACAGCACCGAGCGAGCGGATGAAGTCTGCAGATTCGAGGGACCCGGATCCGATCACTCGTGCACCGGCGCGGACGAGCAGCTGCACCAAGATCGAACCCACTCCGCCTCCCGCTGATCCGACCAGTACCGTCTCGCCGCTGCGGACGGCGAGCGCATCCGCGACCGCGGACGCGGGCCGTCCTGTGATGTCCAGAACTCCGGCGGTACGGTCGCTGATCGAATCCGGCGTCGAGTGCATACTCGGATGGTTTTCATGGAGCACCACCGAACTGGCCAGTGCCGCTCCGCGAGCACCGCCGTACACGCGGTCGCCAACCCTCCATTCGGTAACCGAAGACCCTGTTTCGGTGATGACTCCAGCGAAGTCGTTGCCGAAACCCACAGGGGTGGTGATACCGAATGCCTCCGCCAGATCGCGTGACTCGACAATTTGCCAGTCGACCGGATTGAGGCCCGCCACCGTGATGTCGACGCGAACATGCCCGTCGGGAACCGGGCCGGACTCGAACGAACGAAGTTCGAGATTCGCTACATCGCCGAAGCGGTCGAACATCACGCTGGTGTTGGAGGTCACTTGGGGGTCAGCAGTTCACTCGGACGAGGTATTCCTCACCACTGAGTGGTCAGATCCGGGGACAGCTTTCGCCGCGGAGACAATCGCGTCGACTATTCGGTCTCGGTTCCGATCGATGAACATTTGATCTCGCGAATACAGGGCACCGTGCTCGTGGTTCGGCCCGTCCCTGACTGCGAGTTTCATTGCCTCGAGTCTGGTGATGACGATGTCCGGGAGTTCGGCAGCCCGAGGGTCGGGATAGATCGTGAAGATTCGGCGCAACCTGTCGTACTGATCCGTGTCCGAGGACCATCCTCCGTCGGAGAAGTTGTCGGCACTGCAGAGTGGCGCGAATCGATAGGCGAAATAGGCCAGGTCGTCTATGCGTCGCCCCGGTCCAGCTTCGTCGAAATCGATCAAGCCGACGGCTGCAGAACCCTCGAAGACGAAGTTGTACGGAGCTGCATCCCAGTGGCAGATCACCTCGGGGTCGACGCCGTCGGGCAGATGTCGGGCGTGGCCGTCGGGCAACCGCAGGCCGATGGTGGGGTCGTGCAATCGACGTAGAATCCGGGCCGCGCTCTCCAGCGCTTCGACGCTGCGAATGGCGGCCGGCATCGGGTAGTTCCCGGCAGTCCCATGCCGATACGTGAGTATTTCTCGACCCTGACCGTCCCCTCCCAAGAAGCGCGGAGCGTAGGGATAGCCCTTGCGCTCCAACTCCTTGAGAAGACTGTGTACGGCAGACGAGTGGTCTCCCGTTGCTCGACGCACCGTCTTGGCGACCCGATGAACGACGGTGCTGTTGCCTCCCGACAACGGCATTTCCGTCTCGTACTTCATGCTTCTACGTTCTCATGTCGATGTACTTCTACGTTCTCATGTCGATGTAGGAGTGCAGGCGGGAAACCGCCCCGATCTTCACCCAAGTTGGCAACTGCGCGGACCCTCTCGTAGTATCGAACGCGTAGGACCATCCAGAGCGACCGAGAGACCTGGCTCTATGACGTCGCAGCAACCCCCCGCTTGTCGGGTGAGGGTGCTACCGCCGGGACCGATGGAGGAAACGCACGTGAATACCCGAGTAGCTGCAGGCTTCGTCACCGGTTGTCGCCGGCTCCATCTCGATTTGTGCCGTCTGAACGGTTCGACCTGTCTTAGCTGACATTTCGGCACCGTACTTTTCGACACCACACCTCATCATCTGCACGTACTCCTTCCTGGGCACACGTGGCTCGGACGCCGGAGTTCTCGTGCGATCGACCAGATACCGGAGACACCCACGTGTCCACTCGCCCTGTTCTTCTGGTGGCCGGAGTAATCGCCGCCACCGCCACACTGCTCGCCGGGTGCGCAGGTAGCGCCAACACCTCGGCCGCCGACGCGGGCCCACCGCAGTCCGGAGGGACGCTGCGTTACGGACTGTCCGGGGCTCCTACCTGCTCCGACCCGGCTCAGGCGGGTACGAATCAAACCATCTACGTCACCCGGCAGGTGGTCGATTCGCTTACCGACCAGAACCCTGAAACCGGAGAAGTCGAGCCATGGTTGGCCGAGAGTTGGGAGGTCGGTGCCGACGCGAAGTCCTTCACCTTCCAGTTGAAGGACGGTGTGACGTTCAGTGACGGCACCCCGCTCGACGCCACCGCCGTGAAGGACAATTTCGACGCCATCACCGGCACCCTCGGTGCTGCCAAGGCTCCGCTTGCTGCCAGTTACCTGACCGGATATCAAGGTGCCACTGTCGTGGACCCGCTCACCATTCGCATCGACTTCTCGGCACCCAATGCGCAGTTCCTGCAGGCGAGTTCGACGCCTCAACTCGGAATTCAATCCATCGCGACCTCGGCGCAGTCGGCGGAGTCGCGGTGCTTAGGTACCAACGTCGGATCGGGACCGTTCACCTACGCGGACTATCAACAGGACCGTTCCGTCACTCTGGCCAGGCGAAGCGGATACAACTGGGGCTCTGCGGTATTCGGTCACGAGGGCGAGGCCTACCTGGACCGCATCGAGTTCACCATCGTGCCCGAATCTGGTGTACGTACCGGCAGTCTTTCCTCTGACCAGCTCGACGCCGTCAGCGATGCACTACCGCAGGACGCTCCACAGATCGAGGCGACCGGTGGCCGGATCCTGACGGCATCCAATCCGGGCGTTCCGTTCGGCATTCAGCCCAACGTCACTCGCGGTGCGCTACAGGACCCCGCCGTCCGGACGGCCTTGGTGCCGGCGATCAACCGTCAGGAACTCGTCGATACGGTCCTCGGACCCGACTTCCGGACAGCGACAAGCACGTTGGCCAGCGCCACGCCGGGTTACGTCGAGCTCGCCGATGTCACCTACGATCCCGAGAAGGCGAAATCGCTGCTCGACGCCGCGGGCTGGGTTCCCGGTGGAGACGGCATCCGTGAAAAGGACGGGCAGAAGCTGAGTTTCAAGGTCATGTACTCGGCGGTGTTCGCCGGCAACCAGGCGATTCTGGAACTGACCCAACAGCAGCTGCGTGCAGTGGGTGTCGACCTACAGCTCGAGTTGGTCTCCAATTCGGAGGCGACGGCACGGCAAGGCACGAAGGACTACGACGCGACGTACTACAACAGCACCCGCGCCGACGGCGACATTCTGCGCACCTCGTTTGCTGTGGACGGACGGAACTTGAACGCGCGCGGCCCGATTCCGGATTTGGATGCATCGTTGACGGAGCAGCTCTCGACCACCGACGTTGCGGCGCGCAACGAGATCCTCGCAACCGCCCAGCAGCAGGTGCTCGACAACGGATTGTGGATTCCGACGATCGAACTCTCGCAGGCCGTCGGCGCGGCGTCGACAGTGCAGGATCTGAAATTCGAGGCGTCCGCTCGCCTGCAGTTCTTCGACACTTGGCTGAGCGGGCAGTAGAGCTATGACCCGCTACATCGGACAGCGAGTACTGCAGGCACTGGCAGTGCTGTGGGCTGCGTTCACGATCTCGTTCATCGTGCTCTTCCTCCTTCCCTCGGATCCGGTCAGTCTTGCCGTGGACTCGGCCGGCTCGGGCACCCCGGCCGACGCTGCGGCCATCGCCGAACTGCAGGCCCGCTACGGTCTCGATCAGCCGGTGCTGGTGCAGTACTGGCACTCGCTGGTCGGGGCCGTGCAGGGCGACTTCGGACTGTCCATCGCCACCGGCCAGCCGGTGACGACGGCCATTCTCGACGCGGTGCCCAGCACACTCGGCTTGGCGGGGACGGCCCTGGTGCTGGCGGTCGTGTTCGGATCCGCGGTGGCCTACGCCGCCACGTACACCCAGATCGTCTGGCTGAAGAACCTGCTGCTCGCGCTCCCACCGCTCGGGGTGGCGGTGCCGACGTTCTGGGTAGGACTACTGCTGCTGCAACTGTTCTCGTTCCGACTGCGCTGGTTTCCGGCGTTCGGTGACGCAGGCGCGGCGTCGTTGGTGTTGCCTGCGGTGACACTGGCATTGCCGACCGGTGCTGTCATCGCGCAGGTCCTGGCTACCAGCATGGCGACCACGTGGAAGCAGCCGTTCGTGGATGTGGCTCGGGCCAAGGGGGTCTCACGCATTCGGGTGCAGACGCGACACGTTCTGAGACTGTCCTCGATCCCGGCCTTCACGATTGCCGGAGTCTTGGTGGGCACCCTGCTGGCCGGATCGGTGGTGGTCGAGACGGTGTTCTCGCGCGCCGGAGTCGGACGGCTGACCCAGACATCGGTGCTGGCCCAGGATATTCCAGTGGTGCAAGGCATCGTCGTTCTGACCTCGCTTGTCTTCGTCCTGGTCAATCTCGCAGTCGACCTGCTCTATCCGCTGATCGATCCGCGCATCGTGCGCGAATACCGGCCCGTGCAGGCCAGTGCAGAACCGGAGAAAGCTCATGTCTGACATCCTGATTCGCGAGGCCGCCGTCCATTCGGCAGTTCCCACGGTAGTCGAAGAAGCACCGGCACCCGCGCGGCGCCGGGGTCCCCGAGACGTGCTGAAGCACATCTGGCTCGGTGCCTCCGTGGTCGTGCTGTTGCTGGCTCTCGGGTTCGCGCTGTTCCCGTCCGTTTTCGCGAGCGGCGACCCGCTGGTCGGTACACCGGCCGACAAGCTCCAGGCACCCAGCGCGTCGCACTGGTTCGGCACCGACAACATCGGCCGCGACGTCTTCACCCGAGTGGTCCACGGTTCCGGACTGTCTCTCACGGCAACGCTGTTGGCAGTCGGCATCGCCCTGGTGGTCGGCTCGATCATCGGTCTGGTCTCGGGGGCCGTCGGCGGAGTAGTCGACGCGGTGCTGATGCGCATCGTCGATGTGCTGCTGTCGATTCCGACGCTGTTGCTCTCGCTGGCGCTGGTGACCGCTCTGGGCTTCGGCACCGTCAACGTCGCTATCGCCGTCGGTGTCACATTGATCGCGAATTTCGCCAGAGTCATGCGCTCGGAGGTGCTGCGGGTGCGCAGATCACTGTACGTCGAAGCGGCCTACGCCTCGGGTGTGCGGTGGTTCGATGTGTTCCGCAGGCACATCCTCAGAAACTCGTACGGCCCTGTGATCGCCCTCGCTGCAGTCGAATTCGGTATGGCAGTTCTCGCGGTGTCGGCGCTGAGCTTCCTCGGCTTCGGCGCCGCTCCGCCCACCCCGGAGTGGGGATCGCTGATTTCCGAGGGCCGCAACTTCCTGGCCACCGCCTGGTGGATGACCACACTGCCGGGCTTGGTGATCGTGGCCGTCGTCGTGTCCGCGCACCGCCTAGGGCACGCACTCGAGAGGCGATCACAATGAGCCCCATTCTCGAAGTAGAGAATCTGCACGTCAATTACGGTGAGACGACCGCCGTCTCCGGCATCGGGTTCACCGTCGACCGCGGTGAAGTGGTGGCCGTGGTCGGTGAGTCGGGTTCCGGAAAGTCGACGACTGCCCACGCCCTCATCGGTCTGCTCTCGGGTTCCGGCCGCATCGTGGGCGGATCGGTGACGTTCGACGGGCAGCGGCTCGACACAGCCTCGGACAAGACGTTGAACCGGTTGCGCGGCCGCCATATCGGGCTCGTCCCGCAGGACCCGACCACCTCGCTGAACCCGGTGGTTCGCGTCGGCGATCAGGTTGCCGAGGTGCTGCGGGTGCACGGTCTGGCCGATCGACGCTCCGCGAAGGTCGAGGCGATTCGCATCCTCACCGAAGCCGGTTTGGACAACCCCGAGGTGCGGGCGCGGCAGTATCCGCAGGACCTGTCCGGTGGGCAGCGTCAGCGCGTACTGATCGGAATCGCTCTCGCGTGCCGCCCGGAACTGGTGATCGCCGACGAGCCGACCAGCGCCCTCGACGTCACCGTGCAGCGACGCATCCTCGACCATCTCGACGCCAGGATCGCCGAAACCGGTGCCGCTGTCCTGCTGATCACTCATGATCTGGGCGTGGCTGCGGACAGAGCTGATCGCCTGATCGTCATGAGCGCGGGTCGGATTGTCGAAACCGGCCCCACCGCAGAGGTACTGGCGAATCCGACGCACGCGTACACACGTCAACTGTTGGCCGCTGCGCCGTCGCTGAATACGACCGTACGACCCGCGCGCACCACGGCAGCCGAACCGATCCTCTCGGTCAGCAACGTCTCGAAGCGGTTCACCATAGGCCGCGGCATCCACCTCGATGCGGTCAAGGGAGCCACGTTGACCGTCGAACGCGGGCGGACGGTCTCGCTCGTCGGCGAGTCCGGGTCCGGTAAGTCCACGTTGGCGCGCATCGCGATCGGTCTCGAGACCGCGTCGTCGGGTTCGGTCACGTTCGACGGCGTGGACATCACAGGTCTGCGTGGCAAGGCCAGGCGTGAACTGCGGCGACGTGTTCAGATCGTCTATCAGAACCCGTACGCGTCACTGAACCCGAAGCTGCGCGTCGGCGAGATCGTGCGAGAACCGTTGGACGCGTTCAAGGTCGGTTCCTCGCGTGAGCGCTCCGAGCGTGCCCGGACGCTGCTGGACCAGGTGGCACTCACCAGCGACTACCTGGCCCGCCGGCCGGCCGAGCTTTCCGGTGGGCAGCGCCAACGCGTCGCCATCGCCCGAGCGTTGGCTCTCGCACCGGAACTGGTGGTGCTCGACGAGCCGGTCTCGGCCCTCGACGTATCGGTGCAAGCACAGATCCTGACGCTGCTCGACGACTTGCAGTCCGAGCTGGGTCTGAGCTACCTCTTCATCTCGCACGATCTGGCCGTGGTCCGTCAGATCAGCGACACCGTGGCCGTCATGCAATCCGGCGTCATCGTGGAATACGGCGACACCGCAGCACTGTTCGACAATCCACAGCAGGACTACACCCGCGAGCTGCTCGGGGCCATTCCCGGAAGCGCGCACGAGAAAGCGAGCACCAGTGTCTGACAAGCTGTTCCTGACCGCGATAGAGCTGAAAGGCACCGGCGCACATCCGCAGGCCTGGCGTCGTCCCGATTCTCGCGCGGAAGAGGTGTTCACAGCAGGGTTCTGGATCGACCAGCTGCAGGCTGCAGACCGAGCGGGTATCGATCTCGCGTTCCTGGGCGATTCGTTTGCCAGTCGCACGCTCGAGGCCGCAGCCGTCGCGGCGCGGGCAGCCGCCCTCACCGAGAAGATCGGGCTGGTGCCCACGATCACCGTTACGCACACCGAGCCGTTCCACATCTCGAAGCAGATCGCGAGCCTCGATTTCGCTTCCCACGGCCGGGCCGGATGGCAGGTCGAGGTGAGTCCGGGTGCCGAGCAGGCAGCGCTGTTCGGCCGGAAAGCGGAGCAGGACAACGGCAGCCTGTGGCGTGAGGCGGACGAGGCAATCGAGGTCGTCACCAGGCTCTGGGACAGCTGGGAAGAAGACGCGGAGATCCGCGATGTCGAGTCGGGGCGGTTCATCGACCGAGACAAGCTGCACTACATCGACTTCGAGGGTGAGAACTTCTCGGTCAAGGGTCCGTCGATCACTCCGAGGTCTCCTCAGGGACAGCCGCTCGTCGTGATTCGCGGCGACTCCGCGGAGTCCGTATCGGTCGCCGCCGCGCGTGCCGACATCGTCCGAATCGTCGCCGACACGGTCGAGGAGGCGGCAACGACCGCCGCCCGCATTCGACGGGCCGTCGTTGCCGAAGGTCGTGACCCGGCTGAGGTATTCGTCCTGTTGGACGTGGAGACCTTGGTATCCGATTCTGCCGCTGAGGAACTCGCTCAGCTCGACAACTGGGCGGGGCACGTCAGAGCCGCTGAGAGCGTGTCGCATATCGGCGACCTGGCAGGCTTGCATCTCCTGCTCGGTTCGATCGAAGCGGCCGGTCTGGACGGAGTCACGCTGGTTCCCCTCGCCCTGCCGTCAGGAGTTGCGGCACTTCCGGCTACGGACACCCGCAGCGGATCGACTCTGCGCGAGCGTCTCGGCCTGACGCGTCCCGTCAATCGCTATGCACTCGAGGGGAAGAGCCTGTGACGAAGAAGCAGATACATCTGGGTGCCCATTTCCCCGGCGTCAACAACACCACTGTCTGGGCCGATCCGGAATCGAAGAGCCAGATCGAGTTCGACTCGTTCGTGCACCTCGCCGAATCGGCCGAGCGCGGTCTGTTCGACTTCTTCTTCCTTGCCGAAGGGCTGCGACTGCGAGAGCATCGCAACAAGATCCACGATCTCGACGTGGTCGGTCGACCGGATACGCTCACCGTCCTCAATGCGCTTGCGTCGGTGACGACCAAGCTCGGACTTGCCGGGACGATCAACACCACGTTCAACGAACCGTTCGAGCTCGCCAAGCAGTTCTCTTCGCTGGATCATCTGTCCGACGGTAGGGCGGCATGGAACATGGTGACGTCCTCGGACGCGTTCACCGGCGAGAATTTTCGGCGGGGCGGTTATCTCGATCGTGCCGACCGTTATGTGCGTGCCAACGAGATCATCGACGTCGCGCGAGAGCTCTGGGACAGCTGGCAGACCGATGCCTTCGTCGTCGACCGCGAGCGGGGAATCTTCGGTCGCGAGTCCGAAATCCGAACGGTCCGGCATTCCGGGCCGCAGTTCGAGGTCGAGGGCAGATTCACGCTGCCGCGTAGTCCGCAGGGGCATCCGGTTCTGTTGCAGGCGGGCGATTCCGACGAGGGCCGCGAGTTCGGTGCGGCCAAGGCCGACGCCATCTTCACCATCCACGGCACGCTCGAGGACGGACAGAAGTTCTACTCCGACGTCAAGGGTCGGCTCGCCAAGTACGGCCGCGAGCACGACGACCTGAAGGTGCTGCCCGCCGCGACTTTTGTGCTCGGCGATTCTGCGCAGGACGCCGCCGAGAAGGCGGACCACATCCGGCATCAGCAGGTCAGCGGCCGGACGGCCATCGCATTCCTCGAGCAGGTGTGGGGACAGGACCTGTCCGCCTACGACCCGGACGGGCCTTTGCCAGACATCGAACCCAGCGGCGATGTGTCCATCACCCGTGGTCGTGCGCGACACGGCGACCCCAGAACCATTGCCCAGCAGTACCGCGAGCGCGCCGAAGCAGACAACCTGACCATTCGTGAACTGATCATCGCGATGACGACGCGGCAGCAGTTCGTCGGAACCCCTGCGCAGGTGGCCGAGGAGATCGACAGCTACGTGCAGAACAATGCGAGCGACGGCTTCATACTCGTCCCGCACATCACCCCAGCCGGCCTCGATGAATTCGTCGACAAGGTGATTCCGGAACTTCAGGACCGCGGCAGCTTCCGCACCGAATATGCCGGAACAACCTTGCGTGACCATCTCGGTCTGCGGCACCCGTACGAACAGCGTGAAGGAGTGCGAGCATCATGAGCGATTTCGAGCAGGACTGGAAGCAATGGCATGCCGACCGAGAGGCGTCCTACGGTGATCCTCTGGGGTGGGTCTCATTGACCGGTTTGTATTGGCTGACCGATGAATTCGAGACCGTCGCGGACCTTCCCGGCCAGTGGAAGGCCGATGCCGATTCGGTGACTGTCCAGGGGGTCGACGGCGTGACCGCGCTGAATCCGGTGGAGGGCGCACCGGGCATCCTGGTCGAGGACGGAGATCGACGGATCGAGGTGATACGTCGGACCGGTTCGGTCGCGCTGCGGGTACACGACCCGAAAGCGCAGACCCTCCAGTCCTACAGCGGTATCCCGGCCTACGAGCCGAGCGAGAAGTTCGTTGCCACCGGGACGTTCACCCCGTACGACTCGCCGGTGACCGTCACGACCGGAGCCGTGGTGGAAGGACTCGAACACCATCACACGGCCGTGGGCACTCTCGACTTCGAGTTGGCCGGTACCGCTGCGCAACTGATTGCGTTCGGCGGCATCGGCAATGGTCTGAAGGTCCTGTTCACCGATGCCACGAGCGGAGTGACCACCTATCCGGCTGCGCGGATTCTCTCCATTGCGGCACCCGAGAACGGTTCCGTCGTTCTCGATTTCAACCGGGCATCCAACCTTCCGTGTGCGTTCACCGACTACGCGACGTGCCCCGTCGCGCCTGCCGAGAACAGACTGACTTTCGCCGTCGAGGCAGGGGAGAAGAACCCGAGATGACGCGAGTTCCGTTGTCGGTTCTCGATCTGTCCCCGATCAGCGAGGGGTCGACGGTCGCGCAGGCGCTGCGAAACACTGTCGACCTTGCGCGCCAGACCGAGGAGTGGGGGTACGAGCGTTATTGGGTGGCCGAGCACCACTTCGTGGCCGCGGCCAGTTCTTCACCCGCAGTGTTGATCGGTCTGATTGCCGCTGCCACCAACCGGATTCGTGTCGGATCGGCTGCGGTCCAGCTCGGTTTCACGACAGCTGCTGCCGTTGTGGAGTCCTTCGGAACGGTGGACGCGTTGTATCCGGGTCGTATCGATCTTGGTGTGGGTCGATCCGGGCAGCGGCGTGCCGAAGTGCTGTCCGGTGCCCCGGTACCCGAGCGGCCTCGCGATGCGCGAACGATCGACGGGGTGCTGTTTCCAGTTCCGTATTCACCTGTTGCACTGCTGAAGTCGGCCCGACTGGCAGCATCGCTGGGTGCCCTCCAGCAGCCCGAGGCGATCTCACCGGACTTCGGTGATCAGCTCGACGATATCGCGGCGCTGCTGTCCGATACCTATGAGCGAAACGGTGTGCCCTTGTCGGCCCGTCCCGGTGCGGGTGCCCAGGTGCAAGTGTGGTTGTTCGGAAGCAGTGCAGGGCCAAGCGCCCGTGAAGCGGGTGCTCGAGGACTACCGTTTGTCGCGAATTACCACGTCAGTCCTGGAACGACACTCGACGCGATCGACGAGTACCGGAGTGCATTCTTGCCGTCGGAAACGTTGTCCCATCCGTATGTTGCAGTGTCAGCTGATGTGGTTGTGGGAGATTCGGATTCCAGCGCGCACGAGTTGGCGGCGTCGTTCCCCCAGTGGGTGTACAGCATTCGGAGCGGTCACGGTGCCGTCGAGTATCCGGATCCCAGGAGTCTCACACCGCTGTCCGACGAGCAGTACTCACTGGTGGCCGATCGCGTGGACACCCAATTCACCGGCTCGGCGGCGACGGTGTGCGAGAAGCTCGATGGTTTGCAGAAGGCCACCGGCGCAGACGAATTGGTTGTCACCTCGATGACCCACGACCACGCCGACCGGTTGCTCTCGTACGAACTGCTCGGTAAGGAATGGGGACTACCGCGATTACGCGTGTAGTCGGGAACAAACGATGTGAGAGAACAGTTGAGGGCGGCATGACTCGAGTAGCGGTAGCAACATCATTCGGTGGGCCAGAGGTCGTCGAGATCGTCGATCGGGCTCTGCCCAAGCCTGCAGCAGGGCAGGTTCTGGTAGAGGTGAGGGCCATCGGGGTCAATCCGATCGATTACAAGCTCTACAGCGGCGCGTTCGGCACCGACGAGTCGTCGCTTCCGCTCCCGCTCGGTAGCGAAGCGGCCGGCGTCGTCGTTGCTGTCGGTAACGCGGCCGAAGGTGCGGGCGGGCCGATCTCGGTCGGCGACGAGGTGATCGTGTCCGGTGCGAAGGGGGCATACGCCGAGAAGATTCTCGTTCCTGCGGATGCGGTACTGCCGAAGCCCGCCTCTCTGGACTGGAATGTCGCTGCCGGCCTGCTCGTCGTCGCCGGTACCGCATACGACACGCTCGAAACGGTCGCTGTGTCGACCGGCGACACCGTGCTCGTACACGGCGGGGCCGGCGGAGTCGGATCCATAGTCGTGCAGTTGGCAAAGGCCCGTGGTGCGACCGTGATCGCCACAGCGCGTGCGGAGAACCATGACGCTCTGCGGAAATACGGTGCGGTGCCGATCGAGTACGGCGAGGGATTGCTCGATCGTGTGCGGGCCGTGGCACCCGACGGCATCGATGCGGCCATCGACACGGTCGGCACCGACGAGGCCGTGGATGTATCCCTCGAATTGTTGACGGACAAAGCCCGTTTGGTCACGATCGCTGCCTTCGAGCGGGCCGCCAACGAGGGTTTCCCTTCGGTGGGTGGCGGTAACCCGCAGAGCGCGGAACGGCGTAAGAAGGCAGCCCTGTCACTCGTGCGACAAGCAGGTGAGGGTGATTTCGAGGTCGTCGTCGCGAAGACGTTCCCGTTGGCCGATGTAGCCACAGCGCACTTGGAACTGAAAAGGGATCACCCGCGCGGAAAGTTCGTGTTGATTCCGCGACGGAAGAAGTTGACGTGCTGAACAACTGGGCTGTCGCGGAGGTACTCGCGCGCTACGCGCACGTGGTTGACAATCAGGAGTGGGAAGAGTTGGCGTCGGTCTTCACTCCCGATGCAACCCTGGAGGCAGAGAAAAACCTGATCATCGGACTCGACGGTATCCGGGGGTATCTGGAGTCGTTCGATCCGAAGCGATCTCATCACACGCTCAACACCATCACCGATATCGACGGTGATGTAGCGCGGGTGTGGAGTCGGTTCATCGTGGTCGAGTTCGACGCCACCTCTCTGACCGGTGATTACGTCGATCAGGTGACCGCGACCGGAGACGGTGCCCGAATCTCGAGGAGGCGCATCACCGTTCGCAATCGACCGGACATTGCTCAACACGAGGCGGAATCGTTCGCGAGCTGGGCTCGGTCGTGACCGCGGAAGTTCGCGTCGATTCCGACACTGCGGCCGAGATCCTGGACGTTCTCTCCCGCTACGCCCAGGTGATAGACAACCGGGACTGGGATCAGGCCCACACAGTGTTCACCGACGATGTGGTCTTCGGGGCCGGAGAGGCTGCTCGGCAGGGTATTTCGACGGTGCAAGAGATGGTCGAGAACGTTCGGCCCTATCACCCACACCACACGTCCAACACCATCCTCACCCGCCGCCCGGACGGAACCATCCGGGCGTGGAGCAAGTTCGTCATCGTTCGAACCGACGGCACCGCGGGCAGCGGCGACTACCAGGACACGCTGGTGCACACCCGCCGTGGCTGGAGAATCGCGCACCGAGTCGCAAGCCGCGGAAACCGTCGACGCGACGACCCCGGCGGTCCGTCGAGCAGGACATTCACTTTCGCTTCCTGGAGGGGATGACAGGAGCCGCGGCGACTGGTTCGGCTGCGCTGGATAAATCGGTTGATGGTTGTGCGCCCGGTTGACAACATCATTCGCATGGAAGGATTCGACCCCGCGACCAGTTTTGGACCGGAGGTGTCACGGCGATACGACAGATCCGTGCGTGGCGATGAGGACGACACCGTTCGCTTTCTCGCCGGTCTGGCCGCCGACGGATCCGCACTCGAGTTTGCTGTCGGTACCGGGCGTATCGCGATTTCGCTTGCACACCAGGGCATTCGAGTCGACGGTATCGAGCTGTCGCCGGATATGGTCGCTCGGTTGCGTGAGAAGCCGGGCGGCAACGAAATCGATGTGACGATCGGCGACATGTCGAGCGCGACCGGCCCAGCGGACGAATATCCTCTCGTCTACCTCGTTTACAACACGATCTACAACCTGCTGACTCAGGACGGTCAGGTGCGTTGCTTCGAGAACGCGGCTTCGCACCTGACGGCAACCGGAGTCTTCGTCGTCGAAGCCGGTGTGCCGTCGGCATGGTTGCGCGGGGACCAGTTCGTCAACGTCGAAAGACTTACTGCCGGTGAGGTCATTCTCGATGTCAATCGCTATGACCCGGTCACACAGATCCTCGACGAGAACCACGTCTCGTTCACCGATAGCGGGATTCGGCTGGGCCCGATCTCGTGCCGACTCATCTGGCCGGCCGAGATGGATCTGATGGCGAGAATCGCCGGATTGCAGTTGCGGAGCCGGTGGGGTGGTTGGAACGGCGAGCCCTTCACCGCCTCGAGCGAGCGGCACATCAGCGTGTACGCGCGCAGGTAGCGGACTGAACCGTTCCTGTCGAATCCCTGTCACGACCCGCAGCCGAGGATTCGTCGGTGTTCCGAGATGATCTCAGCAGCAGCGGGAGCAACGCGAGTGCAGCGATCAGAGACAACCCACCGCATCCGACGAGAAATCGCCAATCACCCAACCAGGCTGCGAGCAGGGGCGATCCGGCTCGCGCGAGTGCTGTCGGAACGGTGATGGCGGCGAGCACGCTTGCAAAATGCAGCACCCCGAACGTATTGGCCAGCATCGCCGGCTTCGCGACGACGGCCACGCCTTGGCCGAGGCCCACCGCCGCCACACACAGCAGTGTCAACGGAATCGATAGCCCGACCAACGGCAACAACAAAAGCCCGATGCCCTGGATTGCGAAGGATACGGCGGCTGCCACCGTGAAAGACAAGCGACTGCCCGCCACCGTCAGAATGAGTCTGGCGACGATCTGCAGTACCCCGACTGAGATCAGGACAGAGGTGGCGACGGGCACCGAATGCCCTCTATCGATCAGGTAGGTGATTCCGAGCAGCAAGAATGCGGCCGACGACGCTGCCTGCGCGACGAATGCGACCGTCAGCAGCCAGAACCGGCTCTGCCGCAGCACAGTGCCGAGCGGAGCGCCGGAGCGCCCGATTATTCGGCCGCGGTGTGTTGTTCGCGAAGGCACCGAGACAACATGAGCCGGTACGGCGGTGACGGCCAAAGTTACTGCCAGAGCAATGACGGTTGTCCGCCAACCGAACTGGATGTTCAGCCACCCCACGAGGGGGTAGACAAGATAGGTCGCCAGGCCGACGACCATCGTCACCGTCAGGATCGACTGGTTTCGCTGCGGGGGCTCGACAGATACAGCCAGTACCGCGAAGGACGCTTCGTAGGTCGACATGGACAACGCCAAACCGATCAGGGCGAACGCGCCGTACAACAGCAGGAGGCTCTGGGCCTGTGACCACAGAAGTACCGATGCCGCGCCCAACCCGGACCCGGTCGCCATGAGGGCGCGGCCACCGACTCGGTCCAGGACCCGCCCTACCGGTAGTGCAGCGAAGGCCCCCATCAAGGTCGAGACCGTTGTTGCCGCCGCAATCGCGGTTCGCGACGTTCCGAGGTCGTCTGCCATGGGGATCAGCACAACCGGCAGGGTCTGCACCATGGCGATGTAACCGATCGAGTTCGTCAGTGCGAACACGGCAACCAAGCGCTGCTTCGACTTCGGTGACAGTAGGAGCGAGTCGGTGGTCGCGAGTGTCATTCGCGCAGTAGCGGGAGCAAGGTGGTGCCTTGGCGCTCGATCTCACGCAGGTAGGGCGTATCCGACAGGACGAAATGGGTGATCCCGAGATCCTGGTACTTGCGCAGTGACTTGGCGACGTCGTGCGCCGACCCGACGAGCCAGGTAGTGCCGGCACCGCCGCCGCCCACGCGTCCGGGGGCCGTGTAGAGGTTGTCGTCCAACACGTCTCCACGTGATGCCAGATCGAGCAGACGCTGTTGCCCGACGGCGACTCGACGGTGCGGATTTCGGAATGCGTCGGATTGTGAGCCTGCGAGTTCGGCCACCTTGGCTTCCGCATCGGTCCACGCCTGATCGGTGGTCTCGCGGACGAAAGTGGTGACGCGCAAGCCGAATTCGAGCGGTGGATGTTTCCGGTCGACATCCTCGCTCAACTTCTTCAGCCGCTCGATTCGTTCGGCAACTCCGTCGAGCGTCTCACCCCAGAACAACTGAACGTCTGCATGAGCGGCCGATACTCGCTCGGCTGCCTCCGAGGCACCCCCGAAGTAGAGTTTGGGGTGCGGACGGCCAGGGCGTCCGACGATCGGCGGGGACACGGTCGAATTCTCCACCTGGAAATGCTCACCTCGATAGGTCACGTTTTCCTCGGTCCACAGCTTGCGCACCAGTGCGATGAACTCTGCGGTTCGTTCGTAACGGCGTGACTGATCGCTGTCGACATCTCCGTAGGCACCGAGATCGTCTTTGCCGGAGACGATATTGACCCGTACCCGACCTCCGGTGAGATGATCCAAAGCTGCTGCCGAGGCGGCGAAGTGGGCGGGAGCCCAGTATCCGGGACGGACTGCGATGAGCGGCTCGAACGTGGTGGTTCGAGCCGCCAAGGCTGTTGCAACGGTGAAGGTGTCGGGACGGCCCCATCCGGCGCCGATCAATGCGCCCGCCCAGCCGTTCTGCTCGAGCGCAATGGCTTGACCGGTCAGGTTCTCGAGGCTGTTGTGGCCCTCGACGGTGTCGTCGCCGCGGTGGCCGGGATCGACCTGATTGGGTATGTACCAGAGGAATTCGTTGGTCATGTTCTCTCTTCTGTCCCTTCGAGGGCGATTCTGTTCAGCTGCACCTCACGTACATCCGAGGTTTGGCCCTGCACGAGGAGAAACAATGCCGAACGTGCGTGGAGTTGTGCAGTGTCGTCGGATTGAATGCCGCGGCCTGCGCGTGAGATCAGCAGAGCCCGCGTCAGCGTCGACAATGCTTCTCCGACCACAGCTTTGATGCGCAGGCGATCTCCTGCACGGTGCCGGTCGTCGCCGGACTGCTTCGCGGCGTCACTGAGGCCGTAAGCATCGGCACGCAGCTGTGCGATGCGAGGTCGCCACGCCTGGGCAACCTGTCGGGCTTCCGGTGTGGACACGTCGAGTTCGGCAAGCACCGTCTCGGCCAGCCCGAAGTGATGTGGACGCGCATCGCTTGCAACACCGAAGTCCTTCGTGCGATAGGTGGCGAGCGGCACCCTGTCGATGACGTATTCGTCGGGCACCACTACGTCCGCCAGCTTCACCCGCTCGGTGCGGCTCCCGTGAACTGCGCTCAGGCCCAGTCCCATTGGACGGATGTCGGAGGTGACGGGTACCAGCGCAGTGACCACCGTGCGTGTCGCGCGTTCGACCGCGGCGACGGTCAACACCGTGTTGAGGCCCCAACCGCTGACCCAGGAGACCGTTCCCGAGAACGTCCAACTGCCGCGATTGTGTACCGCTTCGATGAAGTGATCGGGAAACTTTCGAACGTCGCTGACCGCCGCCCCGACGAGCACACGTCCACGCAGAATCTCGTAACCCAACTCGGGCAACTCTCTACCTGCGGCGTGTGCTTCGGCGAGTCTGCCGACCATCGGTCCATGTTGGGCCCAGACGAGCCACGTATTGAGGCACGCCCCTGCGATTGCCTCGTGAAGTCGACGATCGGTTGTTCGATCGACTGCAGCACCGCCGAATTCCGGAGGGGCAAGGTGATTGAGCAGCTTCAGTTCCGAGAATTGTTCGATTCGCTCATGGGTTACTCCGTGCTTGTCGGTCTGCAGGGCAGACGGCCGCAGTGCGCGTTCGGTGTACTCGAGTACTCGATCGAGGAACGGAATTTCTTTTTCTTCGGTAATCAATTGCGTGGACGGGGTTACGCGGAACGAGCTAGGCGTCATGCGTTCGTTTCTCCATTCGGCTCATACGTCCCCCGCTCTGCAGTGTGCACAAAGCTACTGCGGTCGAGTGGGTTTCACCCACCTTGTAATCACGATGAATAGAACTCGTGACCAAATTCCGCGAGTGCCGTTGACTGTCGTCAATCGTCGATCGAGTCCGCGCTCGAAGCGTGGGTCGCCTGGATGTATTCATTTTATCTGTCGGGACAGGTCTCTGTAGAAAGGCGAACTACGTGTTCACCAAGAAGTCTCAACGCGCTGTCACATCCGTCATTGTTTCCGCCGCCGCTGTCTTTGCATTGGCAGCGTGCAGCAGCGGTCCCGCCGCGCAGGCCGACGTGGGATCACCGGTGTCCGGTGGCACGCTCACGTTCTACGATCCGGTCGAGTACAACGCGTGGAAGCCCACCAACTCGATCTGGTCCAACAGTCAGGTCTCGGACAATCTTGCCGAGCGTCTGATCTGGCAGGACCCCGAGACCGGTGAATACCGACCGTGGTTGGCCGAGTCGTATCGGATCAGCGACGACAACCTCACCTACACGTTCGTGCTGAAGCCGGGCGTCACGTTCAGTGACGGCACCGCGCTCACAGCCGAGGTCGTCAAGGCGAACTTCGATCAGCACGGCAACGGCGACGAGGCTCGCGGAATCACCAAGGATCCGTTCTGGACCGACTACGCCGGTACCGATGCGATCGACGACCGGACGGTCGCAGTGAAGTTGTCCAAGCCCAACGCCGGGTTCATTCAGATTCTGTCGAATTACCGCGCGAGCTCGATATTGGCTCAGTCGTTTCTGGATCGAGACCTCAACGGGCAGAGCGATCTGCGTAACTGGGTGGGTACCGGTCCGTTCGTCGTCGAATCCGTCGACGGAACGACGGGTGTGACGTTGACGAGCCGCCAGGACTACGACTGGGCACCCGAAGGATCCGAGCACAGCGGCAAGGCATATCTCGACAGGATCGTGTTCAAAACCGTTCCGGAGGGTGGAACCCGGGTCGGTGCATTGCAATCGGGAGAAGCACAGATTGCTCGTAACATTGCGCCGTACGACGAGGAGACGGTCACTGCCGGTGGCGGAAATCTAGTGGCGATCCCGGTCCAAGGCGAGACCAACGATCTGACAGTGGATCTCAGCGACCCCACTGCCCCGATCCAGGACAAGCAGGTGCGGCTGGCTCTGCAAGCGGCTACCGATCGGGACGAGATCAACAAGTCCGTTCTATCGCCCAACTATCCGATTCCGACAAGCGCCTTGGTGCAGGGGACCCCACTGCGTGGCGACTCGAGCGAGTACCTTGCCTACGATCTGAGCAAGGCTACATCGCTTCTCGATGGTGCCGGGTGGGCAGTCGGAGCCGACGGAGTCCGTGAAAAGGACGGTAAGCGTCTGTCGTTCAACCTCCGTGTCGCCCCGTACTACCAGGTATCGCAGTCCGTACTCGAAGTCGTTCAATCGCAGTGGCGCAAAGCAGGTGTCGAGGTGAACCTGACCCGGCCGTCGCTGACCGAGTACGAATCGCAGCTTGCGAGTGCACCCGACTGGTACTTCACCCAGGGTCAGACATCGACTGCGGAACCGAGTGTCCTGCGCACCTCCTACGGCAGTGATCGGCAGAACGTGACCAAGAATGCCGCCCCGGATGCCGAGCTCGACAGGCTGCTCGAGGCGCAGTCTGCGGAATTCGACCCGGCCTCGAGAGAGACAGCGATCCAGGCGGTAGAGGACCATATCTTCACCGAGGGATACTCGATTCCGCTCTACGACGAAACGCAGGTCTTCGGACTCGCACCCGAGGTACAGGGCTTCACGACCGAATCCACCGGTCGCTCCTGGTTCTACGACACCTGGCTGTCGGAGTAGGCGCGAGATGAGTACCTACATCCTGAAGCGAGCAGGGCAGGCAGTGCTGGTTCTGTGGGCCGCGTACACGTTGTCCTTCCTGCTGCTCAATGCACTGCCTGGCGACGCGGTCAGCAACCGGATCCAGAACCCCGAGGCCCAGCTGTCACCGGAGTCCGCGCAGGCGCTGATTGCCTACTACGGCCTGGACCGGCCCCTGGTGGTGCAGTACTTCAGCGGGCTGGGGTCGGTGCTGCACGGTGATCTCGGATTCTCGCTGACCAATGGCACAACCGTGGGAGGTCTTCTGGCCCACGCTCTGCCGAGTACGTTGCAGCTGACCGGTCTGGCGCTGGTGTTCGGATTGATCTTTGCGGCTCTGTTGGCGACGGGTGCCAACTACGCGCCGTGGAAGCCGGTGCGCGCTGTGCTCGGTTCGATTCCGGCGCTCTTCGGTTCGGTGCCCACGTTCGTGGTGGGTATCCTCGCGCTGCAGTTCCTGTCCTTCGAGTTCGGGTTGATCCCCTCCACCGATGACGGCACGTTTCTCGCGCTTCTTGCACCCGCGGTGACCCTGGCGATCTTCATCACTGCACCACTGGCACAGGTGCTGGCCATCTCGATCGCCAAGACTCGCGATCTGCCGTTCGTCCACGTACTGCGGGCCAGGGGAGCCGGCGAAGGGTACAGCTTCCGTCGCGGCGTACTACGAAACTCGTCGCTTCCGGTGCTGACGCTCCTGGGGCTGGTCTGCGGCGAACTCATCGCTGGCTCGGTGGTGACCGAAGCCGTGTTCGCTCGCTCCGGAATCGGACAGGTGACCGTCAATGCTGTCGGTACACAGGACCTTCCGGTTCTGCAGGGGGTCGTGCTCATCGCCGCATTGGCGTTCGTGGTGGTCAACTTCGTCGTCGATATTGCCTACCCGTTCCTCGACCCACGAATACTGGTGGCGACAGGTCGGACACGAAGGGCCGGAGCCGGACTACGGGCACCGGCGAAGACCCTGCTCGGCGATTCCCGGCTCGACGGCATCGGCGCGGTGTCGGTCGGTCGTGGACTCCCAGCGGAGGTGTCGATGCCATGACGACCCTGGACTCCGCTGCGCCACAGGACGACACCGCAGTACAACCGTCCCACAATGCACGATCGATCGGCACAGTACTTCGCTGGTTGCGTGGTCATGCCGTGCTGGCAGTAGCAGTGACGATCTTCTCGATCGCGGCCGCGTGGGCCGTCGCGCCGTCGCTGTTCACCGCCTTCGATCCCATCGCCATCGACAACACTCGTAAGTTGCTGCCGCCGTCGGGAGAGCACTGGTTCGGAACCGATCTACTCGGTCGAGATCTGTTCTCTCGCATCGTCTATGGAGCGCGTGCCTCATTGCTCGGCGCAGGCCTTGCCGTTGCCGTTGCGGTCGTCGCCGGCTCCCTGCTCGGTTCCGTCGCCGGATGGTTCGGAGGTGCCCTGGACAGTGTCGTCATGCGCGTTATCGATGTGGTGCTCTCCATTCCCGAGTTCCTTCTGGCCATCTCCATCGTCGTGTTGTACTCCGCCAGCACCGGCCGCGCTGGATTGATTCCGGCCGCACTGGCTGTCGGGGTCACGTCGTCCGCGAAATTCGCTCGGCTGATTCGCTCCGAAGTGCTGAAGGTGCGGACGAGCAGCTATGTGGAGGCTGCAGTTACGAGCGGCGCAACGACGTTCACGATTCTGCGCCGTCACGTGGTGCCGAACTCGCTGGCACCCACCATTTCACTGATCGCGGTTCAGCTCGGAATTGCCATCATCTGGATTGCGTCCCTCAGTTTCCTCGGGTTGGGTGCGCAGCCGCCGGACCCCGAGTGGGGGCTGCTGGTGGCCGACGGTAGGCAGTTCATCGCAACCAGGGGTTGGCTCACCCTCTACCCCGCACTGACCATCATCGCAGTAGTGATGTCGACCAACATCATTTCTCGCCACCTCCAGAAACGGAACGCCCGATGACCGGCACACCAGTACTGTCCGTCGACAGCCTCACCGTCGGATATCGAACCGGCAGGGATCTACGACCGGTGGTACACGGGGTCGGGTTCGACGTCGGTCCAGGTCAGGTTCTGGCGCTCGTCGGGGAGTCCGGGTCGGGCAAGACAACCACCGGGCAGGCAATCTTGGGGTTGCTACCCGCGAACGGCCACGTACTCGGCGGCACGATCACCTTCCGCGGTCGGGATCTCAACACCTTCACACCCAGAGAATGGCGGCAGGTCCGCGGCAGTGCGATCGGCCTGATCCCGCAGGACCCGTCGGTCTCGCTCGATCCGGTGCGACGGGTGGGGCATCAGGTCGAGGACGTGTTCAGGCTGCACACCGATCTCGACGCGGACGCACGGCGGGCACGAGTACTCGATCTGTTCGGTCTGGTCGGATTCGACGACGTGGAACGCAGATACCAGCAGTACCCGCACGAATTGTCGGGCGGCATGCAGCAGCGTGTATTGGTTGCTGCCGCAGTAGCTTCGGAACCGGACCTCATCATTGCGGACGAGCCCACATCCGGCCTGGACGCGACCGTGCAGAAACAGGTCCTCGATCTCGTGGACGACCTGCGAACCCGGTCGTCGACGAGTCTCGTTCTGGTCACCCACGATCTCGGTGTCGCCGCCGACCGGTCCGATCTCATCGGTGTCATGCGGGGCGGGCATCTGGTGGAACTGGGCGCAACGGCCGACGTGCTGGCCAACCCGCAAGACAGTTACACCCGACATCTTCTCGACAGTGTGCCGTCGCGTCGTGCCTCTCGGCCGATAAAAGCCGCTGTGTCCGCTGAGAAGGCGACGGTCATCGAGGTCGCCGAACTCCACAAGACATACGGCGACAAGCCTGCTGTGGAGGGAATTTCGTTCTCGGTGCGCGCAGGGGAGACATTCTCGATCGTAGGCGAGTCCGGAAGTGGTAAATCCACCACGGCGCGCATCTTGACCGGGCTGACCAACGCGACCTCCGGAGCGGTGACGATCCTGGGCACAGAGACGACGACGCTGAGCAGCAGGGATTTTCGGCCGCTTCGCCGCGACGTGCAGATCGTCTACCAGAATCCGTATTCGTCGTTCGACCCACGATTCAGTGTGTTCGACGTGGTGGAGGAGCCACTCCGATCGTTCCAGGAACCGCGGTGGGGGCGTCGTCGCAAGAACGTCGACGAGGTGGCGGCTGCGCTCGAATCAGCAGCGCTTCCTGCTGATTTCGCTGCTCGCCATCCGCGCGAGCTGTCCGGCGGACAGCGGCAGCGCGTCGCGATCGCCCGGGCGTTGATCCTCGAGCCGAAGGTCCTGGTGCTCGACGAACCGATCTCGGCGTTGGACGTGTCGGTTGCGGCCCAAATCCTGGAGCTGCTGCAGCGGCTGCAGAGCGAACACGGGCTGACCTACGTGTTCATCTCGCACGATCTGGCTGTCGTGGAGGCCATTTCGGACAGGGTTGCGGTGATGCAACGCGGCCGAATCGTCGAGCAAGGTCCCGTGAGTACGGTATTCGACAACCCCACCAGCGACTACACCGTGAAACTGCTCGAGGCGATCGCAGGCCGCGACTCCATCGGCACCCGAGGTTCAGCATGAGCGCATCGACGAACGATCTCGACGCTGCAGTGGCGCAGTTCCGCACGGTGTTCGCCGAATTGGCCAAGGGTGCTGCCGAACGCGACCGTTCGGGAGAGCATCCGTACGAGCTGGTGCAGCAGCTGGCTCGTGCAGGCTTCGGAAAGCTACGCGTCCACCAAGAGTTCGGCGGCTTCGACGTCGATCTGCCGACGCTGTTCTCACTGCTCGCCGAGGCCGGGCAGGCCGATTCCAACATTCCGCAGATCTGGCGCGGTCACTTCACCACGACCGAGATACTCAGACGCGAAACAGATCCCGTGGTAGCCGAGCACTGGTCGCGAAAGATATCCGACGGGGCCGTGTTCGGTAATGCTCAATCGGAACCCTCGGCTTCGGTCGTGGGACTCGAGACAGTGGGCGGGCACGGTGCCATCACCGCTCGGGTCGGTGTCGACGATGCAGGAAGCAGGGTGGTGTCGGGTACCAAGTTCTACTCGACCGGATCGCGCTTCGCGCAGTTCATCCGTGCCGCCGTGCTGGACGAGAACGACCGCCGAGGATTCGTGGTTCTCCCTGCCGACCACCCAGGAGTTCAGCACATCGACGACTGGGACGGCGTGGGTCAACGTCAGACCGGAAGTGGAACAACGATTTTCACCGCCGTACCCGTCGAGCCACACGGTGACGTGGGCGCGGACAAGGACGCACTGCGCGGTCTAGACTCCTTCGTGCAGATCGTCCACCTGGCAAATCTCGTCGGTATCGCTCGTAGCGCGGTGGCCGAGACCGTCGACATCGTGCGCACTCGAACACGGACCGGTCGCCACGCGACAACCCAGGACGCTGCGTCCGACCCCGATGTGCTCGCGGTGATCGGTACCCTGTACTCCCGATCACTCACCGCAGAGACGTTGCTGAAACACGCTGCAGAGCAGCTGCACTCGGCGCACGAACTCGATGACGAAGCGGCTTTCGCCGACGCGTACGTCGAAACCTCCGCAGCGCAGATCGGCGTGGCCGATGCTGTCCTGGACCTGGCCTCGAGCGCTTTCGACGCCGGCGGATCGTCCACAGTTCGCGCACGGGTGGGACTCGATCGTCATTGGCGTAACGCGAGGACTCTGGCCTCACACAATCCGCTGATCTACAAGCCGAGAGTGATCGGGGACAACCTCGTCAACGGAACTCGCCCGGTCTCGGGCTACTACGGAGAATCGGAGAGTCAGCGATGACGCGTCGGCTACATCTCAATGTCAACATCCTCAATGCCGGTGTCTTCGGCGGCTCCTGGCGGTTTCCCGGAACCGACGGACTGGCGAGCTACTCGATCGACCACTACACCTCGATTGCGAAGAAGGCGGAGGAGGCCGCACTCGACGCGGTGTTCCTTGCCGACGGACCACAGTTCGACCCGAGCACACGCCACCGACCCGGCAACAATTTGGAGCCGACCACGGTGCTGGCGCGAGTGGCCGCGCAGACCGAACGCATCGGACTCATTGCCACCCTCTCGTCCTCCTACAACGATCCCCGTGAAATCGCCCGTCGACTCGGTGATCTCGACTACGTCAGTGGTGGTCGGTTCGGCTGGAACGTGGTGACCACGGCCGGCCCGATAGCGGGCGCGAACTTCGGTCGTGACGGCGAGCCCGAGCACGCGCTGCGATACCGCAGAGCGGCCGATGTGGTGGAACACGTTGTTGCGCAATGGAGTTCTCGTGCCGAGCTGGTCTCCCCCCAGGGCAGGCCCGTGGTAGTCCAAGCCGGCGGGTCGAGCGATGGCAAGCAACTCGCCTCGCGCGTGGCCGAGGTGGTCTTCTCCGCCGAACAGGATCTCCACAAGGCACGTGCGTTCCGTTCCGAAATACGCCAGGGTGCAGTGCGATTCGGCCGCGATCCAGAGGAAATCGTGGTGCTTCCCGGGCTCTCGACGGTCCTCGGTAGTACCGAAGCCGAGGCGCTCGCTCGTCGTGAGCAACTCGACGAACTACTACCCGACGCCTACGCCCGTGCACGGCTGTCCGGTCAGCTCGGTTTCTCCCTCGACGGTCTTCCGGACGACGAGCCGATCCCTGCCGAACTGCTCCGCGACCCGGACCACGCCGGCGGTTCGCAGACGTTCTATCGTGTGGTCCGCGACATCATCGACCGCGAGAACCCCACGGTGAGGCAGCTGCTCAAGAAGCTCTCGGGTGGAGGCGGACACCGGATCGTCGTCGGCACTCCCGAGCAGATCGCCGACGATATCGAGCGGTGGTTCCGCGGAGGGGCTGCGGATGGCTTCAACGTCATGCCCGACGTATTGCCCTCGGGATTCGATGATTTCGCCGATCATCTCGTTCCCGAACTGCAGCGCCGTGGATTGTTCCGAACCGAGTACGAGACCACGACCCTGCGGGGTCATCTCGGTCTCGGTCTCCCTGCCGCACCGACGTCGACGACTCGTCCCCTAGTGAGTGCAGTGTGAGAACGCGATTCGCCTTCGACGAAACCAGGAGCACACCATGACCGTCGTACTCGAACTGGCAGTGACGGACTCGGATGCGGGGGTGTCGTTGGCCGATGCCGATGCCATCCTTGCCGTGGCGCAGGAGTCCGGCATCGATGCGATCAGACTTCTCGACCGGGCAGGTGAATCGGCGGTAGTCGATCCGTCCGTAACGGGTGCTTATCTCGCCGGCCACCACGACGGTCTCGGATACCTGATCGACGCCAGAACCACTCACAATGCGCCGTACAATCTGGCGCGTCGGGTGTCGGCCTTCGACCGGGCAACCGATGGCCTGGTCGGGCTCGTCCTGAATCCGGGCGATGGCGACGAAGTGAGCGATGCAACGGCCCCCGATCGAGGAGCCGTCGAGTCCGCCGAGCGATGGGGTGAGTACGCGGGCATCCTCGAACAGCTGTGGGAGTCTTTTCCGGCCTCAGCACTTCTCGGTGACCAGGAACGCGCACTCGTGGTCGACGACAGCCTCGTTCGGGCGATCGAGCACGACGGTCGGTTCTATCGAGTGGCGGGCCCGCTGGACGGTCCGTCATCGCGTCAGGGGCGACCACCTCTCGTCGTTGCCGAGCCGGACGCGGTGGGATGGAAGCGTACGGCGGCACATGCCGATGTGGTGATCATCGATGTTCCGACTGCGGTCGCGTCACTGCGTTCGCTCACGTCGGCGCTGGGGGCGGCGGGCAGGAATCGGACCGACGTGACCGTCCTGGTCAGGACTCGAACGGTGCCGGACTACCTGGAGTGGTTCGCACACGACGAGGTGAACGGCGTCGTGCTCGTCACCGATGACCTCGATGCGGGGGAGGTGGTCGATCTGATCCGCGCGGTCGCGGCCCACATCGAGAGACCGGCGGGTGGAAGTCTGCGGGACAGACTCGGACTGCGTACTCGTACGGAGGTACCCGCATGAACACGCAGACGGACACTCTCGATACGGCTCGGCAGGTGACCGTCGACGGGATCCGCTCCGTGGTGGCACCCATCTTGGCCACGCTCGGCGAGACGGCTCGATCACGTGAAGAGTCGCGCGACTACGCTTTTTCCGAGGTACGCGAACTTGCCGGTGCCGGAATCGCATTGACGGGAATTGCACGTCACGAGGGCGGTGCAGGCGGATCCGTTCGAGACGTCGCCGACCTGGTCATCGAGATTGCCCGTGCTGATTCCAATGTGGCACAGGCGCTTCGACCCACGTTTCTGGTAGCGAACCAGATAGCCGGGAGGAAGGACGTACCCCTGCGTGAGGTCAATCTGGACCGTCTGAGAGCGGGGGCTCTGTTCGCGGGAACAGGCAACGAACGAAACGGCGGGTCAAGCGGAAGTATCTCCACCACCGCTACCCGTGACGGAGACGGATACCTCGTCGACGGCCGCAAGTTTTACTCGACGGGCGGGCTCTACGCGTCGTACTTCTCGTCGTCCGCGGTGACCGATACCGGGGAGGTGGTGCGTTTCACCGTCCCCACCGACCGTGCCGGGCTCGAGCGGAACGACGACTTCGATGCGATCGGTCAACGACTGACACAGAGCGGATCGACTCTGTTCACCCGAGTGCGGGTGCACGCCGACGAGGCCGTCGATTTCGACGCCGCGACGCCCGACAATCCGTGGCTCGGGTCCTTCGCTCAGCTCTATCTCGCGGCGGTACAGGCCGGCATCGCGGCCCGGGCCCGCGACGATGCGGTGTGGTTCGTGCGTGAGCGTGCCCGTCCGATCAAACACAGTTCAGCCCCACACAGCGTCGACGATCCGTACGTCCGACAGACCGTCGGCGAGATCGCGGCGAAGGCCACTGCAGCTCGCGCGGTGGTGATTCTGGCGGCCGAGGCAGTGCAGGATGCACGCGGTCTCTCCGGAATCGAGGCTCGCGACGCCGGAGCCCGTGCTTCGGTGACCGTCGCCGAGGCCGGAATCGTCGCTATCGAATCGGCCCTGAAAGCCGCTGAACTGCTGTTCGACGTCGGGGGTGGATCCATCACCGATCGGGGGTCGGGCTTCGATCGGCACTGGCGCAACGCGAGGACGGCCGCCAATCACAATCCGCGACAATGGAAAGCAGCTGTCGCCGGGGCATATCACCTGACCGGGCAGGATCCGCCCACGACCGGGCTCTTCTAGAAGCCCGAGTCTCCGTAAAAGCCCGAATCGATTTCGAGCTACCCACGAAAGGGAACAATGTCCAACGAAGACCGCGTACTGGGCCGCACCGGAGTTCGCATCGGCCCGCTCACACTGGGTTCGATGAATTTCGGTCGCTGGCAGGAGGAATCCGAAAGCCTTCGCATTATCGGGGCGGCGCTCGATGCAGGAATCAGCTCGATCGACACTGCAGATGTGTACGGGCAGGGCGAGTCGGAAGCCATTGTCGGCAAGGCGATATCGGGTCGTCGTGACGACGTGTTCCTGGCCACGAAGTTCCACGGACAGATCGGTACCGACCCGCGCCACGCTGGAAACTCACGGCGCTGGATCACCCGTGCGGTCGAGGACAGTCTGCGCAGGCTTGGAACGGACCGGATCGATCTGTATCAGGCGCATCGCCCGGATCCCACCACCAGCCTGCTCGAAACGCTGCAGACGTTGAACGACCTGATCGGGCAGGGAAAAATTCTCTACTACGGCACCTCCGTCTTCCCTGCGCACCTGCAGGTCGAGGCGCACTGGATCGCCGAGAAGCACGGGCTCATCGCCCCGCATACCGAACAGCTCCCGTACTCGTTGCTCGTCCGAGGCGTCGAACGCGAGGTATTTCCGGTGGTGCGCAAGTACGGAGTGGGAGTGCTGACCTACGGTCCACTCGCGGCCGGATGGCTTTCCGGCGGTTACCGGCTCGATGCACCGCAACCCGATTCTGCGCGTGCCGATCTCATACCGGGTCGGTTCGACGTCGGTGCGGCGCGTAACAGGCGCAAGCTGGAAGCAGCCGACGCCCTGGCCCGACTCGCCGAAGACAATGGACTCACCCTCATCGAGCTCGCCATCGGGTTCGCACTCGAACACCCTGCGATCAGCAGTGTCATCATCGGTCCACGAACCCAGGAACACCTCGAGGCTTACCTGAAGGCGAGCACCGTTCGGCTCGGTTCCGATGTGCTGGATCGCATCGACGAGATCGTCGAACCCGGCACGCAGTTCCAGGACCGTGATACCGGAGCGGACACACCTTCACTGTCTCCGGATGCGCTGCGCCGCAACAACTGACCTACCACCGCAACCTCCATCGTTGAAAGGCCTTCGTCTCATGTCATACGGATCATTCGATACCCCCCACCTCGCGGCCGCCGATCGCTACGACAAGATCGACTATCGGCGCAGTGGCACATCAGGACTCGATCTGCCTGCCTTTTCGTTCGGCCTGTGGCAGAAATTCGGTACCGACTATTCGTTCGAGACCCAGCAGGAGATCATCCTGCACGCGTTCGATCTGGGTATCACCCACTTCGACAACGCGGACCGATACGGCCCGCCGCACCGGGCCGCGCAGAAGAATTTCGGCCGAGTACTCGGCAAGGACCTGGCCGCGTACCGCGACGAGATCGTGCTGTCCACCAAGGCGGGTAATGCGATCGGTCCCAGCCCGTACCTGAAAGGCGGATCTCGCAAGTCGCTGCTCGGCTCGCTCGAGCACAGTCTTCGCGATCTCGGCACCGACTACGTCGACATCTTCTACCACCACAGCCCAGATGAGACGACGCCACTGGAAGAGACTGTCGGAGCACTGGTTTCGGCCGTCCAGCAGGGCAAGGCGCTGTACGTCGGCCTGTCCAACTACCTCCCCGAGCGCGCCCACGAGGCCGCCGTGCTGCTGCGCGAGGCCGGCGTGCCGCTGCTCGTGCACCAGCCCAGATACTCGATCTTCGATCGACGCATCGAGCAGAACGGATTACTCGAACTCGCCGAGCAGGACGGCTTCGGGCTCGTCGTCTATTCACCGCTGGCACAGGGTCTGCTGACCGACAAGTACCTCGAGTCGATCCCGGCCGAAGCACGCGCCGTCAACAGCACTTTTCTGACGCCCGACGCTCTGACCGACACCTACCGTCAGCGCGCCGCGGAACTGAACAAACTGGCCGAATCACGAGGACAGTCGTTGGCGCAGTTGGCACTTCAATGGGTTCTCCGTCAACCTGCCGTGACGTCGGCCCTCGTCGGGGCAAGCTCGACGTGGCAGCTGGACCACAACGTACAGGCGCTGAGCTTCCCGTCACTGACCGACGAGGACCTTGCGATCATCGAGGAATTCGGTGTGCACGGCACCGGACTGAATCTCTGACATGACGTACCACGGCGCGGCCATCGGTGCAGGCGTCGAGGACGGGCGTCCGTTCCGCCTCGGCTTTCTACTTCATCTCGACCGAGACCTCGCACCCGCCGACGCGTATCGCGAGGCCGTCGAGTTGTTCGTCCACGCCGAGGAATTGGGTTACGACTCCGGCTGGGTCATTCAGCGGCACTTCCGGCAAGGTAAAGAACACATCTCGTCACCGTTGGTGACCCTGGCCGCGATTGCGCAACACACGACGCGCATTCGTTTGGGGACGGGGGTCCTCGTCCTCCCGCTGGAGGACCCCTTGAGGGTCGCCGAAGACGTGGCCACCCTCGATGCGATCAGCGGGGGACGCGTCGAACTGGGCGTGGGCTCCGGCCCGTTCCCGCAGGCGTGGGAAGCATTCGGGAAGCCGTTGGGGGACAGGCACCGACTGTTCGACGAGTCGGTGGCGAGGCTGCACGAGGTACTCGACGGGTCGGCTCTCAACAGTGCGGGTGAGGTTCTCCACCCGCCGGGTGCGGGCGTGCGTAGTCGGCTGTGGCAGGCAACCACGAGCGATCCGGCGGTCGCAGGCGACGCCGTGCGTGCGGTTGCACGATCGGGTGACGGCCTGCAACTCTCCCGAGCGACGGCGTGGCGGGGCGGGACGGCTCGGCAGGCGCGGGAACGTCAAGGCGAGCTGGTAGCGAAGTACCGCGCGGCGTGGACGGACCCGGTGCATGCCCCACGAATTCAGGTCTCCCGTGCGGTCTATCCCCACGAGGACCGCGCGGAGGCGCTGCGCCTGGTCTCTCCCGGGGTGCGCCGTTGGCAGAGTTGGAGCACCACGGGGGAAGCCAGACCGGAGCAGACCGCCGAGGAGTATCTGGCCTCGGACCGGGCGCTGATCGGGCCGAGTGATGTTCTGGCTGCGGAGCTCGCCGAGGATCCGGCGCTACGCGAGATCACCGATCTGCTCGTCAGTTTCGTACCGGGAGTGCCCGAACCCGCGGAGCATCGGCGACTGCTCGAGACAAGCGCCCGAGAGCTCGCACCGGCGCTCGGGTGGTACCCGGCGACCGCCGGTCAACCGATCCGATTGTGAGCGAGCTATGCCATTTCACCTGAATCTGTCACTGATGACACCGGGTCACTTTCGGCACGCCTGGCGACTGCCGCATGCCGACCCGTTGGCATATCTCGACATCGACCACTTCGCCCGCCTCGCCGTCATTGCCGAAGCGGCGAAGATCGACGCAGTGTTCCTGGGCGACGGACCAGCCCTACGCGGCGAGATCGAAGAGGCTCCGGGAACCGGAATCGACCCGCTCGTTCTCCTGGGGCATCTGGCCGCCCTCACCGCGCACCTCGGCGTGATCGTCACGAGTTCGACCACGTACAACTCGCCGTACAATTTGGCGCGACGGTTCCAGGCTCTCGATCACGTGACGAAGGGCCGAGCGGCAGTCAATATCGTCACCACGGGAACCGAAGCCGCCGCCGCCAATTTCGGACTGACGGAGCATCCCGACAAAGCCACTCGCTACCGTCGGGCATGGGAGTTCCTCGAAGTGGTGACCGGCTTGTGGGACAGCTGGGATCCGGATTGGCTTGTAGCCGAGAAGGACTCGGGGCGTTACGCAGATCCGACGAAGATCCACCGAATCGATCACGAGGGTGAGTTCTTCTCCGTCGCGGGTCCACTTCCCGTTCCGGCGGGCCCGCAGGGCCGCCCGGTCCTGGTGCAGGCCGGGGGATCAGAGGGTGGATTGACGCTGGCCGGCAATTTCGCCGACGTGGTGTTCACCGTTGCGCAGACTCGGGCGAAGGCGGCGGCGTTCCGGGACGACATTCGCCGGCGTGCAGTGAGTGCGGGGCGCGGAGCGCACGAGGTGAAGATCTCGCTCGGTGTGGTTGTCGTGGTCGACGCCACCGAGGAGAGGGCCAGGGAGCGGGCAGAGGAGCTCTACAGATCGTTGCCCATCGAGCGACTCACGGCGGCCCTGCTGAGCAATCTCGGACTTCCCGACGGTTCGTTCGGTCCGGACGACGCCATCTCGACAGCCGACCTCCCTGCGTCGATTCCGATCACCGCGTTCTCGTCCGGGTTTGCAATCTCCACCCGTGCTCTCATCGAGGAACGTGCCATCACACCGCGCGAACTCATCGAGCGCGGGGCAGGAGGATCCGGCCACCGGTTGGTGGTGGGATCGGCGGAACAGGTGGCCGACGATCTGCAGTCCTGGTTCGAGGCAGGCACTGCTGACGGATTCACGATCATGCCGGCCGACACCGCCGTGGACTTCGAGAATTTTGCAACCCTCGTCGTGCCGATTCTGCAGGAGCGCGGGCTGTTCCAGACCGACTACAGCGCAACGACACTCCGTGAGAGGTTGGGGCTCGGGGTAGAGACGTCCGACGCGATCCAACGACACGAGGCCCGGTAACAACGATGACGATCCTGAAGACGTATGCGCGATTGTTCGTCGAGAACACCGAGATTGCCCTGCCGCTGTACGAGGAGCTGGTCGGCAGGCCGGCAGACCTGCGGTTCGGCTTCGAGGGTGCAGACCTTGCGGCGGTCGGGAATTTTCTGATCATCGGTGGACCGAGTGAACTCACCGACAGGTTCCGCTCGACTATCGGGCCGGTGATCGTCGACGACGTGGACGCACTCGTCACGCAGCTCCTCGCAGCCGGCGCGCGGGTGGACGCCGGTCCGCTCGAGAGCGACACGGGTGTCTTCTATTACCTGACGCATCCCGATGGAGTGAGCGTCGAATACGTTCAGTGGTCGCCGGAGATTGTCGGAAAGGTATTCGATTCATCCTCGCCTGCGGGATGATTCGAGCTCCTCCGCTTTATGCACTTGCTCGAGCGGAACTCTTGACGACGGTGTCCCGATTATGTCGAATTGTCCGTATGCCTCCACCGACCCGCCTCGTCTCCGCTGGCTGTCCCCGTTCGATCTGACCCAACCCACAGATCCGAACTTCGACCCACTGGAGTAATTCGTGAAGACTCTCATCTTGATCGGCCTCGTCGGGCTTGCCGCCCAGCTCGTCGACGGCGCACTCGGTATGGCGTACGGCGTCACCACCACCACGTTGCTACTGGCCATCGGAACCAACCCCGCCACTGCGTCGGCCACGGTTCACCTCGCCGAGATCGGTACCACGCTCGTATCGGGCGTCTCGCATTGGAAATTCGGTAACGTCGACTGGAAGGTGGTGCGGCGTATCGCATTACCGGGTGCAGTCGGTGCCTTCCTCGGGGCCACAGTGCTGTCGAGACTCTCGACAGAAAGCGCCGCGCCCGTCATGGCGTTGATCTTGCTTGCCCTCGGTCTCTACATTCTGATCAGATTCACCTTCCAAGGTATCCCGCGTGGGAATCTCGGTAAGCCGTTGCGTAAGCGCTTCCTTGCCCCGCTGGGGTTGCTGGCAGGATTCGTCGATGCCACCGGTGGCGGAGGTTGGGGCCCGGTCGGCACGCCTGCCATTCTGGCCAGTGGGCGGCTGGAGCCTCGCAAGGTGATCGGATCGATCGACACCAGCGAATTCGTGATTGCACTCGCGGCGAGCTTGGGGTTCTTGTTCAGCCTCGGATCGCAGGGCATCAACTTCGGCTGGGTGCTGGCGATTCTGGCCGGTGGCGTGATCGCCGCACCGCTCGCCGCGTGGTTGGTTCGCCACGTGCCGCCTCGGTTGCTCGGCGCTTCCGTTGGCGGCATCATCGTGCTTACCAACACTCGAAGCCTTTTCCGCAGTGGCTGGTTCGAGCTCGACGGCACAGTTCAGACAGCCATCTACATCACGATTGTCGTCGCCTGGGCGGGTGCGTTCGCCTACTCACTCCGGGCGTACTTCGACGACCGTGAGTTCGAGTCGGCGGATCGAGTGGCCGAGGAGGCCAAGCGCAGGGCGGAGGAAATTTCGGCTTGATTCGGGGAGCCGGTCTGTCGTGGGCTCGGCGCGGAAACGAATGTCGACTTCTGCGCATGCGGATCGCAACTATCGACCACGCGCAGTGGGCGTTCTAGCGTCGAGCCCATGACATCCACTCTGACTTACCGAATCCACCGCGCTGGACCATTGTTCGGTGCCGAGATCTCCGACATCGACCTTGCCCAACCGATCGACGACGCAACCCGCACCGCACTGCGTGCAGAGTTCGACGAGCACAAGGTGTTGGTGTTCCGATCCGCGAATCTGACTCCGGCCCAGCAGGTAGAGGCTGTGCGGATCTTCGACGAACCGTTCGATCACCCGACTGCAGTTCGGCACCCGGAACATCCGCTGGTCTATCCGTACGACGTCCAGAGCACCGGTAAGGCCAGTACCTGGCACATCGGCGGGGTCTGGAGGACGCCGCCGTTCTCGATCGAATCCCTTGTCTATGAAGAGGTTTCGGAACTCGGAGGCCACACGCTGTGGGCGGACCTCCAAGCAGCCTACGACGATCTGTCGGAGCCCGTGAAGGTGCTGCTCGAGGGTGTGAGTGCGGTCTACGACTCGAATGCCGTGCACTACGCACAGGGTGCCGACCGCGGTGAGATCAAGCAGACGGTCTCGCATCCGGTGGTGCGGCTCGACCGAAACGGTCGCAAGGGATTGTTCGTCAGTACCGGAGCTCTGCGACTCGAAGGCGTGACGGATCGAGAGAGCAAGGCCCTTTTGCCGTTCCTGCTCGATCACGCATCCTCGCCGAACTACACCATCCGGTTCGGTTGGAATGCAGGCGATTTCGTACTATGGAATAACCTGGCGACGTGGCACTACGCCATCGACGACTACGGAGTCGGTCCGCGTCGATACCGCAAGGTACTGGCCGCGACACCGGAGCAGTCGTAGCGGGGCGCATCGCCACCGGTTGCGCAGCGGGCTGATTCACGAAATCGCGTCTCCCAACCCATACTGGGCGAGGTGACGGCCGGTCGGATAACCAGAGAAGAGTGGGTTCGGGAGATCGGTCTACTTGTCGGCAACTGGGTGGCGGTCCTGGAGTGTGCAGAGAGGCGTCCTACGATCGACGTCGAATTACTCGCCCTGGTCGACGAAGAGTCCTCGCGGACGACTATCTTCCGCAGCTGTAACAGACACAGCCAGAGTCGCGTTCGATGTCCAGTTCCTCTGCGAGAACCGTGCTAGCGCTGGGAACTGCGCGTCAGCGGCACTGCCGCGTCGCGTACCAGCCAGCGCTGGTTACCAGAGTTGGTGAGCGTGAGCTGATCGACTACCGCAGTCGCCAGGGTTACGTGCGTCACCGCGGCGATCGCGTCTTCCAACGGAACGGGTTCATCCAGGAGAACGGGGGTGGACCCGGATCCAGTATTCGTCAGACCCAGACCGGCGGCGGGAATCAGAACGGTGCCGTTCAGAGTGGAGGAATCGAGCCGGTCGGCACCACGAGCGTGGGCATCGCTGAACGGCCGCAGTCGGCGGGGAAACAGCTCGTCGTGGTCAGCGACGATGGACCCGTCGTCGAGGTGCGCAATCGCGGTGACCGCAACATCGATCACTCGGGTGCCAGGAAAGACGAGTTCTTCGATTCGGGTCATCATTCGTGCATAGAAGTCTGTGTCGAATCCGTCGAACGATTCGGGTGGCGCTGTGAACGGGGTGACCGCAATGACCACTGCGGATGGGCGGAGACCGCTCAATACCTCTTCGAGGTCGGAGACATCGCCGCGGCGATGCTCGACCGTCGCTATGTGGGGTGATGCGCTCACGCGGCGAGATAGCGATACGACGTGTTCGCCGCGGGCCGCGAGCTCGTCGACGACAGCGCGACCGACACGTCCGGACCCACCCAGTACCAGTACAGGTGCCAATTGTTCTCTGTTCTCTGCCATCCTGGGATGATAGAAACGACCCCCCTAGTTACCGCAACGTGACTGCCGAGCAGGTTCGCATGAATTCAGATGAGCTGCCTTCCTTCGATCCGCGCTGCCCGATGAGCACTTTCCCGGTCCAGATCGGTGGACGCTGGACGGCAATGATCCTGCAGTGCTTAGCTCGACGCCCATGCCGGTTCGGCGAACTCCGTCGCCATCTCGCCCCGATCAGCGCGAAGGTACTCAGCGAAACCCTGCGGTCGATGGAGGAAGACGACTACCTCACTCGTATCGAGCGTGAAGATCGCACCACGAGTTACCAGCTCACTGCCCACGGCAGATCCTTCATTCCGCTCATCCATGCGGTGCGATCGTGGGCGAATGCCCAGTCGCAGACGTCCCGAGAAGGCACATCGCCCGCGCAAGTAGCGGCCATCCAGGACGGCAGGTCGTAAACCTAGGCGATCAACTTCCAAGGCCCCCACTACACCATCTCGTCGGCGTCGTCATTCTTTGTGGCACTGAACACTCGGCTGCCGGACGTCCATTCGGACGGGACGGGTGCTGTGTGTTCGAGGATCGACCGCCGCTTCGTGGCGGAAGCACCGTTGCCCAGAAGCACGGTTAGGTCGGCGTGGATTTTCAGCGGCGTAGGGCGCGTTGGCCGGTAATGCTGTTCGATCGCTCTGATCTTGATGAAGGTGGTGTGCACTTAGGCAACGGTGTGGGGCGTGATGACGACGATGTCGGCCCCTCGGGCTGCGAGTCGGTAGAGGAGCGGGGCGTGGGCGAACGTTGCGATCACCGCGCATGCGGTCTACGTGGCTCGGCTGGCCGGTTGTGAATCAACCGAGTTCGAAGCTGCCGAACAGAACCAGCGCAAGTCCGAGCGCGACAACGATATTTACGACCGTGGCCGAGCCGAAAACCACAATCGGCCGCCAACCGGCCTCTCGAATTCCTTTCGCCGAGAACTCGAGCCCGATCGAGACGAATGCGAAGATCAAGAACCAGGTTCGGAGGTCGTTGATCACGCCGATGTCGGCCTTGCCGCCGTCGACGTTCGCGACCCACAACGTTCCGATGATCGATGCTGCGATGAAGCCGAGGACGAACTTGGGGAAACGCCCCCAGAAGTCCGAGATGGTCGGACGCGCCGACGACGTGCGTTCGACCTTCAACGCGAAGTACGCGGTGAGCGCAATGGCAACGAAACCGATGAGTGCGTTCTGCGTGGTCTTGACGATAGTGGCGATCTGCAGGGCATCCTCGCCCGCGAGCGCTCCTGCCGCTGCCACGGCCGCTGTGGTATCGATGTTTCCACCGATCCAGGCTCCTGCAACCGCGTCGGGAAGCCCGATAACGCTGGCCAGCCATGGCAACAGGAAGATCGAGGGCAGCGCGAACACGATGACGAGAGATGCGCTGTAGGCAAGTTGCTCTTTCTTGGCCTGCACCGCACCGGCAGCGGCGATGGCAGCGCTGACGCCGCAGATCGAGACGGCGGAGGCGAGCAGAGCGCGCAGCTTGTCGTCGATGCCCAGCTTGCCTGCGAACCACCAGGTGAATCCGAAAACGATGGTGATCAACAGGATTGATTGAACGATTGCGGGCCCGGCTGCCGTCACCAGAATCTTCAGATTCACCGACGCGCCCAACAGCACAAGACCCGTCTTGATGAAGAACTCGGTTCGGTAGCCCCCCGACAGTTTCTCACGAAGTCCCAGGGTGCCGAGTACAAGATTGCCGATGAGGCCGAGAGCTATTGCATAGATGGGGAATTCGATTGCCTTGGCTATGCCTTCGAGTGGGGTGTCAGCAAGCCAATTCGGCACCTGAGATTCCAGTAGACGTGTCAGTGACCCGAGTACCACCACGGCGAGCACGCCACCGAGAGCCAATGGAACACCGCGGGTCTTCCGTCCGTTTTCGAGTTGCAGGTTGTCGCTCATGGGACCAACCAGCCCGGAATTGCGCCGACGAAGACCAGCGCGATGAGAGCAAGTCCGACGACGACCGAGGCCCAGTCCTCACCCAGCCAGGAAAGTCTGAGTTCTTCCGCGGACGAGTCCCCGTCGGGTGCGAGCGGTGTATCGGATTTTTCGGACATGCACCGACGGTATGGGCGGTCGCTGTGAATGCGAACAGTTCGAATCACGTTGATTCCAGCGTTTCATCGCGCCGTCGGTGCATGGTGCCGAGATGACCGCACGCCAGTGCTCGCGTGAGCAGGCCAAAAACGGCTTTGGGCACGGGATATTCCAGGAGACGTGTCGAACCAGCCCGCCTAGCGCGAGACGAACGGCGTTCCCACCCCTGAAGGTGTCGTGTCTCGCTGCTGCACGAGGCCGCGGCGCTCGAGGATCGGCCGCACACCCTCACCGAAATGGAATGCCTCTTCGACGTGCGGGTAGCCAGAGAGAATGAAGTGGTCGAGGCCGATCGAGGCGTATTCGGCGATGCGGTCGGCGACCTCTCTGTGCGATCCGACCAGTGCGGTGCCCGCGCCGCCGCGGACCAGGCCGACTCCGGACCACAGGTTGGGGGATACTTCGAGGCTGCGTGCGTCGTTTCCTGCCGTGAATGCGTCACCGCCGCTGTGTAATTCGCGCATTCGACGCTGGCCTTCGGAACCCGAGCGCGCGAGCGATGCCTGGGCTGCCTCGATGGTTTTCGGGTCCAGCGCTGCAAGCAGTCGATCTGCCTCGGCCCAGGCCTGTTCCGATGTGTCGCGGGTGATGACGTGCAGGCGGATGCCGTAATCGAGGCGTCGGTTCTGGACCTCGGCGAGGTCGCGGATCCAGGCGATCTTCGAGGCCACGGCGGTCGGCGGTTCACCCCAGGTGAGGTAGGTGTCGGCGAACTGCGACGCGACAGTGCCTGCCGCCGGGGAACTTCCGCCGAAGAAGATAGGCGGTACCGGGTCCGGGTAACGCTGTAATGACGCGTTCTCCACCTTGATGTACTCGCCGTCGAAAGTCACCGGGCCCTTGTTGGCCCAGAGCTTGCGAGTGACGTCGAGAAATTCGCCGCACCGCGCGTAACGCTCGTTCTTGGTCAGAAAATCGCCGAAGGTGCGCTGTTCGTGGTCCTCGCCGCCGGTGACGACATTGAGCAGCAACCGGCCACCGGATTGCCACTGGAAGGTCGCGGCCATCTGTGCGGCAAGGGTGGGGCTGAGCAGCCCGGGTCGCAGGGCCACCAGGAACTTCAGCGTTTCGGTGGTGTCGATCATCATGGCCGTAGTCAGCCAGGCGTCTTCGCACCACGCGCCAGTGGGCGTCAGGACTGCCTCGAAGCCGTTGTCCTCGGCGGCCGCACCGATCTGGTTGAGGTACTTCAGCGTCGCCGGCCTATCACCGGACATCGACGACCCATGGCCACCGGCCATCAAATTGCGAGAGTCGCCATAAGTGGGCAGGAACCAATGGAAGCGGAGAGACATGTTGCTCAACCGTACGCCGGCGACGGCCTCGCTCCCACAGTTGAAATCAGCTCGAGTCGAACCCGTGACATGACGTTCTCGGTATTGCAGTGTGGAACCACATGACTTCTTTTGCTGAACCGGCGCAGCCTGAGTCCGATCTGGACCGCCGAACGCGATTGCGGACCGTCGTAGCCGCGAGCCTGCTCGGAACCACAGTCGAATGGTACGACTTCTTCCTCTACGCCACCGCCGCGAGCCTGGTGTTCAACCAGCTGTTCTTCCCGGATCAGTCGTCGTTCGTAGGCACCATGCTCTCGTTCGCGACGTTTGCCGTGGGCTTTCTCGTGCGTCCGATCGGCGGCGTGGTGTTCGGTCACTTCGGTGATCGCATCGGCCGAAAGAAGACGCTCGCGCTGTCGATGCTCATCATGGGTGTCGCGACCGCGCTGATGGGGGTTCTTCCTACTGCCGAGCAGATCGGCATTCTCGCGCCGGTTCTGCTGCTGCTGTTACGGGTTCTGCAGGGATTCGCGCTCGGTGGTGAATGGGCCGGAGCAGTGCTGTTGGCAGTGGAACACAGCCCGCCGAAGAAACGCGGCTTGTTCGGCAGCATTCCGCAGATCGGTCTGGCACTCGGATTGGCGCTGGGTACAGCAGTATTCGCCCTCCTGCAAGTAGTGTTCGACGACGCTCAGTTCCTTGCGTACGGCTGGCGCATCGCGTTCCTGCTCAGCCTCGTTCTGGTGGCCGTTGGGCTGGTGGTGCGGCTCAAGGTCGAGGAGACCCCGGCATTCCTCGAGGTCACCGAATTGCAGCAGCGATCGAGTGCACCGGTGAAAGAGGTGTTCGCGCGCAGCCACATTCGCAATACGGTACTGGGGCTGCTCTCGCGCTGGGGGGAAGGCGCGGCATTCAACACCTGGGGTGTTTTCGCAATCACTTATGCCACAACGCAATTGAGATACGAGAAGGTGCCGGTCCTGCTGGTCGTCACCGTCGCTGCGTCGCTGATGGCAGTGCTGATTCCCGTGTCCGGCTATTTCGTGGACCGGTTCGGAGCGCACCGCATGTACATCATCGGTATTGCCGCCTACGGGATCGCTGTCTTCCCGGTGTTCGCGTTGTTCGGTGCCGGAAGCCTGTGGTTATTCGGCTTGGGACTCGTGCTGGTGTTCGGAATCGTGCACGCGACGTTCTACGCTGCGCAGGGAACCCTGTATGCCAGCCTGTATCCCACCGAGATCCGCTACACCGGACTGTCTGTCGTCTACCAGTTCTCAGGCATCTACGCTTCGGGCGTCACGCCACTCATCTTGACGTCCCTGATCGCCGTGGGAAGTGGATCACCCTGGCTGGCGTGCGGATTCCTCGTCGCGACGTCGGTGATCTCGGTGATCGCCACGTCCCTGATCCGAAAGAAGGACTTGCATTTCTAGCGCATCTGCCCGCGGGGTGCACTGTGTGGCCCACGTCAGGTGCGGTCGGGAAACCTGACCCGTTCGACTTGAGGTATTCCCATGTGTGCGGTAGGAATTGTCCGTGCACACGACATTCCTGATCCGACGGTTCACCGTCGATTTTTGTCGTACCTGCACCACCATGTGTTGTCGGTGACCACTCCCATAACGCTCGGTTCAGTAAAGAGCCCTCATTTCTAGCGGCCCGCCCAAGGCGGGCCGTCACTCTTGCCGACGCAGGTATCGCGACGTTGCTGTTCGACTATCGCTGATTCCGTGGTCGGCGCTTACCGAAAGCGAACGCCATGTCTGTTCCCGTCGACCTCGTCCCCGACGACCCGGTCGCGTCATCTCGTCGTACCTCGGACAATCCGTGGGTGCAGCGCCTCACCAATGTTGCACTTCCCTTACTGTCGCTCGTCGTCTTCGTCGGTATATGGCAGGCTGCCGCAGCGAGCGGAATCTGGAACCAGACGTTCGTGCCGTACCCGAGCACCGTGTGGTCGGCGTTCGTCGACTTCTCCACCACCCACGATGGCGTCCGTGGCTACCAGGGCTACCTGCTGTGGGAACACCTGTACATGACGCTGCGGCGGGTATTCGCGGGCGTTGTCATCGGTATCGTTCTCGGTGTAGCGCTCGGGTTGGCCATGGGAACGGTGAGTTGGGTGCGCAGCATCCTCGAGCCGTGGCTGACGTTTCTGCGCGCACTTCCTCCGCTGGCCTACTTCTTTCTGTTGGTCATCTGGCTGGGCATCGACGAAGCACCCAAGGTCACTCTTCTCGCGCTGGCGGCGCTTCCTCCGGCGGCAGTAGCAACGACGGCGGCCGTGCTTGCGGCACCGGTCGGACTCGTCGAAGCGGCGAGGGCTTTGGGAGCGTCGCGGCGCGACGTCATCCGAGACGTGGTCGTACCATCGGCACTGCCTGAAACCTTTACTGGGATAAGACTTTCCGTCGGTATTGCCTACTCTTCGGTGGTTGCTGCGGAACTGTTCAACGGCCTCCCCGGCATCGGCGGAGCAGTCAAGGATGCAAGTAACTACAACAACACCCCCGTGGTGCTCGTCGGGATCTTCGCGATCGGCATCTCGGGTCTCATCATCGACGGCATCCTGCGCTCGGTCGAGCGTCGAGTCGTCCCCTGGCGTGGAAAGATCTGAGGAAGAAAATCATGAAGTTGTCGAAGATCCTGGCCGTGTTGACTCTCGGTGCGCTGGCGTTGAGCGGTTGCGCGGTGGACAATGGCACCACCGATAGCAGCAAGCCGACAATTCGCCTTGCGTACCAGTCGTTTCCGAGTGGTGACCTGGTGGTGAAGAACAACAAGTGGCTCGAAGAAGCGTTGCCGGACTACAACATCGAGTGGACGAAGTTCGACTCCGGTGCCGACATCAATACCGCCTTCGTCGCCGGCGAAGTCGACTTCGGTGCCATCGGATCGAGCCCGGTGGCCCGCGGACTGTCCGCGCCGCTGAACATTCCGTATCAGGTCGCGTTCGTTCTCGACGTCGCGGGCAACAACGAGGCGTTGGTCGCTCGCAACGGTACCGGCATCGAAACCGTTGCGGACCTGCGCGGCAAACGAATCGGAACGGCGTTCGCGTCCACCGCGCATTACAGTCTGCTCGCCGCGCTGGAGCAGGCAGGGCTCAGCGCCTCCGATGTGAACTTGGTCGATCTGCAGCCGCAAACTTCGCTGGCGGCTTGGGAGCGCGGCGATGTCGATGCTGTGTACACCTGGCTTCCCACCCTGGACGAGCTGCGTAAGACGGGTAAGCAGCTCATCGCCAGCAAGGAGTTGGCGACGGCGGGCAAGCCCACCCTCGATCTCGGAGTGGTCTCCACCTCGTTCGCCGAAAGCAATCCCGACGTCGTCGACACGTGGCGTCAGGTGCAGACTCGCGCGTTGACGACCATCGCAGACGACCCCGACGCGGCTGCCGCGGCTGTCGCTGCCGAGATCGGTATCACTCAGGACGAGGCTGCGAATCAGTTGAGCCAGGGAGTGTTCCTGTCGCCTGAGGAATTGACGTCCTCGGAGTGGTTGGGTACCGAGGGCAACGTCGGGAACCTTGCCGCCAACTTGCAGAGTGCGTCGCAGTTCTTGGCCGATCAGAAGCAGATCGATGCGGCGTCCCCGATCGAGACATTCCAGAATGCCATCTACGTGAAAGGCCTTCCCGATGTCCTCGAAAACTGAGTCGCGCACAGAATCCGATTCGAGACGGGCCGAGGTAGGCGTCGACGGCTCGATTCGAATCGACAATGTTTCTCACATCTACGGCAAAGGCACCGATCGAGTGACAGCGTTGGGACCCGTCGATCTGACGGTCCCACCAGGCGAGTTCCTGGTTCTCGTCGGCGCGTCGGGATGCGGTAAGAGCACACTGCTTCGCCTGATCGCGGGTTTCGAGGATGCAACGGAGGGTTCGGTGCAGGTGTCCGGGACGTCGCCGACGCCCGGCGTGACGTCCGGTGTCGTGTTCCAACAGCCGCGTCTGTTCCCGTGGAAGAGCGTGGGCGGCAACGTCGATCTGGCACTGAAGTACGCAGGGGTGCCGAAGTCGGCCAGGGCCGGCAGGCGCGCGCAGCTGCTCGAGCGCGTCGGTCTCGAGGGCACGCAGGATCGGAAGATCTGGGAGATTTCCGGCGGGCAACAGCAGCGGGTCGCCATCGCCCGCGCTCTGGCGGCCGAGACGTCGCTGCTGCTTCTCGACGAGCCGTTCGCCGCGCTCGATGCCCTCACCCGTGAGCGGCTGCAGGAAGACGTTCGCCAGGTAAGTTCCGAGCTGGGCCGGACCAATGTCTTCGTCACGCACAGTGCCGACGAAGCTGTGTTCCTGGGTTCACGCATTGTTGTCCTCACCAAACGTCCTGGGCAGGTGGCACTGGATATCGGGGTCGATCTGCCACGCACTGGGGTCGACGCCGACGAGTTGAGGGGTTCACCGGAGTTCGCCGCTCTACGTGCCGAGGTCGGTCAGGCCGTGAAGTCCGCGGCAGCTGCCTGACACGAAATGCAGTTGAAGGGTTGGGCAAGCGCTGCGTGCGGAGAGTATCGCTCCGACGCGCTGTTGTCGGACTGGTTTCGGCCTCGGTCAGGCACCGCTCAGGCCGTCCTGGTCGGTGTTTGGGGGACGGCGGTCGGATGTGTGGGGGCGTAGGACTGCCGCAGAATCGACGGGCGCAGCCTTGGCGAACGCAGAAATCCTGCCTGCCCGCAGTACTCCGCAAGCGCACGGACAGAACGTGATTCGACTGGTCGTTCCTGCAGTCTCCACTTCTCGTTCGGATCGGATCGATTCGAATGGTGGCCGTCTTCGGTCCGCTGGATGCACACTGGAACGACGCTACGAAAGGACTGTGAGTAATGAGTGACAACGTCTACCGAGTCACCGAGATCGTCGGGACGTCCACGGTGGGATCCGATGATGCGATCAAGAACGCCATTTCACGGGCGAGCAAGACGCTGAAGAACCTCGATTGGTTCGAGGTGGTCGAGACTCGCGGCCACATCGAGAACAACGAGGTCAAGCATTACCAGGTCACGATCAAGGTTGGCTTCAAGCTCGAGGAGTGAAGCGAGCGTGGCCGATGAAGTCGGCCTCGGGAGGCTCCCGAGGCCGACTTCGCCCTCCCGTTCAATCGAGCGCCGCCAACACACGAGCGAAAGCGGAACGCCGTGGACCGACGCCGCTCACCAGTGTCATATCCCTGAGCAGCAAAAGAACGCCAGACGGTATTCCGTCGCCCGAATCTTTCTGCCGGACAGGTGATCAACAGTGGCCATGACCGGACAGGCGTACCGTCACCGACTCAGCCGTCCTGGCTCGAGTAGCCCCACCAACACGCCCGATCCGGCGACGACGACAGTACGACGATCGCTGCCCACGCGCCGAACTGCCGAGTCGACGCTTTCGAACGCTCCGACGACTACAAGCGGCGGTGAGATGTGAGCCGTCAGCGGAGCGGACGGATCGACGTCGCGCAATTCTTCAGCAGTCACCGATCCGAGGATCTCGGCGACAACCTGTGCGCCCGTCCGGTTACGCGGCAGTGCAACCGGCAGCTCGGCGCGTGACCCCAGCAGCGAAAGAGCCTCACCCACAGTAACGTTGGACGGTACGACCACCGGAGTGGTGATCTCGCCGAGCAGGTCCTCGACGGCGCGGTCGACACTCTCCGCGCGGTCGGCAAATCCGAAGCGCGCGACCCAATCGTCGTCGAAATACTTCGAGAGGTACGCGCGACCCGAGTCCGGAATGAGCACCACGACGACGGCATCGGCGGGCAGCGTTCGGGCAACTCGCAACGCTGCCGCGACGGCCGTTCCACCTGATCCGCCCACCAACAGCCCTTCGGTTCGGGCCAGAGTGCGTGCAGCCGTGATCGATTGGCGGTCGCTGACGGTGATGAACTCGTCCACGATGCCGTGGTCGTAGGATTCTGGCCAGACATCCCCGACCGAGTCTGGGTGAACGAAGTGGCCGATCGATTCGACGTAGTACGCTCGCCCGTCTCCACCGCTGTAACTGGAGGTTTTTGGATCGGCTCCGATGATTCGCACCGCTCCGTCGCTGACTTCCTTGAGGTACTTCCCGGTTCCGCTGATCGTCCCGCCCGTGCCGATACCGGCAACGAAATGCGTGATGGCACCTGCCGTCTGACGCCACAGCTCGGGTCCGGTCGTGACGTAGTGCGCACCGGGATTCGCTGGATTGTCGTACTGGCCCGCCAGCCAGCCGCCGTCGGTCTCGTCGGCGATCCGTCGGGCGACGTTGCGCACGTGATCGGGGTGATGTGTCGGCAACGCGCCGGGCGTCACTTTCACCTCGGCACCGTAGGCGCGCAGAAACGCAACCTTCTCGACGCTCGTTTTGTCCGGCACGACAACGATGGTTCGGTACCCACGCGACGCGGCGACAACGGCGAGTCCGATACCGGTGTTGCCCGAAGTGCCCTCGACAATTGTTCCGCCAGGCCTGAGCTCACCGCTCGCTTCCGCATCGAGAATCATCTGACGCGCGGCACGGTCCTTGACGCTTCCGCCGGGATTGAGTAGCTCGAGTTTGGCGTAGACGGCCGCAGCGATGCCCTCGGTCGCACGGTTCAGTCGAACCAGCGGCGTGTGTCCTATTGCATCCGCGACGGATTCGTAGACGTTGAGCGCCCCAGTGTCGGTCTGGATGTCGCTTTCAGCACTTGACATTCGATTACCTCCAGACCCTAGACTTGTCCACCGTGTTTTACCGATCAAGGGTTGAACTCAGCGTGGATGTAAGCCGCCGATCAGCGGCGGTGAGCCAGCTTTCGCACCGAGATATCGCCGACCGACTGGATGATCTGGACGACCACTATCAGGATGACCACGGCGACCAGCAGTACCGGAGTGTTGAAGCGCTGATAGCCGTATTTGATCGCGAAGTCGCCAAGACCGCCTGCACCGATTGCACCGGCCATTGCGGAGTACCCGATCAGCATGACCGCGGTCAGGGTGGCTCCACCGATCAGACCTGGAACGGATTCCGGAAGAAGCACTTTGACCACGATGTCTCTGTTCGACGAGCCCATCGACAGGGCGGCCTCGATCCGGCCCGAATCGACCTCGCGCAGAGCGTTTTCCACCACCCGCGCGAAGAACGGCACCGATCCGACTGTCAGCGGGACGATGGCAGCAGTGGCACCGATGGACGTGCCGATGATCGCGCGCGTGGTGGGTATCAGGATGACGAGCAGAATCACGAACGGGAGCGACCTGCCGATGTTGACGATGATTCCCAGCACGCTGTTGACCGCGCGGTTCGGAAGGATGCCGCCGGGGGCAGTCGAGTAGAGAACCACTCCGACCGCAATGCCGATGATTATGGTGAGGACGAACGAAACCCCGACCATGTACAGCGTGTCGAGCAGCGCCTGCCATGCCTCGCCCAACGAATTTTGCCAGGTGACTTTGTTCATGACAGAACCACTTTCACCGATCGTTCGGAAAGATAGGTGGTCGCCGCGACCAGTACGTCCGCATCTGGTGGTTGGCCGTGGGCGCTGAATTCGACCCGAAGCCTTCCGACCTGATGGTCTCCGATTCGGTCGATACCCCCGGAAACGATCGTCACGTCGACGCCGATGTCGCGAGCGAGGTGCGAGAGCACCGGTGCCGACGCGAGCGAATCGACGAACGTCAGCAGTGCGGGAGTTCCTCCGACCGTCGAACTGCTGCCAGACGGTAGCAATGCCTCCCCGAGCGGCGAATCGGCGTCGGTCACCAGATCGGCCAGTCTGCCTTCGTCGACGATGCGGCCACCCTCGATCAGTGCGGCCCTGTGACAGATGCTTCGCACGACGGTGAGTTCGTGCGTGATCAGCACGATCGTGACGCCCAGTCGCTTGTTCAGGTCCGATAGCAGAGCAAGGATCTGAGATGTGGTGTCGGAATCGAGGGCGCTCGTCGCCTCGTCGCACAGCAGTACGTCAGGCTTGGCTGCCAAAGCGCGCGCGATTCCCACTCGTTGTTTCTGTCCCCCGGACAGTTGGGAAGGGTAGGCGTCCCTGCGATGCTCGAGCCCTACCAACGTGATCAGCTCGTCGATACGCTTGGCACGCTCGGCCTTGCCGATTCCCGCAACCTCCAGCGGAAACGAAATGTTTCCCGCGACTGTGCGTGAATGGAGCAGGGCGAAATGCTGGAACACCACCCCGATCCGGCGCCGAGCCCGGCGCAGTTGCGCCGGGCTCAGTTCGGTCAGGTCCGTGTCGCCCAAAAGAATTCGCCCGCTGGTGGGTCGCTCCAGAAGATTCAGGCAACGCAGCAGGGTCGACTTTCCGGCACCACTCTTGCCGATGATTCCGAAAATTTCACCGTCTTCGATACGGAGCGAGACATCGTCCAGCGCCGTCAATTCGTTTGCGCCGTCGCCGAATTTCTTGGAGACCCTTTCGACTGTGAAGACCATGCTCAGGTGGCGTTGGCAGGAACGACGGAACCCTTGTACGTGCTCTCGATGAATTCGACGACGTCCGTCGATGTCAACGCTTCTGCAAGTTTCGTGACCCGAGGATCTTCCTGCAGCGACGAGCGGACGGTCAGCACGTTGGCGTAGGGGTTGCCCTCGGCCTCCTCGAGGACCAGCGCGTCCTGAGCTGGATCGAGGCCACCTTCGATTGCATAGTTGCCGTTGATGATTGCTGCGTCCACATTTCCGTCGTCCAAGGTACGTGGCAGCTGCGGCGGGTCAACCTGAGTGAAGGTCAGTCCCTTGGGATTCGACGTGATGTTCGACTCGGATATCTGGGTGATGTCGGTTCCTGCGTCACCGAGCTGTCGGTCGAGTTGAATCAGTCCGGCCTGCTGGAGCAGATACAGTCCACGCGCGTAGTTGGTGACGTTGCTCGACAAGGCGATCACCGCACCCTGGCGCAGACTGTCGAGACTGTCGACTTTGTTCGAGTACACGCCGAGCGGTTCCACATGCACACTCGCGACGGCTACGAGATCGTCGACGCCCTTCTCCTTCTCCCACTGGTCCTGGTAGGGGACGTGCTGGAAGTAGTTGGCGTCGGTGTCGCCGGCTTCGAGCACCTCATTGGCATCGAGGTCGCCGGTGATCTCGGTGACCTCGAGCGTTTCGTCGCCCAGGAGGCCCGAGTCCTGCACGTACTTCAAGATTTCGGCGTGCGGGGTCGATGAGGCAAGGATTCGAAGCGGTGCCGAAGCGTCGGACTCGGAGGAACTGCTGCACCCCGCCAAGGTGAGGGTGGCCGCGGCGGTGAGGGCGAACGCAGCCGCGAAACTGCGGCGTCGAAACAGAGACACTTGAGAGATTCCTTTTGGGTAGATCGAGCGTGACGCCTCATCGTGGCGGAGGCATCGGTTTCGGGGAATGTTCAGGATCATCGTGATTCGATGTCACGAGTTCGATCCCGTCCGCGTCGGAACGATCTTCAGGCCGAGACCAGACCGAATTGGTTCACCGGACGTGGCAGGCCGTAGTGCTCGCGCAACGTCGATCCCGTGTACTCGGTTCGGAACAGCCCGCGCGCCCGCAGAATCGGAACCACCTCGTCGACGAACACTTCGAGTCCGGACGGAAGCGCCGGCGGCATGATGTTGAAGCCGTCTGCAGCTCCGCCGAGGAACCACTCTTCGATGGCGTCGGCCACCTGCAGCGGCGTACCGGTGAACGTGTGATGCCCGCGTCCGCCGCCGAGGCGACCGATCAGTTCCCGCACCGTGAGCCGTTCGCGTCGAGCAAGTTCTACGATCAGGGTGTAGCGGCTCTTGGCCTCTTCGATAGCGTCCTCGGGCAGTAGCTGCTCAGGAAGCTGTTCATCCAGATGCAGAGCCGTTGGATCCACTTTCAAGGTTTTCGCGAGCTGAACAAGTGCGTATTCGGGCACGATGAGCCGGTCCAGCTCGAGTTCGAGTGCGCGGGCCTCGGCCTCGGTCGAGCCGATGACCGGTACGATGCCGGGCAGAATTTTGATGTGGTCAGGATTTCGACCGACAGCAGCAGCGCGCGCCTTCAGATCTGCGTAGAACGCACGAGCATCGTCGATTGTCTGCTGCGCGGTGAACACTGCTTCGGCGTACCGGGCCGCAAGATCTTTACCGTCCTCGGACGAGCCCGCCTGGACCAGAAGTGGATACCCCTGTATCGGGCGGGGGACATTCAACGGTCCACGGACGGAGAAGAACTCGCCTCGATGATCGACGGTTCTCACCCTGTCGTTGTGTCCCCATACGCCGGACTCCTTGTCCGCTGAGATGGCATCGTCGTCCCAGCTGTCCCACAACTTCTGGGCCACGTCGACGAATTCTGCCGCGCGGGCATACCGAACGTCGTGCTTGGGCAGCTCGTCGAGGTTGAAGTTCTGTGCCGCCTCGAGGCCCGCCGTGGTGACGATGTTCCAGCCTGCACGACCGCCCGAGATGTGGTCGAGGGAGGCGAATGCACGCGCAAGGTTGAACGGTTCGTTGTAACTCGTTGTGGCAGTGGCTATCAGGCCGATTCGTTCGGTGACCGTCGATACGGCCGTCAGAATCTGCAACGGTTCGAGGTTCCCGGACGGGCGTCGCGCGACATTTGCCATCAATTGGGGGCTGTCGGCGAAGAAGATCGAATCGAACGTGCCGCGCTCGGCGATCTGGGCGAGACGTTGGTAGTGCTTGATATCGGTGCCGGAGCGCGCGTCGGATTCCGGCAGACGCCAGGACGACTCGTGATGACCGGTGGACATCAGGAAGGCATTGAAGTGCAGGGTCCTGGTCATGCGTGTGCTCCTTCCTCGACACCGAGAGCCTCGAGCAAGGCGTTGCGGTGCGAGACGAATCGGGGGTCGCCGTGACGACGCGGTGACGGTAGATCGATCTGGCGATCGGCAACGAAGCGGCCGTTGTCGAGTACGAGTACGCGATCGGCGAGTAGTACTGCCTCGTCGACGTCGTGCGTGACCAGCAGCACGGCAGGGTTGTGGCGCGTGCAGAGATCCCGCAACAGGACGTGCATGCGGATGCGGGTCAGTGCGTCGAGTGCACCGAATGGCTCGTCGGCAAGCAATAGCTCCGGCTCACGAACCAAGGAGCGGGCCAACGCAACTCGCTGCTGTTCGCCGCCGGACAGTTCCTTGGGCCAGGCCCTCTCGCGGCCCTCCAGGCCCACCTCGGCCAGGGCGGCGCGGCCACGAGCAGAGGCATCGCGTCCGGTAAGTCCGAGGACGACGTTGTCGAGTACACGGGCCCACGGAAGCAAACGAGAGTCCTGGAACACGACGGCACGAGCTCGCGGCACGCGTAGGTCGCCGGAACCGAGCACGCCGTCATCCAATTCGGCGAATGCGCGAAGTAGCGTGCTCTTGCCCGAGCCGCTTCGCCCGAGCAGCGCAACGAACTCGCCCCTGTGAATGTCGAGGTCGATGCTGTCCAACACGAGCCGATCGTCGAAACCTCTGCTGAGACTACGAGCTTCGACTACTCGAGAATCGTTCGGCGTCGTGGTGGTGCTCAACCGCCCAGTGTCTGTCGCCATGCCAGTGCCTTTCTCTCGGCCGCCCGAACAAGGGTGTCGCCGATCAATCCGAACAGCGCGTACACCACCAACCCGACGACGATGATGTCGATCTGTCCGTAGGTGCGTGCCTGCGTCATCAGGTAGCCGATGCCGCTGGTGGCGTTGACCTGTTCCACTACGACGAGCGCCAGCCACGAGATCGTGACCGCCATGCGCAGGCCGGTGAAGAAACCGGGGAGTGCGCCTGGGAGAGCGATCTTTCGGATGAACTGCCAGCGGGACAGGTCGACGGTCTCGGCCAGCTCGACGAAGCGTTTGTCGACTCCTCGCAATTGGGCGTGAGTGTTGATGTAGACGGGGATGAGCACACTGGTGGTGATGACGATGATCTTCATCGACTCGCCGATTCCGAACCAGACGATGAACAAGGGGATCAGGGCCAGGGTGGGAATGGCGCGTTTGATCTGCACCGGCCCGTCCACGACAGCTTCACCGAGCCGGCTGAGGCCGGCGACCAGGGCGAGTACGACCCCGATGGCGACGCCCAGTACGAGTGAAATCCCCGCGCGCTGAACGGACGTGAGCAGATTGCTCTGCAGGCGCCCGTCGGCGATCAGTTCGGCCGCGGCCTGGTAGATGGTCCAAGGAGCCGGGAGGGTCTGCGGGTCCAGCCATCCGGCGGCGGACGAGATCACCCACAGAAGCAGTAGAAGTACTGGGCCGATAGCCAACCCGTACGGAATTGCCTTGCCCGGCCCGAGGCGTCGGGTCGAGGTACGCCGGGGCGCGAGCTTGCCGGTCGAGTCGAGTACGTGTGGCTTGCTGGTGCGGCGCAGTGCCAGGGTGGCCATCAGCTGTCCTCACGGGTGCGTGCGCCGCCGACATCGGTGACCGTCTCCGCGATGATCGGCTCGAATCGCAGGTCGAATCCTTCGGATGCGGTGACCTTCTCGGGCAGTTCGCCTGCGGCGTCGATGACGTCGATGGTGTCCTGCTGACGCTGCACCAGGGCCTCGTCGAGGACAGGGAAGGTCGACGGTCCGAGCGATTCCACGATGCGTCGACCGTCCGCCTCGGTGAGCCCCTGGTTGTCCACGTAGTACGCCTGGATCCACTCGTCCGGGTTGTCGTTGGACCAGTCGACCGCGCGAATGTAGGACGCGACGTAAGCTCGAAGGGCTGCGGCCTTGGCGGGGTCCTGCAGTGCTTCACGCCGTGCGTACAGGTAAGCCAGGCCCGTCGAGGTCCCGTCGGATTCGGTGACGTCGATCAACGTTGTGCCCGGATTGGCCAGGAAGCGAGTCAGATTGGGCTCGTTCAACGGCGCGACGTCCACCTGACCGGTGCGGATGGCGTCCGGAAACTCCGAGAGCTGCAGCCGGACGAGCTCGACGTCATCGGTGGTCAGGTCGGCAGCGGCCAACGCGCGCAACACGATTGCCTGCTGGGCCGTGCCTTCGGCGTAGGCGATCTTGGTGCCGCGCAGATCGGCTAGCGTCGTGATGTCTCGGCCCGCGGCTACTGCCAGCCGAGTGTTGTTCGGATCCGACTGGCGTGCAGCGATGATGGGCACATCTTGGCCGGCGATGAGAGCCTGGATCGGCGGGGTGTCGCCGACGATGGCGACGTCGGCGGCACCGGCCCGGAAGGCCTCCAGAATTGCAGGCCCGCCCACGAAGTTTGCGAACTCGTAGTCGAACGGCAGAGCATCCGCTTCGCCTGATGCGGCCAGCACGGTCTGCTGAGCCTCCGACTGGTCCGCGATGACCAGCTTGGTTCCTTCAGGAACCTCGGTGGGCAACGCCGCGTCGGCAGCGAGAGCATTGTCCGGCGAATCGTCCGACGCGCAACCGGACAGAGCCACGGCCACAGTGCACAGGGCGACCAGGACAGTGGTCGCGGTTCGGAACGGTCGTCGTCTGGCCATGAAGGTGCGCATGGGACCAGTGAAACGTGACACCGATTGTTGAACAACAGTTTACGTTAGCGTGATTCTAAGTGCGCTTCTCGATCATTTCGGTGGCCGAGCAGCTCGGCGGCCAACTGGTCGTTGTGTCGAAAGAACCCAGCGTTGGTCCTCGGCCGGGGGAAGGCGCTCGACCACGTGTGCCCGGCAACCCACGGACCGACGGCGTAGCTGCGTTCGGCTGGTTCACCCGAGGCGTCGATCAGCCTGGAACGACCGTCCACGGCGACCTTGGCCGAACTCTGCTCGGTCGCACGAATATCCGTAACGTCACCGCGGGCATGCAGGGTGCGCAGCAGTTCATCACCTGCCCTCGCGATCGACGCCACGGGGAGCCGCGCATCGATCAGGGTGTCGGCATGGATCACCACGTCGTGAGCGGCGCTGCGGGCGACGAACCGGTCGCCCTCGGTAGCGAAGGTGACCTCGGGGCCGAGGAACTGCACGATGCCGGCACGGCTGAGGGCCAACAGCTGTTCGAGACGAAGAGGCGGCGGTCCGCTGGCGACGAAGCTGAAGAACGAATGCAACCAGCCTTCGACGTCCGTTGCAACAGAGTGCGCCGGAATCCGGCCGCGGCGCAACAACTCACCGATCGTCATGTACACCGACAGCAACGCGGAGAAGACTGCTGCGTCGGAGCTGTAGTGAGGGTCGGCTCGACGGCGTAGGTCGGTCACGATGTAGTCGTCCAGGTGCGTCCGAACATCCTCCAGGCTCTCGAATCGTACTCCGGCGAAGGGCTTGTCGATGCGCGCGAGATCGATCCGGTCGTCGTCCTTCGGAACGTACTGTTCGACAAACCGGACGAGTTCCTCCGACTGCCACTCGATCTCGGTCAATCCGGACTCGAAGTCCGTCCACGATCCGGACGTGCGCTCGGGATGAGCTGCGAACAGTTCGTAATAGTGGGCCCAGGCGAGTTCTTTGGACGCCGGCGGCCAGATCTCGTCGCGGAAGTGCAGCGGTCCGTCGCCGGGGAACGCGTCGGCGGTGAAGTACTTCGGCAGAGGCGGCCGAGCGGCCGCGATGTCGTAGGAGAGCTTCGCGTGATAGGGCACCCCGCGCCGCGAGCCTGCGTAGAGCACCGGCTCACGGCCCGAAGGTGTGTACACGAGTGTGCCGTTCTCGCTCCGTGCGAAGGTGCCACCGCGACTTTCCGCGAGCAACACCATCCAATCGATGAAGGCCAGCCCGAGTCCGGCAACCAACACCGGCTCACCCGCAGGTACCGGGCCCGGGTCCAGATCTGCGGTGTATCCGGGGCCGATATACGTCAACCCGTGAGCATTCGCGAAGTCTGCTAACTCTGTCTCCCGTTGTGAGGCAAGCGCATCGGGATGGCCTTGCGCGAGCAGAACGACGTCGGCGTGGATGTTCGACCCGTCGTCGAGTGTGAGGACTTGCTCGGTCGACACATCGACGACCCGCGCCCGGTGCACCTGCACGTGCGCGCTGGACCCAGCGATGGCGCGCTCGAACACCCAACCGAGGTAGCGACTCTGAAGGGTGCGTGAGGCGAACGATCCGGGCGTGAACCGCTCGAGCTCGTCCTGGAGCTCGGGGTCCGCGCGCAGTGTGTCTACGTTGTCGAGAACCCACTCGGCAAGGGTTGGACCCGTTCGGATGGGTCCGTCCACAACGGTGGTGTCGTCGGTGAACATGGTGACATCGGCCGCTACTGAATTCATCCACAGCAACGGCGGTTGGTTGCCGCGCCAAATTCTGCCTGCTCCGGGCGGGAAGGGATCGATCACGTGGACGTGGATATCCGTGGCGGACTCTCGTGCCAGCAGCCGTTCCAGCACGCCGGTACCGCGGGGGCCTGCGCCGACTATCGCAATGGTGAACGCGGTCACTGGCTTCCTTCCCGAGTGTGCAGACGTCTCGAAATCAAGTATGCACGTGCCGAAATCGCGGATTGCAGGTGTAAAAAATCACGCTGAGTCGAAGTCTTCCCTTTTCGGCCGGCGGCACTTTACCGTCGTTCCACATGGCACTTGCAACAGTTCGGTACGTGGGCGCATGAGCGAGCGTCGTCGCACACTCAAGACCGTCACCGGCGTCAGCGGTGGAACCGATATCTACGACGCGGCAGTCGATTCCACCAAGTCCACTCTCGATCAGGCGCTCGAGGTTGCCAGGATTGCGGAGGCCAACAAAATCGATGCGCTCTTTGCGGCCGACCTGCTGAGCTTCGGGTCGCAAGGTGCGATCGGCGCCCAGGAACCGTTGATCTATCTGGCCGCGCTGGCTGCGGTCACCTCGGATGTCGGTTTGATCGCTACCGTCACCACGACGTTCCATCATCCGTTCAACCTGGCGAGGCTCTTCGGGACGCTCGACCATGTCAGCAACGGCCGCGCCGCGTGGAATGCTGTCACCTCGTCGCTGGGGGAGGAGAACTACAGCGATTTGGATCTGCCGAGCCCGGAGGAGCGGTATGCACGCGCCACCGAGTCGCTCGAGGTGGTGAACAAGTTGTTCGACAGCTGGAAGCCCGGCGCATTGACGCCGGGGCCGAACGGTGCCGAGTTGGATGCCACGCTGGTGGAGAGCATCGACCATCGGGGCAAGTACTTCACCGTCCAGGGTCCGCTGAACATTCCTGCGTTGCCGCAGCGTCGACCGGTACAGTTCCAGGCCGGGCAGTCTGCAGGCGGGATCGAGTTGGGTGCCCGATTCGCCGAGGTGGTGTTCACCTCGCTCGCGACCCTCGAAGACGCCGTCACCTACACCAAGGCAGTGAGAACCCGGGCCGCCGAACTGGGCCGCGGCGACCAACTGCCCCTGATCTTCAGCTCCTTCCATGCCACCTACGGGGCCTCGGAAGCAGAGGTGGCGCAGATCGTTCGTGAGGCCGAGGATGCTACCGACTTCGACGCCGGTAGGTTGCGGCTCGAAGACATGCTCGGCGGTGGCGTAGACCTGTCGGAATTGCCGCTGGACCAGCCGATCCCGGAGTCGGTGTTACCCGACCCGTCCTCGGTCAACCGTCGACGCGGTCGAGTGGAGATCTTCGGCAAACTGGCGGCGCAGGGAAAGACGCTGCGTGAGTTGATCATCGCATCGAAGGACACCGGCCACTGGGCTGCAGCGGGAACCCCCGAGCAACTGGCCGACGCCATCCAGGAACGCTACGACGCGGGGGTTCTCGATGTCATCTCCGTCGGCGGACTGACCGACCCACGGACCGGGGACTTCGTTCTCAACGGACTGTTCCCGGAATTGCGCAAACGCGGCATCCTCGGCACCGATTACATCGGCGGAACCTTCCGCGAAAATCTCGAACTTCCTCCCTTGCCACCATTCGAATCAGCGTGATTGCAACGGGTGCATATTCTGCGCATCGAGCCTAGCATCAGGCTCATGACCTGGCTCAAAGCGCGAGTAGCGGCTCTCATCGACCGCCTCGGATCGCAGCCTGCGTGCACTCACGCTGCCGTCGACTTCGGCATCCGCGGCTGACTCGGACTGTGTGATGTAAGCGTTGAACGTCGGGAATCGCCGAACGGTTGCGGACCAACTGTCTGGTCGGGCTCGCGACCGTGTTGGCCGACCCGTCCGGTGCATTACGGCTGGGGGTGTGCGACTCGTGCGAACAGGCCTTCGTGGACTTCAGTCGCTCTGCGCGCCAACGTTTCTGCACTCGCCGGTGCGCTACCCGTACTCATGTGCGTCAGCATCGAGGAAAGGCGTCGTGAACAGTGCGATCTTCGACAGGGCAATCCTTCGCTCGGCATTGCGACTGGCAGGGCTGGCCGGCTTGGCCCTGCTGGCCGAGCCGCTCAGCGGACTTGCCGACACTGCAGCGGCCGGCTACCTGGGAGTCTCCGAGCAGAGCGCACTTGCTCTCGGGTCCGGCATAGTCACCACCACGACGTGGCTGCTCACCCCACTGATGTTTGCGCAGACCACCGAGATCGCGCGGCTTCGAGGGGAAGGTGACCGGGCCCGGGTGCAGGCAGCAGTACGCCGGGCGGTTGCGATGGCCGCGGTGTGGGGACTCGTACTTGCCTGTGGCGTAACCCTGTTCGCGTTGCTCACCGTCAGCGACGGTGATGCCCGCGGCTACCTGCTGGTGCGCGCTGCCGGGTTGCCGGTATCGGCGGTGGTCCTGGCAGGCTACGGCGCGCTTCGCGGAGCCGGGCGCGTCTCCGACGTCACCGCACTTGCTCTGAGCGGGGCGGCGATACACATCGGCATCATCGTTGCAGTGACGGCCTCGGATGTCGGCATCATCGGTATCGGCACCGCGTCGGGTCTGTCCCAATCGGCTGTCGTCCTGGTCGCACTGTGGGTGATGAAGCGACGCGATTTATGGTCGTGGCGAAAGCCTTTATCTGACAACGCAGTCGATCACTGGCGCGCATCCGCTGCGGCGGCGGGCTTACTCGCGGTGCGATCGGCGATGCTCGGCGGAGCCACTCTGGCGTCGACGGCGGCTGCCGTTCATTCTTCGGACGTGAACGCAGCCGCACACCTGGTGGTCTATCAAGTGTGGTTGCTGGTGGTGCTGGCCGTCGAAGGGTGGAAGTCGGCGTCCCAGATTCTGGTCGCGTGCGCGCAGTCGAAATCCGAGCGCGCAATGGTGGAGAAGACCGTGCTGACCGGATCGGTGGCGCTCGGAGGTGTCTCTGCTGTCATCGTCCTCGGCGTGGGCCCCTGGGCGACCCGGATGCTGTCGGCATCGCCGGAGGTGCAGGTGGCAGCGTGGTCGATCTGGGGACTTTCGGCTCTGAGCTTCGTGGTGGGAGCGGTGGCATTCACCAGGGATGGAGTCGAATTCGGGCGCGGCGACTTCGCGGTCAATCTCCTGCGTATCGGAGTCGGCACCGTTGTCACTGTGGCCGGTGCCGGTGCCACCTGGTCGAGCGGCGATCTGAGGTGGATGTGGATCGGAATGCCCTTGGGACTGCTGATTCGAGCGGTGTGGCCGTACCGCTCGTCTCGCCGCCGGGGTCGTGCCCTCAACGGTGGTGGGAATCCCACCACGTCAACACCCTGGTCCCGATCAAGGTCAGCCACTTCGAACATTCGCCCTCCGGTGCGTCGATCTCGAACCAGACCTGTCCTGGCCGAGGGCGACCCTGCAACCACGTTCCATCAGTCCGGCGGGCGGCCCTGATGACTGCGATGGCCTCCTCCAGCCGCGAATCCGGGGGTGTCCCGTCGAGCAGGGAGGCCTGGCGAAAATAGTCGACAGCGTTGAGGGCGCTGTACGTCCAACGGAATGGATAGGAGAACTGGTCCACCCATGGCCCGACGCGCTTGCCCGTGGACAGGGTGTACAGAAGTTTTCGACTCAGCAAATATTCCTCACCGGTGCGCCGGGCGGTGCGGGTTGTTTCCGTGCCACCCATGGTTTTGTCGTACTCCAGCAACCCTTTCAACGAGTTCAGGGTCGAGTGAAACGAGGAGCGGGTGGATCCCTCGACCCACTCACAGTTCCATCCACCCTCCGGCAGCTGATGCTCGAGAAACCACTCGACGATGCCCTCGACGTCTGCCCCCAGCCACACCCCGTTGGCGACCGTCCACGCGTTGATGCAGCAGTCCACCTCGCCGCCCCAATAGGGCAGGTTCTCGTACTCCCACCGACTGTTCTCGTCCAGCAATTCGACTGTGCGGCGCGCCCGTAGCACCGCGGGGTGAAGACCCCACTCGCGCAGCGAATTCAGCGACCAGGTGGTGGCGGTCCAGGGTTGCCCCGGAGCCTGGGAACCGTCGAAGTTCGCGGGGAAGAATGCACCACCCGCCCATTGACCGTCCGGATCCTGAAGGGCGAGCAGTCGCGCGCCGAAGCCTTCGATTGCGACTCGTGCGCGCGTTGCTTCCCATACGTCGGAGGGTTCGTCCAAGAGATCGCGTTCGACTTGCCAGCGCAGCGCTGGATCCGAATCGACCAGCCAGCTGCGCAGGGAATCGGCGACCATGGACAGGCAGTCTATCGATGTGTGGCCGTTCGTCGCGGCTGTTCGACTGCTACGAAAACCTCGCTACAGTCGAACAGATGTTGCCGCTCGGAGTGTCCATGCTGTGGGAGAAGTCGATCGACCCCTCGACTGCGCTCCGAGAGCGGTTCGGATTCGAGGGCGTCGATGGCGTGCAGGCGTGGGTATCGAGCGCCCTCGCCGAGCATTGGCAGATCGGCGTCGCTCGTTGCACTCGGATCGTCGTCAGCGATCACAATGCGATCGTGTGGGCCGAGACGGACCGGGGCCCGGTGGTGGTGAAGTGGTCGCACGGCTCGTTTCGGTTCTCTGCTCTCGACGCGACGACGCGCATGCTGCGCGCACTCGGTGAGCGGGGAGTGCCTGTAGCCATGCCGGTTTCGTCGACCGTGGGGAGCGAGCGAGTGGTGATCGACGCCCCAGCAGGTGCACTCTCGGTGACTGTGCTGCCGGAATTGACCGGGCAGTGGCTGGACACCGCCGACGCCTCGGCCGTGCGATCCGCAGGAGCGAGTCTCGCCCAGGTGCACAGGGCAATGCGCGATCTTGCCTCCGACGCCCTACCGTCGATTCAGACCGAGGTGCAGCCGAAGAAACGCATCGAGAACTGGCTGTCCGGCCAGGACAGAGGATTCGCGCCCGACGCGTCGCGCAGGCTTGGCGAGTCTCTCGCCGATCTTCCCGAGCTCGACGAGAGTGTCCAACTGGTGCACAACGACTTTCGAGCAGCGAATATACTGACCGAGAATTCGCGGGTGGTGGGGATCCTCGATTTCGACGAGGTACGGACTGATCCTGCGGTGCTCGATCTGGCCAAGGCGAGCGTTTATCTCGGTACCCGTTTCACCGAGTGGCGACCCATACCGGCGTCGGTACGGCGATCGTTTCGTGCCGGCTACGAACAGGTACGACCGTTGAGTTCTGCAGCGGCACAATGGTTCGACGTGCTGGTGCTGTGGCATTCACTTGCTGCAGTTTCGGATGAGAACGACTCTGCGGGGTGGGTGTCGGAACTGTGACCGCCATTGCGTCGGGGTTTTCCTCACGCTGATTCGAACCCTTCATTCCCGAGCGCATCTGCGGCAAAGTGGGCTGTTGCGCAGGTATCGATGTATGCCCCGGAGAAAGCAGGATCACGATGAGTTCGGAGTTGATCAGTCCCAGCGAAGCCGTGGCGGGCGAGGCCACGTTGGTGGATGTGCGAAGCGCACCGTCGAGAATCGAATTCGGCACTGTCGCAGGTGCGATCGTGGTCGACAAGGACGATGTGGCGGTCGAATTCGGTGCCGACAATCGCGACCGTTCCGAGCGCATCGTGGTGTTCTTCGGCTCTGTCAAGGGATCCGGACCGGTCGTCGAGAAATTGAAAGAGCTCGGATACACCAATGTCGCGCACGTCGACGGTGGCTTTCCCGCGCTGCGCGATCACGGCCTGCCGATTCAGGGCGTGTGAGCGACAATGGCTGACACCTTGTACTTTGCCCTCGAACTCGACGGCTACGACGAATCGCCAGAGCGGCTTCGCAGCGACGTCGCGGACGCCGAACGCGCAGGTTTCACTGTCGTCACCTTCGGTGATTCTCTGGTCTCGACCCGGAATCGACTCGATGCAGGCACGCGCGCTGCGTTTGTCGCCTCGACCACATCGACCATCGGGCTGGCTCCCACCGTCCACACAGTCACTACCGAACCGTTCTTTCTCGCAACACAACTCGCCAGCCTCGACCATGCATCCCACGGCCGGGGAGCCTGGGTGATCGGCGCAGACAACTCTCCCGCTGCTCATGCAGCAGTGGGATCGGAGGTGCGGTCGAGCGTGACCGCCGAGATCCGTGACGTCATCGACGTGTCTCGGCGGCTGTGGGATTCGTGGGAGGACGACGCGGTTATCCGTGACGCGGCGACCGGTCGATATCTCGACCCAGCCAAGGTGCATCACGTGCGGTTCGAGGGCGAGTTCTTCGACGTCGTCGGGCCCCTGATCACCCCACGTTCGCCGCAGGGGCAGGTGGTCGTCATCGGAGATGTAGATCTGGGCGTCACCGATCTGCTGGATGTGGCGTTGGTGCGCGGCGACGATGTCGTGGATCGGGCGGCAGCGGCGCGCGCCGATGGAGCAGCCCTGGTGTTTGCCGACATCGACGATCTGTCCGACGCCCAATCGCTGGCCGGCGTGGTCGACGGCATCCGGTTACATCTCGGGACTGACGCCGTGAAAGACCTTTCCGTCCCGGCACATCTGCTTCGCAGGCCGACCCCTGGACTCTCGCTGCGCGAGAATTTGGGACTGGCGCGTCCGGTCAGCCGCTACGCCGCTTCGGCTCAGAAATAGGGAGAAGAATCATCGTGAGCACCAACGACCAGCACCCGGACACCGGCGCACCGTTCGACCCGAATGCACAGATTCATCTGGGCGTGTTCTATCCGGGAATCGGCGCCCAGACGGTCTGGGAGGATCCGAAGGCACCCGATCAGGTTGCGACGGACACCTTCGTCGAGGTGGCAACCAAGCTCGAACGTGGTCTGTTCGATGCCTTCTTCCTCGGCGACGGTCAGCGGGTGCGGGAGAACCGCGGTGCCATCCTCTCCACCGACATCGCCGGCAGGCCGGACGCGATCACACAGCTCGCTGCGTTGGCATCGGTGACCGAGCGCATCGGACTGGTCGCCACACAGAACACGACCTACAGCATCCCCGTCGAGCTCGCCCGGCGGTTGGCGAGTCTCGACATCCTCTCCGACGGGCGCGCCGGATGGAACATCGTCACCACCGACAATGCGTGGACGGGTGAGAACTTCCGTCGGGGCGGTTGGCTGGACCACGAACGACGCTACGAGCGGGCAACCCAGGTGGTCGAACTGGCGAAACAGTATTGGGCGGGTTCGGATATCGACGCCGATACCGATCTGCTGAAAGCCCGTGCAACACCCAATGTTCGGTCCAGTTCGCAGGGCACTCCCGTGCTCTTTCAGGCTGGGGATTCTTCGGGTGGACGCGATTTGGCAGCGAGGCACGCCGACGTCGTTTTCTCGGCCAACAACGCCTACGACGCGGCGGTGGCGTACGCGAGAGATCTGCGCGCACGAACGGCTGCATACGGTCGCGCCGCCGATGCGGTCAAGATTCTGCCGGGTGTCACCGTGGTGCTCGGTGATACCGAAGCCGAGGCGGAGGAGAAGGTTCGCTGGCTAAGATCCAACGCCTACAACGGAGTTCGCGCCATTGCGTTCCTCGAGCACTACTGGGGAAAGGATCTGTCGAGCTACGACCCGGAAGGTCCACTGCCGGACATCGATCCGGTAGAGGACGAGCTCGATCCGTCCCGTGGCACCCTCTCCGTCGATGCACGTACCGGCAAGCTCGATCAGATTGCCCAGTGGCGCACGCTGTCCGAGGAGAAAGGCCTGTCGATCCGCGAACTGGTACTCGAGATCTCGCCTGCGTCCCGGTTCCATTCCGGAACGCCTGCGGCGTTGGCCGACCGATGGGCCGATCTGGTTCGGCACCGGGTGGTCGACGGATTCAACATCAACCCCTATCACTTGGGTGATGCCATCGACGACCTCGTGGACAAATTGGTTCCGGCCTTACAGGAGCGCGGGGTGTATCGAACCGAGTACACGAGCACCACGCTGCGCGGGCACCTCGGTCTCGACGAGGAGACCGCGTCGGAGCGGGAGCAGGCCTCGTAGGGCGCTTCGGAGCGCCCTACGAGTCGGGTCGAGGGACGAGCTCGGTCAGCTCAACTCTGCGCGCGACCATTCGTTCACGAACTCCAGGCCACTGCGCACGAAGAGCTGGGTCACCGGGCAACGGCGAGCGACCTCGGAGACGAACTTGTCGAAGGTCTCCTGGTCGGCGTCGGTCTGTACCGTCGCCTCGACCTTCACGGCGTCGAAATTCGCATTTCCTTCGTCACCGTTCACGAGCACTGCGGTGTCGAGGTCGCCTTGGATGCGAAACGTGAACTCGCCGAGTGTGATTCCCAGATCCTTGGCGACGAGGGCGGCCGTCACCTGGTTGCACGAGGTCAACGCACCGAGCGCGTAGAACAACGGGCTGGGTGCCTCGTCCTTACCGCCGAATGCGGGATAGGCATCGGTGTCGAATTGGTGGCCTGCATCGCCCTCGGCGACAAGGTGCTGGGCGACCCCGGTGCCGCTGGCATTGATCACGAAGGGAACGACGGACGTTCGAATAGAGCTGGTTGTCATGAATTCCGACGATGTCCCTCCGGCGACCGAATCGGAAGGGTTCGGCTCATCGTGATCCGAACTCGGCAGGAGTCAGGCGGGGACGAAGCGGTCGTGACGGAGAACGGGAACGACGTCGCTGCCGTTCAGTTCTGAAGCAATCGAGACGTCCCGCGGGTATCCGGCGTCAATCAGTTCTTGCCCACTCGAACATACTTCGAGGGCTGCCGGGAGGTCGGCCTCGACAGCGGTCCATGCGGCACCGGCCATCCGGGCTTCGGGGGAGAGGGTCCGGCGTCGCCCGTGACCAGCGATAGTACTGATCACGGCACCGGCACCCCACAGATCCTCGACGGCCGGGCGCAGTGTCCCATCAGGCCACTTCTCGCCCGCGGCGATGACGGCGATCCGAGCGCCGTCGGCGAACTCCGCAGCAACCCACTGCCCGATCGCGTCGACGTTTCGCAGACATCCGCCGACGACGCACGAGACCGCCTCGGCCAATTCGTAACAGATGGTCGACCCGTTCGGCGAGAGCAACACGAGCCGCTCGGGTTTCGAGGCGCGATCACGGATGGTCGGCGACGACAAGCTGATCTGATCTCCTCGAGCGACGGATCGGCCGACCACAAGAACGGCATCGTTCTGCTGCGCGTAGGCCTGTGCTTCGTCGCCGCGCACACCGAAGGGCAATACCACGATGCCGGCGTCCAGCGCCACACTCAACGTCGTGGTGAACGACAAAACATCCACCACGATCGCCAGATCACATTCGGGCGCAACAGCCTTCGCGCCCGACAATCCCCACTCGAACCGTAAGCCGTACGACAATTGCCGGTGTGCAGAATTCACCGCGGTGATGCTACCTGCGCGCGGTCGCGAATCCGTGCCGCTATCAGCCTCGTCCTTCTCCGGTCAGATGCTCCGATGACCTGTCAACCTATCGACTCCGGATGATTCTGACTGTGTGTGGAAGGGTCGTCTCGCCCTACAGTTCATCGAGTGCCGTCGACGCTTCACCGTTCCGCCCGCCGAGAGACCGTGGCGGGATATCTCTTTCTGTTGCCGAGCCTGTTCGGTGTCGTACTGTTCCTTCTCGTCCCGATCGCAGTGGTGATCTGGCTCGCCTTCCAGAAGTGGGACCTGATCGGTGACCCGTCGTTCGTAGGTTTCGACAATGTCAGCAACGTGTTCAAGGACGGGCGATTCGCGCATTCGCTGCTTGTCACAACCGTATTCGTCGCCGTCGCATTGCCCGCACAGACAGTCGTCGGACTGTTTCTTGGTACTTTGCTGGCTCGCGGAGACCGAGGTGCGAGCGTATTTCGACTGATACTGCTGCTGCCCTGGGTGTGTGCGCCGTTGGCACTCGGTGTGGTGTGGAAGTGGATTCTCGCGCCGACGGACGGACTGCTCAATACCGTCATCGGGCACCGCATCGAATGGTTGGCAGAGCCGAAACTGGTTCTGCCCGTGTTGATCTTCGTCAGTGTGTGGACCAACGTCGGCTACGTATCGCTCTTCTTTGCTGCCGGTCTCGGTGCCATCCCGCACGACATCGTCGAGGCGAGCCGGATCGATGGGGCCAACACCTGGCAGCAATTTCGGCACATCAAGCTTCCGCTGCTGCGCCCGACGACGTTCTTCGTTCTCGTGACCGGAATGATCAGCTCTTTTCAGATCTTCGACACCGCATACGCTCTCGCGCCGAACGGGGGGCCGCAGCGGGCGGCCGACGTCGTCAGCGGACGCATATACTACGAGGCGTTCAGTTCTTTTCAGTTCGGTAACGCCGCTGTGATGGCCCTGGTCCTGTTCTTCGTGCTGGCCGTCTTCACGGTCGCGCAGCAACGATACTTCTCCCGCCGCACGAGCTACGAGCTCAGCTGATGGCAACTCCGACGTTTTCGAAACGCCATACGTCCACTGCCGTGGTGTACGTGATGCTGACCGCTGCCGCCCTGGTGATACTGGTGCCGTTCCTGCTCAGTTTCCTCACCTCGCTCAAGACCGCCCGACAGTTCGCCGGCACCGCGCCTACCTCGTTGCCTTCACCGCCGTCGACCGAGTCCTACTCACAGTTGCTCGGCAGCGGGTCGTTCGGACGCGCGATTCTGGTGACCGTCGCAGTAGCCGCGACCATCGTTATCGCGCAGGTGACCTTCTCGATCATGGCCGCCTATGCCTTTGCAAGACTGCAATTTCCGGGTCGTGACGTCTTGTTCTGGGTGTACCTTTCGACCATGATGGTTCCGGCGATCGTCACGCTGATCCCTCTGTACGCGATATTTTCGCAAACCGGTCTTCGAAACACGTTCTGGTCGTTGGTACTACCGACGATGTTCGGGTCGCCCTACGCCATCTTTCTGCTGCGTCAGCATTTCCTACGTATCCCGGAGGACCTGCTGGCGGCAGCCCGACTCGACGGAGCTGGACATCTGCGCACCCTGTGGCACATCGTCATTCCGGTGAGCAGGCCTATCATCGCAACCCTGGTGGTGATCTCCGTCGTCACACACTGGAACAACTTCCTGTGGCCGCTGATCATCACCAGCGGCGAGCGGTGGCAGGTGGTCACCGTGGCGACGGCGAATCTGCAGAGCCAGTACAACGGCAACTGGACGCTGGTGATGGCGGCCACGACGGTTGCCATCGTGCCGCTGCTGGCGTTGTTCGTTGCATTCCACAAACATATCGTCGACTCATTGGCGATCCGCGGATTCAATTGAGAAGGAAAGTGCATGGCACGCAGGTATTTCGGCAGAGCAGTCGGTATTTTCGGTGCGCTGACGCTGATCGCAGGTTTGACTTCGTGCGGATCCGGCGACGCCGGTGACACGGGAACTGTCACGTTCCGAATTTGGAGCGACGACGCTGTGGCCGCCGCCTACGAGGCGTCGTTCGAGGAGTTCACGAAGCAGAATCCCGACATCACCGTCCAGGTGAATCAGGTTCCGTGGGTGAACTACTGGGACAAGCTACGAGCAGACCTGTCCGGTGGTGGCGGTGACGACATCTTCTGGGTCAACGCGCCGAACTTCAGTAATTACGCCGACAACGGCAGTCTGGTCGACATCAGTGAGACCCTGCCCGACGCCGTCTCGGGATTCGAGGAGACTGCGGTTCAGCAGTACACCCGCAACGATTCCCTGTGGGGTGTTCCTCAGCTCATCGACGGCGGCAAAGCGCTGTACTACAACAAGAAGCTGGTCGCCGACGCGGGTGTCGATCTCGAGAACTTGACCTGGGATCCGGCAAATGTCGCGGCCGACACTTTCCTGCCCGCGTTGCGCAAGCTCACCGTCGACTCTGCCGGGCGGACGGCAGATCAGCCAGGCTTCGACGCCTCGCAGGTGGCCCAGTACGGATTCAACTCAGCCTACGATTTCGATGCAATTCTGGGGAACTTCATCGGCTCCAACGGCGGTCTGTACCAGGATGACGGCAAGTACGTCTTCGGGAGCAACCAAAAGGCTGTCGAGGCAGTCGAGTACGCGGTCGGTCTCGTCAACGACAGCAAGGTTGCGCCGTCGGCAGCGGATACCAACGACAACTCGGACTTCAGCGTGAACCAGTTCCTGCAGGGCAAGCTCGCGGTGCTCGAATCCGGTGCCTACAACCTGGCGAAGATCGATGAAGGTGCCGACTTCGAGTGGGGACTGGCTCCCATCCCGGCCGGCCCGGCAGGCCGAATCCCGGTGACCAACAGCGTCATCGCCGCAGCCAATGCGAAATCCGGCAACGACGAGTCGGTGCAGAAGGTGCTGGCCTGGATCAGCAGTACCCAGGGCAGCACTGCGCTCGGTGCGAGCGGGTCGCTGATCCCGGCGGTGACCGGGGCGCAGCAGTCCTATTTCGACTACTGGGATGGCAAAGGCGTCGATGCAAGCCTGTTCCCGAAAGCCGTACAGGAAGGGGTACTGAAGAACGATCCGGTGCCCGGGGCGCAAGCCGCGACGGCCGACATCGACTCGGCATTCAAGGACATCTTCGCCGGACGAGCAGAGTCGATTCCGGAGGCCCTGGAAGCGGCTCAGGACGCCGCCAACGACCAGGTGTCGGGCTAGGTTTGAGAACTCGCGGGTGGTGGGCCGGGCTGGGACTCACTGTAGCTGTTCTCACCGGCACCGTGCTGAGCCCCGGGGCCGCCCACGCCGATATCCCACCCGGCTATTGGCAAGAACTCGAAGCCTCGTTGCCGAGTGCTCGATCCGACGTGGAGTTTCCGTCGTCGCCCATTCTGTTGGCTCCGGTTGCGGAAGATCCGCGTTCAGGGGCAGTCGAGGTGGACCCCTATCTGGCGCCGTGGCTCCACGCACTGATTCCGGTCGAGCCGACCGCGGCAGTGGAGCTTCAGGGCGGGGTGGACCTCACCACGCCGGGCGGCGTCGTGCATGTTCGTGGACACTGCGTGTTCGCCGGTGCCGAGACGGCATACCGGCCGACGCACGTCGAGTCGAATCCGCAGGTGCGCCTGGGCGACGCGTCGAACGGGGTGCACATCGATGCGACAGTGGCCGGGGGATAGCTGCCGGGTACACGAGTCGACTCTGGAAGCTAACGATCGGGTCTCGACTCGCGTGGGGTACGGCCACGCACGATCTACGATGGCCTCATGACTGCCGATCCGACCACGCCCGCACCGTCGACCAGCTCGGCGAACTGGAAGAGGCGGGGCATCCTCGTCGGAGCCGGCATCGTCCTGTTGTTGATCGCGTACTTCATCCTGGCGGCATTTCTTCCGCGCTGGTGGAGTCTGCGGGTCGAAGAACTGGCCGACCGCACGTTCACCAAGGGCATTCTGTGGGGCCTGCTGTTCGGCATCGTCTGCACGTTCGCGCCGCTGGTGTTCTTCTGGAGCGCCTGGACGGTCCGCAAGGGTAGGGCGGGCAAGCAGCTTGCCATCGGGTCGGTCGTCCTCGCCGTCGTCACTGCGATTCCGAACCTGTTGACCCTCACCATTGTCCTCGGTACCAGCAATGCCGCCCATGCCGGTGAACGCACCCTCGACACCAGTGCGCCGGGTTTCCGCGGCGCAACGGCACTCGGCGCGATCATCGCCGTGGTTCTGGTTGCTTTGTTGGTCTTCGTGGTGGTGCGGCGAAACCGTCGCCGTAGAGCTGCCGCTCTGTCGCAGTAAGCGTCTGCTCCAGCAGCAGCGCTATGGTCATGGGCCCGACGCCTCCGGGGACTGGAGTGATCGCCGACGCACGCTCCGCGGCGGCCGCGAATTCCACGTCGCCGACATTGCCTGCGTTGTACCCCGCGTCGATTACAACGGCACCGGGGGGCGATCCACGAGCCTCGGACCAGCTCGGCGTGCCCGGCCGCGGCAATCACGATGTCTGCGCGCGCCACCTCGGCCTCCAGGTCAGCGGTTCTGGAGTGGCAGTAGGTGACTGTCGCGTTTCTGCCGAGCAGCAAGAGGCCCACCGGTAGCCCGAGTATCGGGCTGCGGCCGACCACGACGGCGCGCCTGCCCGAGATTTCGATGTCGTACGCATCGAGCAAGCGCAGAATTCCTCCCGGCGTGCACGATCGAAACCCAACCCCGCCGAACGCCGTTGCAGCCAAGGACGCCGTCGTGACGCCGTCGACGTCCTTGGCGGGCGTGATGGCGTCGAATGCCGCACGTTCATCGATGTTTTCGGGAACGGGATGTTGCAGCAGGATTCCGTTCACTTCCGGATCGGCCGATAGATTCTCGATAACGGCGATCAACTCGGACGTTGTCGTCTCGGCGTCCAATTCGACGCCTCGTGACCTGATGCCGACTTGCTCGCAACGACGCGCCTTCATGTTCAACTACGTTCGTGACGCGGGGTCGTCCCCAACGAGAACAGTGGCCAGAACTGCGGCGGCACCGTTACTTTCGAGTGGTGCCCCTGACCGCGTCGCCGTGTGCGCCAGGATCTCTGCTGCGACCACTGCGCCATTCAAAATTTTCATCGGTCCTCCACACGAAGATCGTGTGAAACACCCAGGCGGTCGGCGCTTCCTTCGGTGAACTGATCGCAGCACTCCCCGGTGGTACTCCACCTTCGCCAGTCATGCTGTGCGACAGAGACATTACCGCTAGTCTCGACACTTGTCATGGACGAAACTTGTTTGCTCTGTAGGGAAGTGGCCGGAGAGATCGAGCTACCCGGCGACTTTCTCCATGCGTCGGACAGAGTCGTGGCGTTTCACCTCCCGGAACAGTCGATCGACGGCCTCGTGCTTCGGGGACACTCGATGGTCTCGCCGATACGGCACACCCCGAACTTCGGGACTCTGACCGACGTGGAAGCGGCCGAGGTAGGTCAGACGGTCACGGCGGTCTCACGCACCCTCACGCGGCTCGGTGCCGAGTACGTGTATGTCGCGGCGATCGGGCACAGTCATCCCCACCTGCATGTGCACGTGATTCCTCGGTGGCCGGGTGTCGATGCGTCGGTCGAGTGGTTCGCAGTTCGGGACGAGCCTGGGCCACACAGAGTCGATCGGCTCGGTGCTGAGAGCTTCGCAGCCGAGATGAAGGGTCTGATGCCCGCCTGACGTCAGGCGCTGCGCAATACCGTCGGCTCGGTGATGACGCGGATTCCCGGTTCCGGATCGAAGCGGTATCCGGTTCCTCTGACCGTGGTGATCAGTCGACCGAACTGGCCGAGTTTGGTGCGCACCCTCGACAGGTGGACATCGACGCTGCGTCCACCGTCGGATGTGTTGAGTTCGGATCGCGCGACGACGACGCGTGGATGCTGAGCCAGATACGCGAAGATCTCGAACTCGGTGTGACTGAGCCTCACGCTCTTGCCGCTCAGGATCACGTCACGCGCGGGCAGGTCGATCACCAGCGGCGCATTCAGCTCGTTTGCTTGCACATCGAAGCGAGTGAGGATTTTCGCTTGCGGCGCAAAACCTTTGGTGACACTGCGGAGTGCCTCGGCGAGTGCATGCAATTGTGGGCGGGTCAATCCCTGCAAAGACGAAGTGCCGGAATCCGAGATCCGGACGATGACTGTGGCTTCGGTGCTCATGGCTGGTCGGCTCCTGTGACAAGTGTGTGCTGCGGATACTGGGCAGTTGGTCAGCGTGGGCAGCAACAGTTCTTGTTCACCGTCACAGGGTGATCGACGGCGGGCTCGTGCGCCAGAGATCTGCTCACCGTGATCGGAACAGTTGACCGGTGGCCGTCGACGTGTTGCGATCGGGCGTGACCGATGTATGCCGACCCCGCGCCGCCCTGTTCACCCGAGCCGTCGACTGGGATCATCCCGACGCCGAAGCCCTGCGCGCGGCGATGGCCGCCGAGGTGGGTCCCCGCTACGCAGACCGGGCCGCTCTGATGTCGAAGACCCAGGCCAACGCCGTCGACGAGAGCACTGTGCACCGGACGTTCGTCGTGTATCGCCGTGACTCGGAGGGGGATGAGCATGCCGTCGGGCATGCAGCGCTGCGGTGGAACGGCTCCGACCTCGAGCTCAAGCGCATGTTCGTTCATCCCGACCATCGCGGCACGGGAGTATCGGCTGCCCTGCTGGAGGCGTCGGAGAATGCCGCCCGCGACCAGGGGCTGCCGCGGCTGATACTGCAGACCGGAGACCGTCAGCCCGACGCGGTTCGGCTGTACGAGAAGAGCGGTTACACCCGAATCCCGGTATTTCCTCCCTATGAGGTCCTGCCGTTCTCGAACACCTTCGAGAAGCGCCTGTAGTCAGGCTCGCACGGTCATGATCTCGGCACCGTCGTCGGTGATGACCACCGTGTGCTCGCTGTGCGCGGTGCGGCATCCCGTCGTACTGCGCAGAGTCCAGCCGTCGTCGTCGGTGACGAGCTCGTCGGTGTCTTCCATGATCCAGGGCTCCAGTGCCAACATCAGGCCGGGGCGAAGGCCGTAGCCGCGGCCCGGCCGCCCGTTGTTGGACACATGTGGGTCCTGATGCATCGTCGACCCGATGCCGTGACCGCCGAATTGCATGTTGATCGGGTAGCCCGCCTCGCCGAGGACGGTGCCGATGGCATGTGAGATGTCGCCGATCTTGTTTCCCGGACGTGCCGCTGCGATCCCCGCAGCCAGAGCCCGTTCGGTGGCGTCGATCATGGCGGTGTCTACTTTTCGAGGCTCGCCGACTACGAAGCTGATGGCAGAGTCCGCCGCCACGCCGCCGAGGACCACGGCGAGATCGAGAGTCAGCAGATCGCCGTCGACCAGCGCGTAGTCGTGCGGAAGGCCATGTAGCACAGCATCGTTGACAGAGGTGCAGATGTAGTGGCCGAACGGACCGCGGCCGAAGGAGGGCGCGTAGTCGACGTAGCAGGACGTCGCCCCGGCTCCGAGGATGATGTCTTTGGTCCACTCGTCGATCTCGAGCAGGTTGGTGCCGACGGTGGCACGCTCGCGGACGGTCTCGAGTATCTCGGCCACCAATGCTCCCGATTTGCGTGCGAGGGGGATCTTGCTCGGCGGGAGAATTTCGATCATGGGGCACCTTTCGTGGGTTATGCGATAACTATACCGGTATAACTATACCTCTAGGTCGGGATGCTGCAGACTCTGAAGCCGATATGACCAGTGGACGTGTCCTCGGACACGCCCGAGCGCGCCGACGTGCGATAGCGTCGACAGTAACTGGCGTGACACAGGTGCGATCCGCCACGGATCACCCCACGCCGGTCGCGGCGGGAGGCGTCGAATACGCCCGTCGTCCACTCCCAGACGTTGCCGGTGCATTCGTACAGGCCGTACCGGTTGGGGTCGAATGTCTTTGTAGCGCAGGTGTACACGGTGTCGGTCGACGAGCCGGGAAAGTGGCCGCGCCAGGTGTTCATGCGGGAGAGATCCGGTTCGCTGCCCCACGGAAACGGTTGCTGCTCCAGCCCGCCCCTGGCTGCGAACTCCCACTGAGCCTCGGACGGTAGCCCTGTCCCGGACCACGCGCAGAATGCCGTGGCGTCGCGTCGGGACACGTGAGTCACCGGGTGATCCGGCAGGTCGCGGACGGCGTCGAGCAACGATTGCGGCCCGGCCGGTGCCCGCCAGTTCGCCCCGGGAACAACGCGCCACCAGGGGGTCTCTGGAACGACGGGGGACCGGTCCTCGGCGGGAAGGGTGCCCGCGAACACGAGGGAATCCCCGAAGGTCTCGGCGTCGGTGACGAACCCGGTGGCATCTACGAATGCCGCGAACTCGCGCACCGTCACCGTGGTGATACCGATGGAGAAGCTGTCGACGGCAACTCGGCGCACCGGTCCCTCGAGGTCTTCGGGGTAGCTGAGTGGATCGTCGCTACCCATCAGAAACGCAGTTCCGTTCAGGTCCGCCATCGCGGGCGCCACACCGGAGCTCGACATGCTGGTCGGGGCACCGACGCTCCCGTTGCGGCCGGGTGTACAGCATGCGGACATGTCCTCATGATCGCATCCTGAGCCGAACGATGTGCTAGGCAATAACAATGAGTGAAGAGAACGTCCTGATTGTTCACTGGCACGATCTGGGGCGTCACCTGGGCGCGTACGGGGTGCGCTCGGTATCGAGCCCGCGCGTCGACGCGCTTGCCGCTGAGGGAATCCTGTTCACCCGCGCGCATGCCACTGCGCCACTGTGCTCGCCCTCGCGGGGTTCGTTGTTCACGGGCCGCTACCCGCAGAGCAACGGGCTGGTCGGCTTGGCGCACCATGGGTGGGAGTATCGCCCAGGTGTGCAGACCTTGCCGGCTCTTCTTGGTGAATCCGGTTGGAAAACAACGCTTTTCGGTATGCAGCACGAAACGTCGTTTCCTTCGAGGCTGGGGTTCGAGACGTTCGATGTGTCGAACTCGTACTGCGAATATGTCGTGGAAAAGGCGGACGAGTGGTTGCGTGAGGATCGCAGCCGACCTTTCCTGTTGACGGCGGGCTTCTTCGAGACGCACCGGCCCTACCCTCGGGAGCGATACACCCCGGTCGACGCCTCGTCGATAGAAGTTCCCGATTACCTGCCCGACACCCCGGAGGTCCGGGCCGATCTGGCCGAGTTCCACGGGTCGGTCGAGGTTGCGGACGCAGCGGTGGGGGAGCTGCTCGACACGCTCACCGAGACGGGGCTCGACGAGACCACCTGGGTCGTGTTCATGACCGACCACGGCCCGGCTTTCCCGCGCGCGAAGTCGACCTTGTACGAGGCAGGCACCGGAATCGCCATGATCGTCCGCCCGCCGAAGTCGCGCGGACTGCAGCCGAAGGTGTACGACGAGCTGTTCAGTGGGGTCGACCTCGTGCCGACGCTATTGGATCTGCTGGGGGTGCCGGTACCTGATGAGGTACAAGGACTTTCGCATGCAGCGCAGCTGACCGGAGATTCCGCGGTGGCTCGCGACCAGGTCTTCACGTCGAAGACCTACCACGACTCGTTCGACCCCATCAGGGCCGTGCGGACCAAGGATCACAGCTACATCGAGAACTACACGGATCGTCCGGAGCTGGACTTGCCCTGGGACATCGAGGAAAGCCCGTCCGGTCAGGCGGTTGCCGGTGCCGTGGCCGGTCCGAGAGCACGAACGGAGCTGTACGACCTACGTACCGATCCAGGAGAAACCGTCAACGTATACGGCGACCCGTCGTATCGCAGCGTCGCCGAGGATCTGGCAATGCGTCTGCACACGTGGCGTGAGTACACCCGGGACGTGATTCCGTCGGATTTCGTCGGAACCCGCATCTCCGACCGGTACACCCAGGACTACGTCGTCGTGCACGGGCTGAAGCCGACGTCTCGTTCTCCGCTCAGTGCCGAGCGAGGAATAGATGCTGCACATGACGGCGAATCAGGCAAGGGTTAAATGCTGCGAGATTGAAATAGCCTGTTGCGCGCGGTTGTTGGAGTTCGTTTACGCTCTCGTCCATGAGCGAACCCCCACGTTCCTATCTGGTGCTCGCATCGCAGCGCAGCGGCAGCACCCTGCTCGTCGAATCGTTGCGCGCGACGGGCGTGGCAGGCGAGCCGCAGGAGTTCTTCCAATACCTGCCGGGCACATCGTTGGCACCCCAGCCGCGTGAGTGGTTCGCCGGCGTCGAGGACGAGTCGATCCTTCGCCTACTCGCGCCGCTGTTGCCGGGGACCCCGGCCACGGAGACCGCCGTGCAGTGGCGGGATCGAATTCGCGCAGCCGGGCGCAGTGACAATGGCGTCTGGGGCGGCAAGCTGATGTGGAATCAGACACCGCTGCTCACGGGTTGGGCCGATGGCCTACCCGATCGATCGGGTGACGACCTGCTCTCGGCCATCCATGACGTCATCGATGACGATGTTCTTCTCGTGCATGTCCGACGCGAAGACACAGTGGCGCAGGCAGTGTCGATGTGGAGGGCGGTGCAGACTCAGGTGTGGCGTGGCAGCGCCGATCCCGAGGTCGATGCCAGAGCCGAGTACAACGCCGACGGAATTGCACATCTGCATCGAATCCTCGTCCAGCAGGAGCAGTCATGGACGGCGTGGTTCGCAGAGGCCGGTGTGACGCCACTCGACGTCGGCTTCAGCGAACTCGCCCAGGACACGACCGGCCAGGTCGGGCGGGTGCTGGCGGCGCTCGGACTCGATCCAGCGTTGGCACCACCACCTGCGCTGAAGCGGCAAGGCGATCGCCGCTCCGACGACTGGATCGACCGCTATACAGCCGAAAGGGTGAGCGCATGAGTGCGAGTCTCACGAATTCCGATCACACCACCGTCGACGAGCTCAGAATTCTCGAGGCGGAGTCGGTCCACATCATTCGTGAGGTGGTGGCCGAACTCGAGCGGCCTGTACTGCTGTTCTCGGCGGGCAAGGACTCGATCGTCCTGCTTCGGTTGGCAGAGAAAGCGTTTCGGCCGTCGCCGCTGCCCTTCCCGGTTCTGCACGTCGACACGGGACACAATTTCCCCGAGGTCATCGAATTTCGAGATCGACGCGTGCAAAGTTCGGGGCACAAGCTGATCGTCGCGTCGGTGCAGGACTCCATCGACCGTGGCCGCTCCACCGAGGTCGGCGGGCCCAATGCATCACGCAACCGCCTTCAGACGCGAACTCTGTTGGACGCGTTGGAGGAAGGCCGCTACGACGCTGCGTTCGGTGGGGCGCGGCGCGACGAGGAGCGGGCCAGGGCAAAGGAGCGAGTGCTCAGTTTCCGCGATGAGTTCGGCCAGTGGGACCCGAGGGCGCAGCGCCCCGAACCGTGGTCGCTGTACAACGGGCGCATCCGCCGCGGCGAGCAGGTACGCGTCTTCCCGCTGAGCAACTGGACCGAGCTCGATATCTGGCGCTACATCGAACTCGAAGGCCTGGAGCTTCCGTCCATCTACTTCGCGCACGAGCGAGAAGTGTTCGAGCGGGACGGGATTCTGCTCAGCACATCGGAGTTCACCTCTCCCACCGAGCACGAGCGTGCGTCGACGGAATGGGTGCGCTACCGCACAGTGGGCGACCTGACGATGACGGGAGCTGTGCGCTCGCACGCAACCGACATCGCCGGCGTCATCGGAGAGATCTCTGCGGCGACGGTATCCGAACGGGGAGAAACTCGCGCCGACGACCGAACGTCGGTGGCCGCGATGGAAGACCGCAAGCGTGAGGGGTACTTCTGATGACACGGCAACTTCTGCGACTGGCTACGGCAGGCTCGGTCGACGACGGCAAGAGCACGCTGATCGGTCGGCTGATGTTCGATACCGACAGCCTGCCGCTCGACCACCTGGACGCGGTCACGAAGGACGGCGTTGCGGACCTGGCGGCACTGTCGGACGGGTTGCGCGCCGAGCAGGAGCAGGGCATCACGATCGATGTGGCGTACCGATTCTTTTCCACCGAATCGCGGAGCTATATCCTGGCGGATACCCCCGGTCACGAGCGGTACACCCGAAACATGTTCACCGGTGCGTCGACGGCCGACGTCGCAGTGCTGCTGGTCGACGCCAGCGCCGGGGTACTGCGGCAAACACGCAGGCATGCCAGGATTTCGACGCTGCTCGGTGTCGAACACCTGGTGGCCGCCGTGAACAAGATCGACCTCGTCGGCTATCGCGAGGATCGGTTCCGAGAGGTGGAGGCCGAGCTTCGTTTGCTCGCCGAGAGGTTGGGCGGCGTCGAACTGACGGTGATCCCGTTGGCCGCGAAGGACGGCGACAACGTAGTGCACCGCTCTGCGAATACCCCCTGGTACCACGGCCCGACTCTGCTCGAGCATCTCGAGAGCATCGAATTGGCCGCTCCTGCAGCGGAACCCGCTGAGTTACGTCTGCCGATTCAATGGGTGTCTCGACCGACCGCGGGGGAGCGACGTAGGTACACCGGCAGGCTGTCGGCCGGAACACTGTCCGTCGGCGACGAGGTGGTCGCGCTGCCGTCGGGGTCTCGTTCGACTGTGACCGGACTCGACACTCTCGACGACGATCGCACGACCGCCGTTGCACCACTGTCGATCTCGGTCCAGCTCGCAGACGATATCGACATCGGCCGCGGAGACGTCCTGGTCAGTGGTGTCGACGGTGCACACGAGCCGGTGCTCGCGCGGGAGATCGACGCAACGGTGTGCTGGTTCGGCGCGACTCCGCTGCGTGCCGGGGACCGCGTGTCGCTCAAACACACCGCCAGGACAGTCCGGGCGACGGTGCAGGCCTTGCACTCCAGGCTCGATCCGGAGACTCTGGACGAGAAGGACTCGCCGGTCGAGTTGTCGCTCAACGACATCGGTATCGTGACTCTCAGAACATCGTCGGTGATCGTGGCCGATCCGTACCTGGGCAACCGAGATGCCGGTGCGTTCATCCTGATCGACGAATCCTCGAACGACACAGTCGGTGCAGGCACCATCGCAGAGGCGAGGGAAGTCAAGCCCGGCGAGCAGACCCGAAACGACATCAAGTGGCACCCCTCTGCGCTCGATCGTGCACACCGCTGGGGCGCAACGGGGCAGAGCGGAGCAACCGTCTGGTTCACCGGGCTGCCGGCCTCGGGTAAATCGACAGTGGCGGTGGCGCTCGAACGCGCGTTGGTCGAATCGGGCCGTACCGCATACCTTCTCGATGGCGACAATGTGCGTCACGGACTGTCCGACGATCTCGGCTTCAGCCCAGGCGACCGAGCCGAGAACATCCGTCGCGTCGGGCACCTGACGCGACTTCTCGCCGATGCCGGGGTGGTGGCCATTGCCTCGCTCGTGTCGCCGTTGGAATCGGACCGCGCCATCGCTCGTGCACTGAACGACGCTGCGAAGCTACCGTTCGTAGAGGTCGCCGTCAGCACTCCGTTGGAAGAATGCGAGCGCCGCGATCCCAAAGGCCTGTACGCCCGCGCTCGGGCCGGCGAACTCAAGGGGCTGACGGGCATCGACGCCCCGTACGAAGCTCCGTCGAACCCGGACCTGACGATCGACACCACCGGAGCCGACATCGACGATCTGGTGCAGAAGGTCTTGGCGGTTCTGGAGGAACACGAGCGGCGTTGAGCGGACCGACGCTGTACGTCATCTGTGGTCTGCCCGCGACCGGAAAGTCGACTATCGCGTTGGCGATCGCGGCCGAGGCACAGTTGGCGTTCGTGCGGGTGGACACGATAGAACATCACCTTGCCCTTGCGGCGTGCGGTGGTGGTTCGGCCGAACCGATCGGGCCGGCCGGTTACATGGTCGCTTACGCCGTCGCGGCCGATAATCTCGCGCTCGGAATTTCGGTGGTCGTCGAATGCGTGAACCCACTCGAGGTCACGCGTCGCGCGTGGCGAGACACCGCCAGTACAGCCGGTGCCGACATCGTGGAACTCGAGGTCACATGTTCGGATCCGAAGGAGCACCGCCGCCGGGCCGAGGCACGCTCGGTCGCAATTGTGGGCGACACCGGAAGCTTTCGGGCTCCGAGGTGGGATGAGATCGAGCGCCACGAATACGATCACTGGACAAGCGAACACCGTGTACTCGACACTGCCGGACGTACACCGGCAATGTCGATTGCTGACGCCCGTGCGATTCTCTTTCCTGTGTCCGCTCATCCTCTCGACGAACCCATTCGCAATTCTCTCGACGGCGCACTCTCTCGCTTTGCGGTCCGGCGCGGGCGGGTCATGCGGGCGGATCCCGAGGTGTCTCCGTTCCTGGTGCACCCCGACGTTCTCGATCCGCAGGACTGGGACGACATCGCTGCCCTGTTCGGACCGCGAACCGTGGTGGCACTGAACGGACCGGAACGCGAAGTGCCCGCGGGGTGGTCGCACGAGGAGACCTTCGGTTTGGTGCAACTCGTCGGCACGCACCTCGAGACGCGGCCCTTCACTGAGGCCGTCGAGCTCAAGGCCGCAGACGTCCCTGAGATGCTCGATCTGGTTCGCCGCACCGAGCCCGGACCGTTCCTGCCCCGGACGATCGAGCTCGGCACGTACCTCGGTGTTCGACGCGACGGTGCTTTGATTGCGATGGCGGGCGAGCGCATGCACCCTCCCGGGTGGACGGAAATCAGCGCGGTGTGCACCGACCCGGCATTCCGAGGGCAGGGTCTGGCCACGGACCTGGTGCGCGCGGTCGGTCACGGTATCCGCGCCCGCGGAGAGGAGCCGTTCCTGCATGCATCGGCTGCGAACGTGCGCGCCATCGACCTGTACCTGTCCATCGGATTCGAGCTACGTCGGACGTCCCATCTGACATTGGTCCGAACGCCCGCACTGAACGCGGAGCATGCCGACTGACGAGTGCGATGGTCGGTCGGTGGCTTCCGCTGGACGTGATGCGCCCGAAGAAGGACACTGCAGTGGTGCTGACTATCCGCCGCATCTCGCCGGTCTTCACCCCCGGCGATCCTGAACTCGTTGCCCATCTGATTCGCGAGCGCATTGCCGCACGGCAGTGACGCGCCCCGACGAGCGGTTCACGCTCGCCAGCGAACGCACCTTTCTCGCGTGGCTGCGGACTTCGCTCGGGCTCCTGGCCGGCGGAATTGCGATCGTTCACCTCGTTCCCGATTTCAGTACGGGATGGGTGCGGACGGCACTCGGTCTGATTCTGATCGGACTCGCCGCCGCGGCACCGATCATCGGCCTGCGGCGGTGGATGCGTGTTCGCAAAGCCCTGGAGAACGGTGCACCGATGCCGGAGTCTCGAGACCTGTGGATCTTCGCGGTCGGAATAGCAATTGTCGCGGTCATGGCTGCAGTGGTCACCGTTCTGGGGATCCAGTAGTACTCGGTGGATCACTGCGGGTGCACAATCGAAGAACTAGGACGACCAACGACAGGAGTTCGGCGTGGCGCAGGGTCTCAAACTCGGTTACAAGGCATCGGCGGAGCAGTTCGGGCCGCGTGAGTTGGTCGAGCTCGGTGTTCTCGCCGAGCAGCACGGAATGGACTCCGCGACGGTCAGCGACCATTTCCAGCCGTGGCGGCACGAAGGCGGGCACGCACCGTTCTCGCTCGCCTGGATGACTGCCGTCGGTGAGCGCACCAACACGATCCAGCTCGGTACCTCGGTGCTCACCCCGACGTTCCGTTACAACCCGTCGGTCATCGCCCAGGCATTCGCGACGATGGGCTGCCTGTACCCGGGGCGCATCATGCTCGGTGTCGGTACCGGCGAAGCGCTCAACGAGATCGCTACCGGATTCACCGGCGAATGGCCGGAGTTCAAGGAACGATTCGCGCGCCTGCGTGAGTCCGTGCGGTTGATGCGCGAGCTGTGGCTCGGCGACCGCGTCGATTTCGAGGGCGAGTACTACACGACCAAGGGCGCGTCGATCTACGACGTCCCCGAGGGCGGCATCCCGGTGTACATCGCGGCCGGCGGACCCGTCGTCGCGCGGTATGCAGGACGCGCAGGCGACGGATTCATCTGCACCTCGGGCAAGGGCATGGAGCTCTACACCGACAAGCTCCTTCCGGCTGTGGAAGAGGGCGCAGGTAAGGCCGAGCGCGACGCCGGTGAGATCGACAAGATGATCGAGATCAAGATCAGCTACGACACCGATCCCGAACTGGCGCTGGAGAATTGCCGCTTCTGGGCCCCGCTGTCGCTGACGCCCGAGCAGAAGCATTCGATCGACGATCCGATCGAGATGGAGAAGGCCGCCGACGAGTTGCCGATCGAGCAGGTCGCCAAGCGCTGGATCGTGGCATCGGATCCGGACGAGGCCGTGGAGAAGGTCAAGCAGTACACCGACGCCGGCCTGAACCACCTGGTGTTCCACGCCCCCGGTCACGATCAGAAGCGGTTCCTCGAACTCTTCGAGAAGGACCTCGCGCCGCGCCTGCGGAAGCTCGGTTAGCTACGACGACCCACCGAGATCGGCCGCGAGTGCGAACAATCGCATGTCGCGGTCGGTCCTGGTTTCGTACTCGCCGTACACCTCGACCATCGCGTCGAACTGTCGGTAGATGCGGGCCTTCTCGTCGCCGGTGATGCGGGTGGCCGTCACCGGAATCTTCTTGCCGCCGATGGCCACCACAGCCTTCGGATCGGCGAGCAGGTTGGACGTCCATGCCGGGTGATGTTGCTGACCGAAATTGGAGCCGACGACATAGATCTTGTCGGCCTCCCGGTAGTACAGCAGCGGGCTCGTCCTCGGCTTGCCGGATTTGCGGCCGGTCGTGGTCAGCAGTATCACCGGAGCGGCGATCGGGCCGAGCACGGTGAAGCGACCGTCGGATTTGGTCAGCAACCAGCGGTCGACGCCCGCGAGATTGCGGATGACCCACGAACCGGGCTTCGTCGACGCGAACTTCACGGCGGGCTTGCGGATGAACGAGGTCTCGCTGCCCCAGCGCACATCCGGGAACGGTGAATCGGCCATGGTTCATAGGACAACCGGACTGCCCTCGGTGTCAACACCGCAACCACTAGGCTAGCGACCATGGCTGAGCCCACCAGTGCCGAGACGGCCGGTATGTATCCCTCCAGCATCTATGTCGCGTCACCGGAAGGTGACTCCGGCAAGTCCACCATTGCGCTCGGTGTGCTGCAGATGCTCGCCGCGACGGCCGCCCGGGTGGGGGTGTTTCGTCCCATCGCTCGCTCCACGGACGAACCCGATTACATTCTGGAACTTCTCGTCGAGCACACCACCGCGGATCTGACGTACGAGCAGTCGCTCGGCGTTACGTACGAGCAGGTGCACACCGACCAGGATGCCGCTCTCAGTGAGATCGTCAATCGCTATCACGAGGTTGCTGCTCAGTGCGACGCCGTGGTGATCGTGGGCAGCGACTACACCGATGTCGGCAGCCCCAGTGAGCTCGGCTTCAACGCCCGGATCGCCGTCAATCTCGGTGCCCCGGTGCTGCTCGCACTGCGTGGATCGGATCGCACACCCGACGAGATCGCGCAGTTGGCGGCTCTGTGCCAGGCCGAACTACGCCAACATCACGCTCATCTGGCCGCGATCGTGGCAAACCGCTGTGCCCCCGACGATCTCGATGCGGTCACCGATGCGTTGGCGTCGGTCGGGGTGCCTGCGTGGAGCTTGCCGGAGATCCCCCTCCTCGTGGCCCCGACGATGGCCGAGCTGCTCGACGCCGTCGACGGCACCCTCTACAGTGGTGACTCGTCGCTGCTGCAGCGAGAAGCGTTGCGGGTCATGGTCGGTGGCATGACAGCCGAGCACATCCTCGAACGCCTCACCGAGGGCGTTGTCGTCATCGCGCCTGCGGACCGATCGGACGTACTGCTCGCACTGGTCAATGCCCATGAGGCCGAGGGCTTTCCGTCGCTGGCCGGCATCATCATGAACGGCGGCATCGAGCCCCATCCGGCCATCGCACGTCTGGTGGCGGGACTCGGCCCCCGGCTACCGATCCTCACCACCGACCTCGGCACGTTCGACACCGCCTCTGCCGCGGCGCAGACCCGAGGCCGTGTCGCGGTGGGATCGCAGCGCAAGGTCGACACGGCACTGGGGTTGATGGAACAGCGAGTGGACGCGAAAACCCTTCTGGGACGGCTCGACATCGCCATCCCCACCATCACGACTCCGCAGATGTTCGAGTACCAGCTGATCCACCGGGCCCGCGCCGACCGCAAGCACATCGTCCTGCCCGAGGGCGGCGACGATCGCATCCTTCGGGCTGCCGGCCGACTGCTGCAGCGTCAGGTTGCGGACCTCACGATCCTCGGCGAAGAGGGTCCTGTTCGGCGACGTGCGTCGGAACTGGGCGTCGACCTCGACAAAGCCACTGTGCTCGATCCCAACAACTGCGAGTACACCGAGGACTTCGCGGCCGAGTACACCGAGCTGCGCAAGCACAAGGGCATGACGATCGAGCGCGCCCGCGAGATCATGGCCGACATCTCGTACTTCGGAACGATGATGGTGCACAAGGGAATCGCCGACGGCATGGTCTCGGGCGCCGCGCACACCACCGCGCACACCATCAAGCCATCGTTCGAGATCATCAAGACCACCGAGGGAGTGTCGACGGTGTCGTCGATCTTCCTGATGTGCCTGTCCGATCGCGTACTCGCCTACGGTGACTGCGCCGTCGTACCGGACCCGACAGCCGAGCAACTCGCCGACATCGCCGTGTCCTCGGCGCAGACAGCGGCCCAGTTCGGCATCGAACCGCGGGTGGCGATGCTGTCCTACTCCACCGGAGAATCCGGATCCGGGGCTGACGTGGACAAGGTTCGACAGGCCACTGCGATTGTGCGCGAACGGAATCCGGAACTACTCGTGGAAGGTCCGATCCAGTACGACGCGGCCATCGAGCCGTCCGTCGCCGCGTCGAAGCTGCCCGACTCCGAGGTGGCCGGCCGCGCGACGGTGTTCATCTTCCCGGATCTCAACACCGGTAACAACACCTACAAGGCCGTCCAGCGCAGCGCCGGTGCCGTCGCCGTCGGACCGGTTCTGCAGGGCCTGCGCAAACCCGTCAACGATCTGTCCCGCGGCGCACTCGTCGAGGACATCGTCAATACCGTTGCCATCACGGCTATTCAGGCACAGGGTATTGCCGACGCAGCCAAGGAGAGCAGCGAATCGTGAGCATCCTCGTCGTCAACTCCGGGTCATCGTCGGTCAAGTTCCAACTGGTCGACCCCGGCTCCGGCGAGTCGCTGGCCAGTGGGCTCGTCGAGCGCATCGGTGAATCCGACGGCCGCGTCGAACTCGACCATCGCGGCGAGAGCGTCGAGCGTACCCAGCACATCGAGGATCACGGTGCCGGTCTGGCGCTGGCGTTCGAGATGCTCGCGGACGCGGGAATCGAACTGGGCTCAGACGTCACCGCCGTCGGGCACCGAGTCGTCCACGGAGGAACGGTGTTCTACCGTCCGACGATCATCGACGACGCCGTTGTGCAGCAGATCTCGGACCTGAGCAGTCTTGCACCGCTTCATAATCCGCCGAACGTACTCGGCATCGAGGTTGCCAGGAAGCAGCTGCCGGACGTCCCGCACGTGGCGGTGTTCGACACGGCCTTCTTTCATTCGCTGCCCGACGCAGCCGCGACCTATGCCATCGACGCGACCGTCGCCGCCGAGCACGACATCAGGCGCTACGGCTTCCACGGCACCTCGCACCACTACGTCTCCGGCCAGGTGGTGCAGTTCTTGGGACGCGATCTCGCAGACCTGAACCAGATCGTCCTGCACCTGGGCAACGGAGCCTCGGCATCGGCGGTCTCCGGGGGCAAGGCAGTCGACACCTCGATGGGCCTGACCCCGCTCGAAGGACTCGTCATGGGTACTCGCAGCGGCGACATCGACCCCGGCGTCATCATGCATCTGCGCCGCAGCGCAGGCATGAGTGTCGACGACATCGATGCGTTGCTCAACCGTCGGTCCGGGCTGATCGGATTGTCCGGGGTCAACGACTTCCGGCAACTGCAACAACGGATCGACGACGGCGACGCCTCCGCGCGGCTGGCGTACGACGTCTACATTCACCGACTGCGCAAGTACATCGGCGCGTACATGCTCGGACTCGGCCGGCTCGACGTCATCACGTTCACCGCGGGTGTCGGCGAGAACGCGTCCGCCGTGCGTGCCGACGCCCTGGCGAACCTCGAGGGATTCGGCATCGAGATCGACCCGGAGCGTAATGCAGTGCGCAGCAAGCAGGCTCGGGTCATCTCGACCGACTCGTCGACCGTGACCGTGTTGGTGGTGCCGACCAACGAGGAGCTGGCGATCGCTCGGGCGACGGACGATCTGGTTCGTGACGGCGACTAGAACAGTGAACGGGGCCGGATAGCGTTCGCCAGGTCCACCAGTGAGAAGCGATGCGCGCGATCGGTGGCGTTGCGGGCCAACGCCCGCAGCCCCTTCTCGGTGCCACGCCGCAATCCGTCCTCGGTGAACGGGACGCTGAGAATCGGCTCCCGTTCGGCCGTGGCGGCGTGGCCGGAGACGATCCAGTCCAAGGCCATCGCGAGCACCAGCGTCCGCATCTGCAGTGCCCGGCTCTCCGCCTTGGGTAGCAACGCAACTCGGCGGGCAGCGGAACGGAAGTCGGCTTCGGACAGTTCGGCTCGCGAGCGATCCATCAGCAGCGTCAACACACTGGTCATGCGCGCCATCGAGTAGTGCCGTGAACTGATCGGTACCTGGTCGAGAGCGGCGATGGCCCCGGTCTGATCGCCGCGCCGCTGCAACTGCCGGGCCAAGCCGAACGCCGAGCTCACGATGCCGCGGTTGGTACGCCACACAGCTCGGTAGAGGCCCTCGGCTCGGGCTCGCCATTTCTCGGCTTCGTCGGCTTTGCCCGCGGCGACGTGACCCAGCAATTCCGAAGTGGCACCGAGAGCGAGCTTGGGGGCCAGCTCTCCGGGCATCGCTCCGAGCACGTTGTCGAAACTCGTGAAAGCAGAATCGTATTCGTGATGCAGCAGCGCGATCAGGCCTGCGTACCACTGCACCCGCCACGGATCGGCGGCGTGGTCCTCGGACTGCACCTTGGCCAGAATCTCGGTGGCCTCGACGACGTTTCCGAGATCCAGATTGGCTTTGACCTCGGCGAGGGTGATCTCGACCCCCAGGTCGACAGGAGACGAGGAAGTCATGGAGTCCTTGGGCTTGTCCGCGCCTGCAGTGACACGTTCGATGCCGTTACGTTTGGCGTGCTGCAGCGAGTCCAGGGTCTGGCGAGGTTCGACGTGTACGGCCGCCGCGAGCAAGGGCGCGCTGGGATCATTGGGGTCCACCAGTGGAACGGGAAGCGCCGCAACAACTTCGGCTGCGGTCATGCGTTCGTGGCGTACCGTGCCGTCCACGTAGGTGTCGGTACGGCCCACCGACTGCTCGGTTCCGAAGGTGGTACGAGGCGGGCTGAACACCGTGGACAGGCCGGGGCGCTCGACGCCGGTTCGGATGGCCAGAATCTCGCGTAGCACCCCGGTCGCTTGCCCGGCGAATTCGTCCGCTGATCGAAACCGTCGAGCGGGGTTCTCGTGCGTGGCGCGCAGCAGCAGTCGGTGCAGTGACGGAAATTGCTGCAGCACTTCGGAGTCTTCGACCGACGGCAGGCCCTCGAGATACTTTCCGTTCTTCGAGGGCATGTCCAGCGTCAGTACCGCGAGCGTGCGGCCCACCGTGAAGATGTCCGACGCCACCGTCGGTCCCGTCTTGACGATCTCCGGTGCCTGGTAGCCCACCGTGCCGTACAAGTAGCCGTAGTCCTCGATACCCGCGACCGCGCCGAGGTCGATGAGTTTGATCTGGTCGTCGGAGACCATGATGTTCTCGGGTTTGAGGTCGTTGTAGACCAGGCCGATCGAATGCAGGTAACCCAGTGCCGGAAGCACTTCCAGGACGTAGGCGAGTGCCTGCTCGACGGGCATCCTTCCGCCGTCGCACGTACCGAGGATGTCGCGCAACGACCGTCCACCGACGTACTCCATGACGATGAAGCCGACGGTCGACCCGTCACTGCGGGGTTGCTCGACGAAGTTGTAGATCTTGACGACGCCGGGATGCGCTACCTCCGCCAAGAATTGACGCTCTGCGACCGCGACTGCGTGGGCTTCCTCGTCGCCGAAGTGCAGTAGTCCCTTGAGCACCACCCAGCGGTCGCTGACGTTGCGGTCGATGGCGAGATAGATCCAGCCGAGTCCGCCGTGCGCGATACAGCCCTGCACGTCGTACTGGCCGACCACTCGATCGCCCGGTTCGAGCAGGGGCGTGAAGTCGAATGTCGTACCGCAGTGTGGACACACGCCCTTGGCGATGTCGGGCTCGCCCGGCTCGCTGCCGCCGACCTTGGCGTTGCACTTCCAGCAGAACCGCTTGTGCTGCGGCACCGTCGGATCCGACATCACCGCAGTTTCGGGATCGACCGGCTCCACCCGGGGCACGTCGACCAGCCCGCCCCCGAGTCGACGTCGAAGGCCGGTGCTGCGCGATCGACCGGATCTGGACCTACCCGTCCTGGAACGGGTCGATGCGGCCCGTGTTGCAGCCGATTTCGCTGTTCCGCGTTCGGTCGAGCCGGCGTCCGGTGAAACGGGTCCCGGCGTCCGTGCGGTCCGATCGTCGATCGGTGCCCGTGACACGGCTGGGCTTTCCGACACTGCTGGGTTATTCGACACTGCTGGGCTTCTCGAAACTGCTTGGGTGCGTTCGATTCCGTCGGTTCCCGACTCGGCCCGAAAGACTGCCTGCGTCTTGTCCGCTGGGGCAGTGGGTTGCTGTTCGTCGTCGTCCATGATGCCCCTAGTCGCAGTACGATGCGGTAGGCGGGCCGGGGGAGGGGCCGAGGACCGTCAGCCATCGGTTGTAGATGCGATTCCAGGTTCCGTCGGCGCGAATGCGCGCCAGTGTTCCGTTGACGAACCGCACCAGATCCTCGCTGTCTCGGTTGATCCCGACCCCGTAGGGCTCTGGGCTCAGGCTGTCGCCGACGATCTCGAGGTAGGGATCCTGCGCAGCCAGACCGGCGAGAATGGCGTCGTCGGTGCTGATCGCGTCGACCTGTCGTTGTTGCAGCACCACAAGGCAATCCGACCACATCGGCACAGTGACCACGGTCGCTGCGGGTTGCATTCGCTGCAGTCGTCGCAGTGAGGTGGTGCCCTCGACGGCGCACACGCGCTTGTCCGCCAGGTCGCCGACGCCGCGGATACCCGAACCCTGCACCACCAGAATCCGGTGCTGCGCCTGGAAATACACGGTGGAGAACTGGACGTCCTTGCGTCGAGCGCACGTGATGGTCATGGTCTTCACCACAATGTCCACCGAGGAATCCTGCAGGGCCTCCAGCCGTTGCGCCGAGGTCAGAATGCGAAAGTCCAACCTGTTCGGATCGCCGAAGAGGTCCCGCGAGATTTCCCGCGCGATGTCGACGTCGAACCCGACCAGCTGCCCGCTCATCGGATCACGGAAGCTGAAAAGGTTGCTGCCCGTGTCGAGTCCGACTACCAGGCGGCCCTTCGCGCGCAGTGCGTCGATGGTCGGTTGCGGTACCGGCGGAGCGTCCGTGCCGGTCGTGAGTGGGCGCAGGCTGGCGGTGGGGCGGGCGCACTCGTCGTCGGCCGGAGTCTCGGTCGGCCGAGCGGCTACGGATGCCCCGTCCGGTAGCGGCGGTTCGGAGAACGTCGTATCGACTTGTGGCGCAAAGCTTTCCGGCGGGGTGCAGCCGACCAGCAGTGCGGTGGTCAGGAGGCCGACAGCGAGCAGACGTTTCACAGATACTCACGCAGCCTCGGGAACAGGCCGACACCGAACGCCACCGAGGCGACGACGGTGAGCACGTACGCGCCGTTGGACAAGCCGGACAACACACCGACCGAGCGGTCGATGTTGGACCGTAGTTCGGCTCTCGCGTTCTCTATGCCGTCGACCAGAACACTGTCCAGTGCAGTGAAGGCGGCGGCCGAATCGGATTCCGAGGTTCCGGTGGCGATGGCGACCGCGCCGTTGAAGTCGCCGACTTCGAGCGCGGAATCGATACGCGCATGCGAGCCGGACCACGTGTTCAACGCGTCGATCACCGCGGTATCACCCTGGAACATCTCCGACATGCGAGAGACGTTGGCGTCGAACGATTGTCCGTAATCCTGACTGCCGCCGCGGCGTGCGAGATCGAGGGTCTCGTCCGCTCTGGCCTGTTGGGCCATGATGAAACCCGTCGTGTACGACTTCAGCGGCGCGACACCGCGATCGAGCGCGCGGTCGGTAGCGATCGAGGAGATCAGACCCACCACCAGCATCCAGCCGAGCAGGCCGACGACAGCGGCTGTGGCACCGAGGAATCCGACGTTCAACGTTCGACGCGTCGTTCGCGAGAGGTACCACTGCGCCAGGCCGGTCATCATCAGCAGGAACACCACCGACCCGATCGCGAAGAACGGCGGGCTGGTGAACCGTTCCTGATCGGCCGACACCCGTGATGCCTGCTCGGTGTACAACTTCTCGGCCAGCGGCAGCAGACTTGTCTGCATCATGGTCGAGGCCTCACCGAGATACGCCGCCCCCACCGGGTTCCCGCTCCGGTTGTTGGCCCTGGCCGTCTCGACCAGACCGCTGTACACCGGCAATCCGGCGGCGATCTGCGTCAGCACCGCACTGGTGGCCTCGTCGTTCTCGGTCACTCCGGCCGACGCTGCGATCAGTTCGGACGACGCCTCGCCGAGTGCCTGCGAGTAGCGTTCGCGTACCTCGGCCGGTTCGAGACCGCCGGCGATGAATGCGGTTGCGGCAGCGGAATCGGCCACCGACAGTGCCCCGTACAGATTCTGCGCCGAGTTCGCGAACGGCTCGGTCCGCACCAGCAGTGTGCCCAAGGTGTCCACCCGCTCGGTGACAGCCGTGGACGCCAGATTTCCGACCGTCAACGCCAACACCACCAGCGCGGTTCCCATCGCGACCAACCGCGCAGGCGTCGAACGCATCGTGTAGCGAACCGGTGGCTTGCCGGCAACGGTACCGACGGGAGTGGCCGTTGTCGGAGGCACGGCAGCGGAGGGGGTAATGCCGGCCGCGATCACGTCACCGAGCATATAAGCAGGCGGACCGTACTGCAGCCACTACAGCACAGTCACTACACGCGGACGATTCCCCTAGGGTGGTGAGCATGCGAGGTGACGGGGACGGGTGGGTGATCGGTGCCGACGGTTCTCGGCACTGGGGAAAGCACGGGGCCGCCGGACTGTTGCTCCGCGCACCGTCGAACACCGGAGAACCACTCGTACTGCTGCAGCACCGAGCACTGTGGAGCCACCAGGGCGGAACGTGGGCGCTGCCCGGCGGGGCCCGGGACTCTCACGAGAGCACCGAGCACGCGGCCATACGCGAGGCGCACGAGGAAGCAGGTATCGCGGCCGAACAGCTGTGCGTTCGGAGCGAGCGAGTCACGGCGAGTGTCGCGAGCGGCTGGTCGTACACCACCGTCGTTGCCGATACCGATCATCCACTGACCACCGTGCCCAACGGTGAGAGCACCGAACTGCGCTGGGTACCGGAATCGACCGTCGCCGACCTCCCGCTGCACCCGGGGTTCGCATCGAGCTGGTCGGCGCTGCGCACAGTGCCGCTGCGGGTACTGCTGGACACCGCCAACGTGCTCGGTTCACGACCCAACGGCTGGTGGAAGGACCGCGCCGGATCGACCGGCGCACTGCTCACCTCGCTCGCCGAGACGCTGCCACGCACCGTCGAACTGCCCGGCGGCCAATACGGGTGGCTCACCAGAATCGAGGCCGTCCTCGAAGGCGAGGCCCGCGGCGCGGTGGTGAACGACCCGCGCACCCGGACGATTCTCGCGAACGGCAGCGGCGACGACACCTTGGCCCATCAGGCCCGTCTCGACGGAGATCTGACGGCGCTGGTCACCGCCGACCGCGGACTGCGCGACCGGCTGCCCGACTCGGTGCAGGTGTTGACGCCGTCGACCGTCCTCGGCTGGTTGTAGAGAACCTGGAGTTCGACCGCGGTCGGTTCTGCTCACATGCAGCACACCGGGTACGTCCGTACGGTCGAAGAGGTGCGCAAGAAGTGGCGGTGGCTGGCGGTGGTGCTCGGCATCGCCGTGCTCGTCGCCACCCCCTCGGTGATCGAGCGCTGGCCCGTCGAGGCGTCGAACATCACCGCGGCCGAACTGCTCTCCCGAGTCCAGTCCTCCACCGCGACGCCGTACTCGGGCTACGCCCAGGCGGTCGGCGGTGTCACTCTGCCGGTGACCGACGGACTCGGTGGCCTTCCGGATCTGTTGGGCGACACCACAACCCTGCGCGCCTGGTATCGCAGCCCGGACAGCTGGCGGATCGACACCGTGCGCCTCGCCGGGGAGCGTGGCCTCTACCGGAGCCCGGCTCGGCTGTGGAGTTGGGACTACGAACAGAACACGGCAGTGGTGACACCGGTCCCCGAGCCGAGCCTGCGCCTGCCTCGCGAAGCCGACCTGCTGCCCCCGGAGCTCGGGCAGCGGTTGCTCAGCGAAGCGATCGCCGATGAGGTCACCCGACTGCCGGATCGCCGGATCGCCGGCCGGGACGCCCCTGGCCTCCGGCTGATCCCCAGCGAGTCGCAGAGCACCGTCACCGCGGTCGACGTGTGGGTCGACCCCGACAGTGGGTTGCCCCTTCAGGTCGACGTGCTGGGCGACGGCGCCGCTCGCCCTATCGTCAGCACCGCCTTCCTCGACTTCTCCTCCGCGACCCCCGACGCCGACACCGTCCGCTTCGTCCCGCCGCCGGGAACCGATGTGCAGCAGCAGGACGGTCTCGACATCGCCTCGTTTGCCGACGGGATCGACGCCGCCGGTCTTCCGTCGACGCTGTCCGGACTCGACCTGATGGACCGCGGCGGCCAGGGTGCGGTGGGAATCTACGGCCGCGGAGTGACCGAGTTGATCGCCGCTCCGCTGCCGCGTCGCGCCGCGCGCGGGCTCGTCGACCAGCTGCGGGAAGCCCCTGGCGCAGTCGTCACCGGCAACAGCGTCGCGCTGTCGATCGGGCCGCTCAACGTCCTGATCACCGAGCCCACCGCCGACCGGCGTCGCTACCTGCTCTCCGGCACCGTCACCGCAGAAACCCTGGCCACCGCCGCCCAGCAGCTCGAAGGAGCAGCCACATGATCCGCACGACCGGCCTCACCAAGAGCTACGGATCGGTGCGAGCAGTCGACGGCGTCGACCTCGATGTGCGCGCCGGCGACATCTACGGCTTCGTCGGTGCCAACGGCTCCGGCAAGACGACGACCGTGCGGATGCTGCTCGGTCTGGTTCTGGCCACCGCCGGGCAGATGCAGGTGCTCGGTGAGGAGATGCCGCGGCGACGCAGGAGCGTGTTGCCGCGGGTGGGAGCGCTGATCGAGAACCCCGCCGCCTACCCCAATCTCTCGGGACGCCGGAACCTCACGCTGCTCGACGCGGCCGGGCCGGGTGGTGCCCGGCGCACCCGGACCGCCCGCGTCGGCGAGGCTCTCGAGCAGGTGGGCCTCGCCGGGGTGGGACGCAGACCGGTCAAGCAGTACTCGCTCGGCATGCGGCAACGCCTCGGCTTGGCCGCGGCACTCATGCGCACCCCCGAGCTGCTGATACTCGACGAGCCGACCAACGGTCTCGACCCACAGGGAATCCTGGAGATTCGAGAGTTGCTCCTGGGCCTGCATGCGAAGGGGACCACAGTGTTCCTCTCCAGCCACCTGCTGGCCGAGGTGGAACAACTGTGCGACCGAGTGGGCGTGCTCGATCGGGGTCGCCTTGTTCTGCAGGATCAGCTCTCCGCGTTCCAACAGCCCACCGGCCGAGTGCTCGTGGGCACCCCGGACCCGGCCGAGGCCGTCGCCGTGCTCGCCGGAGTCCAGAACGCCACCGTGCTCCACCGTGAAGGACAGCAGCTCGTGATCGAACACCCCGACTCCGCCCTGCTCAATCGACTGCTCGTCGAAGGCGGGGTCCGAGTGAGCGAGCTGACGACGCAGCAGATGAGTCTGGAGCAGTCCGTGCTGGCCGCCACCGGCGCCAGCGCCGACCGAGTCGACGGTCCTGTTCGCTCCACCCGGACGGAGGTGACCGCATGATCGGCGTCGAGCTGCGCGCGATGCTGAGTCGACCCCGCACCTGGGTCGTCATCCTTCTGCTCAACCTGCTGCCCACGATCGTCGCGGGCCTGCTGGCACTCACCGACATCGGTCCGCGACCCGGCGAAGGCCCTGCCTTCCTGTCGGCAGTGACCACCAACGGCCAGCTCTTCCCGCTCGCCGCGCTCGCCATCGTGCTGCCGCTGTTCCTGCCCGTCGCGGTGTCGGTCATCGCCGGCGACGCCGTCGCCGGGGAGGCCCAGGCCGGCACCCTGCGCTACCTGCTGGCCCGCCCGGTGGGACGGACCAAGCTACTGGTGGCAAAGCTGATCTCGGTGGCCGCCTTCGTGCTGCTCGCCGTGGTCATCGTGGCCGCCGTCGCGTACTTCGTCGGGACGACGCTGTTCGACACCACGTCGTTGGCCGGCGTCTCCAGCGTGTCGGGCACGGTGCTGACCGATCAACAGGTCGCCGTGCGCACCGTCATCGCCGTGCTCTACGTGACTCTGTCCATGCTCGGAGTCGCTGCCATGGGGTTGTTTCTCTCGACCCTGACCGACTCCCCGCTTGCCGCGTCGCTGGGCGCGTTGGCCTTCCTCATCGCCAGCTCGCTGCTGCTGACCCTGGACGCGGCCGACGCCATTGCGCCGTACCTGCCGACGCGGTACTGGCTGGCTTTCGTCGACCTGTTCCGCGATCCGGTGCCGACGCGGGACCTGGTCCGCGGCGTCGGTCTGCAGGGCGTCTACGTCGTCGTGCTTCTCGGCGCAGCATGGGCGAACTTCACGACCAAGGACATCACCAGCTGAGACGGCTGCAATCAGCTGCGCCGAGCTGGGTGGTGGAGTTGCCGTCCAACTGGGCGGAGACCATCGCGGCGACGAGAGGATCGCGGGGCAGGTTCCCGTGATCGACGGTGGAATCCGCACACACGCTCTGGACGGGGATGTCGATCGCCCCGTCGAGTTCGGCCGAGGTAGGCGGGGCCACCACCTGATCCACGTCGGTCCAGATCGACACCCACTGCGGCCCCTCCGGGGTCTCGTCGCCGGAGTTCAGGGCGGCGAGTACGGAGCTGTCCGGGGCGAGCTGCTGACAGGCCGTCGGGCATTGGTCGGGCAGGACCTGGGCCGCCAGCCCCGCCACCTGGGTGCCGTGGTGCGGGGAGCCGAGAGTCACGATGCGCCGGGCTTGCTCGCTACCGCCCAGGTCGGCTGCCCAGATCCGGGCCACCACACCGCCTGCGGAATACCCGACGACGTCGACCGACGTCGCTCCCGTTCGAGTCAGAGCTGCGTCGGCGGCGTCCCGCAAGGTGCCCGCCTGCACGGTCAGGTCGCCGACGCCGCCGTCCGGCAGGGCCACCACGGTGGCGTCGCGACCGTCTTCTCGCAGCGCGGCCGCGAGCACGTCGAGCGCATCGGTGGAACCGCCGAAACCGGGGACCAGCAGCACCGGGCCGGGCACCGACTGGTCGACGCTCGCGACGGGGTCATCGGTACGGAGCGACGACGCAACAATCGCAGCGACGACGACGACCCCGACCGCAACCAGGACGAGGAGAGCGAGGACGAACCGGCGACGGGCCGGGGCGAGGGAGGAGAACACTCCGTCCAGTGTGCCCCGGCTAGGCCTGCAGAGCCTCGACCAGCGCGCGAGCGGCTGCCTGTGGGTCGCGGGCCTCGGTGATGGCGCGGACCACCACGATGCGGTCGGCACCGGCTGCCCTCACCTGATCCACGTTGGTGGCGTCGACGCCACCGATGGCGAACCACGGCCGCTCCGGCAGCGCGTCCGCGGTGGCCCGCAGAGTCTCGAGCCCAGCGGCCGATCTGTTGGGCTTGGTGGGCGTCGGCCAGACCGGCCCGACGGCGAAGTAGTCGACGCCGTCCTCGATCGCGGCGAGCGAGGACTGGGCGCGGTTCTGCGTCGAGCGGCCGATCACCACGTCCGGACCGAGGATCTGGCGGGCGTAGTGCACCGGCAGATCGCCCTGACCGAGATGCAGCACGTCCGCGCCGGAGGCCAGCGCCAGGTCCGCGCGGTCGTTGACCGCCAGCAGTGCACCGTGCCGCTTGGTCGCGCCGAGCAGAATCGCCAGTGCAGCGAGCTCGTCCTTGGCCTCGAGCGGCCCGAACTGGCGCTCACCGGCCGAGTTCTTGTCGCGCAGCTGAATGATGTCGACGCCACCGGACAACGCGGCCTCGGCGAACTGCGCGAGATCGCCCTTGTCACGCCTGGCATCGGTACACAGGTACAGGCGAGCGGACGCAAGACGCTCACGGGGAGTCTGATTGCGGGCGGTCTGAGATGGATGCACAAAGCGAACTGTATTCTCATGGTGGCCGCCACCGACGACGGAGTGGCCGAGATTTCGCGGGAGTCCCGAGGATCGTGGGGCTGAGAGTGGGTTCGCCGCCCTTACCGTCAATACCTGAACCCGATCATGCGGGCGCAGGGAGTGAGGACGTGAATCGCGTGCACATCGTCGTTATCGGCGGAGGCGTCATCGGGCTGTCGACGGCGCTGCGCCTGAGCCAGGACGGTCACCGAGTGGTCGTGCACGATCCCGCTCTTGGCAAGGGTGCGTCCTGGGTGGCCGGCGGCATGCTGGCACCGCTGTCCGAGGGGTGGCCGGGCGAACACGAACTCCTGCACCTCGGTGCTGCCTCGCTGGCGCGGTGGCCGGACTTCGCCGAGCGCCTGCCCGGCCCGGCGGTGTTCTCCGCGTCCGGATCGGTGACGGTTGCCCTCGACTCCGCCGATGCCGCAGATCTGCGGACCGTTGCCGAGTGGGTGGGCGAGCAAGGACACGAACTGGAGATTCTCGGCCGCGCACAGCTGCGTGAGCTCGAACCCGCACTGGCACAGAACATTCGGCTCGGCCTGCTGGCACCGACCGAGCTGTCCGTCGACAATCGAGCGCTGGTTGCCGCGCTCGAGCAGGGATGCCTGGATGCGGGAGTGGAGTTCGTGACCGCCCCGGTGGAGACCATCCCCGATGCCGACCAGGTGGTGCTGGCCGCCGGCGCACAGTCGGCCGCGCTGTGGCCCACGCTGCCCGTCCGTCCGGTCAAGGGCGAAATCCTGCGGCTGCGTCGTCGACCGAGCGCCGCGCCCCCGCCGCACCGCACAATTCGCGGAACCGTGCACGGCAGACCGATCTACCTGGTGCCACGGGGGGACGGATTGGTCGTCGGCGCAACACAATACGAATCCGGTCAGGACACCCAGGTCACCGTCGCCGGGGTACGAGACCTGATAGCCGACGCCGAACGGCTCATGCCCAGTATCGGCGAATACGAGCTGTACGAAACAGCTGCCGGACTGCGGCCCATGAGCCCGGACGGACTACCCATCATCGGCAGGCTGTCTCCCCAGGTGATCGTCGCCACCGGTCACGGCCGCAACGGGATTCTGCTCGCCCCCATCACCGCCGACGCGGTAGCCGCACTTATTGCCGGCGAAGCGCTGCCCGAGGCGAAAGCGGCCGACCCCGAACGCTTCTCGCACATTCACAGCCCGCAGATCGAAAGGACACCATGACACAGGTTGCCATCGGCATCACCGTCAACGGCGAGGATCACCTGCTCACCGAGGACATGACCATGACTCGGCTTCTCGACAAGCTCGGAATGCCGGAGAAGGGCATCGCCGTCGCCGTCGACGGTGCCGTGCTGCCCAAGAGCCGGTGGGACACCACCGACGTCCAAAAGGGTTGGACCATCGACGTTCTCACGGCGGTTCAGGGTGGTTGAGGGTCGTTCCGCGGGCTCCACTCCCGGGGTGGCTGAGGGTCGTTCCGCGGGCTCCACTCCCGGGGTGGCTGAGGGTCGTTCCGCGGGCTCCACTCCCGGGGTGGTTGAGGGCATGGCGGGTCTGACTATTGCGGACCGCACCTTCACCTCTCGGCTCATCACCGGCACCGGGGGAGCGGCCAATCTCGCGGTACTCGAGGAGGCGCTCGTCGCGTCCGGAACCGAACTGACCACTGTTGCGATGCGCCGCGTCGACGCCGCGGGTGGGACGGGAGTGCTGGATCTGCTGCGCCGGTTGAACATCGCGCCGCTGCCGAACACCGCAGGATGCCGAGGATCGGCCGAGGCCGTGCTCACCGCGCAGCTGGGTCGTGAGGCGCTCGAGACCGACTGGGTGAAACTCGAAGTGATCGCCGACGAGCGAACCCTGCTGCCCGACGCCATCGAATTGGTCAAGGCCGCAGAGCAACTCGTCGACGACGGCTTCCAGGTGCTGCCGTACACCACCGACGACCCGGTGCTGGCCAAGCGCCTCGAGGACATCGGCTGCGTGGCCGTCATGCCGCTCGGGTCGCCCATCGGCACCGGTCTCGGCATCGCCAACCCGCACAACATCGAGATGATCGTCGACGCCGCAACGGTGCCGGTGATCCTGGACGCGGGTATCGGTACCGCCAGCGACGCCACCCTCGCGATGGAACTCGGCTGCGACGCGGTGCTGCTCGCCACCGCGGTGACCCGGGCGAAGGACCCGGCGCTGATGGCGTCGGCGATGAGACATGCGGTAGCGGCTGGTTACCAGGCCCGACATGCGGGACGCATCCCGAAACGATTCTGGGCGCAGGCCAGCTCGCCGATGTGAGCGGCTGCGTCGGCGGCCCGGCACCTTCCAGGGTGCTGCGTATCCGGCAAACGCGCGCGCGTTTGCGGCTGCGCCTGGTTGGCCACGGGTGCCGATGTAACCGCGTGCCGCCCATGTGACCGACTGTCTCAGGGTGTGTGTCATCCGAAAGGATGATGCAATCGGCGACTGTAGGTCGATGTGCGGACGCGTTCGATCGGGGAAGGTTGACCCCATGATCGAAGTGACAGGATTGACCAAGCAATACGGCGCGGTGACGGCGGTCGACAACCTCACCTTCACCATCAAACCCGGCATCGTGACCGGCTTCCTCGGCCCGAACGGCGCAGGCAAGTCGACCACCATGCGGATGATCCTCGGGCTCGACCGACCCACCTCGGGCTCGGCGACCATCGAGGGCAAGAGCTACAGCCATCTGAAGCAGCCACTGCGTACCGTCGGCGCTCTGCTCGACGCCAAGTGGGTGCACCCCAATCGTTCGGCACGTGCTCATCTCGAGTGGATGGCTGCGTCCAACGGCATCCCCAAGTCGCGCGTCGAAGAGGTGCTGCGTCTGGTGGGACTGTCCGAGGTCGCGAAGAAGAATGCGGGCGGCTTCTCGCTCGGCATGTCGCAGCGGCTCGGTCTCGCCGGCGCTCTGCTGGGCGATCCCAAGGTGTTGCTGTTCGACGAGCCGGTCAACGGCCTCGACCCCGAGGGCATCGTCTGGATCCGAAAGTTCATGCAGCGCTTGGCAGCCGAGGGCCGCACGGTACTGGTCTCGAGCCACCTGCTCTCGGAGATGGCCCAGACTGCAGAGCACCTCATCGTCATCGGACGCGGCAAGCTGATCTCGGATTCCTCGGTGCAGGAATTCATCGACCACGCTTCCGAGGCATCGGTGCGCGTGCGCAGCCCACAGCTCGACGGGCTTCGACAGGCACTGACCACGGCCGGTCTGACCGTGCGCGAGCCGGACAAGACCGATGAGCTTCAGCCCTCGCTCGTGGTGCTGAACTCCACGACCGACACGATCGGCGATATCGCCGGGCGCGCCGGAATCACCCTGCACGAGTTGGCCTCTCAGCGAGGCTCACTCGAGGAAGCATTCATGAAACTCACCGGAGACACAGTGCAGTACCACGGCGCGGGCGCCGAAGACCAGAACACTCAGCAAGCGATGGGCGGGTCACTCTGATGGGCGTCTTGGCAGCAGAAAGAATCAAGTTCACCTCGACCAAATCGCCGTGGTGGTGCAGCGCGATCGTGGTGGTATTCGGCCTCGGGTTCGGAGCCATCCTCGGTTGGGCCGCAAAGACGGCCATCGGCCCGGATGCTCCGGAGGGGCTTCCGCCGACCACCGCATACGACGTCGTCGGCAGCGGTGTAGGCGGGCTCGGGATCATGGTGCTGATGATCCTGGCGGCCCTCACCGTCACCAGCGAATACCGCTTCGGCCTGATCCGGACGACATTTCAGGCGGTCACCAACCGGGCCTCGGTGCTCGGTGCCAAAGCGCTGATCGTCGGCGTGTACGGCGCGGTGCTGTCGCTGATCCTGGCGTTCGGTGCATTCTTCCTGGCGAAATCGATCGCGGGTGAAGAAGCAGGCGCGCTCCTGAGCTTCGACGTCGACGGCACATGGCGAGTCATCTACGGCACTGCCGTCCTGGCGTTCGTGCAGATCGTTCTCGCTGTCGCGGTGGGTGCGCTCATCCGGCAGTCCGCCGGTGCCATCGCCGTCCTACTGTTGTGGCCGTTGCTGATCGAGAGCCTCGTCGGAGTCATCCCGAAGGTCGGCGAGAAGATTCAGCCGTTCCTGCCCTTCAAGAACGCCGACCATTTCTTGGGCGGCTCGGCGGGCACCGACTTCCATTGGGGTCCGGTCGGCAGTCTGATCTACTTCGTCGTCTTCACTGCGGTGATCTTCGGCGCAGCAGTGTTCGTGGTCAATCGTCGGGACGCCTGACACCCTGCGATTTGTCTGGGTAGGGTGTCCGCTATGCGGATTTCCTTGCTTGCAGGTAGCGCCGTCACTGTGTTGATTCTGGCCGGTTGCTCGTCCACCTCGGACGAGGAACCGGCCAGAGTTTTCGCGACACCCGACGGGCCGGGGCTGTCGGCCGCGGTCACCGAGGACGCCCTGGTCGGGCACCTCCAGGAATTGGAAACGATCGCCGCCGCACATGACGGAAACCGCGCCGCCGGTACCGCCGGATACGACGCGAGTGTCGATTACGTTGTCTCGCAACTCGAATCGGCCGGTTTCGAGGTCACCACTCCGGAGTTCGAGTTCGAGACCTTCGAGGCGCAGACCCAGACCCTCTCTCTCGCGGGCACCGAGATTCCGGTGTTCGCGCTCAGCTATTCACCGACCACGCCTGCAGAGGGCATCACTGCGCGCGTCGTCGGGGCCCCCGCCGGTGCAGACGGATGCGAGGCAGCCGATTACGCCGGCCTCGATCTCGCCGGTGCGGTCGCCGTCGTGCCGCGTGGCGTGTGCCCGTTCGGTGCGAAGCAGACCGTCGCCGCCGAACTGGGCGCGGCAGCCACGATCATCGTCAACAACGAACCGGGACCGCTGGATTCGGGGACACTCGGCGATCCCGAGACCGCAAAGATCCCGACCGGCGGCGTCAGCCAGGAGGACGGCGCAGCGGTCCTCGCGGCACCCGAGGTCACGTTGACCCTCGTCACGACGACCGACACGACCACGAGCCGCAACATCATCGCCCAGACCACCACCGGCTCGACCGAGAACGTTGTGGTGGCGGGTGCTCACCTCGACAGCGTGCCCGAGGGCCCGGGCATCAACGACAACGGCACCGGCACATCGGCAGTGCTCGAGACGGCTCTGCAGATGGGTAGTGCGCCCGAGGTGACCAACGCGGTGCGCTTCGCGTTCTGGGGTGCCGAGGAGGACGGGCTCGTCGGTTCCACCAAGTACGTCGAGGGCCTGTCCGACGACGACAAGCGAAACATCGCTCTGTACTTGAACTTCGACATGATCGGCTCGCACAACGCCGGCTACCTCGCGTACGACGGCGACGACTCCGACAAGGTCGGTGAGCCCGCGGGACCGGCCGGATCCGACGCCATCGAGCGCACCTTCGTCGAGCGGCTGGCCGCCGACGGTGTCGCCGCGGACGGCACCGACTTCGACGGTCGATCCGACTACGGCCCGTTCATCGAGGTCGGCATTCCGGCGGGCGGCGTGTTCAGCGGCGCGGACGAGAACAAGACGACCGAGCAGGCTGCAAAGTGGGGCGGCACCGCCGATCAGACCTTCGACGAGAATTACCACACGGATCAGGACACCCTGGCGAACGTCGACCGCGCCGCACTGGCGAAGAACGGTGCCGCCGTCGCCTACGGAATCGGCGTCTACGCGCAGTCGGTGGAGGGCCCCAACGGAGTTCCGGTCGGTGCTGCGCGCGAGGCCGCACGCGCCGAAGGGTGAGGCTAAGTATGTGTAACCGTGGGTTACGCTCGATGCTGTGAACGCAGTCGTCTCCTCGGTGGTGGAGTGGGTCCGCACCACCAATCGAGCGCCCACGGTGGTCGGGGCGGTTCGACGTGTGCGGCGAGCACTACCCGGCGACCCCACGTTCGGCGATCCGATGTCCATCGACGGCCCGGGGCGAGCATTGGCCGTCGCCCGCGTTGCGGATCGGTTTCTGGCCGCCAACGGACTCGACGACGAACCGGGTGCATCCCGTGAAGTCGGCCTCGGTGCCCTGCAGGTGTGGCAGGCAATTCTCGAGCGGGCCGGCCGCGGTCGCGGCGAATCGGACGTCACGATCGTCTTCACCGACCTCGTCGGATTCTCGTCGTGGTCGCTTCGTGCGGGCGATACCGCCACCCTGACTTTGCTTCGCAAGGTCTCGAAAGCCGTCGAACCCGAGGTCGCGTTCCGCGGCGGTCACGTCGTCAAAAGGCTGGGCGACGGCATCATGGCCGTGTTCTCCGATGCGGACAAAGCCGTCGAGGCCGTGTTCGCGGCACGGGATGCCCTCGGCGCCGTGAATGTGGACGGACACACCCCGACGATGCGAGTCGGTATCCACACCGGCAGCCCGCGTCAGGTGGGATCGGACTGGCTCGGTGTCGACGTCACCGTCGCCGCCCGCGTGATGCAGACCGGCGGAAACGGCAACGTCATGATCTCCGCCGCGGCCCTCGAGGCGGTCCCGCCGGAGGTGCTCGACGCCCTACACGTGGTGGCCAAGCCCTATCGCCGCAGCTTCTTCGCTCCGAAGATCAAGGGCGCGCCCGACGACCTACGCATCCTCCGACTCGTGCAGTCGCCACAGCGGTGACACCGGGCCGTGGCCCGCACCCAGGTCGTAGGACGCGGCCAGGCAACGGGTGACCCACTCCTTACCGAAGGCCACCGCGTCGGGCATCGAGTATCCGTGTGCCAGTGCCGACGCGATCGAGGCAGCGAGGGTGTCGCCGCCGCCGTGATCGTTGCCGGTGTCGATGCGGTCACTGGTGAATTCGAGGAACGTGTCGCCGTCGAACAGCAGGTCTGTGCTGTGGGTGGATGTGCGCAGATGACCGCCCTTGACCAGTGCCCACTGCGCGCCCAGGCCGTGCAGGGCTTCCGCGGCGCGGTGCGCGGACGCGTCGTCGACCACCTCGATGCCGGTGATCAACCGGACCTCGTCGAGGTTGGGGGTCACCAGCGAGGCGATGGGAAACAGTGTGTGGCGGATGGCGTCGAGCGCTTCCGCGTGCAGTAGCGGATCGCCGTGCATCGATGCGCACACCGGATCGACGACCAGGGGTACCGGCCGGTCGCGGCCGATGCCCACCTCGGTGCACACGGCGGTGACCGCTTCGATGATGGCGGTGGACGCCAACATCCCGGTCTTCGCTGCGCCGACGCCGATGTCCGAGACCACCGAGCGAACCTGGGCCGCGACTATCTCGGGCGGGATCTCGTGGAAGCCCGTCACGCCGACGGTGTTCTGGACCGTCACCGCGGCGACGGCAACGCACGCATGGACGCCCAACATGGCCATCGTGCGGCTGTCCGCCTGGATTCCGGCCCCGCCGCCGGAGTCGGTTCCGGCGATCGTCAGCGCGCGGACGGGAGTCTCGCCGTTGGGCGTGAGCGGTAGGAACTTCACGAGAGACGACAGTACCGGCGGGGCGGAGGCGACCGCCTCGGCGGCCGAATCCGAACCTGTGAATATTCGGTGAAAACGCGTCGTGGCTTCGAATGTTGTTGTATCACAACGTCGAACAGGGCAGCTTATGACCGATACCAGCATTCGAGTCGGGATGGACGGACAAACCTACGCATCCGAAGGTTTGTTGGTAGAAAAGGTGACAGAGCCACCGCGCGCATGTTTAATAGTGGTGCACGTCACATTCGATTCACTCGTTCACCACCCCATACACAGCGAAGGAGGCGTCCCATGCTTGCGAGTTCTCCTAGCGCTGATGTCTCGATCAACAAAGATCAGAACCGGTTCGAGCTCCGATTGAACGGCGATCTCGTCGGGATCGTCGGATTCTTCGAGGTGGAGGGAAACGGCACTCGCGCAACACGCACGCACGTCGTGTCCTTCATGCACACCGTCGTCACCGAGGACTTCGGTCATCAGGGTCTGGCCGGAATCTTGGTACGTCGCGCGCTGGACAGTGCACGTTCCTACGGTTGGAAGGTCAGGCCGGTCTGCACCTACGTGCAGCGATTCGCCGCCGCGAACCCGGAATACAACGACATGCTCGTCGCCCTCTGACCACTACTCGGGTCGGTCTCTCGCGGTCACATTACGGACTCGACTCGGCGACGATCGAGGCACTCGCCTCGCGTCACGCGAGTAACACTGGTCTCATAAGTGACATGAGTCACATCATTTCTCGTCGCTCCGTCCCGGCGACACCTGTCGAGCGACCCGTCGTCCGCATCGAGGACGACGCCGATCACAGTAGATTCGACCTCTTTGTCGACGACGAGCTCGTCGGCATCCTCGGCTACCGCTTCGGTGACGGGGACGTGGGCGACGGATGCGTCGTCGCGCTCATGCACACGGTCGTCAAAGAGGAGTACGGCGATCGCGGTTGGGCCGGTGTGCTGGTGCGAGCCTCGCTCAACACCGCGCGCGATCGACAGTGGCGCATCGTCCCGATCTGCACGTACGTCCGGCGCTACCTGGCGCAGCACGAGGAATTCCTGGACCTCATCGCCGAATAGAGAGCACTGCTCTTGCCTGGAGTGCATCGAGGGTGAATACTGCTTCCTGTAGAGAGCGCCGCTCTCGAAAGGTTGGTACCTCCGATGCGTGCAGCTCTGTACCTCTTCATCGGCCTCAGTTTCGCCCTCTACCCCGCATTGCGGCCCTACTCGGACGAGGTGGGCAGTGCAGGAGCGGACGCCTTCGCATCCTCGAGCTGGGTGCTGGCCCACACCTTCGCGATGCTCGGCTTCATTGCGCTCGGACTGGCCGTGCTCTACGGAGGTCGACGGTCCGATCCCGCAGTGGTCACCACCTGGATCGGCGTCGGGCTGGTTCTGCCGTACTACGGCGCAGAGACGTTCGCGCTGCATGCCCTGGGTGTCGACGCCGCAGCGAACTCGAACCCCGGTCTGATCGATCTTGCCGATCCGATTCGCTACTCGATTGTGCAGTCGACGATGTTCGCGCTCGGGCTCGTCTCGATTGCCGTCGGGCTGGTGCTGTTCGCTCTGCGGAACCGCTACGCGATGGTGCTGGCCGCCGGATTCGTGCTGTTTCTCCCGCAGTTCTACACCCCGCCGGCCGTGCGGATCGCCCACGGAATCCTGATTGCCGTAGGAGCGATCATCGCCGCGCGAGCAGTGGCCGGCAGTTCGGTCCGGCCTGCTCAGCCGATCTCGACGATCACCGGCGCGTGATCGCTGGCTCCCTTGCCCTTGCGTTCCTCGCGGTCGATCGATGCACCGGAGACTCGGGCCGACAGTGCAGGCGAGGTCAGCGCCATGTCGATGCGTAGGCCTTGCTTCTTCGGAAACCGCAACTGTGTGTAATCCCAGTAGGTATACGTTCTGGGCTCGGGGGTGAACTGCCGCGTCACCTCGGTGAATCCGGCGTCGGCGAACGCGGCGAAGGCATCACGCTCGGGCTGGGAGGTGTGGGTCTTGCCCTCGAACAGGGCAGAATCCCAGACGTCCTCGTCGGTGGGCGCGATGTTCCAGTCGCCCACCAGCGCGATCTGGGCCTGCGGATCGGCCGCAACCCACGCCTGAGCTTCGGCCTTCAGTGCGGCCAGCCATTCGAGTTTGTAGGTGTAGTGCGGGTCGGCGAGCTCGCGGCCGTTCGGCACGTAGAGGCTCCAGACGCGCACACCGTCGCACGTGGCTCCGATGGCGCGGGCTTCCTGCGCGGGATCGATCTCGGGATCCTTGCTGAAGCCGGGCTGATCCTCGAACCCGATCTGCACGTCGTCGAGACCGACCCTGGACGCGATCGCGACGCCGTTCCACTGACTCAGTCCGACGTGGGCCACCTCGTACCCGATATCGGTGAACCGCTGATACGGAAACTGTGCGTCCTTGCACTTGGTTTCCTGCATTGCCAATACATCGACATCGGATCGCTGCAGCCAATCGACGATTCGATCCTGACGAGAGCGGACGGAGTTCACATTCCAAGTAGCCAAGCGCACGGGAAGGAACCCTATAGAACGCCTCCGACAGAGTGTTCGACCGATCGCGTCATCACGAATCCGGTCGCACGTAGCGATAGTGATGATGGTCGACGAAACCCAGGTCTCGGTACAGGGCGAGCGCGACGGTGTTGTCCACGGCCACCTGCAGGTACGCGTGGGTTGCACCGTGCTCGCGTCCCCACCGCACCAATTCGCCGCACATCAATGTGCCGAGACCGTTGCGACGATGTTCGGGGGAGACCCAGAGCGAGGTCAGCCCCACCCAGCGACGACCGTCCGGGGCGGTGGTGACGGCCGCTCGCCCGACTGCGATCGTGCCTGATCCGACTTCGCCGGCCCCGAGCGCGCCGAACCCGAGGGTGCCCTCGTGGATCGCCGACGCCACTTCTGCAGCGCCGTGAGGTGCCGCGCGGCCTTGATAGTGCAGTGACGTCAACCAGTCGGCGGTCGGCTCCGCAGTGACGGTGATGGCCGAGTCGCCGTCGCGCAGAACAAGATTCGAGATGTCCGCCGCCATGACGGCACTCTCGTTGTACGACGTCCATCCGGCCGGAGCGGTGCCGAGACGATCGGGAAGCGACAGCGTCGGCGTCAATCCCCGTGCGGTGTATCGATCGCAGATTCTCGCCAGCGTCTCGGGCGTCGTCGACGCGCCGGGCTCGAGCGGTGCCGCCGAATTGGCGCGACCGGTGAAACCGTGACCGAAGCGCAGCTGCCAACCGTCGATCCATTCTCGCTCGACGCCCGGCCATCCGTCGGCAGCGGCAGCTTCGAGTGCCCTGATCTCCGACGTCCGAATCGGCCTCGGGCCCAACGGTTTCAAGGCTACGACGCGCTCGGCGGCAACCTGCACCAACGATCCGTCCCGGCCGCGGACCGAGACGGCATCGGCGTCGAGCGTCACCAACTCACCGATCACGTCCGTCATCGGATGGGTGTGCCCGGGCGGCAGCCGATAGCGGAGCATCACCCGGGTACCCACCGGAATGCTCACTGATCGAAGTTCATCGGGTCGTTCAGTCTTCGTCGTCGTCGTGCCCGAACGGATCGTCGACGGTGCCGGGCGTCCAGCTCAGACCCGGCACGCCCCAGCCGGCGCGCTTGATGGCCTTCTTGGCTGCCCGTGCGTGTCGTCCGATGAGTACGTCGGTGTAGAGGAAACCGTCGAGATGACCCACTTCGTGTTGAAGCATCCGAGCGAAGAAGCCTCGGCCTTCGATGTCGACGGGATCGCCCTTCGCATCGGTGCCGGTCACCCGAGCCCAGTCGGCGCGGCCGGTGGGGTGCTGCTCGCCGGGAACCGACAGGCAGCCCTCGTCGTCGTCATCGGGATCGGGCATCGTCTCGGGAATCTCGGACGTCTCGAGGACGGGGTTGACGACCTCCCCGCGTCGCCGGACGACCTTGCCGTCCGCGCCTTGGTCGGGGCAGTCGTAGATGAACAGACGTTTGCCGACGCCCACCTGGTTCGCCGCGAGACCGACGCCGTTCGCGGCGGCCAGGGTCTCGTACATGTCGGCGATCAGCTCGGCCAGCTCGGCGGGTGACTCGGTGACGGGAGCGGTTGCGGTGTGGAGCACCGGATCGCCGACGATCCGGATGGGAAGAATTGCCATGGTCGACAAGGATAGTGGTGCGGGAGTGGAGCCTGCGGAATGACCCAAGAGGTGCGGGAGTGGAGCCTGCGGAATGACCCAGTGGGGTGGTGCATGTGGTCTCTTGCGCTGCCGGTCTTCATCGAACACGCCACGCGCCGGTACCTCGCGGGAGCCGTGCCTCGGGCGTCGAGCATGGTTGAATGATTCTCGAAACACAACTGTGTAATTCAGTCGGTGCGCGTACGGGTGCCGGCAGTACTGGGGGAAGCAGATTTCCCCAGGGTCTGTGGTCTCACGAGTCGGTGATCGCACAGGTCCAGGGAGTCGAGAAGTCGAGGAGTGGGATGGACGGCGCAGCAGCGCGTGACTCGAACCAGGCTCAGCAACCGGGAAGTTCGGACGGCTCGCAGGATCCGAACGAAGTCGGTGCAGACGGCCTGAGTCGACGAGAGCACGACATCCTGTCCTTCGAGCGGCAGTGGTGGAAGTACGCCGGCGCGAAGGAAGAGGCCATCAAGGAACTCTTCTCCATGTCGGCCACCCGCTACTACCAGATTCTGAACGCATTGGTCGATCGTCCGGAGTCGCTCGCCGCGGATCCGATGCTGGTCAAGCGCCTGCGCCGCCTGCGGGCGAGTCGGCAGAAGGCTCGCGCGGCACGTCGGCTCGGTTTCGACGTCTGAGCAGGTCCGAATATCGGCGTGTTCCGAGTCGCCGTTGACGGTCGGCTAGGGTCGAGTACGTGAGCAGCCCCAACCCGGAACAGACCGGCCCACCACTCCGCGCTCTGGCCATGGTGTTGATTTCGCTCGCGATCCTGTTCGCGGCGATCGGTGCACTCTCGCTCACCGGTTCCGATTCCGACGAGGCGGCTGCCGAGCCCTCCGCTTCCGAGACGACCAGCGCGCCGGCTGCGGTTGCACCGACGACGCAGGCCCCAGCAGCGCAGGTACCGGAAGGTGACGCGTCGACCAGCTCCGCGGCCCCCACCACCTCGGGCACCTCCGCCGACGTCGAAGTGCGGGTGCTCAACAACTCCAACGTCTCCGGTCTCGCGGCCGGTACCGCGAGCACCTTGACCGCCGGGGGATGGAACGTCGCCGAGACGGGCAACTTCAGCGAGGCCCAGTTCGCCCAGACGGCGGTGTACTACGGAACTGCTGCAGGTGAGGAACAAGCTGCGCAGTCGATCGCCACGGAACTCGGTGTTCCTGCCGAGCCCAAGCCGACCTCGCTCGAATCCACGGTCGGCGTCGTCGTCATCGTGACGCAATAGGTTATCCAGACCCCAGAGTTCACCACATCGACGACGTGCCCGGTTCGGTCGAATCGGGCGGCACGTTATTATTTTCGAGCCCGGCGAAACTGCCTGAAAGAGGAGCGATTTCCGATGGACATGTTCAAGCGACGCACTGCTGCAACCCGATCGTTGCGTTACGCGGTGCCGGTCCTCGCGATCGCAGCGCTCGGTCTCTCTGCCTGCAGCAACGGCGAGGTTGCGTCCGATACCCCCGGCACCGTTCCGCCGGTCTGGACCGGCGAGTCCGATCCGTCGGCGGCCGCTACGGCAGGCGACGGCCGGGCCGAGTCCGGGTCGAGCTCCGAGGAGACCATCGAGGGCACCCTCCGCAACGCTTCCGGCGCCGAGGTGGGCACAGTGACGTTCGCGGCCGAGGGCGAGAAGCTCACCGTCACCGCCGAGGTCGAGAACATGACTCCCGGATTCCACGGCTTCCACGTTCACACCGTGGCCGCCTGCGAGCCGAACTCCGTGGCTCCCACCGGCGGGGAACCGGGCGCGTTCCTGTCTGCGGGCGGTCACCTGCAGGTCGACGGCCGCACCGAGCATCCGGCCAGCGGCGATCTGACGTCCATCCAGGTCGGCGAGGACGGCACCGGACGACTCGTCACCACGACCGACACGATCACGCTCGACGATCTGCGCGCCGGCGGTGCGGGAACCTCGGTGATCGTGCACGAGGGTGCCGACAACTTCGCGAACATTCCGCCGCGGTACACACTTCCCGACGGTGCCGCGGTGCCGGACATGACGACCCTGATGACCGGCGACGCCGGTGCTCGGGCTGCGTGCGCGGTACTGCAGTAGTTTGAGCGCTCCCCGGATCGACTTCGCGAGTTCACCTCGCCCGACGCTCGGCGTCGAGTGGGAGATCGCACTGGTCGACAAGAACACGCGAGACCTGGTCAACTCCGCCGAAGCGGTGATGGACGGCGTGCGCGATATCGCCGGGGACACCCCTCGGGTAACCAAGGAATTGCTGCGCAACACCGTCGAGCTCGTCACCGGAGTGTGCGAGAACGTCGGTGAGGCCATGGAGGACCTCGGCGGCTCGTTGGACCTGGTGCGCCGCGCCGCGGATCCACTGGGAATCGACCTGTTCTCGGCGGGCACGCACCCGTTTGCCGAATGGTCCACCCAGCAGCTCACCAGCTCGCCGAGCTACGACGAGCTGATCGCGCGCACCCAGTGGTGGGGTCGGCAGATGCTGATCTGGGGAGTGCACGTGCACGTGGGAGTCTCGTCGCCCCACAAGGTCTTTCCCATTCTCAACTCGCTGCTCCTGCAATACCCACACCTGCTGGCATTGTCCGCCTCCTCGCCGATCTGGGCTGGAAACGACACCGGATACGCCAGCAATCGTGCGCTGATGTTCCAGCAGCTGCCGACAGCCGGTCTGCCGTTCCAGTTCGAGGACTGGTCGCAGTTCGAGGGATTCGTTCGCGATCAGCTCAAGACCGGCGTCATCGAGCAACTCGGCGGCATGCACTGGGACATCCGGCCGGCACCGAAGTGGGGAACCATCGAGGTCCGAGTGTGCGACGGGGCGTCGAGCAAGCGGGAGTTGGCGGCCCTCGTCGCGTTGACTCACTGCCTCATCGTCCACCTCGACGAGCGACTCGAAGCGGGGGAGTCACTGCCGTCCATCCCGCCGTGGCACGTGCAGGAGAACAAGTGGCGAGCGGCCAGGTACGGCCTCGATGCCGAGATCATCCTGGACTCGAGCAGCAACGAACGCCTGGTCACCGACGATTTGCACGATCTGCTCGAAAAGTTGACGCCGACGGCCGTGCGGTTGAACTGCGTCGACGAGTTGGCCGCGGTGGCCGACATTCCCCGGCGCGGGGCGTCGTACCAACGCCAGCGTGCGGTGGCTGCGCAGTCCGGCGGCGATCTGCGAGCCGTGGTGGAGTCGTTGGTCACCGAGCTCCAATCGTGACCGTTTGTATTTAACTTTGTGTTCACTCACCGTTTACGATCAACGGCGTGCTGCAGGGGGACGTCGGGACCGTCGAGGTCGATTCGACACGTGAGAACTCTGTTCGTCCCCTGATCGTCGGCGCTGCCCTCGTTGCCGCGTTCCTGGTGCTGCTGCAGATCATCGCGACGGTCTGGAACTTTCCCGGCCCGCTGCCGAGCGTGTGGAACGACCTGTTCGGCACACCGAAGTCGATGTCGCTGCCGTGGGCGGCGCTGGTCCTGGCCACTGTAGGTCTGAACACTGCTCTCCGTCTGCGCACCCTGGCCATCGCGGCGCTGATCGATGTTGCTGTGCTCGGTGTCCGATTCGGTTTCGACGCCACCCTGACGGTCGGCAACGGCCCGTCCCTCGTGTTGGTCGGGCTCGGAGTCTACGTCGCCCGTCGGGGGGACACTCGGGCGATGCGCGGTGTTGCTCTGGGAGCACTGCTGTTGCTCGCGACCAAGGCGGGCGACGCCTGGTTGCACATCACCACCGTCGCCCGGCCCTACGTTCTCGACGAATACGCATACGCCGCCGATCACGCGCTGGGGAATCCGTCCTGGGTCCTGGGCAACATCCTGGACCGCCTAGGCCCGGTCGCCGAAGGAACGCTGCACTGGATCTACATCCAGCTTCCCGTCGCGGCGATCGTCGTTGCGCTGTACCAGCTACGTGGAGTTGCCGCGGGTGCAGCCTGGCCGAGGCACTTCCTGTTCCGCACGTTCCTGCTCATCGGACTCGTCGGACCGGTGTTCTATCTGTTGTTCCCGGTGGTGGGACCGATGTTCGCATTCGATTCGTGGCCGTCGCAGGTCTTGCCGCTCTCCGGCGCGCTCGGCGAGATCCCGTTCGACTCGGAGACTCCGAGAAACTGCATGCCGAGCCTGCACACCGCATGGGCGCTGAGCATCTTCATCCATTCCCGACGTGGCCCGTGGTGGCTGCGCGCCGGCGGCACCCTGTGGTTGCTCGGTACGCTTGCCGCCACTCTCGGATTCGGCTACCACTACGGGGTCGATCTGGTGGCCGGTGCAGTGCTGTGCCTGACCCTCGAATCCGTTCTCCGCGACCCCGAGCGCGGCTGGAATCGGGCCCGAATCACGTTGGTGGCCTACGGCTGCGCCGCGATGGCTGCACTGTTGGTGAGCTACCGCTATCTCGCCGCCGCATTCGCGTCACACCCTCAGGTGTTCGGGCCGCTCGTTCTCGGCGTACTGGCAGCCATGGCGTTCGGCTTCCATGCGGTGTTCTTCGCCGATTCGCGCCGAGCTACCGATCGGACTCGTCCGGTTCCATCTCGTTGACGATCAGCAGGCCGTCGCGACCTCGCTGCTCTCGGTAGGCCACGCGGCCGACCGTATGAGCGATCACCGGAGCGGTCACCAGGGTGAAAATACCCACCAGCACGAGCATCCAGATGTCGACGTTTCCGCGCAGGCTGATGATCGCCCCGATCAACACCATGATCAGACCGACCACCTGCGGCTTGGTGGCCGCGTGCATCCGCGAGAGAGTATCGGGGAAGCGCACGATACCCACGGCGGCGGTGAACGCCAGCAGCGCGCCCAACAGAATGAAGATAGAGGCAATGACCTGCGCAACGGTGCTCATTCGTCCCTCACTCTGAAACGTGCGATGCTGACCGATCCGACGAAGCTGACCAGCGACAGCGCGACGATGGCCGGTACCAGCGTGGTGTCGCGGCTGTAGACGGCCCACACCGCGAGGCCGCACATGGAGACGGCAAGAATCGTGTCCATGGCGACGAGTCGGTCGAGTGTGCTGGGGCCGTCGAGCAGTCGGAACGCGGTCAGGATCGCGGCGGCGATCAGGAGGACGCCGGCTACGGCGAGTACGACGGTCACGACCAGTCCCCCTTCCTCTTGTCGTCGGTCTTCTTGTCGTCCCGCGGAGCGTCCGAATCGGCCTCGACGGGGTCGTCGCCGAGCACCCCGTGGTATTGCTCGTACTCCTGGTAGTGCAGGGGGCTGGGCTTCCAGTCGGAATCACGCTCGAAGCCGGCGATGAACAGCTTCTCCAGATGTCGGACGTAGGCGTAGAAGCCGTCGACCGCCTTTTGGGTACCCATGTCCAGCACGTGCACGTACAGCAGGCGTCGGGTTCGGTCGATCTCGAGCACCATGGTGCCGGGCACGAGATTCATTGCGTCGACGAACAGGGTGAGCACCAGATCGGATTTGATCGCGATGCGGCAGCGCAGCACTCCGGTGACCGGCGGGGCCTTCGGCCGGATCGCCAACCAGGCGACGCTGACGCTGGATTCGATTGCGTAGTAGAGGAATACGACGGCGAGTTTGACGAGCGAGAACACGTGGATGCGGCCCTCGACCGGCACCCGCGGCAACGGCAGCAGCACCATGATCAGTAGACCCACCGCGATACCGCCGAGGATGTTCGCGGCAGAAACGTTGCCCCACAACAGCACCCAGATGGCCGTCAACCAGGCGAGGGTCCACAGACGAAGCAGAATCGAGCGGTCCATCTTCATCTTCATCGGGTGCCCTCCTCGTCTGCACGAGCCTGCTCGTAGGCCTGATCGCCGACGAATTCCGCACCGCGCACCGCGTCGATGTACACCGAGCGATCGCGGAGGTCCGCTGCGGCGCGGTCGCTGATGTCGATGATGCGGCCGGCGAACACTGTCATCGCCAAGCCGACGACGACGAGGCCGATCGTGGGGATCAACATGAAGGCCGGCATCCGGCCGACGTCCTCGCGGTCGCCGAACTGAATGTCCGACGAGTCGTCGAGCAGAGCGGACGGGCTGTTGTCCGCCAGGTCGCCCTCGGGGGCGTCGGCGCGAGCCCGCCAGAACGCCTTGGTCCACACCCGGGCCACCACGTACAGCGTCAGCAGGCTGGTCACGGTGCCGCCGGCGACGAGTAGCCAGGCCAACACGCTGCCCTGTTCACTACCGGCCTGCAGCAGAGCGACCTTGCCGATGAAGCCCGAGAACGGTGGAATGCCACCGAGATTGAGGGCGGGCACCAGGAACACGATCGCCAGCACCGGGCTGGCCGCAGCCAAACCGCCGAGTCGTCGCAGTGACGACGAACCGGCCTGACGCTCGATCAGACCGACGACGAGGAACAGTGTCGTCTGCACCAGAATGTGGTGCGCGACGTAGTAGATCGAGCCCGACAATCCCGATTGCGTCGACAACGCGACACCGAAGATCATGTAGCCGATGTGGCTGACGAGGGTGAACGAGAGCAGTCGTTTGATGTCGCTCTGCGCGATCGAGCCGAGGATGCCGACGAGCATCGTCAGCAGACCACAGACCATCAACACGTTGTCGAGTGAGCCGTCCGGGAACAGCAGGGTGTGTGCGCGAATGATCGCGTACACACCGACTTTCGTCAGCAAACCGGCAAACACTGCCGTGACCGGGGCCGGGGCGGTGGGGTACGAGTCGGGAAGCCACGTCGACAGCGGGAACACCGCGGCCTTGATGCCGAACGCCACCAGCAGCACGGCGAAGATCGCAGTTCTCGTGCCTGACGGGATGTCGTCCATCCGCACCGCGATATGTGCCAGATTCAGCGTTCCGGTGGCGCCGTAGACCAGGGCGATACCGATCAGGAAGATCAGCGAGGACACCATCGAGACCATCACGTACGAGACGCCTGCTCGCACGCGGTCTGCGCTGGCTCCCAGAGTCAGGAGCACGAACGAGGCGGCCAGCAGTACCTCGAAGCCGACGAACAGATTGAACAGGTCGCCGGCCAAGAAGGCGTTGCACACGCCTGCGGTCAGTGCGAGATAGGTCGGCAGGAAGATCGAGACCGGCTGATTCTCACTGCCGTCGCGGATACCCTGACCGATCGAGTACACCATGACCGCGAGCAACACGATCGAGGAAACGACGAGCATCATCGCCGAAAGTCGGTCCACCACAAGGGAAATGCCGAGCGGTGAATCCCAACCGCCGACCTGAAGTGCGCTGGTGCCATCGCGATCGGCGAGGTAGAGCATCATCGACGAGATCGCGACCACGGCAGTCAGGGCGACGATGGTGATGAAACGCTGCGCGCGGGGTTTGCGGCCGAGTACCAACGTCAGGGCCGCGGCGAGCATCGGAATGAGAACGGGTAGTGGAGTCAGGGCATCGATCACGCCCGGGGAGATCGTCACTTGCCGTCTCCCTTCGTGTCGTCGGTGCTGCGGTCGTCGGTGCTGCCGTTCTCTGGGCGGCTGTCGTCCTTCTCGGCCGTATCGAGACCGTCGAGCCCGCGGAGCTGTGGATTGTCGTCGTCGTTGTCGAAGTCGCCGTCGTGCAGATCCTCGTAGCATTCGAGGTCTTCGAGGTTTCTGATCTCCTCGAGGGGGATCGGATTGCCCTTCGAGTCGAATGCGTCGCCGCCGAAGCTCGGTTCGCCCGTCACCGGGTCATCGGAGCGGTCGCGGTCGGGTGCCTCGGCCATCGACCGGCGCTTGGATACCTTGGTGTCCTCGGGGTCGTTCTCGACGTCGTCCTTGGTGTTGAGCGTGAACGATCGGTAGGCGAGTGCGAGGACGAAGGCCGCGATACCCATGGTGATGACGATTGCCGTCAGGATCATCGCCTGCGCCAACGGATCGGCCATGCTCTGGCCCAGGGAGTTGTCCCGGCCCACGATGGGCGGCGTACCGGCCGGCCCACCGACGGTGAGCAACAGCAGATTGACGCCGTTGCCGAACAGCAACAGGCCGAGCAACATCTTGGTGATGCTGCGTTCGAGCAGCAGGTAGACGCCGGCGGCGACGAGGACGCCGACGATGACGAGCATTCCGAGATCAGCGGTCATGGGGCGCTCACTCGGCCTTGGCTCTGCATTTCCACCTGTGCGTCGAGACGTGCGCCGAGACTGCGCAGCACGTCGAGTACCAACCCGACCACGATGAGATACACACCGAGGTCGAAGAACAATGCGGTGACGAGCTTGATGTCACCGAGTATCGGCAGCGTCACTTCCAACGTCGCCGAGGACAGTGCAGGCGCGCCGAGGAACATCGACGCCACCGCCGTGCCTGCCGCGAAGATCAACCCGAGACCCAGGATCTTTCCGGCATCGATCGGCACCGCTTCGCCGAGCTCGTAACGGCCGCCCGCGAGATATCGCAGCACCAACGCCAAGCCGGCCGTGAGACCTCCGGCGAAACCGCCGCCGGGGGCGTTGTGGCCGGAGAAGAAGAAGTAGATCGAGAGCACCATGATCGTCGGGAAGATC
>NZ_JBNQFW010000008.1:0-172959 GCF_050321865.1 Rhodococcus sp. IEGM1428 | reverse complement strand
CAAACGAGTGACAACCCAATTGGTGGACGATATCGACGGGTCGGTCATCGACGACGAGTCCGGCGAGACGATCGAATTCGCGATCAACGGCGTCGAGTATGTGATCGACCTGAAAGCGAAGAACGCCACCGAGTTTCACAAGAAGCTCGGCTATTACGTCGGGCATGCGACGCGGGTCGGTGGGCGCAAGCGTAAGCCCTCCCCGGCTGCCGCGTCGACCGCGACAGCGGCCGGCGGATCGGTCAAGCGTGATCCGGAGCAGACGCGCGCGATTCGGCAGTGGGCGTTCGACCAGGGTTACGAGATCAGCGAACGCGGCCGGATCCCGGTCGACATCGAAGAGGCGTACAACGCCGCACACTGACCTTTCGCGAGCCGCCTGCGTCGACGTGAGCGGGCGCCGGTGGTCGGGCGCCGAGCGGGGGAGCTCGAGTGCTTCTATCTTCTTCGCAACTGCAGCGATGTGCGCGGGCTAGCCTGAGGCGGTGAGTACTTATCTGGCCGAAGCTGGTTTCAGCGAGTGCGTGAACGCTGGCGTCTGCGGCGCTGAATTTGACGCTTTCTACTTGAGAATAGGTATCGGTTTGCTTTTGGTGTTGCTGTGGTTCGGTCTCGCTATCTATGTGTCCGCGGCTGCAGGGCCACCTCTGTCGGCGCGGCGTACGGCGATTTCGATTCTGGCAGCTTGGCTTGTGCCGATCATTGGTTCGGCATTCTTCTTCTACTACAGAGAGGATTCTCGTCAGAGCAACTGGCCTTAGGCTACGGCGAGCAGCACAGGTCGGCGGTGGTGGTGCGCGGTGCGGGGGAGCTCGAGTGCTTCTATCTTCTTCGCAATCCCAGGATAGCTGGCCATTCGGGGGTTGATTGGGATAGTGAGCGCGAGACGGACGGCCCGCACATCGTGTTCGATGTGCGGGCCGTCCGCGTGCGGTCTACCTCTCTCAAGGGCCGAGCAGGAGATATACGCGGGTTCGACGTATCGAGGATGGAGGCACTACTCGTACACCCGGGCAAGTGGGACGAACTGCGCAGATGATCGGAAAAGTATTCCTACTTACTCGAAGTAACAATATGCTCGTCGAGTCCGGTCCAGGTCCCGCATGTGCCTCTATCAGAAACGAGCGAACATGATGCGTAGAGAGCCCCGTCACTTACCGACCAAACATCGATTGCTGATGTTGTCACTGGCGGCCGTGGGCGCAATCACTCTAAGTTCCACAGGTATTGCGTTCGCTGAGCCGGTCACCGGCTCGACAACTCCCCCGACTTCTTCGGCGACCCCCTCTGCCTCGACTTCCCCAGCACCGACCACCACATCGACACCCACGACCTCGGCGGCCGTGGAATCTCAGACACCAGCCGAAACGTCAACGCCTGTAACTACAACGGCAGCACCGACGACGACGGAGGCTCCGCCGGCGGCCCCCAGCGACGTTGGGCGATCTGCACAGGTTCAAGCCACCCCCGGGTGTCAAACCTTCTCCCCGTCACCGTATGAGGTGTGTGGAGCGATTCTGGACGAATATCTCGCGCTGGGCGGACCGCAGAGTTTTCTGCTGCTCCCGACGTCGGGTGAGCTGGTCAACCCCGATGGAGTCGGGCGCCGCTCTCAGTTCGTGGGTGGCAACATCTACTGGTCTCCCGATACGGGAGCCCACTTCGTGGCGCACGATTTCCTCACCAAATGGGGAGATTACGGCTACGAAACCGGATTCCTGCAGTATCCAACGACCGACGAGATCGTCCTCGGCGATGGACTCAGCAGGCGACAGGAATTTCAAGGTGGATCGATATACTTCAGTTTCGCGACAGGGGCCCACACGATCTACGGCCTGATCAAACAAGCATGGGTCGATCTCGGCGCAGAGACCAGCTACCTCGGGTTTCCAACCTCGGACGAGCAGGACACACCCGACCGGTATCACCCGTACGGCACCCGAGAGAACACTTTCCAAACCGGTGTCATCACAGCCGACCTGACCAACGGATCGACTCATGTCGGTAACTGGTCTGCATATCCGGGTTCTAACGTCGCGGCTCGAAGCACATCAAGTGTTGCCGCGTCCTCTCTGCCACCTCTCCGCGCGCAGGACCTTCCAGCGGAACAACCCGAGCAAAGCTCATCTGACGGCACCGAGCCTCAGGCAAGGCAGCAACAGGACGGTTCCGGATGCCCCGATGGCACGACGGACTACGAAAAATCAGAATGGAACTGCGAAAGCGTCACCGAAGACCTGAGTTTCTACGAAATGGGCCTGCGGAAAGGTGAAGCACGCGGAGCGCGAATCGACAACGACGGTTCAGCCGAACTCAGCGACGCCGGATTCGGACGCCTCCATGCCGGGGAAGACCATAATGTCGGCCCCCACAGCCTCCAGTTGATCGCGCAGGACGCTCCGTTCTGCTCCCCACTGGGCTACAAGGAACGGTGCTCCTACACCGAGGCCCTTCACTTCGACGAAGACTACGTCGACTCCATTACCGTAGTGGTTCAGCAGGGCCCTGACACAGAAGGTCGCGCACCGGACCAATACGACGTCGGTGTGGTAACTGCGTTCTGCGAGGTGGGCGATCCAGCCAGCCACATCGTCGGGTACTGCTCTGACGACCTGCCACCACCGTTCAACGGGGGAAAGAACCACTGAACGGATAGCTCACGAGCATCTCTCTCCCGGTGTGGGGCTGGCAGGTCAGCCCCACACCGGGAAGAGGTGTGTTACCTCCGATAGTGCTGCGATTCCAGATTGCGCATGTACTCCAGGTCGGGACTCGTCACGTCCTTCGGCAGATAGCCACGTGCAGCGGAATCGTCGTAGAAGTACTGCAGGACCTTCGACTGAAGACTCGCTTCGTCTCGCGTCTCGAGACGCCACACAGCAACGATACGTTTGGCGGCGAAGATCTCGGAACGGTCGATGCCCTCCCCCTCTGCCGCAACCTGCAGCTGCTCTGCTGCGGCGTCCTGATTTCTGATCAAATACCAGCTGATCTGAAAAGCCAGGTCTACCGCCCGTGGGCGTGGATGAGCGCTTGACCCCATTCACCCAAGATACGCCGCAGGCTAGGCGCGCCAGCCACACGCTCCCTACGCTGCTGCGACCGCTATTCGCGGCCCAGGTGCGCGGCGCTCGTAAATGGTTCCCGACTTCAGCATCGCGTACAGCACGTTGGTGCGCCGCCTGGCCAGGCAGACCAGCGCTGATCGATGATCCTTTCCTTCTGCCCGCTTCCGATCGTAGTACTCACGAGATGCTGGTTCACGGAGCGAGGCGAACGCCGAAAGATAGAGTGCGCGTTTGAGTCTGGTGTTCCCGCCCCGTTGTCGATGCTCACCTCGGATCGACGTTCCGGAACGGTGGGTGCGTGGTGCCACGCCGGCGTAGGCGGCGAGGTTGCCGGCACTGCCGAACCGTTCGACATCGACGATCTCCACCAGGATCGTCGCGGCGATCCGAACGCCGACGCCCGGCATCGAGGTCAAGATCGACCCGGCGGGGTGTCTATTCAGTTCCGACTCGAATTGCTCCTCGAGCTCGGCGCGGGCACGACGGACCTCACTCAGCTGCCGCGCAAGGGTTTTCAGCACGAAGTTCGATTTCTCCGCCCCCGGCACGATCACGGTCTGCTCGGCCAGCGTAGCGATGATCGATTCCGCGATCTCGTCCCCGATACGTGGTGCCGACCGCTTCGCGACGCGTCGAAGTGCCGCCGGGGTTGCTGCCGCGAACCCGACCGATCCCCCGAACTCGGCAAGCAGTGTCAGGGCGACGGGACGGTACAGATGCTTGCCGATGGCCCGTTCGAGGGCGGGGTGCACCGAGAGCAGCACCGACCGAATGCGACTCGAAATGCGGTTCTCCTCGGTCGCCAGGTCCGCATCGAACCCGGCGAGCATCCGCAGGCCTTCGACGATGTCGTCGTTCTGGGTGACCGGCAACAAGGTGTCGGGCAAAGTGCGGGCGGCGTCGGCGATGATGAACGCATCGCGGGCATCGGTTTTCGCCTGCCCTGGATACAGCGCGGCGATCCGTCGCATCCGCAGGCCGGGCAGGTACGCAACGTCGATACCGCTGTCGCGGGCCACCGCGATCGGCAGTGCCCCGATGTTGCGGGGTTGATCGACCACCATCAGCACCGACCCGTGTTCCGCGAGCTCGGAGAACAATGCGCGAAGCATCGCCTCGTCCTGCGGCAGATCGCGGCTGAGGATTCGATGCCCGTCGGAGGTGAGCGCGATCGCGTGATGGGCGCTCTTGCCGACGTCGATTCCGCAGTAGATGTCGTATCGCTTGTTGTTCACATACTCTCCGCATCAACATGTTTCGCGGCGGTCGCGGCATCGGTTCCCGGCACTCACGTTATGCAGGCCGTGCTCCCTCATGCGGCCACGCCTCTATCAGCGGTGATCCGACGCCCTCTGCTCCGGCGGCAACACTCGAGTAGACGTGCGTTCCGTCCGGGCTGCCGGAGCCATACCGGAGCAGACGACCCACCCCCGCAGCTCACGAGGGTGGAAAGAAGATAACGGGGCTGCCGCAGGCCCCCTCGACCCGGGCCGGGGACGAGGCCACCGGTGGCGGGCACCGTAGAGGTACCCGCCACCGATGCCGGTCCTAATCGGTGACGCTCTCCTCGCTGAGCGCGTCGTACGCCTGTTCCGGTGTCATCGTCCCGGCTGCGACCTGCTCGACCGGAGTCAGCTCGTAGCCCTGCTCGGCCAACAGTCCCAGGTAGTTGTCCTGGTTGGAGCCTCCCACTCGCTTCCACCAGTCCTTACCGGTCCCGCTCATCCGCGCTTCGTAGGCGGCGAGGATCTGCGCGAGCGCGATCACCTGCGCGCGTGAGTCGCTCGCCTTGTCGATCACCGGTGCCAGCGCATCACGTGCGGCCCGCTCTTTCCAGTCGCCGTAGAGGGTGGTCGTCGGCTCGGCCACGGTCACTCCGAGCAGCTCCGCGAGGTACTGCGACGCCTTGTTCTGGGTGAGCAGTCCCGGCTCGTCGACCAGGGTGTCCGTGATCCACTTCGCGGCCCCCTTCGGCAGGGTCTTGCGAGTGAGGAACTTGGTCACGAATTCCTTGCGGACCACGGTCGCTGCGGTCGATGCGACGTTGAGCGCCTTGGTCCGTCGACGGGCTGCCCGCTCTGCTTCCTTCGCTGCTGCCTCAGCGGCGAGCCGCTTCTGCTCGACCGCCCGAGCGACTGCCTCGGCGTCGGCGGGGTCGACATCGGCGGCGGGTTCGGCCAGCGCGGCTGCGAGGATCGGCCCCGGCTTCACACCGGCGCCGTCGGGGTCGGCGGTGAAGTACTCCGGCACCCACACCTCGGCGGCGGTGATGTCCTTGTGGTGGTGCAGCCCCTCATCGGGTGTCGCTTCCGGGTCGCCCTTGGTGTCCCAGTCGATGCTGTCCTCCTCGATCACTGCGCCTGTCGCGGTGAGGGTGAACTGGTCTTCCTTCGACAGCCACACCGCCCAGTGCCCCGCTGCGGCCTCGATCACGGCGTCGGTCACTGCATCACCGTCGACGGTGACCAGATCGTCTGCACGCAGGTACGGGCCGCCGTAGGCCGGTTCTTGCTCGAGGATGGTCAGCCCTCGCTCGACATACGGTGCGCCTGCTGCGGCGCGGGCCTTGCGGACGGCACGGTCCTCGAGGAGCCGCTGCGCGGTCCACCGGAAGTCGTACCGCGCAACTCCCAGTAGCTTCTCGACGGCGGCGGTGTCGCCCTCTGCGTCGAACACGGCCACGATCGACGCCTGATCGAGGGTGAGCTGCCCCGCGTCGAGGGCACCGATCGCAGTCTGCGAGCGGCCCGCTGCCCCTGCCGCTTTGACGGTCTCACGCTTGACCTGGACGGCCTTGGCGATCTTGGGCACCGACAGACCGAGTTCGAGCATGTCGGTCACTGCCTTCGCGCGCTGACCTTCGGTGAGGCCGATTCTGCGGTCGTTGGCGACGACCTGCTGGGTGAGGCGTTCGATCTCGCGGTCCTTGGCCTTGCTGGCGGCGGTCCTGATCAGCACCGGCACGCTCTCGACCCCGGCTTCGATCGCGGCGAGGGTCCGCTGCTGGCCGTCGATGACGATCACGGTCTCGCCGTCGCGGACTGCGGAGATCGTTTGCAGCACTCCGTGTTCGATGATGGAGGCAACCAGGTTTCGGAATGCCGGTGATTCGGTGTCGACCTCGTTGCGGACGTTCGGTCCGACCTCGAGGGCGGTGGGGTGCAGGCGGGCGAACTCCTCGCCCGCCCCCACGACCGGCGTGGTGCCGGTCGTGGGGGCTTCGGTTGCGGCGGTGGTGGTTTCGACGCTGGCGGTCATGGTGGTGTCTCTCCCTGGTAGATTCTTCGGTTGGAGACACCGGGCAGATAGAAGCTGTCCGGTGTTTTCTTGTTGTCCGGGCCTGTACGGGCCTGGGGTTACTGCTGAGCGGTGGCTACTTGGTGGTGGCCTTCGAGCCGTGCGGCGTGGATCTCGGCCTCACTGGCTCCGTTTTCACGTGCGGTGCACGCCCAGAACGCGGCTCGCTCGAGGTGCGCATCGACGGTCGTCGAGTTCGCGTCCGCAGCAGCTCGGTTGACCTGCTCGGTGTAGGCGGTGACCTGCGCGAGTGCGTGGGTCTTGACCCGGGCCGGTACCTGACCGATCGCAGCCATGATTGCCGTGCGCAGTCCCACCGTCCTCGGTCCTGTGATGGTGTCGTGCATGTCGCTACTTCCTTCCTCAACTGGTGGCCTGGCCCTTTGCCCTGCCACGTTTTTTCGCCGTTTCTGGCGTGAGGAGAGAAGTCAGCGCACGGGGACGACGGGGCAACCCCTCGTCTCGGACAGTTTTCGTGGGAGCGCAGCGACTGCTCTACGAAAAGTGTTCGGAGCCTTGGCCGTAGCGCAGCGGAGCGAGGGGTTGAGGCGGCGGGCACGGGTGATGGATGCTCGCCGGTAGCCAGAACCGGAGTGAAAAAACGTCTTTGCTCTTGTGAGTGCGGAGCGAAGCGGAGTTCATTTCGGGGGACACCGCAGGTGTCCGGCACCGCCGGCAGGCGGAATGTGGGACCGCTCGTCGACGCCGGCGGCGTGGCCACCTCCCGGCCGTGGAGATGGACGGGTGATTGTGCGGGAGCGACGGAAACCAGCCACGCTCGGTGTCGCGGTAGCGCTGGAAGTCGTTCGTACATCGAGACAGCGCTGCCGTGGCGCGACATCGATGGACAAATGTTTCGTAAACGTTCCTTCTACGAAGGCCTAGACAGACCGACCGGTACTGTCTTAGCATCAGTAACAGATTCACTTTCCATCCGAAGCACGAGCCCGCTCCGCCGAGCAGCTGTCCGGATCGGTGATCGACCTGGGACCGTGTCACGAAACGCGTTCAACCCGGAGGTATTTCGATGTTCACTCGAGTTCGAAGCATGGTTGCTGCGATCGCTGTGACGATCGCTGCGATGTTCGGCATCGGCGCTGGTGTCGCAAACGCGGTGATGCTGCCGTATGCCTACTATCCGTCATCGGGCGCGTGTAACGATGCAGGTCTGTCTCTCGTGGATGAGGGGGCGACCAACAAGTTCTCCTGCAGGGAGGAGCGGACTGGTCTGTGGCACTTGTACATCGACGAATAGGACTGAGCCGACTGCGGAGTCGGGAATGAGAGGACCAAGGACTATGCGTAAGAAGATTTTGACTGTGGTCACCGGGATAGTGATGGCAGGTGCACTCTCGGCATCAGTGGGTGCAGGTTCAGCGTCGGCGTCCATCGTGAAGATGGGGACGTTTTCCACCCTTCGGGCATGCGTCTACGCTGGTGAGGCGAGTGGGTCGCCCTACCACCTCTGCCGTGAGGAAAGTCCGGGCTACTTCGTTCTGTATGCGGACGACGGTACAACGGACCGGGTAGCGAACTGATCGACCGAGGTACGAGGAGATCGTCATGTTGGACCGGCAGCTCTTCGGTGACGGCGTCGAAATTGCGGGACACGGCGCTGTTGCTATCGACGACGGCAAGCCCTATTTCATGGGTGCGGGCTTCGAGCCGCCAGAGGGGGTGTCGGATAAGGCGATTCCGTTGACGGGTTCGACTGCGGAGGCCCTGGCGACACAGGTGGATCCGGCGAGCCCTTGGGTGGCGATTCGCGGTCGCTGGCAGGGTCGAGCAATAGAGCTGAGCGATGTGGAGCTCCTCGATCGGTCGCCGGTGTCGGGCGATTCTGAGGACCGCCCGGCACTGCCGTGCGATCAGCCTTCCGGTGGGTGGATCGGCTTTCCGGATCGGCGAAAAGAGTGGACGGACGAAGAGAAGCAGTTGCGCAGTTCGGGCGTCCTGGTTTCGAGGCGGTCCTTCGAGATAGACGATGGCAGTTACATTTTCGTGTTTCTGGTAACGGATCGTAGCGCCGCAACGGCAGTGCTTCACCGACTCTATGACGCGAACTCCATATGCGTCGCGCTGGCTCGATGGACTGCGGATACGCAGCGGGAAACGATGCGTGCGCTCATCGACGACAGTTCCCCGTGGTCGGACATCTTGTTCGGATTCGGTGAGTCTCCCGACGCCGAGGGGCAGAACCACATTGTCGCCGAACCGCTGGCCGTGACCGACGAGCTCGAGCGTTGGCTGGGAGACCAGCCGGACGGCCTTGTGGAACTGCAGCCGGCGTTGTGGAGACTCGACAAGGTTTGACAGTACTGTGTTGTGCTGCAACGAGTTGAAGGCCCTGAACCTGGCGTGAACGAGCTTTCCTGTTCGCTCTTTACTATGCGGCGGCAGGGTGGAACGCAGCGGAGTTCGACTCGGTGGCCTCCCGCAGGGTGTCCGCTTCTTCTTGGCGGTCGACGGCATCGTTGCCGACGGGCGCGGTACGACGAAGGCCCGTCCCCTTGGTGGGCGGGTTCTAATGATCCCCGCAACACCCCCAATTTGAGGGAGTTGCGGGGATCGTGGTTTTTACTGGGTTGAAGGTGCGGTTTTTCGAGGCGTTGGACCGTGAGGACGGGAATGTCAGCGCGGCTGCACGCCGTGTCGGGGTGAACCGGAACACTGCCTTCGGGTGGGTTCGTCAGGCGGGTGTGCAAGGGCGCGGAAAGAGCGGCAGGGCCGAGCATTCGGGACGGAGACGATACGAGGAACTTCGCTCGTCGGGAATCTCGCGGAGCGAGGCTGCTCGGGAGGTCGGGGTCCACCTCCGGACCGCACAGGACTGGGACGGGGGCATCCGCAAGATCGGTGGTGCGCGCCTGCACCCGGATGGTCGACGTATCGACTACAAAACCGGAATGACAACGTTGGTCACCGCTGCTCAGAGGCCGTCGCTGGCCCGCATCGAGTCCACATTGCACCCCCGGTATCTGACCGTGACCGAGCGTGAACAGATCGCCGACCTGCGTCGAGCCGGGTGTTCTCTGCGTGAGATCGGACGCCGCCTCGGCCGGCCGGCCTCGACCGTCAAACGCGAGATCGACAACCACGGCATCGCCGACGGATACCACCCGCACCGGGCACATCGGTTGTGGGCGATCTCGCGGGCACGGCCGAAACCGGCGAAGCTGGCGGCACAGGGTTCGCTCCGGTCCTACGTCACCGGCAAACTCGCCCTGCAGTGGTCGCCCGAGCAGATCTGCCACGCTCTAGTTGTCGACTTCCCCGATGACAAGGCGATGCGTGTGAGCACCGAAACGATCTACCAGGCCATCTACGTGCAGTCGCGCGGCGGACTACGCCGAGAAGTCGCTGCCGCATTGCGCACCGGACGTACTCGCCGCGTACAGCATCGCTCACCCGAGCAGCGCACCTCACGATTCGTCGATGCGATGGTGATGATGATCTCCGAGCGGCCGGCAGAAGTCGCCGACCGCTCCGTGCCCGGGCACTGGGAGGGTGATCTGATCGTCGGTACTCGATCGGAGTCGGCGATCGTGACATTGGTCGAGCGCTCTACCCGGTACCTGCTTCTCGGTCACCTCCCCGGCGGGCACACTGCAGAGGAGGTCCGGGACGTCCTGATTCCTCTGATCGGTTCTCTCCCAACGCATTTGCGCGGTTCACTGACGTGGGATCAAGGGTGCGAGATGGCAGCGCACAAGCAATTCAGCGTCGCCACCGGGGTGCCGGTGTACTTCTGCGATCCACACTCACCATGGCAACGCGGATCGAACGAGAACACCAACGGCTTGCTACGCCAGTACTTCCCCAAAGGCACGGACCTGTCCGTGTACAGCGCCACCGACCTCGAGAACGTTGCCCACCGCCTCAACTCCCGTCCACGCAAAACGCTCGGCTGGAAAACTCCAGCCGAGCGTTTACGTGATCTACTGACAGGCATCTGACCATCAGGTGTTGCGAGGACCCCTAGAATCCGCCTGTCGGGTGCGGGCCTTATCGGTCTGCGGCTGGTGCCTGTGTCAGGGCTGTTCTGCCGGTGGGGTGGTCGGGCGCCCTTCGGCGGCGTCGCGGATCCACTGGGGTACCTCGAGGCCGTCACGTTCGTACAACGCGACCGATGCCCGTGCTGCGGCCCGTGCGACCTGTGGTCGGCCTGCGGTGGTGCGCTTCTCGGTGGTGGTCATCGTGGGTCCTCCTGCTCGTTCTGGTTGTCAGTGTCCTCGGTTTGTGCCGGTGACGCCAGTGCTCGCCACAATGCCCGGGTGGCGACAGCGCGCAGGACGTCTCGTTCGGTTCGGGTGATGAGCGGTGAGTCGGTCACCGGTGTGTAGATGTCCCAGCCCAGGGCTGCTTCGGCCTCGTTCTCGCTGGTGGTGCGTTCGAGGCACCAGGTGATCCGTTGCCAGGCTTGGGCGCGTTTGTCAGCCACGGTGCGTTGACGGACGGTCAGGGCGACGCCGACGACGGCGAGGACGCCGACGATCAGGGTCACCCATGCTTGAGCGGGCATCAGGGGCGTTCCTTCCAGGTGGTGCGGGGCGGGTGGTCACAGTCGTGAGGTTCCGCGGACGATGTCGCCTTCGATGTAGGTGAATCCGTCTCCGCGGCCGTCACGGAGCGCGAAGTGGTAGTCCGCGTGGACCCAGACGGTATCGAAGTGTCCGGCGTCGGCGAGGGTGCCGAGTAGGTCTCGGTCGGCCCCGTTGGGGAAGAACGCCACTCCGGACGAGGGCGGGTAGTAGCGGTTCAGGGTGTCGACCAGCGATTCGACGCTCCGGCATTCTGCAGCTGCGTCGAGGGCCTTGTCGTAGATGGTCCAGTAGTCGTCGATGTCGTTGGCGGTCATGGCTTGTACTCCTCGGTCTGGTCGGTCGGATCGGGGTGGTGAGCGGGCCGAGTCAGTAGTCCTCGTCCCACCGCTCCCCTGCGTAGGTGGGGTCGAAGTCGGCGGGTGCGTGGGCCGGGTAGCGGCGTCGAAGGTCGTCCTCGAGGTCGAGGCGGTCCTGCCAGTGCTTGTCACACCTCGGGTGCGCTACCCCGGTTCCGGACAGCGCGTCCCGGTATTCGACGTCACCGGCGCAGTCGGGGCCGTCCGCGATGCAGGTGACGGTCTCGGTGTTCGTGGTCTCGGTCATAACTGTTGCTGCCCTTCGGAACTCGTGCCGGGTCGGTGTTGCGTCCTCCCCCACGTTCTTTCGACGTCATCTGGCGTGGGGAGAGTAGGCGGCGCACGGGAACGGCGTCCTGCCCCTGGGCCGGGAAGTTTTCAGCCGGAGGCGTCTATGAAAAGTTTTCGGCGCCCGAAGGGCCGGAGCGCAGCGGAGTCAGGGGTGGGTAAGGCGGGCACGGGTGACGCAGACTCGCCGGCAGCCAGATGCCCGAAAGAACGATTCTCATTTACGGTGCAGAGCGAAGCGGAGCTCCATTCGGGTGGACGCCCGCAGGGTGGCCGGCACCGCTGGCAGGCGAAATACGCGGACGCTCGTCGACCTCGACAGACGTCCACCTCCCACCTGTGGGGCACTTCGGGTGACTGTGCGGGAGCGATCAAGACCGTCCACGCTCGGCGTCGCGGGAGCACACCATCTCTGATTAGTCAGGTTGTGAGCAGCTATACGGGACCATCCACCGCCACTGCCAACTGAAACCGGCATGTATCACGGGTTGTTTTAGAAACCGGTCGGAGTGGCCACTATTTGACGAAATAGCATTCAAAGCAACAACTTTCGATTCTCGTACCGGTATCGCTGGGTCTTGCAATACCGCGCGGTCTGCTGTTACCTGTGAAGAACCTTTGCATCTGCTTTGCATTTGCTGCAGGCGGTCGAATCCCTTCAATCGGACGTGTGAGCGTCCAGAGAAAGCGAGCCTTCATGCAGCGACATGGACGCGATACTTCGGTCGAGGTAACGATGTAGACAAAATCATGGGTGTCCCCTTGGAATGTCGGAACATTTCCCATTTTCAGCGAGTACAGCATCGGACTACGTGGAGCGAAATACAAAGGAATGTAGTCGGCAACGCAACCACCCGGCGGAATATCAATAGTACGATCGCGGTGAACGTCAGGCTGGGCAGGAAAGCGGCCTTCGAGGAGCCAGATTGACCTTCGACGGATTGCGTTCAGTCAAGCTCGGGGTCTTGCAACTGGAATGCTGAGCAGGGGCGGCCAAAACTCCGGAGTAAAGATGGTTCATATGGTTGAGTTCTGACACACTCGACGCTCATGGGCGAGTTTTTGGGTGTCAGTTTCAGAAGACGACTGCACTTCTTCAGAAGAGGACTGCACGCACTATTAACCTCTCGGTATCACTCAGGTCGGAGTCACGGCGAGCTTCGCTACTGCCGGGGCGTCTCGCTCTTCCCATCGAGGGTGAGGTTGTTGTAGAGGGCGGGTCGTTTCAATCCTGTTTTCTTGCAGAGTGTTTCGATCTTGAACTGCCGCGTCTCGTACACCTGGAGTCGATTACACTGCCACTTCTTCACCGCTGGTGGACACAACGGCGAGCGTCGTGGTTATGCGGGATGAACGGTTCAGGCACCTCATGCCCCGCGCGATGACGGACCGAACCGACGCACCTCATACGGCTACGCGAATTGTCTCTCCATTCTTCGTGAAGCGGTCCGGATCGAGCAAGTGCAGATTCGCCGTCTCGTTCTCGACTTGCTCAGCGGAAATTTGATTTGCAATGATGCGCGCTGTAACGGGGGCCAATATCAGGCCCCACATGCCGTGACCCACCGCGACCGACAGATTTGCAACAACGGTCGAGGTTCCGATTGCAGGGACGCCGTCAGCGCTGCACGGTCTTTCGCCAGCCCACCGATCGATAACCGGTCGACCGGCGAGGCCAGGCACTGCTTGCACTGCGAGTTCCAACAGAGCGTCGGCTCGGCGCAGGTCTACTCGACGGCCCTCATCGCCGAACTCGATTGAGCCACAGACTCGTATCCGATCATCGAGTGGAGTTACGACGACACGGTTCTCTTTCAGCCGCACAGGCATGGACAGCAGGTCACGGGGGGCGGCGACGTCGATCACATATCCGCGGCCTCCGCGTAGAGGGAGTCGGAGACCGACCTGATGGGAAAGTTGTCCTGCAGTTACACCAGCGGCTAGAACTACGCGGTCCACTTCGATGGTGCCGGCATCCGTCTCGACGCTAACGATCGTGTTGTCTTGCTTGTTCAAACGAACAGCTTTGGTTGAGTGCATCACTGTAGCACCATGTTTCGCAGCGTCATCGAGCATGGCTTTGACGTAGCTGCGGCTCTCCACTACCCATTCTTCGGTGTGGTGCACCCCACCGATCGCTGCTGGGCCCAAGCCCGGCTCGATGGCGCGGAGGGAGCCTGCCGGCAACGAGCCAGCAGCTGTTCGTCGGTGGCGGCGCATGTACACATCGACCGCCCCGGTCTTCTTCAACGTCGGATTGAGCCCTTCGGCCGCTAGATCGCAATGGAGCTGCGCACTTTCAGTGGCGAGTTGTTTGAGGTAGTGCTCGATGTCCACCTTGCGCGGGAACGCTGACGAAGTCAGTTTGCCTAGCCACGGCAGAAGATCGAGTGAGGGACTGATGCGCACTGCTGGCGGACGTCGAACCATTTGTAGCGGCGCTTCGCGTAGCAGGCTCATCGTTGCCAGCGGACCGACGTGGCTTGGTGCGAGCAGGGACGCGTTTGCATACGAGCATCCACCGCCTATACCGGAAGCCTCGTCGATGATCGTGACGGTTTCGCCGCGAACAGCGAGCTCCCTGGCGATGCTGGCACCGACTACACCAGCGCCGATGACCAAAATTCCAGTGCGGTGAAGGACGTGCAAACGAGTTGGGGTCATGCTTAACATGGTAGAAATGGCGACTCGTACTATGCGTCCCCCTACCGGGAGGATCTTCGACAAGTCGGTAGAGCCAAGGCGCTGGTTCACCGCGCGAAGGGAACGAATTGTCTCCGATTACGACAGTCTTGCTCGTCGAAGATCACCCTGTTGTTCTTCGCGGGCTCCGGGCGGTCACCGACGAGCACGATGAGTTCGTTGTGGCGGGCGAGGCCTCCACCGCGGTTGAGGCACTCGAGCTGGCGAAGACCTTACGCCCTGACGTTGTGGTCTTGCCGGTGCGACTCGGGGGCACACACAGCGGCGTCGAGCTGTGCCGAGCGATCAAAACTGTCTGCCCGGCACGAGTGATCGTCTTTACCTCATTTACTCGGCATGTCGATATCCAAGTAGCGCTTCTGGCTGGTGCGGATGCACTTGTGAGTAAGACCGCCACCGGTGAGGCCTTCATTGGTGCGCTGCAGCAAGTCACCGCTGGCGTTCAGGCGCTTGTGCTCAGCCAAGACATCGTTTCGTGGTCGCAAGCGCGTCAGTTCGAGGGGTCGGAAAAGTTGACCGAGCGTGAAGACGAGATCCTGCAGCTAGTGACCGAGGGGCTGACCAATCCTGATATCGCGATACGTCTGTCTATCGAGATATCCACGGTGAAGACGCACGTCAGGAGCATCCTACGTAAGCTCAAACGAGATAGCCGACGAGATTTGTTTCGCTCGCGGTGATCGGTCGCCCGGATAAATATTGTCAACGACACCGGTGTTGACCTCGCTCGATGGCACACACTGTCTAGGGCGTTCGATATCCGTTCGGTGGGCACAGCCTGACCGGCGATCTCCTCCCCCTGGGGGGATCCGCCGCGTACAGGAACATCCCTAAGGTTCGATCTATGACTCAGAACACACTTCAGGTAGATGGACATCGAAGGCAAGAGGTGTCGGTGCCAGGCAGTGTCCCCCACGTTGCATCGGCCCGGCTGGCAGCTCTTGGAATCACGCTTCCCGAGCCCGTCAGCCCGTCGAAACTGTTTTCACCCGCTCAGCTCCATGACGGAATTGTCCGAACGTCGGGTCAGGTACCAGTTCGCAACGGAGTCCCGATCGCCCTCGGGGCCGTCGGCACCGTCGTGAGCTTCGAGATCGCTCAAGAATGCGCGCGCCAATGCGTTCTGAACGCCTTGGCTGCGATTTATGCCGAGATCGGCGATCTCGACCGCATCAAAGGGTTCATCAAACTGACCGTATTTGTCGCCAGCGGTGAGGGATTCTTCGGTCAACCCGCAGTAGCCGATGCAGCGTCTGCGTTCCTCATCGATGTCCTTGGACCTGCAGCGGGAATGCACACTCGCACAGCGGTCGGGGTGGTCTCACTCCCTCGAAATGTGCCCGTTGAGGTCGAAGTTGCCGCATCCGTGACGCCAGTGCGGGCGACATCAGAATCGAATCCGACACAATGACAGACCAGAGAAAAACTACCGAAACTACTTCCACCCAACCCGAACTCCGACGGGTAATGGGTCCGAAGCTACTACTGTTCTTCATTGTCGGTGACATACTCGGAACCGGTGTTTATGCGCTGACTGGTGCAGTTGCAGGCGAGGTCGGCGGTGCGGTCTGGGTTCCGTTCCTGATAGCTTCCATTGTAGCGATGATCACCGCTTTTTCCTATCTCGAACTCGTCACACGCTACCCACAGGCCGCGGGCGCTGCACTGTATGTACACAAAGCGTTCGGTGTGCACATATTGACTTTCTTGGTGGCCTTCGCAGTGATGTGCTCAGGCATCACCTCCGCCTCCACCGCTGCCAACGCTTTCGCAGGGTTTGTCAATGATGCATTCAATTTCGGCTTGCAACCCGGCGGCAACGGCATTCTGCTCGTGGCGCTCGGATTCATGGCCTTAGTAGCCGTAGTAAATCATCGAGGCGTAAGCGAAAGCGTGAAAGCAAATATTGTTCTCACGACCGTCGAACTCTCCGGCCTTCTTCTTGTGATCCTAGTGTGCGCGTGGGCCATTTTTGGCGACAACGCCGACTTGGGGCGCGTTGTCTTATTCGAGACCAGCACTGACAAGAACGTTTTTCTCGCAATCACGGCTGGAGCGTCGCTTGCTTTTTTCGCCATGGTCGGTTTCGAGGATTCCGTTAATATGGCAGAAGAATGTAAAGATCCCGTCCGCGACTTTCCCCGAACGATGCTGACCGGCATTACTGTCACCGGAGTGATCTACGTTCTGGTGGCAGTCGGTGCCGTCGCCGTTGTCCCAGTCGGTGAGTTGACCAATCCCGCAAACGGCTCTGCCTTGGTTCAAGTCATGGCCAAAGGCGCTCCAGGTATGCCATTCGCAGATATATTCCCGTTCATCGCCATGTTTGCCGTTGCCAACTCCGCGCTGATAAATATGATGATGGCCAGTCGACTGCTTTACGGCCTCTCACGCCAGGGCGTGCTTCCACGATGGCTCGGCTCAGTACACCGTGACCGTCAAACACCCGGCACAGCGATCCTTGGAACCACCTTGATCTCGTTCGCACTCATCACGTTCGTCGTCAAGTTTTTCGACGCCGACGCAATCGCTTTATTGGGCGGGACCACCGCACTGCTGCTGTTATGCGTCTTCGCTCTTGTGCACGTTGCACTCATCATCATCCGTCGACGTCCATATGACGGCAAAACGTTCCGTGCACCCAGGATTATGCCTTACGTAGGCGCGGTGACGTGCGTCTCGCTCGCCGGCCCCTGGGCTCGCAGCGATTCACAACAACAGCAATACCTCGTCGCCGGCGGACTACTTTTGGCGGGCCTCATCTTATGGCTCATCACTAAAATAATGACGCGCGCAACAACACTCAAGACCACATCCAATGAGGCAGCTGGCACGAAGGAGTGACAGCGGCCACGACTAGAGCATCCGGCGGAACCCTTCGGCACCCACCGGAACACGGGCCCCAATCATGTGATCGGGCATCGGCGCGGTAGTAGCACTCGGCGCAGCGGAGCTCAGTTCGGTGGACACCGCAGGTGGCCTGCACGGCCGAGAGGCGGAACACCAGAATCAGTCGTCGACGCTGGCGGTGTGGCCACCTCCTGGTCGTGCAGCTCGCGGGTAATTGTGCGGGAAACGGCGGATATCAGCAACGCTTGGCGTCGCGGCAGCGCAAGGGCCGATAGCGGGGGTTGTCGGTGAGATCGTCCGCGCTCTCGCCGACATCCTGACCTACACCGCCGGCGTGCGCGCATCGGTCATCGGTGCGCATCGCTCCGAAGAGGGCGAGCTGGTGTCAGGGTTCGGCAAGTCTGATTCGAGGAACGCCAGAAGTTCTGTCAACACTTTGTCCGCACGGGCTTCGACATCGTCGAGTAAGGATTCGAAGTCACCGAGAAGATCGTGAGCGTTTCTGCGCGCGAGTGTTCCGCGTTCGTAATAGCCGGAATCGAGTACGGCCGTCGATGCAGGTTCCAGAGCGGCCTGCGGTTCCGGACGCCGGGTCTGCACGCGAGGTTGCAGGTGAGTAGGCGCTCTGTACCGATACCTGAAGTAGCGCTAGCAACAACGGTATGTGATTGCCGCAGTAGAGTTTCACGATGCCGACTCGCCCATGGAATGCTTCACCAGCGACCGGCTTGTCAGCTCCTTCGGAGGCCGATCGCCTATGCGTAGCGGCTGCCGAACAGGTCGTTGATCAGCGCACCGGGTCGGTACATCGGCGCACGATGCTTGTGTTCATGGTTTTCGCAGTGATGGCGATAAGTGCGTGCTCGTTGGCGCGCGGGCCTGCTCCGGTGCGTGAGAGCGCTGAGATCGTCGACGGGCCTGTCTGTCGAATGCCTTATCAGGCAGTGTTTCTCGGGCTGGCGCTCCCTGATGAGCTGGTGCCGCAAGTCGAATCCCAGGCAGGTGTCGTCCCCGAAGATTTCAGGCCGGTTTCTGCTGTCATGTGCGGTGAAGTCCTCGCCCCGTCCGTGTCCGCCGAGTTGACCACGACCTTTACCGAGACCCATTGGCTGACGACCCCTCTTGAGAACTCGACATTGCCTGTGCTGTCGGATAAGACAGTAGGTATGACAGCACAGCACATCGCGCCCAGCTATTCGGCGGGCGTAGCGATACGCGCCGCACTGTCCGATGCAAGGATCGAAGGTGCGGTCCTGATCAACGACGACGATCTGAGTCACGGCCCGATCGACTCAGTAGCGTTGCACAGGAATCAATTTCGGTGGATGGTCAGCTATGTCGATGTACACGATGAGCACTCAAATCACACCGGATGGCTTCCGGCCGATGACCTGCGGAATACGCTCTCGGCCAACGCTGAGGCCCGGCCGATCCTGTGGGTCAGCCGGACCTCAGCACAGGAGGTGATCTTTCAGCTGCACTTCGCCTCCCTCGCTACTGATTTCCCCTGGTCCGCCATAGACGTCTCCGACGTTCGTGGCGACGGGAGCAGCGATCGCCCTAGCCACGGTAGCGCCGGAAGCTCTGCCGCCGAATCGGTTGCGGCGTCGCATCCCTCTGGACTGCGATCGTTGTTCGGTACCGAGCAACCAGTAAGCCGACACGACGTCGAGGAAATGGTCGAACGATGGAGCAAACTGCAGGCCGATAACGCGCCATTGCGGGTGCTCACCGACGATGGACTGCTGTCGGTGTCCGCGGACTACTTCGACAGAGCACTGATCGAGCACACCTCCCCTACCGCACCGACTCCCATGGCACGCGTCATTGCCGACACCATGGGTTCGCAGCAGTTCCCAGTGGCGGACCACGTGCTGCATCGCAGGCTGATCACCTTGGTCGAGAACGGCACTATGACTGCCGAAGGCCCCCCACTCAACATGGGGTCGTGCCGTATATCCCGCGCGAGACGATGAGCCACCCTTCTTCGATCTTCCGCGGGAGCGGCGAACCGGCTGCTGCGCGGTTTGTGCGCCACATTCGAGTCGACTCACACTCAACTACCGAGACTTATCCGTTTTCTCTTCCGGCGATCAGCTATCTCCGCCGAGCGGGGGGACTTCCGTTGCACGGAGGTGTCACCTTCTTGGTCGGTGAGAACGGAAGCGGAAAATCCACACTCCTCGAGGCCGTCGCAGTCGCTGCGGGGATGAATCCTGAAGGCGGGAGCCAAAACTACCGATTCTCGACACGGTCCAGCGAATCCTCTCTCAGCGACCACATCACTGTTGTGTGGGGCACCGAGAAGCCGCGTAGCCGGTTCTTTCTACGTGCAGAGACGTACTACAACGTCGCCACCGAAACCGAGAAGCTCGGACCGGACCAGGTCGCCGCCCTCGGTGGGACTTCTCCGCACGAGCGGTCCCACGGTGAGTCGTTCATCGATCTGATGATGCACCGATTCCACCCCAACGGTCTGTATCTACTGGATGAACCCGAAGCGGCACTGTCCCCCCAAGCATGCCTGGCCGTGCTCACACGACTGGCCGACCTTGTCGCGCTCCGATGCCAGGTCGTGATCGCCACCCACTCACCGATCCTGCTTGCGCTACCAGGTGCCGAGATCTACGAGATCTCCGACGATGGCGCTATCGCGCTCACCGACTACGATGACGCACAGCCAGTTCGGCTGACCCGGAGTTTTCTCAGCAATCCCGAACGCTATTTACGCCACTTGACCAGCACTGACCACAGTCCTGACGACGTCTGATCATTGGGTCAAAACCGGACCGCTGGCAACCTCTTTGACGAAGAAAACCAGATAGCGCTTTTGGCCGCCCATCTGTAGCTTCCCGCGGCCGGTGTCGTCCGAAGCAAGGCCCGCGACCCTGCATCGCCGCAGACTGACCAGGACATGCGTTTTAGTGCCGACGACTTTGGAGTCACACGGCCGACCATCCACCGCCACCTGCAGCCTGCGCCGCCGCGGTGAGCCGCAAGCCACAGGATCTACCAGCGCAAAGATGGTGCCACTGCCACAGGCCAGCGGTGTCCATTTCGCCGACCTGCGGCAGTCACAGGAGTACAGATAGTTGACCAAGATGGACGGGCTACACGATCGTGCAAGCTGTTCCGAGTCGTATGCCACCCTCCCACAATGTGTGGCATACGCTTGATACTGCCGAGAAATACGACCGCCCGACATTGCGTTGATCACTGTGCCGGTAGCCAGCTGGGGAGTAGTGATTGTCCTCCGCCACCGTATTGCCCAAGTTATTGAGCATGCGGACCTGCATTCGTGCATTCCCTACTCCTGGAACGCTATTGAAGCCCACGCTGTAAGTGAACGATTGCGCGCTGAACTTTCCCGTAATGTTGGCGGAAATGGTTCCAGCGCAGTTCTGAATACACGTGACTCCGAGCGGTTGCACATCAGGTCCACCCTGAGTCTCGGACTGCGTCTGAGGGGCGGGCGCGGGTGCCACAGCTTCCTGCGCAATCGCAGGACTGCCGACCAACCCGATGCCGGCAGCCATGGCGACTACTGCAACTGTCTTGCGCATTTTGATGAACCTCCGAGTTGGTGGGGTGTCCCGAGGACGTGTCAGCGCGGCGAGCCCGCGCTCGAACGAGTCTTTCTCTGAGCTTTGTGGTGCTGTCATAACGATTGATGATCAGCGTGGATCTCGCACCCGCTACTGGTACTTGTGTCCCACCTTGGGACACCATCTATAGGCGGTGTACTCAACCCAGGCAGCTGAATACGTCCTGCCGGAACATGTCTCGGGGATGAAACGCCCCGCCCCGCTTCGGACCGAACAGGGTCGCAGTGCCGACCCTTCAGTACTTGACCGCAGCTCACTCTGCAGTGCAGAGTGAGCTGTATGGCAACTCCCAGTAACTCCACGGCCGCGCTTGCCGATGGATTGGCGATGGCACGACGAGCCCGTGCGGCTCGCCGAGTCGGGTCGACGAACCTGACGATGCTTGGCGTTGGCGCTCTGGTGATTGGATTGTCGATTCTGGCGACACACTCGCAGTTCAGCGGGTGGATTCAGGTATTGACGGTTCCCGTCGTCTTCCTAGTCTTGTGGGTCATTGTCTACCGACAATCAACCTCTGCCGGGGTCCGGCGACGCGGCGTCGGCTACTACGTGATCGCCTTGGTTGCAGCCTTCTCCATATTCTTCGGCCTGTTACCGTTGTCCCACAGCATTGGCGCATTGACGTTACTGGGTGCAGGATTCCTCATCATTGGGGTGAGAGAAAGAAGCTGGCCTGTCTGGGCGACGGCACTCACCGCGATCATCGTTGGACTTATCACGTCCAGCGGAACGATACGTCGAATCGTTGGTCTGGATGAGACCCCAACGAGCGTTGCTTCTTCTGCTGTGGCCGTGTTGATTCTCGCGGTTGTTGCAGTAACTGGAGCTGCTTGGCTTCGAGTAGCCGAAAACCACGAGTTGCGCGGTGCCTAGTTCCTCCGACTCCCATCCCTTTACCAGCCTTGACGACGCCGTCCATCAGCGAGTTCGCCTGGCGGTTATGGCAATTCTCAGCGGCGGCATAGACGTAGAGTTCTCATACTTGCGCGCCACCTTGGGATTGACCGATGGAAATCTGGGACGCCATCTTGAGTTGCTTGCCAGGCACGGCTACGTCTCCGTCCGAAAAACGTCGTTGGGCAAGCGTTCTCGGTCCTGGATTCAACTGACACCGGCCGGCGAAGCCGCACTTTCCGCCGAAGCGGAAGTGTTACGGGCCATCGTGGCCACCATCGATGGATCTAAATCCGGTTCTTGACAAGCGCGTGCATTTCAAGGCCGGTTCGTCACCTCCACTCGAGGCCATAGACCGTTAGCTTGCGGTAGAGCGCTGAGCGCGAAATACCGAGTAGGCTAGCGGTTTTGACTCTGTTTCCGTTGGCGAAGTCGAGAACCTTGACTATCTGATTTCGGATGGCTAGATCAAGGGAGTGTTCAACCGGCGCTCTGGGGTCATCACTGTCGGCCACCGCCGGATCTAGACCGCCGCCAGTTCTTACACGCTCCACACGGGCGATCCGGCCCACTCTAGCTCCGTTCGATGAGATGCTCTTTGTATCGAGACGAAACGTGCATGCTGTCCCATTGAAACGACACTCGCTCGATCCGTCGGGGACGTCGGATCGACGAATGTATTCCCAGCAGCAAGCGATTTCCGCTGGTGAAAGCTTTAGACCTGCTTCGATGTTGGCCAAGGTAGCCAACCCACCAACGGCAATGACGGGGCTGTATCCACCGTGCACGTCGTAGCTAGCAGCAAGGAACTCCCCCAGGATCAGGTGGTGTACGTCGATGTTCATCCTTCATCACCACCCCGGAGTCTTGGCATATAGGACATAGATTGAACTTGGCGCATCGCGTGGAATCGACCGCAGTGGTGACTGGTCTGTCGCGCACCACGCGCCCACTTGCCACGACCGGTCGTGGCGGCACTCTCCAGAAAGTAAAGCATTGACCAACAGTAGTTAATATGTACCGTACGGTCGGGTTCCAATCATTACGACTTCATCACTTTCGTTACGGGGCGCTGAACCCCGAGGAGGAGGCGCGCCACCAAACGCACTCCTGACACGGGTGTCACAAACGTTCGTTTTTGTCACGTTCACTTCCAGGGCTGCTTCCACCCCGCAGCCCACTTACCCGGCTGTGACCGCATCTCCACGACAGGTCCGGAATTTCGATCCGGTCGCCGCCGGGCAGGGCGTGCGTTGGCGTACTACCCTCAGGCTCTACACCACGAGAGGAGGTTGCCGGCGTGAGCGACATTGGCCAACTGATTGTTGAAGAGCTCAGCGCTGAACAGGCGCGCGAAGAGATAGGAGTCAGGACGCTCGCCGCTTGGCGCACCCTTCTAGAACAGTCGGGTGGTGTGGTGCCTGGCCCTGAGGGCAGCACGCACACGGTGTCCTTAGCGCCGTGGAAGGAAGCACCACCGAACACCCTGCTGAAGATCGTTGTGCGTTGGGTCGACCCAGTCGCGTCGGTACATACGACGAGGGTTAGTCCCCGAGCACGTAATCCGATCCTCGACCTACGGTGTGCTCGCCCCGAATAGTGTTCGGTGATAGCGACCAGCAGTCACCAAGACCGGCGTTGCCGGGGCGGTGGTGCCGCCCAAGCACTTTGAGAGTGACCGCCTCGCTCAGGTGGGCGTCCGCCGGGGTGGATGCCCCATCGCCAAAACCGCGACCGGTGCCAGGGAAACAGGGTCTACCCACGCGCTGCAGTAACCACCGACGCGATCGCGAATACTCGCGGCGGGGATCGCGAATCCGATGGCTGCGCCGCCACCGGCGAGAGCCGCGATCGACTCGCCCAGTCCGATCACCCACGAGTTGTACCGGTACTCGTTGCGTTGCTGCTGACCGAGCAACTCGGCCTGACCCACTGCGACGTTCGGGATGTAGTTCCCGTCCACCTCCGGTCGAGGCCACTGCTCCAGCGAGGCGCGGTACACCTCGATCGCCTCCGGCGACAGCGAGGACTGCTCGATGGCGTCGAGCAGTGCTGCCGTGGACGGAGTGCGTGTCGTAGCCGGTGGCTCGAATCCGCGAAACACCCCATCCGCACCGGCCGCCGACGAGAAGTCCTCGAAGTCCATGTTCGCCAACGACAGGTTGTTCTCCACCGACGCCATCTGCGACGGATGCACCCGGAAACTCGGGTAGCCCGACGAACCGTCTGCGGTGTCCACGGCAAGGATCGCGTGTTCCGGATCGGTGATCGTCGCAGCGTCGGCGAGAAACACGTAGTACGGCGGCGGGGACCCGATGATCACGGCCAACTCGCCGAGCGTGAGTCGGTCGAACTCCGCGTCGTCGACCACGGTCAAACCGGCGAGAAACCCCTCATCTGTCGGCTGCGTCGCCGCCTCGACAGTGTCACTCCATCGGGCGTCGTCGGAGAAGTCTGTGCGGATCAACAATGATTGCCCGTCGGGCAGTTCTCGCGTCATGTCCGCACTATAGGACGCACGGGCGGTACATCGCATCGAGTCGTGAACCATCGACGGACGCGCACGACATGACGATGTCTCACTCCCGCAGCGGGTCACACAATCCAACGCGACACTTACAGACGCCGCCCGCATGTGGGCAGGGATCGCGATGCTCGTGATCACCGAGTCAGGCGTGAATTCTGTTGCCGTTCAGTTCAGTACGTCGGCACTTGTTCTGGCGGAGCGCTCTTCGGTCACCACGTCGCGCCCGCGTAGTCACGACCGGCAGCTATCGAGTCGTAGTCGTCCGCGTCGTATCCCGAACTCGCTTCGATGGCGTCGTCGGCGCTGTGGTCGCCATCGACGTCGGTGGTGGCGCTGTGCGCCTGGTCAGCTGCGACGGTGGGGGCTGCGGTGCTGCGTTCCGCGGCGATGTTCTGCTGGACCTGTGTCCAGGTCTTGATGTGCCGCGAGACAGTCGAGGTGTGGAGCTCGAGATGGCGTGCGATATCACTGAATGACCAGTCGGGGTTTGCGAGGTAGAGATGGACACTGGTCCACACGGCGGGCTTGAGCAGGCCGTTGTCCAAGTCTTCCTCCACTCCCACTGCCTCGAAAGGCCGCGATGCAGGGTGCTCGACGGCGGGATCCGGTGCGTCGGCAATGGAGGCCGGCCCGGTCGAAGCATCATCGCCTGCAACCGGTGCCGCAATGATGATGCGTCGACGCGGAGCACTGATAGCGACGGACATCATCTCGCCCATGGTCATCACCATCAGCGGAGCGAGGGCACCCATCATGGCGGCAACGGCCGCATTCAGGTCGGTGACGGTGAGGACGGCGTGGTAAGCGTTTCCTGCCATGCTGGCCACTCCAGCGAGGGCAAAGACGGCGATGATGAATCGGCGGCCGCGAACGGTGGCGCGGTCTGTGTGCTGGGACAACGCGATACGGAAGATGCTGGCCGCCAGGATCGGTCCGTCGAGCACGACCGGTATGACCCACGCGGAATCGCGCAGCCCGGCCATGGACCCCAGGTCGAGAAGGGTGGTGAAGCTCAGCTTGAAACTGGACGCGGTAACCGCGAAGGCGACGATCAATCCGATGACGAGCGCCCAGCTGATGACAGCAGGGTGGATCTCCCGGGTGTCCTCGGTGGTGTTCTGATCAGGGTGAGTATTAGCGTTGTGCATTGATCGCAGGTCCGTTCTGTGATCGACCGGCCCCGGCGGTGTTCCAGCACTGCCGGGGCCTTTTGTGGCCGGATGGGGTACTTGATGTGCTCACAAGCGGTCGCGGAGATCCGCGAACCGCTGCGCCGCTGCGTTCAGGTCTGGTAGCTCGATGTCGTACCGAAGTCGTTCCAGTGCATCGACTTCCGTGTAGTCAAGGTCAGCAAGCTTTCTCATGTCCTGGAGCAGGACAGCTACCGTGAGGTGTTGGCCTGTTGACCATGCGGGCCAGGGTTCGCCGAGTTCGTTATAGGTGCGGGCGAACTGGGCTTTTTCGAGCGAGTCGGTGGCGTAGCGATCGGCGGGGGCGGTGATCATCGGGAGTCGGCTCCTGGTCGTCGCGGTGCGGGAGGGAATGGCGTCACGCTGCTCGCGGGCCCGGATGAGTGCGGCGTAGACGGCCGATCGGCTCAACCCGTACAGCTCCATGAGTTTCACGGCACCGAATTCGCCGGATTCGTAGTCCTTGAGAAGGCGTTCGTGTTGCAGTGCAGTGAGTTTGGGCTTGCGGCCGGTCATTCGGCCCTGCTCTTTAGCGATTGCGACGCCCTCGCGAGTGCGAGCGCGCCTCGTTGGGGTGCCTGAAGTCTCGGCCCCGCCGCAGGTCTGCCATCGCGCACATGTACACGACTGAATGGTGATGGGTGGCCAAAAGGGCTGTGCTAGCAACGCTAGCTAGCACAGCAAGCGGGCATCCTCTCATTCAGCGGTCTAGATGCCCCGCTTGTCGAGGTACTCACAGAGCGCTGCGTCGGTCAAGGAAGCAATACTGATTGATCGGTCCCCTGTCTCGTACCGCAGCCTGTCGACGGCTCTGTTCAAACGAAGCTTGGTCGAACTCCGTATCCGCACATTGTGCTGCTCAGTGAATTTTTCCGCGCCTGGTCCTGCCGCCGGCCGCGCATTGTGCGGAGCCGAAGGTTCGTTCGATGCCGGAAGAATGGGCTCGTTTGTCCGTCCGATACCGCCAGCACTGGTCGAAACGTCGACGCTCGGCGACCCGGTTGATTCTTGCTGTGCTTCGTGCCCAACGCGCCGGGGTGAAACGGCCGGTCGCGAAGGGAGGTCTGCAGCCGGGTGGCGGCGGATGGCGGGTTCGCGTTGTGCGTTCATGCGGCAGGCTCTCCTACAAGATCGATAGACAGTTCTTTTAGCAGGGCGTCGTAGGCGACTTGCAGATCTATCGCTCGGCCTCCCTTGTAAGAATGGATGGGGGTGTGGCTGCTATGAGCGTCTTGGCGCGCCGCCAGCTCCGGGATCCCCGCTCTTGCAACCAATTCGCCGTATGCAGCACGCAACTCGTCCTCGCGATACTGATGCTCCGAGGTCCTTCGTTTCTTCGACAAGACAATCTTCTCAAGTTCGAGACGAGGGTTCGCACGCCGCTTGACGTTGGTGATGGTTTCCTCAACCTTGGTAATCGCTCGCACGCTGTCGATGGTGGGTTCGGTGACCGCAATGACTGAGTCGCAGGCGCAGAGGACCGCGAAAAGTAACTTTCCAAGCGACGGCGGGCAGTCGATGAAGACTGCACTGTAAGGCGACAGATCGACACCCTCAAGCGCGATATCTAACCGAAAGATCAGGTCGTTTGCGCCGTCAGCCTCAAGATTGGCGAGGCTCTGAGTCGCCGCGATCAGGTCGACCCGATCCCATTCGGTTGCTACTACCGCATCCGCTGCCGCGCCCTCGCCAGTGACCGACATCAGGTCGAAGGTAGTTCGCATGTCGTCCTCAACGTCGACTCCCAGACCGGTCGTCGCGTTGGCCTGAGGATCCATATCGATGACAAGGACGTGTTTGCCCTTGTCTGCCAATGCACTCGCCAGTCCGAGTGTTGTCGCTGTCTTCCCAACCCCACCCTTCTGGTTGCATATGGCGAACTTCCTGGGTTGCTTCGACGACGTCGACACTGGGATTCGCGTTCCTTTCTGTGTTCGAGGATCAAGGCCCTGGACCTATGCCCTTCAAGCCTTCAGGCTCGCTACGCTATAACCAATTGCTTCGTGTGCTGCGTTAACACGCGGAGCGAAGCTTGCGACGAGCGCTCTGCTCACTTGCGTTGCTAGCTTCGCTTGTCTCGCACTGTTTGCACGCCGAGCTGCAGTACCTTGCATATCTAGCCAAGTGTCGCTAGCTAAGAAAGACACGCAACCTAGACCAGCAACGCTCACTTACTTCGCTATCAAAGCTTGTGTAGCACTTGCAACTAGCACAGCACACTTATCACGCGTTGCTTTGCTAGCTACGTCAGCTACATTAGCGCACTTTCATCGCTCCGCACGCTCTGAGTCCTGTGCTAGCTCTGCTAGCTATCCTTGCACTCGTACTTAACCAATTTCGGCGCAATAGAACACGCCTGGAGCGAACCCGGTTAACTGACCGTTCTGCACGCAGCCGCAAATCGCATGCAACGGCCCCGACCACGACAAATAGCAATGCTAGATGGACTAGCACTCGCATATACCGAAGCCCAAGAGGGCCCGTAGAGAGCTGGCGTTGCAGAGTTTTGCAACACCTTGCTCCACGCAGCGCGTCAGCCGAATGTCGCCGGACCCTCTGGTCGGCGGACTGCATTCAGAGGCGACATCAGTACGACAGACTGCGCCAGGCAGCAACATCGCAGCCCAAATGATCGCGACCGTGCACGGTGATCCCGTACGGATTGGGTGCTTTGTTCAACCCGACCTGTGCGAAATGATACTCGGGGTTTACGCCTCTAGCGTTGCTCGCACTGCTAGCTATCATCACTAGCACTGTCGCCAACACAACAGGTTGGACGATCGTCCCACCCGATGATGACCGATAGGACGTCGCGCGACCCGTTGGCTGCAACTGACTCCCTGCGGCGAGTTCAGCGTCGAGTATGGAAAGTTGACGGTTGGCGGGTATGCACAAGCGCCTTCGGCACCATTTGACAAGGTGCGCGACGTGCGCCAGGCCGACCCCAAGACACGAGAGCTGCACCGCGCGGCTGTTCCTGTCTAGGTCGTAGGAACGGCCGGAAACACTGCGCCCGAACGCAGCCAAGGAGTCGGTGGAATACCGGAGTAACCGGCCAGCCCCACGACCACGAGGAAATCCCACCGTTCGAGGGCCCCAAATGCAGATGCGGAACTGCCGGTAGTTGTACCCACCGGGGGAGGCAACGACCGCCATGATCACCTGGTGCAGCCCCGGGCCAGATCAAACTGGGGGTCTACTACGGCGGCTTTTTCAAGTTGAGCAGCAGGGTCATTCTTACCGCATTCGTTGTCACCCAGAGTTTCATGGAATAGACCCATGTAAATTGCATTTTCCGCACCATCTAGGCCAAACCGCCAGCTCAGCACAGTTTTGCTCTGCAGGCATGTCGGTGACCTGCGCTAGGCTGCCGATATGGACTTCCACCCATGCCGAACACCTGCCGTGACCAACATTGCGGGCACTGCCGACGCTGGCAGGTCGATCGCGGTCGAACCGGAGATCCCACCCGCCGTCGCGAAGCGGATCGCGGCCGCCGTGCAGTCCTCCAGGTCCGAGGGAACCCGCAAGACCTACGCCGCGGCGTGGCGACGCTTCACCAGCTGGTGCGAGACGAATGGTCACGTGACGCTTCCAGCACACCCCATCACCGTCGCCGCCTACCTCGTCGACGCCGCCGACACCCGAACCGAAACAGGGGAGCGGGCGTACGCCGTCGCCACCTTCGGTACCTGGATCGCCGCGATCAACCACCGACACCGCACCACCGGGCATCTGTCGCCGTCAGCCCACGAACTCGTCACCGCGACACTGTCCGGAATTCGGCGTGAGTATGCCGCGGCGGGGGACCGCCCCCGTACCCCACGAGACCCGTTGCTCGTCGAGGACATCAAACTCCTCGTCGAGACGGCACGGGACCGATTGCCGAGGCTGGGCCGACGAGGTCCTCGAACGTCGCGACTCCGCAATTCTGCTCCTCGGGTTCGCTGGCGCATTCCGGCGCAGCGAACTCTCCGACCTCGTGTGTGGCGACATCACCGTGCACCGGCACGACGGATTGCATGTGCGGCTGCGGAAGTCGAAGACCGACCAAGAGGGCAGGGGAGCAACGAAGGCCCTGCCGTACACAGACTCCCACGAGACCTGCCCACCGTGCGCCTACGTCCGCTGGGTGCAGGTCGTGGCTGCGTTCGACGCCGGTGGCCGTCCGTCCGTGATCCGCCTACTCCGGAAGCGAGAACCGTTCGACGCTCACGTGTGCCGTGGGGGAGTGCCGCGCACCGCCGCCCGGTCACCGCTGCTCCGGGCAGTCTCTAAGAACGGTAACCTCGGCGAAACTGCGTTGTCCGGGGCCGCGATACATCAGACCGTCCGTCGCCGAGCCGAACACGCCGGCTTCGACCCCACCGCTCTCGCGAAGCTGGGCGGGCATTCGCTCCGCGCCGGCTTCGTCACTCAAGGCACCCGCAACGGTGCCGATGGATCCGCCATCGCCCGGCAGACCGGCCACGCCAGCCTCGACTCTGTCGAGGTGTACCGGCGCGAGCATGCGCCACTGATCGGCAACGCCGTCAACGAGATTGGACTGTAGGAACAGTCGGTCGGCCATGCTTGACGGAACAATCGCCGGGTGACGAGTAGTAGTTACAAGCAAGGGCAGGCCTGGTCACAGTCTTTGTGTAAAGAACGCATTTAGTGAGTAGGTGCACGCCAACAACGCTGGCTGACTGTAGCGGCGCCCTAACCTACTTGCTCTTGTCCTTAGAGGCCGCAGGCTGGCGGACGAAACGGTTAGCTGGGTTCGTTGCGACAAACTTCCCAGTCTTTGCGCTGCGAGTAGTTGTGTTGCTCACGCGGAACGTGTTGGCCGAGACCTCACGCACAGTCGTGCGTGGTGTTGATTTCACCTGTTCACCCCACGTTCATCCAGTAGCGATGTGTACCACTCAAGCGTAGCTCAAGCCAGCATGGCTAGCGGAGACTCGTAGCTCATAACCCATCATGTCGAAGCTTCAGAAGCGATGACCATTTTTCTGACAGCTCAGCGAACACCGTGCTCAACTCGTCAAGCGGTGCATCGCTTCGAGTCTTCGTTGAGGCCCCCGAGATGACCGCGCAGGGTAGCGGAGGTCCACCACACAGATCCACCACTACCGGTACGGCTACCACCGATCGCCATCTGGCCGTAGACGCTGGCCCCTCGACGTCTTTGATGAGGGTGTCGTTTCGGCCCAGACACTGACCAGCGATCCAATAGCTGTCATGCCCGGTCAAAACACGACGCAAGTGGTTGGGACTGCGATAGACCCGATCGTTCGCGGCCCACCGGACCAGTGACCCGTTGCTATCGGCGACCCACAGTGTCAGATTTCCGAAGTCAGGCAACTGCTCCTGCAGGATCAACAAGTCTTGCTCCAGTTCGTCTGAGTCACCCTCCTGAAACATTGTGAACTGGTCAACGTGCACCTGCCAGAGATGCGCGGCCCGCTGACTTGGGGCCGCATACCCGGCACCGTTGATGTAGGGCAATTCTCTGAGTGCCTGAGCGGCATCGGCGTGGTCGTGTGTGGCTACCACTTGAACCCCGAGAGCAGACCACTGCATCTCTAGAGCGCCTCTGACCAGCTCGAACTGCTCGCGCCCGAGCTTCATGCCCTCCCTGGCTAGGAAGACCAGAACCTTCGCATCATCATCTTCTGAAATCAGGTCGTGGATCCACTGCCGGATATCCGGGTCGCGATATGACGTGCCGGCAAGAATCAGTGGCCCTTTCTGGATAGCCTCTTGCAGTGCCGATACTTGCCATGCCGCCTGTTTCTGGCCGAGACGGTGATAGTCGCCCAACGTTAGAACCACCGCCTCTGCCGTGGACGGTGCGCGTGGCAATAATCCGTGAAGGTGATGCACTTCGTGTTCGCTAGGAGATGCGCGCGGCCTTAAATCCCAGCGACTGAAAACCTTCGGGTCGGAGGGCTGGTCGAGGATGCCGCGCAGCGACTCTTCCAGCAAATCGTCGTAGTTCAGCGTGAACAACGAAATGCTTGATGGATCCCTCGCCGCCGCCAGTGCTGCGGCCGCGGCGTGAAGCGGTGCTGGATCGACAGGTGTGTCGCCGTACAAAGTTGAACGCAGTAAATTGGGCCAATCGGCCCCTGCGGCTTGCTTGGCGGCTTCCGCTGCGATTGCAGGATCCTGGCCTTCGAGAAACGCGCCGGCAGTTGCGCGGTCTTTGATGGCACCGCTGTTCACCAGTAGTTCGATTGCGAACGTATTCCAGTCCGGCAGACCAGCGGCAACCGAGGCCCCTGCCCCTAGCAATACGCTGACATGCGAATCGGTACTCAGGGCTGCAAGTGGACCCACGGTTCTGGGCTGAATCTCAACAGCGCTCACAGCGTAAGCCTCTCACAGCCGCTGTTAATGATCCCTGTCCTAGAACCGGCGAACCGGGACCGACCTCCGGAGCTGGGCGTCGCATGCACCGGCGGATGAGCCGTCACCTTTGATCACCGATAATTGGCTCTGAGGCTTTCGGGGCGTACGAGCTCGCCACAAGAGGACTGCAGCTTCACCGACTCACGCCTGTGGGTGGTCACTAAAATTCGAGGCAACGGGACGATTGGACACAAGTAGGTGCCACCCAAGCCCGGGCAATTGCGCGGCAGCTCGCGTAGCGCACCAACCCACTCAGAGTGCGCCTATTCAGCTGGTCAGCGCCTAGAGATTCTAGTCCCTGACGCCTTGAGAACGGTACGATCAGAGACTGCCGACAAGACCACACCTACAGCCTGTAACACCGTCTGAAAAAAGTTTCAGAAAAGTTGGGGGATGACCGACGAGTCGGCACTTATAAAGCGACAACCACGAGCTCGCTCGCGGACGTCGCTACATTGAGGAGTCGTTATGGCCCATGAGCCAAAGCGCGCGCCGGGGGTCCCTGGCACCTCAGCCGAGCCCATAAAACGGGCAGAAGACATTCGCGTACCGGCCAGTTGGCTGCTCGAATCCGACCACCTAGAACTGGCAGACAGGATAGACCGGCTGGCCGGAGACGACGAGCTGGTGACGCTCCTCGCGCTTGGGGGTTACCAAGGCCGTGACTGGACGTACTTCTCCACCGAACTCGCTCGCTATGGACTCGCAGTCTTCGGCGGTTGGATGTACACCGGCCTGATCTACGACAGGTGCCGTCAGAAGGGGTTCGGACTTCCACGATTGGACCGCGATTTCACCGACGACGAAATAGACGAGCTCAAAGGCGAGACGGTCGCCAAGGCGCTGCACCATTTCAGAGTCGACGTACTGATGAAGCGAAAATGGGACAGCACCAAAGGTGCCACACTGCGCACTTACTTCATAGGACAGTGCATCATTCGCTTCGCCAATGTCTACCGGGGATGGTACGAAAGTGAAGCCCGGCACAGAAAATTCGCCCATGTCGATGACCACGCCTGGTTGATCGACGAGATCGGCCCGGGCCGTGAGGACACTGCCGAGGTCGCAATTGATCGCCTGCTCATAGATCGGGCGCTGGCTGAGGTGAAAGATCCGCGGGTGCGCGTTGTCATGGTGATGACAGCAAACGGGCGAAGTCAGACCGAGATCGCTTACACGATGGGCGTCACCCCGAAAACTGTCGAGCGGATGCTGGCAAACGAACGAGAACGACAGCGAGGAAGGAAGGCAGGATGAGCACCAACATTAAGAAGACTTTCGAACGCAGCTCCTTCGGGACCGACAAAGCTGTCGCTGCGAGGCGAACGATCCCTACTGTCGACGCATCCAGGGTGGTCGCACATGCGGCCGAGTTAGCAAAGACGCCTAAAAAATCTTCCTGAGTTCTGGGGGATAGACCGCACGTCACTACTAAGAGGTAGATGACAGTCGTTTACAGGACGATTGTCGGGCCCCGCATACCGCGAGGCCCGTCAACCGCAACCTTGGTCGACGAATCTTCCTGCTAGACACTCGAAGGTTACTCGATTCACGGTTGCACGAGGCCCAATAGGAGGGTCTGATGGCTAAAACCGGAGGTCACGCTCGGAGTGCGAGGACGGGTCGGTACGTCTCGGCGGCCGTGGCTGCGAGGCACCCCCGAACCACCGTCGTCGAGAGCGGCGGGAATCGGGGCTCGAGCACCGCTCACCGCTCGGCTATCAGCGGCCGCTACGTCACCGAAAGTACCGCCCGTCGGCATCCGAACACGACGGTTACCGAAAACGGCTGACAGCAGTACTAGGTGGGGCGGTGCCTTCGTCGGGCTACCGCCCCACCGGCGCAGCCGAAAACGTACTCCCAACTGCACGACGGTCGTCGCCATGACCGCCTGCCGGTAAGGGATCATGGTCGATACGCCTGTACGGGCGATTCACCGGAACCGGCCTCATCTCAACTGTCGCCAATTCTGTGGGTTGCAGCTCCGACAGCGCGTTCATCGTTGCGTTCCGGCACGTAACCGGAAAGTTGCCCGACGCTTTCCGTCGGCATGAGTAAACGCGGCACATCTCGATCCAGAAAGCTGTATACAGAAGCTGGGATTGAAGCGGTAAGCGTCCCTGTCAGAGCTTGCCGATTCATCCAAACTGGTCGTATTGTGCCTCGCCCGGTGGCGCCAGCGCCGTGTCCGTCAAGGAATCTCGACGAGGAACTCGACATTGGATCTGCAGCCCCGCCCTCCGAGAACCGTCGAAAAAATCATGACCGCACGGAACAAATCCAGACCGTTCTGTCGTGGAGAAGGTATGACACAGACGAAAGCAAGTACGGTGGACCCAACTACAGCCGACGAGCCCGAACCAACTGCGTCCGAGATCAGGCAGTGGCAGCGCGAGGGGCTGTTCATCTCCCCCGAGGACGCAACCGCAGATCAGTATCCTCGAATGACCAACATGTCGGCGGGGTTTATGTTCGACGCCGTACTACGTCCACACACTCCCGAGCCTGCGGACTACGTCGCGATCCGAATGGATCATCGATCGTTGGAGATGGCGGGGGCAGTCGGTAGATGGAACATGGCGTGGGAATCTGCCCAATTTCGCCGCCGCCACTTTGACTTGGAGACCGAGCTACCAGGAAAGCTCGGGCAGCTCGCAGATCTCGGGGACCGGAACATCGTCGTCGTCCCCCGGACAAGCTCGCGCTACTTCGAGTACGCCCCACTAATGCATCTGCTCCCCAAAACAACCCTGGAACGATTCGGGCTACCACTGGTCAGGGCGGGTCAGTGGCCGTTCCTCGCCGACTGGGCGAATGCAGACCGTCACCTGCCCGCGGGATTCGCCGATCAACTCTCCAAGGCATGGGCGTGGCAGGTGTGGCCACTTCTGAACTCCGGATCCGGACTCAGTGCCTTCTCGCGCAACGAGCCACTGCGACTGCTCGCCCACAATCTCGACTTCTGGCTTCCAGCAGTTACTTCCACAATCGAACAACTCCTCGGCGACTTCCCAGAAATCGACAAAGGAGTCGAACCGCAGCCAGCGGTCCTGCAGGACGGATCTATTCTGGAAGCGACCGTCGGCAACCCTCGTAAGGGAGGGGATCTGTGGCGCGGCGAGGAAGACGCAGCAGATATCCTGCAGATGGCCGTCGAAGAAGCAGACTCTACGGGTCGCCTTCGTGGAATTCTGGACGCTGTGAAGTCGAACCGGGTCGAAGACGACTTCTCAGATCGATGGTCATTCGCGCGAGAAGATTTCGAACGCAAACTGCGCAACAAGCGAGTCAAAGTGAAGGTCCGGTTCGTCGAAATGACCGACACAATCCCCATCCAGGGCCCGGACACCGACGTTCAGGGTCGAGTGGTGACGAGCGACTTCATGGCTCTGCTCGACCCGAAGGAACGGCAGATCGTATTTCTACTGAACAGCGGTTGGACCCGACAGCAGGACATCGCGTCGGTACTCGGATATTCCAACCACAGTGCAATATCGAAGCGACTGAACAAAATACGGAAAATTGCTGAGGTATATTTCACCGACTGAGGGCCGTTCGTTGGAATCACTAGCACGTTGTGTGAAGACGGCATGGAACATTTGCTGCAAGCACATTCTCGATCTGCTCCACGACGCCAAGAGCCATGGACGGCTACCTGGCCTGACATGAAACCGAATATCGGGCGGGCCTCACGTCAAGACATCTTGACGCTGCGGTAACTGCGGATCGCGCACCGCTGGCTTGGGATGGTCGCCACATCGAATCACGGGGTTCTTGTCCGTTGGATTCGGTGAATTGTCATCGCCGAGTTGCAGGTGTAGGTCGCCTTCGATTGGCTCGTCGCATCGGTAGGCACGCAGCGCCGTTGTTCACGGATGGCAAGCGGACTTGTAAACGACCAATTCCTAAATGGCCGATCCGGTGCTCGGGAGATCCACCGAACCGAAAGGCGGAGGCGGCACAACAGGCGGACCTGTCTGCGGGTTCTTGGTAACAATGGTCACGTTGCTGTCTTGGCTAGTAACGTAGGCATCACTGCCGTTCGGGGAGACTGCAACCAATTGGGCGCTTCCAGGAATCTCAAATCGCGCCTCTACAGACCCGGATGCAACGTCGACGGCGATCAGCTCGCTGGGGAATCCCGAAGCCTCCACGAAGGCGGTCGTGCCGTCCGGAGTGACCCCCACACTCCCTAAACCTCCCCAAACACTGTCCGCGACTGGTAGCACTGTTGCTGTGCGCCTAGTGGGATCATTGAGGTCAATCGCGTACAGAGTGTCTTCAACGGCTGCGAACAGCGTATCGCCGTCGGCGGTGATCGAGGAATCAAGTGGACTGCCGCCGAGTCCGTCGATTCGGTCGACGATTTCATCTGAGCTTGTATCGAGCTTCGCGACACCTCCGCCGACTGTGACGTAGGCGTACCGACCGTCCGGACTGAGGTCGATGAAGGGCGCGCCCGCCTCGCCGAGCGATATCGTTTTCACCACGTCCAGTGACGACCCATCGATGACACTTACAGAGCCGTCGTACTGGCTTGAGGTGTAAATCTTACGACCGTCTGGTGTTACGGCGATTCCAAGGGGACCATCTCCTACTGGGATCGTGCGGATGACGGCGTTCGTTCTTAGATCAACGACAGAAACCGTGTCGTCGACGTTGTTGGCGACGTACACCCGTGTGCCGTCAGAGGTGGGGGCGATCCCGACTGGGAATGTTCCGACTTGAACGTCGGCGAGTAACGCTCTCGTGCGGGTGTCGAAAATTCCGAGGAAGCCCGGTTCACCGTCAGGACCGTGAGTTACGTACGCGCGTAATGCATCTGGCGAAAATGCGATTCCTTCGGCTAGACCTGGGGCATTGAGCGTGCCGGTCACAGCATAGGTGTCGGTGGGTGCCGCCGTGGCAGGCGATCCGACCAAGGCCGCGCCAACACTGAGAACTAGGCCAATCGACCAAGCCGTTGGGGAACGGCAGCTGATGATCCGACCCGGGAGTTCTGGGTTCTGTAAGCGCATCTGACTACTGTAACCAGCGGCGACGTCAAGTCTCGGAGGCTCAGTGCGAACGCCCTCCTCGTCTTAGACGCCCTCCTCGTTCTCGCGTGCATGTCCGCGCAGGCCCCCGCATCGTCAAGATATCTTGACGATGCGGGGGTGCTCTTTGCTTGACCGCGCTGTTCGCGCGATTCGCCGCTCCCGGGCGGGTCGACAGCGAGGCGACACCGGCCGAACCACCCACGGCAACGACCACCGCGTTGACGCAACTGGCCACGCTCGAGGTCAAAGGTAGGGCAGTAAGACCGGTTACGACCGTTGGTCGGGCAGAGTTGGTTCGACGACGTCACCGTCGACGGTTTCCCACCTCGCTACGCTGCGGGGCACCCTTCGTTGTAGACCCACAGATGCGCTTCGCCCGAGATCAGAAACGGACGGTAGGTCCGGACGGACTCGGCCTCGCGCCCAGGCTGCGGCGTCGCGGCCACCAAATAACAGGACCTGTTCCCTGGAAACTGCCACGATCCCGGTGGCGACATACCCACTGCCGAGTGGAAGCCGTTCCACTCCAAACCGGCATTGATGTCAGTCGCTGGAACCCCAGCGGCAACCAACGCCTCAGCAGCATCCCAGCGTGCACCGTCGTAGGCGAAACCGGCGGCGGTGATCGCCGTCGAGAAAACTGCAAGGAATGCAAGCCCAGCGGCCACCGCTACTCTTCTGACGATCAGCTCGATACCCGGAACCTGGGCAATAGAAGGCTCCGGACGCTTGGCGAGCACCATCGCAAGCAGCGGCGGCACCGCCAGCAGCCAATACCGGTCGTAAAGAGTCTGACCGGACAATGCACTGGCGAGGTTTCCCAGAACCACCAGCGTCACGAATATCCCCAACACCGGGTCGGTACTGCGTGCCTGCCGCACCAGGATGCCGGCCAGCAGCACTGCGGAGATACATGCGAGCAAGACAACTAGTGTCCATACGGAGATGGGGAAGATCTCTGCAGGACGGCCGTTGCCGGCTGCCCAGTAGGGGCCCGCCGGATCGAGGTAGTTGCCGACAAAGAAGGCTTTCCTGCCGAAGTAGTCCACGGCCGCAACCGCGACAGCTGCCGCGGCCACTGCGGCCACGAGCGCGACCCGCCTCCACCTCCAGGGTCGGGCGACCAACAGCAATGCCGGTGACACAACGAGTGCCAGAAGGAAATAGCCCTGGACCAACACGGTTCCGCCGACCTTGATCAGATTCTCTGGAACCGCAATTACCGGCGGGTCTCCGGCACCGTAAGACTGGCGCCACAGTTCGAATCCGACCATTGCCAGACCAAGTACCGCGCCGATGCAGCCAATGGCGATCAAGTTGCGCCGCCGATGTGACCTGAACGCGAACGCGATGGCGGCCAGGAGCACTGCTGCAGGCGCTGCAAGTGCTTGCTCGCGGATGGTGAAGCCCCAGAACCCAACAGCGATCGACGCCGCGAGTAGCAGTATCGACTGGCTCTGCAGAGCCCTACGGCCGACGGCGAGGCAGACCATGATCGCTGCCGTCGCGGGAATGTCGAGCATGAAGCTCGTGGCCAGCAATCCGAATCCGGGCCAGACCGCGACGATCAGTACCGCGAGCGAGGCTCGGACCCGTCCTGCTGCGGTGACGACCAGGTCGTACACCGCCGCGAGTGCGACCACACTCAACGCTGCGACGAAGAGATGTTGGGCCACCAGGGAACGGGCGAGCGGCCCCAGCACCACGAATTGGCCGAACAGCGCCGATCTGTTCCAGCCCAGCAGTTCGATGTGCCCGCTGTATCCGAAAGTCTGCGCGATCCGGCCGTAAGACCACGCGTCGTTGTGCGGAATGGCGAGTCCTCCGGAGATCGTCGCGAGAACCAGCGGCACCGCCACACCCAACAATCCGGCTAACGCCAGCAATCCCCAGACGGCACGACCCGTCGCCTTGACGCTGCCTTCGCCGGCACGTGGGGGTTCGCCCCCAGACGTGTTCACTGTGGCGGGGGAAGGTATTCGCGTCATCGACAACCTCGTTCGGTCAGTTCGCCCGCGTAGGGCTCGCTGAAGTTCGGATCCACTGGAGCGTCGGTGTGGGAAGACGACGCCCCGCAGTCTGGCAACGTCGTAAGTATGCCGATCAGAGCTCGCCTGGCGTGGGTGCCCCGCCGACCGGCAGGCTCGTCGAACCCGACATGGATACACCCGCGCGTTCAGGACCCGTTCTGCGAAGGCCCCTGCCTCGGGGGTGCGAGGCAGGGGCTTTCACGCCACGTCCGGAACCTGCTGACTCAGTTCAGGTCCCGGAAACTACCGACTCCTACGCGGTGCCGCGGTACTGACTGACGTGGTAGTGAGTGGACCGGTTCGCCGCGTCCTTCGACCAACGCGACACGTACATCGTCAGACCGTCGACGGCCAGCGTGCTTCTCGGGTCGATGAACCCGCCGTAGAGGTTCGGCTCAGCGGCAATTGTCACCTGAACCTTCTCAGAAGACCAGGCTCCGTCGATAGCGGTGGCAGTGCGTGTCACCAGAGCAGCCCCGTGAAGCGGGTGCGCGTAGTTCACGTATGCCATCACCCACTTGTTACCGATCTTCCGCAGAGAAGGCTCACCGAACGTGCCGTTCAAGATCGGAGTGCACGGTCGACCCCAACCCCAGTTGGCGCCGTTCCAGCCCCATCCCTCGTACCACGACTGATCGAACATGTGCATGTAGTGCACTCGTCGGAGCATCATCGGGCCGTTTTGGCGACCGGCACGCACCGAGATGATGTAGATGAAATCGCCTTCTCGGTGCATGCTCCACATCTGGAAGGGGTCGGTGTTCTCACGGTTGTTCCACCATCCGAGATTCGATACTCGGTACCAATCCTGCCCGTTGTCGGAGTAAGCAAGCGATGCATAGCCCGAACGGAAGTTCCCACCCAGCGACCCATCGCCACCGTCCCAACGATTCATGCTCATCCAGGACACGATCTGTCGTCCCGTTTCTGGAATCAAGATCCCGTCGTTGGGAATTACCGTGAATTCGGTCAGGGGGTTCCAGGTTCCTGCCCTGTTGTGAGCGTTGTAGAACGCCTCTTTCGCCCATGTCCCGCCGCCAACGGCGTAGTCGAATACCTGCGGACTGGTGTGTGGTGTGGCGGTGGTCAGGATGGTCGGGCTACGCCAGTTGGCCCCACTTCCGGGTGCTTCGTCCGGGCCACCCGGGAAGGGGCTGCTGAACGTGTCTCCGAACAGCATGCAGATTCGTCCGTTGCCTGTCGAATACGGAATACCGAGGTCGGTTCCGGCTACTCCGAAGTTGTTCGAAGACTTGTCGGCTCCGGTGATTCGGTCGAGGTAAGTCGCCATTGTAATTACACTTCCATTCTCTTTTTCGAGGTGAATATCGAGAGCTACCGCATCAAGGCTTTTGAGAATTGATTGCGCGTAACTCTCGCGCTGACAAATAAACAATAAGTTCGATGCACTCGTTCGCGATGCGGGACTATTCTGGAGTCTTGCGCTCGTCCGAATCGTTACTCCGCGTTCCATTTGGGTCTGCCGCAATGGCGGGAAAATGCACTCGAAGAAACCGCTCGGTGCGCGGATCCGCAAGGAACCTCGTTATACCCGCCGTGCCGGCCAGAGCAGCCGCCACTACCGGAAAGGTATCGAGCCCGAGGTACTCGGCCAGCACCGGGAGTAGCGGTATCGCTGCGAGAGCTGTCGCGACGACAGTCCGCAGCGTGGCGCGCCACGGTCTGCGAATTTGGGTTGGTTGATCCGAATTCTGATCTGACATGACTTCAGCTTTTCTCTTCGAGAGTCTCGGATTCAGACTGAATCTCGACATTCCGAATCCACCGAATGACGGCGACCAAACATAATAAAATTACCGTGACAGAAGAATGAATTATCGTCGCTACTACCCTTCTAGAGATCCGGAAGCTCGTTGCAGTCGATTTGCAAGGTCGCTCAGTCCGTACAGCAAGAGCGGAAGCGCCGACGTCAGGAGCCACGTCATAACCCGAGCCTCAGCCTGGTCTCTGGACCGACCACCCCGTCCACGGAAAGACCGGATCGCAACTGAAATTCTCGGACCACCGCTTCGGTGCTCGGCCCGTAGTAGCCATCGACTTCAAGGCGCGAGTATCGCGGATAATCTCGATTCAGTCGCGCCTGCACAGCGGCGACCTGTGAACCCGTCGAGCCCAGCGACAGCAGACCTGGTCGCGAGTGCGGTACATCTCCACGAGATCCGCCCAACGCAGTTGCAACCTCGCTCACTCTGCTTTCCGAGGCATTGATCTCGAAGTGCATCTCATCGGCCTTACCGGTGTAATGACCTCCCCACCGCACGGTGCCCATCAGCTCGAGCAGGATGGCCTCAATGGCAGCCACTTGAGCCGCACCGAAGGTTCCTCTCTCGCCCCAGGGGTGGCGCGTGGCATTGAGGTCCACCGCTGTGCCGGACCCGTGATTGCTGAAAATGGAGCTGCCCGGTATCGGAACCGGCTTTGCCCAACCCCAGTCGTCCCGCTGTCCCTCGTCGAGAGCTTCGACTCTGTCGTGAAACTCCGCGCATAGGTAGTCGAGGACAACACGGACGGCACCGGCACGTAGCTCGATCGTTCGCGTGGTTCCCGGGATCGGCGACCGATCGAGGCCGGAGCTGTCCCAAATCAGGGTCCAGCCGTTCTGTGAGACGTCGCTCATCGTGTGCCCTCCTTCTCTGATTCAGTCGAGATGCGAAGGCCACATCGCAACCCCGCTGCACCTGTCGCGTCCACGCCCAGCTACGTGGTTCACAGGAACGAGTATTGTTGCAGTGCACTCGTTTTCGATGATCGAAGCTGCGAGCAGCGGCGCGATCCAGAGCGCTTGCACTTCATCAGACCAAGCTGTAGGTTACTCGTTCTATCGAACATGTGTTCGATAGAACGAGTAGGTCGAGCATGGCGGGAGGCTGGTGCATCATCCGCGCGAGCCGCGGGTGGACGAACTGACACACACCGCAGCAGGGCTCCCACTCACTGACGTTTTGGCACCCGTCTTGTTACCGAGCACGAGGCTGCGACGAGGCATGGGGCGCTGCCCTGCAGTGCGATGCCATAGCCACCACGCCACGCACCGGAGGAATGCCCCGACGTCCGCAGACCCGCACGCTGCTAGCTGAATAGATTCGAAGGAGGCCAATCCATATGGAGGACATAGAGATCGACGCAACACAGTTTTCGATAGTGGTTATTTGTACGTGCGGATGGCGCGTATTTGCAGGTTCGAGGGCCGGAGCATGGGACTTGGCGGGCCAGCATCTGAAAGCAGCCCACAACGATTCCGCATCTGCCCGTCGTGCAGCGCAAGCGGCGCGAGACGTCCGGTACAGGGAACGATTGAAGAGGGGACCGGCGCGCCGACGTCCTCCACGTTGCCGCCGGGACGAAAACCGGACCACACACCCCAGTGATCGACATGGCACAACCCGCCCCTGATCGGCATGCGGGCAGACGGTCGTAGCACCGCGCAGTATATCAAGGGAGACAACTGGATTCGGGAAGATCAAGGATGGAGGCTTGATTATCGATGACTGGCCGAGCCTGGATGCGTCGGCGAGAAGACTGAGGAAAGTACGAGGAGACTCGAGAGGACGCCACCTGAGCCCTCCTCGTATCGGCCACGACTTCGGTGGATTCCACGACCGTGCTTGGCGACGTCTTAGTGCGGTCAGGCTCGATTGTCCGCTCGCTGCATGGGCACTCCGTAACGAACTCCTCGGTTTGCTCGATGGTGGGATCAGCGCCGCCCAGGCGCAGTTCATGCTCTTGTTCTCCGAGGATGTCGATGACTTTCCCGCACGACCCAGCCGCGCACTACCCGATCGTCCCCAAACCTCCGGCTTCAAAAGCGCGTCGCCGGTGGCCATGGATTGCGGCCGCCGTGATCGCACTGTTGATCATGATCGGCAGGATCGCCCCCGACACCGACACTCCGCCCGTGCAGGCTGCCGACTCGACGTCGTTGACGACCACTTCGGCGGCACCTACGACGCCCGCGTCCACGACCGTTCCGCCGGCAACTACCTCGGTATCACTGTTGGCGGCACCTGCGGCGGTTGTACTGGTCGATTCACCCGCGGCAGCGACCACCGCGTTGACCCAACTGGGCACGCTCGAGGTCAAAGGTAGGGCACCAAAGACCGGCTACGACCGCGATCTGTTCGGGCAGAGCTGGTCCGACGACGTCACTGTCGATGGTGGACACAACGGGTGCGATACCCGCAACGATGTTCTCCGGCGAGACCTCACCGCGATCGTCACCACGGATCGGTCCGGCGGCTGTGTGGTGTCCGCCGGTGTACTCGCCGACCCGTACACCGGAACCTCGATTGCATTTACCCGCGGCGAGGACACCTCGTCCGCGGTGCAGATCGATCACGTCGTTGCGTTGTCGGATGCCTGGCAGAAAGGTGCCCAGCAGCTCGATTCGGGCACACTCCGCAACCTCGCCAACGACCCCCGTAACCTGCAGGCCGTCGACGGCCCGACCAATTCCGCCAAAGGCGACGGGGACGCAGCGACGTGGCTACCACCCAATCACGAGTATCGATGCACGTACGTCGCTCGACAGGTCCAAATCAAAGCCGAGTACCGGCTGTGGGTGACCGACGCCGAACGCGACGCCATCGCAGGGATTCTCACCTCCTGTGGTGCAGCCGGCACCACAGCAATAATCACCACCGCGCCCGAACCGGCACCCTGGACCGAAGAACCTCAGATCGAACAAGCCGTGGTTCCCGCCCCGGCACCCCCGCAGGTCTACACCCCCGAACCTGCACCTCTGCCCGCTCCGCAGGCCGCGACCGTGAATCCCGGCGGGGGAGGAGGATCGTGCGGAGCAGACTCGTACATCAACTCCGCGGGCAACTGCGTGCACTCGCCGGTGCAGGCACCGTCTGCCCCGGCAGGTGCAACCGCCCAATGCTCGGACGGGACGTACTCGTACTCGCAGAGCCGACGAGGTACCTGCTCGCACCATGGTGGAGTCTCGTCCTGGCTCTGACCACACCAGCAGACAACCGATGGACCAGCCGACGCGATTCGCGCGAGGAACGGAACGCCTCACAGGACTCCGATCGGTATCGACGTCGTTCCGAGGAACATGACGATCGAATTCTGTTGTCGAGGATTCGAGGCCGAGGGTAGGCGCGACGAGCTCGCTCGGGTGCTGGTCGGGCGAACAGAGCGCAGTGGGGACAGGTCTCTTGTGAGCCTCGACTTCGTTCGCCCGATTCGAGTCCGCAGTGTCGCTCAGTGAGGTCATCCATTCCTGGCCCGAGCTGGTTCGACTACCACTGCGTGCCGCGATCAGTGCTCTTCCCGGCGACACGATCGATCGCGCCGCCGGGAGATGCGGCACGATCAGCCGCCGAAGGACCCTGTGGGAATGCATGCAATGCCGGTGCAGCCTGCATCTGCTGTGGTCAGCACGCTGATCGAGGCGGCTGCGCCGTTCGTGATGTAGGCGGTGGTGTTGTCGGGAGCGGCGATGGCACCACCTGGTCGTGCACCTACAGTCACGGATTGGCGAGCGGCGGGGTCGTCGAGGTCGATGGTGGCGACGGTATCGGTGTCGGACTGGTTCACCAAGACGGTCGATCCGTCGGCTGTGGCGGCGATTCCGGTCAGGGAACCACCGCCGACAGGGATGGTCTCGACAACGGTGTTGCTCGTTCCATCGATGACAGCAACGGATTGACTGACCCCTTCGACGACATAGACTCGCCCAGCCGCCGACGTCACTCCGATCGGGACCCCGCCCACGGAGATGGTCGCGATGACGGTGTTCGTGGCGGCGTCGATGGCGGAGACCGTGCCGGAGCCGGCATTGGTCACGTAGACGGTGCCATCGAGCGCAGTTGCCTGGATGGGGTTTTGTCCGACCGGCACGGTGGCGTCGACTGTATTGGTGGTCGTGTCGATGACCTCGACGGACTCGTTGCCGTGATTGGTCACGTACACAGCATCACCGGATGCTGTCATGCCGAGGGTGTTGGTTCCAACGTCGACGGAAGCGATCGTCGCGTAGGTGACGGGATCGATGACGGACACCGTTCCATCGATACCCAACACATAGATCGCGCCGTCGGGAGCGACTGCAATGCCGCCCACCGTCGGAACGGAAACCTTGTCGATAGCAGTGTTGGTCGCGGTGTCGATGACGTCGAAGCCGTCACCCGCTGTGACGTAGAGGCGGGTTGCGTCGGGGCTGAATGCGAACTGGGTGGGAGTTGTGCCGACGTCGATGGTGGTGGACACTGCCCACACAGCGGCCGGCTGCGCGGAGGCGACCGGAGCGTGCACCATTCCGAGGGCGATCGCAGTGAGTGCAGGCAATGCTGCCAGCCTGGCCAGGCGGTGGTGGCGGGGCACCGTGGACGGTCGCGGTGAGGTCAGCACTAAAGTTCCTTTTCGGGGTAATTGTCGGATTGTCGGTGGTTCGACGGTATCCGCCAGCCTGAAGGTTCGTCTCGTTAAGGAGAAGAAAAGTCATGGCGCTCGGTTTGTCGACACCTAGCGGGTCTTCGACACGGGCGCAGCCCCGCGACTACCCGAAAGCCTTTGTGCGCGCGGCCTTCTAGCGGGAGGTCGACACGAGGATGTGCTGCGCTACCCACCCGGGAGCCTGAGTCCCCCAGGGAGCACCGTGCGGGCTCGGCGCAGATCCCGACACTTCCTCGCACTACTCGAGCTTGGGCACCGCTCACACGACTGGGGAGAGGCGTCACCGGGACACACCTTGCGCCAACCGAAGTCGACCCGCCGTCGAGAGCTGCTGATGCTGCTGCGAATACAACGCCCCGAGCACAGGTAGCGTCCGGTGGAACTGCAACCGGCACTGCCGGTGACAGATACAACTGACTGCGGCAGACCTCGACATCGGCTACCCGGCGCACCCCCGGGGCAATGACCGTCAGTCTTCAGACTTCTGCAAGATCGGAAATGTAGAACGCAGGTGGGAGTGGAGCTCCGCCGCACGTGCTGCGTATGCGTGCGATGAGTGTCCCAGTGTCTCGATCGCTGCCCTGTACGGATCGACATCGACCGCGCTGAACAAGGCCGGGACTGCCATGGAAGGCGCGTCGACCACCATGTCGTACGGGTCCGGCCGGTCTGCGAGCGGCTCGTACGATCCGGAGTACACCACCGAATCCGACTCGCTGTCGTCGTCGATATCGTCTGCGGCCGCCAGTTCCGATTCCCGGTCCGCACCGAGTTGCGCGAAGACCGTGCCGATCTCGGCGTAGGACGCGAACGGTGACGGCAGCGGTTGACCTGCAGCAAGTGCGTCGAGCGCCGGCCGCACCCAGGGCCGGTCCGAGAGGCCGGCGAAGTCGAACGCTGCACGAGCGCACCATGCGGCGATACTGCGCGCGGTGGGATCGTCTACTGCGAGGATCGATGTCACCAATGCTCGGTCGTATCGGGCGAGCTCCTGGCCACCGTTGTACGAGAGCACGTGGTGGATAGGCTCGCCGCCTCCCCACGCTGCCCACTCGCGCTCTCGTGCCTGCTGTTTCAGCTCGGACCGGTTCACCAGTTGCGTTGTTCCGTCCTCGTGAAAGACCGTGATCCATTTGGCTGGTTGGGAATCCGGCTCTGCACTGTCGCCGTGGATGTCGGTGATCGAGGGGGCCGGGTGAGACGTCGACCCCGCAGCGCCCTCGATCGAGCGTTCGTTCTCGGGGAAGCCGTAGCCTGGCATGTCCCACCGAATTGCTGCGCGAGCATCCGTCCCGTCATTGGGCCACAGGCGGATTCGCCACACGTCACCGGGTGTCGTTCCCCCGGGCCACCCATAGTTCACGAAACCACGACCGCTGACCTGAACGAGATAACTGCCGGGCGGGACAACGCAGTCCACCGGGGACGTGGTGGGCGAATCGATCTGCAAGACGCCGTCCGGACCGATGTCGAGGTGGTCTTCGATGATCTGTTGCCACTGATCGTCATCGATCGGCGGGCGCGCGGTGAACACCTCGACATCGATCTGCATCTCGAAGTTGTTCTGGTGAGGGCTCAAGACCACCATTGTCTGACCGTCACCGGCATTCGGTTGGTTGGCCAACGCCTGTTCGAGTAGGGGGTATTCGTTCTCGCCGTCGGCGAGGCCGCCTCGAAGGTAGAACTGTCCGTAATCCATCATCAGAACGACCTGCTCGGAATTGACGAGGCGTCCAGTCTGCTCACTCATGGCGAACACAGTGCCATCAGTCGGGGGCTGTGTACACGACACTGACCGATCGTTTCTACGCCTGGGCTCTTTACACGACAGGCCGGACTCGAGGTCAGCAAGCCCTGCACGCAGCTGCCGCTTTTCTCCGCTTCCACGATGACCTGGGTCTCGAAAACCGGTTTGCCAGTGAGAGACCTTGTCCGTCGAGCGTCGTCGGTTCTGGCACGAGTGGACAGCCTGCTCCCAGCGGAATTCCGTACCCTCCAGTGGCGGCGGCCGAACCGGCCGCTATCCGAGACGCAAGGAGGCACCTCCATGGCTGGAATCGCTGACAAGCTCGACAAAGCATACGAAGACAAGCCGCTCACCGAGCTCGTCGACGCACCCGTCGAGGCACTGCAGGGCGTCAGCCCGGGCGATGCCGAGCATCTCAAGGCCGCGTTCAACATCAAGACCATCGGCGATTCGGACGCAACAAGTACTTCCTGTGGGCGCAGTCGATCGCCAAGCTCGCCGAGTAGTTGCTACTCGTACCGTCGTCGGGAGCCACAGAGCAGCATGAGCCTGTGGCTCTAGTCGGCAATCCGCCTTTAATACCGTCGACTTCGGTCGACGACCTGAGCCTAAGAAGATAGATTTCACGGCTCGCGGCGCGAACCAGACCCGCTAGACGACCGCGCGCTCAGGTCAAGATCTCTGACGGTGCGGTAACTGCTGACTATGACGGTCCGTGCGGAACCGGGGTACAGATTCGCGTCGACGCGTCGAGCAGACGTACCTGGTCCGCGGTGAACGGTTAGATCATTGTTCTCGAACTGCGCGCGCGTGAATAGGTTGCACCACAACTACGCCATCCCTGCCCATATGAGTCCAGTCGATTACCGCGCCTTTTGTCGGTTCTCGGTCGACTGACTACTTGGCTTCTCGGATCAGCCGCGCATACTCGACGCCGCTATCAGCGCGGTGACGATCTGTTCGCCTGCAGTTCTGACGATGTCGTCGGAGTTGTTCTCGGGGTTCAGATCGCTCAGCAACGCGTTTCCAAGGGCGATGCTGAGAAGTGAATACGCGGTGGCGTCCAGGAGCGAAGGTAAGGCATGTGGCACTGCAGATTCCAGAGTCACTCGAATCGATTCCTGCATCCGTCCATACTCGGAAAACAAGGCACCGCGAAGAGTTTCGTCCGTTCTGGAGGCCTTCAGCAATTCCAGAATGATCGTATTGTCGTCGTTGGAGTCGGAGAGTTCCGGACCGAACAAGTAGTCGAGCATCGATGCGACGGACTCGAAATCTGGATGCTCCTGGATCCGCCGGCTTTGATCTTCCTGCTGACCAAGCAGCCAGTGAGTGAATTCCTTCATCAGTTCATCACGGTTGCCTACATAGTGGCGGATGTGGCCACGGCTCATACCGGACTCTTCGGAAATTTTGGACAGAGTAGTCGCCGAAAACCCATACATGGCGATGCAGCGCGCCGTCGATTCGAGAATCTCCTCCCTCCGCGTATCAGCCAGGTTGGGCCTGCCCATCGATGGTCTCCCGGTTTTCACTGTCGACGAAGTGGTGTGTAGCTACCACGTTGGCGTCTCGATGTTACGGCTGATGACGACGGTGTTGCGTTCAGAAGACCATTGTTAGTCACTATTGACTATTAACACCCGCGCGACCTATGTTCGAAACCAGCTACATGATGCAGCTCACATCACGGGCCAATCCGCGCACGTGCGGTCGCGTCGTTCATCGGGAGAAGGCCGAGTGCAGACGCTGCTTACCCACCGCTGATGCCCTCGCTAGGAGAAAAGCTCAATGATCTCGAAGAGAACGACCGTGACGATGGGCGTGATTCTGTCTCTGGCAGTCCTGGCGTCGTGCGCGGATGCGAGTCAGCAGGAGGAACCGATCACCCCTGCTGACCTGATCCTGACAACTCCGCCCGGTTCCACACCGGTCGACCACGTCACCTGGGGGTTGCCGTCCGGTGAACCGACGAGCCTAGACCCCATCAAGATCGGCGACGACGCGTCCAACACCGTTGAGTCGAACTTGTGCGAGAACGTGATGCGCCTGGAGCCGGACTTCTCGGTCGCTCCCAATCTGGCAAACAGTGCGCAGTGGGTCGACGACACCACATTCGTCATCGATCTGCGGCCCAATATCCGATTCTGGGACGGTACTACTGCAACCGCCGAGGACCTGGCGTACAGCATGTCGCGCAACCTCGATCCCGAAGGGGAATCAGTGTACTCGTCCGCGTACACGAACGTGGTCACCGTGGATGCGAGCGGCCCGAACGAGGTGACGGTCCAGTTTTCCGCGCACGACTCACAGTTCCTCAATGCACTGGCATCACCGGCCGGTGCCTTACAGCAACGGCAGTACGTCGAAGACGAAGGTGAATCGGTGGGTACACCGGACGGTGGACTCATGTGCACCGGCCCGTTCGAATTGGATTACTGGCGGCCGGGCGACAAGATCGCCACCAAGGCCAACGAAGATTACTGGCAAGGAATTGTTCCGAAAGTAGCCAACCTGGATTTCGAGTTCATCCCCGATGATTCGACTTTGACCACTGCTCTCGCCTCGGGCGAAGTGGACGGTGCATATACGATCCCGAACGCCAGCATCAACATTCTTCGGGGATCCAACAAGGGGTCGGTTTACTTCGGACCCGGCACCGCGTCGTTGAGTTTCGGACCTACGACGTCGGAAGGCCCGGCGGCTGATCCTGTGGTTCGCGAGGCGTTGGACTTGGCCATCGACAAAAGGCAGTACATTGCCACGGCGCTAGGTGGATACGGCGAGCCGCTCGCCACATTCACACCACCATTTGCGTTCGCCGGTATGGACGCAGCGGACGTCTACCAGGAAGGTTACGACGCGCTCGAACCTGGCAGGTACGACTTGGATGAGGCGAAGCGGCTGATGTCGACGGTGTCGTTGGACCGCACCGACCTCGTCTACGCAGTGCAAGCCGGTCAGCAGGCGAGTCTGACGGCAGCGACGATCGTGCAGTCGGCCGCTCGTGCAATCGGATTGAACATCAGCATTCGCCAGATGCAGGCCACCGACTTTGCGAACCTCTTCTACTCGCCGGAAGCCCGCGACGGGATAGATTTCGTGGGAACGATCGGCTACGTCGATACCCCCGGTGTCCTCACCTACGCAACGGAATTCGCAAGGCCTGAGGGCCTGTACAACTGGTCCGGCTACGACGATCCCGTGGTGACGGAGGACCTCGCCGCAGCCCGGATGGCGCGCGACCCCCAGGAGTCGGCTCGGGAGTTCGTCTCAGCTCAAGCCAGATTCGCCAAGGCTCGACTGCAGGTCTCGCTCGCCCAACAGTTCTCGACGCTGTATCTGAACGACGATCTCACCGGAGCAACAGTGTCCATTGCATACATCAATTCACCGTGGGCACTGAACCTCGGAGGCAAGTGATGAGAACAGTCCTTTCTTCACTCTCTCGCCGGTTGATCGTTGTGCTGGCCACCGTGTTCATCGCGAGTTTCGTGATCTTCGCATCGGTCGCATTGGCACCGGGGGACCCAGCGGCCGCCATGGTGGGCGGAACGACGCCGAACCCTGATGCATTGGCCGCCATCCGTTTTCAGTTTCGACTAGACGATCCACTGCTGGCCCGCTACTGGCACTGGTTGACCTCGACGGCCCACGGAGACTTGGGTACCTCGTTCGTGTACCGCTCCGATATCTGGGGGTTGCTGGCGCCGCGCCTGGAGACCACGTTGCTACTGGTGGCGTACTCGGCACTTCTGATCATCGTCATCGGCGTCGGATCAGGAGTCGTCGCGTCTTTGAGTTCCAGAGCCGTCGACAAGACAATCAACGTCGTGACGTCCGTTCTCATGGGAGTCCCGACCTTCGTCGTCGTCATCGTGTTGATCTTCATCTTCTCTCGGGTTCTACCGTGGTTTCCGGTCTACGGAACAGGCGAGGGCCTCGTCGACAAGCTGTGGCATCTGACATTGCCTGCAGTGGCGATGGCGGTTGCGTACTTGGCCTTCGTCTCTCGCATCACCCGCGCATCGATGCGGTCTCAGATGTTTTCCGAGCATGTCGAAACTGCCCGTAGCCGCGGAATCCCGCAGCGGTTGATTGTGTTTCGGCACGTACTGCGAAATGCGTCGAGTGAGATTCTGTCGGTGTCGGGGATTACCGTTGCCGGACTTTTTGCAGGAACTGCCGTGGCCGAACGAGCATTCGGAATCAACGGAATCGGATCGCTGCTGGTCGATGCAGCCAATCGAAGGGATCTACCAGTCGTGCAGATAATCTGCTTGTTCATGGTTGTCGCGTTCGTCGCTGTCAACATGATAGTCGACGTCACGAACGTGGCGATCGATCCTCGCATTGCGAGGGGGTCACGGTCGTGAGCGTGGCACAAGTACTGTCCGGTCGGAAGAAGTCGAAGCTACGCGCCAGTGCCGGATCGTTCGACAGCGTGACGATCGCAGCGGGACTCGTCCTCGGCTTGGCAGTGGTGTTGGCAGTGTTCGGACCGGCCCTGGCACCCTACGACCCCAGTACCATCGACCTGTCGAATGCCCTCGCGGGGTCATCCTGGGAGCATTGGCTAGGCACCGATCAGACGGGTCGGGACATCCTCTCCCGGCTGCTGTACGGTGCTCGGCCGACGTTGCTCGCACCATTGATCGTCGTGATCATTGCGACGGCAGTAGGTGCCGCTCTCGCAATCTCTGCCGCGTGGACCGGGGGTTGGTACGACTCGTTGGTCAGCAGAGTCCTCGACATCCTGTTCGCTTTCCCCGGGTTGATCCTGGCGATACTCGCGGTGGCAATCTTCGGTACCGGGTTGGCGGCTCCTGTGGTCGCGCTGTCGGTCACGTACGTTCCGGTCGTAGCGCGAGTACTGCGTTCGGCGGCTCTGCGCGAATCGAATTTGCCGTACATCGACGCGCTCTACGTTCAGGGAGCCGGCACGTTCTCCATCTGCCTCAAACATCTTCTGCCCAATCTGGCTCCATTGATCATGGTGCAAGCCACCATCGCCTTCGGATACGCACTACTCGATCTGGCCGCCATCTCCTACCTGGGGTTGGGCCAGCAGCCACCGAGCTCGGACTGGGGCCTGATGATCTCGGACGGACAGTCCTCGATCCTCGGAGGACATCTCGAGCAATCGCTCTACGCATCCATCTTGGTCGTCGTCGTGGTGGTGTCCGTCAACCTGATCGGCGACCGAGTCGCTCAACACTTCGAGGTGGAACAAGCATGACCGAAGGATCGGTACTCGAGATCATCGACCTCGAGCTCGAGGTACGCGCAGGGACAGATACCGTGGAGATTCTCCGCAAGGTGTCTTTGACCATCGGAGCCGGTGAAAGCCTTGGTCTGGTAGGTCAATCGGGTTCCGGAAAGTCCATGACGGCTCGGTGTATCACTCGGCTGCTTCCGCCGTCCGCAGTGACGCGTGGCCGAATTCTGTTCGGTGGGAACGATGTGCTGACGCTGGACAGGACGCAGCTTCGTCGGTTTCGCTCCCACGATGTCGCGATGGTATTCCAGGATCCTCGCGCTTATATAAACCCGTTGCAGACCATCGGCGAGTTTCTCGTCGAAGGTTTGGTGACCAATCATGGGAAGTGTCGACGCGAGGCAACCGCGACAGTGACAGCATTGCTCGACGATGTCGGAGTCGCGGGCGCGCAGAGGCGATTGCGACAGCGCCCGTACGAGCTGTCGGGAGGGATGCTTCAACGAGTCATGATCGCGGCGGCGCTCGCCATCGAACCGCGGTTGCTGTTGGCCGACGAACCGACGACGGCCCTCGATGTCACCACGCAGGAAGAAGTCGCGGCCATTCTGAGCGAACTTCGTAGCGAGCGCGGACTTGCGATGTTGTTCATAACCCACGATCTCGATCTCGCTTCTGCGGTGTGTGACAGCCTCGCGGTGATGAAAGACGGGTGCGTGGTCGAGAAACTCGACGCCCGGGACCCTGGCCGTGCGGCCACGCACCCCTATACGCGGCAGCTTCTCGACGCACGCGTCCCCTTCAGCCCCAAAGACGGTGTGGCATGAGTCGGCCAATTCTGGAAGTCGACGGTCTGGTGAAACGGTTCCGCACGGCCTCGGATGGACTCGGCTCGAGCGGGGACTTCGTCGCTGTCGACGACGTGACGTTCTCGGTCGAACAAGGCTCGTCGCTCGCCGTTGTCGGTGAGTCCGGTTCCGGCAAATCGACCATCGGCCGGATCATCGTCGGTTTGGAACGTGCATCAGCGGGCAGCATTGCAGTCGGTGGCTCGGAGTGGACCCCGACTCGGTGGGCGTCGCGTCACCAACGGCGGGGCCGCGGCAGACAGGTTCAGATGGTCTTTCAGGATCCCTATCAATCCCTCGACAGAAGGCAGAAGGTCCGAGACTGCATCGACGAATGCCTGCGTCTGCATTCCGAACGGGGCGCAGAGGCACGCAGGTCCCGCGTCGACGAATTGTTGGACCAGGTTGGGCTCGACGACCGGATGGCCGACGCACTGCCACGAGACCTTTCGGGTGGACAACGCCAACGCGTCGCCATAGCTCGCGCACTGGCAGCCGAGCCGGACCTGCTCATTCTCGACGAGGCAGTGGCGGCGCTCGATGTGGCCATCCAAGCGCAGGTCCTTCGCTTGTTGGACACCATCAGGGCGAGCACCGGAATCGCCTACCTGTTCATCTCGCACGACCTCGCTGTCGTTCGGCAGGTGTGCGACAACGTGATCGTCATGCGGCACGGGGCCATAGTCGAAAGCGGACCGACCGAATCCGTTCTTGCCGCGCCACAACACCCCTACACACAGCTTCTGATCGAATCGATCCCGCGTCCGGGTTGGATTCCGCAGCGACGATCGACCGATCACGCGTTTACCACCACGGCAGGCGCGAACGACTCGAATACACTTCCGAACTCGCGAAAGTAGAACCGTGACTATCGATTACACATCGGTGACGCCAGGCCCTGTGCCGGACGACGCCACCACCTACGACGTGCGCATGCGGGACGGTATTCGGCTGGCCACGGACCACTACAGCGTCGCGCAGAACACAGTTCTGGCACCGACGATTCTGATCCGACTCCCGTACGACAAGAACGGCGAGTACACGTTCATAGCCGACATCGCTCGTTACATGGTGCAGCGCGGTTACCACGTCGTAGCACAGGATGTCAGGGGAAAGTTTCGGTCCGAGGGCGAGTCCTTGCTCTTCGTCAACGAGGTGTACGACGGATACGACACCATCGAGTGGATTACCCAGCAGCCGTGGTCCGACGGCACCGTCGCGATGTGGGGAGACTCGTACTACGGGTACACCCAGTGGGCGGCGGTATCGTCTCGGCACCCCGCGCTCAAAGCCATCGCCCCACGAGTGACCGGAACAGGTCTGGGCGAGTTACCCGTTGCGGCCCCAGGTGCCAACACCTCCGATGTCGAGATGTCGATCATTCTGATGTACCCCTTGACCCATTTTCACTCTGCGGACACCTACGAGTGGGAGCCCGATTGGTCGACCCGCCCGTACATCGACGATCTCGAGAGCTTTCAGCGGCAGGTGGGTGCACGGTCGCCGTCGTTCGATCTGTGGTATCCGCAACCCGTTGTGCTGCGACGCTTTCCGAATGGAAGCCCGTTCGACGCACCGGCGGTTCCAGTATTGAACACCATCGGATGGTGGGACAACTGTGCTCCATGGTCGTGGCGTGATCACGCGGAGATACAGAAGCGACCCGCGTGGGCACACAACGAGTACCTGATGATCGAGTCCATCGATCACGAGAACAACCGGTTCGAGTTGCCGTTGGACAACAGTCCACAGCAGCGTGCCGAGATGCTGCCGCGTTACCTGGACCCTGCGCTGGAGTTCTTCGATGTCTTCGTGCGCGGCCTTGCTCCCGCATCGTCGATCCCCAAGGTTCGGTGGAACCTCGCGAACACCGCCGGCATCAGAGAAAGCGCATCCTGGCCACCCCCGAACACGAAGATTTTGGACCTCTACCTCGACGCCGATTCCCTTCTGTCCTCGGTTCCCGATTCACTTGCCCGTACCGCCGATTGGGTGCACGATCCCGACAATCTGGTGCCATCGACGGCCGAGAACCCGTTTGCTTTCCTCGAGGAGCTCCCGGACGAACGCGCCCTCGCAGCCAGAGCAGACGTCCTGGTCTTCACCTCCCCGATCCGGGATGCAGCACTGTACCTGGTGGGCGCGGTGTCGCTGGAAGCGAACGTATCGAGCACCGGCCCCGCCACAGATGTTTTCGCTCGACTGTACGACCTCAGCAGCGACGGTAAGCAGACTCGAATTGCGCGCGGCCAAGTGCGCATACTCGACACCACGGACAGCACACCGATCAGCATCGATATGGGTCAGCTGGGCTACGCCTTGGACGTCGGCCACGCATTGCGACTCCACGTCTGCAGTAGTGACTTTCCAGAGTTCATACCTCAGCCGGGTACCGATGAATCACCCTGGACAGCAACGACTGTCGCGACGACCACTCAGTCGCTCGAGCTCGGCGGTGCACGGGGAGCGCGATTGATCGTGCACACAGTGGACGCAGCCGACCTACCACCCACCACATCCACGAAGGCACAGCAGAAATGACCAACGCAGAATTCATGACGCCTGTTCTCGAGTTCGCTTTCGAAGCACGAGTGTCGGTCGACGACGGCTGGCACGTCGGCCGAGGCGCGGACGAGCAGCTGCATGTCACTCCCATCACCGGCGGAACGGTCGATGGGCCGCTACTCAACGGAATCGTCCTGGCCCTGGGAGCCGACTGGTCCGTCAAGCGCGGTGACACCACCACACTCGAAGCGAGATACCTCCTGCAAACCGACGACGGAGCTGTGATCGACATACTCAACCGCGGCTACTACCGAGCCGACCCAGAGTTGGAGCGTCGCATGGAGGACGGCGAGAACATTCCCGAAAGCAAGTACTACTTCCGCACCGCACCGGTGATGCAAACGGATGCGCCGCAATATCGCTGGTTGGCCGAGAACCAGTTCATCGGCATGGCTCGTGACGAGGACGGCCAGATCTGTATCAGGTTCTTTGTACTGAGATAGATGCCCGACACCGCAGGCCCTATCTCTGAAATGAGTCAGGGCCTGCGGTGTGTTCGGGGTCAGTAGTGTGCGCTCATGACGTGCTTGATCCGCGTGTAATCGTCGAAACCGTAGCCCGAGAGGTCTTTGCCGTATCCGGATACGCCAAAGCCGCCGTGCGGCATTTCGGATACGAACGGGATGTGGGTGTTGATCCACACACATCCGAAATCGAGCTCTCTCGTCATGAACTCGGCGGTGCCGTGATCCTTGGTCCAGACGCTGGCAGCGAGACCGTAGGGCACACCGTTCGCGAACCCGAGTGCCTGCTGCGCGGTGTCGAACCTCTGTACGGTCAACACTGGTCCGAAGACCTCTTCCTGTACCAGCCGGTCATCCTGCTTCACACCGGTGATGACCGTCGGGGCGAACAAGTATCCCTGTTCGCCCACCCGATGGCCGCCGATCCGCACCGTGACGTGTTCGGGAACGCCGACGAAAAAACTGCGCACCTTCTCGAAGTGACTCTCGTTGTTCAGCGGACCGTAGTCGGCTGTGTCGGCCGGATGCCCGGGAGTCGTCGAGGCGGCCTCAGCAACAAGCAGTTCCACGAACTCGTCGTGCACGCTCTCGTGCACGATCACTCGGGTCGCTGCCGTGCAGTCCTGGCCACCGTTGAAATATGCAGCCCCCGCGATCGCCGCAGCTGCCGCGGGCAGGTCTGCGTCGGGCCACACGACAGCAGGAGCTTTCCCCCCCAGTTCGAGGTGCACTCGTGTGACCGACTGTGCTGCAGACAAAGCAACTTCGACACCTGCACGGACCGAGCCCGTGATAGCCACGAGTCCTGCCGCGCCGTGTTCGACGAGCGCTCGGCCGGTAGTAGCGTCTCCGTTGACGACGTTCAATACACCCGCGGGGACGATGTCCCCGACGATTTCGGCGAGCAACACAGTTGACCGAGGAGTGGTCTCACTCGGCTTGAGGACGATCGTGTTTCCAGCGGCGAGCGCAGGTGCGATCTTCCAAATCGCCATAGCGAACGGGTAATTCCACGGCGTCACCTGACCTACGACACCGATGGGCTCACGCCTGATACTCGAGGTGTGTCCAGCAAGATACTCACCGCTGGACTTTCCTTCCAGCAGCCGCGCCGCGCCTGCGAAGAATCGAAGCTGGTCCACGCCCTGATCAATTTCCTCGGAGAGGATATGCCGAACCTGCTGGCCGGTATCCCTCGACTGAAGTTCGGCCAGTTCGTCTCTGCGCTGCGCAACACTGTCGGCGATGTCGAGTAGGTACTTCTGGCGTGCGCTCGGTGGCAGCCGCTTCCAGCTCAGTGATGCCCGCGCCGCCGCGGCGTACGCGGCGTCGACCTCGGACGGAAGAGACACTGGAACGACTCCGTCCACGGATCCCGTGACCGGATCGACGAGATCGAGGAATGTCGACGAAGCCGAGTCGACGAGTGTGCCATTCACGTAGTTCTTGATTGTATCGGTCATGTTCGGTTCTTCCCGTGTGGTGCGCCCTGGATGGTGCTGAACGCGATTAGGTGAGATAGAGCTTTCTGAGGGTCTCGTGGACCGTCCACGTGGTCTTGTCTCCCTCTCGCAGACGAACTGCAACGCCTGGGGAGAGCTCGATGGTGTCGCCGTTCTCGAACTTCACCGACGCAGCCCCGGACAGCACCACGAAGACTTCGTCCACTTCGATATCTCTGGCGACGCCTCGCGTCATCTCCCACACGCCCACTTCGGTTCCCGCGACCGCGGTGAGCGCACGGAAACCGGCCTCCGGCGCGCCCGAGACCGTCAATTCGGTAGCTATCGGGGTACGGGCTAGAGGAACGGCCGTATCGAGTAGTCGTTGCATACCCCAATGGTCCGTCATCGATTTCCACACACAGGCATCGGTTTGTCGTCAATCGCTCAAAGAATCCGACATTTCGTCGGCTAGCAGAGCCACATGGAGCGAGGTTCGCACTTCAGGATCGTCCAGATCGACTCCGAGTAGGCGCTCGATTCGAGCCAGCCGGTCATAGAACGCCGCCCGGGACAGGTGCAGACTGGCTGCAGCGCTGCTCTTGCTCACGGGATGTCGAAGCAGAGCCCGCACAACGGGCATCAACGTACCGTTCTTACGGGCACCTGCCTGTGCGTCGTGCCGACGCAAGGGACTCAACTCGCGGCCGACGAACGCGTCGAGTCTGGTGTCTCCGGCCAACAGGCCAATCAGTCCTCGAATGTGGAGGTCTGAAAGTCTGTGTACGACAACAGTACTGTCGGTTGCGGCACCGGTCGTAGGGACGGCGTCGGCAACTTGATTGGCCTCGGTCAGGCTTCGATCTATCTCGTCGTACATCAGCGTCGTGCGTCCGGCAGCAACGAGGGCGTCGTGATACTTGCGCAGACGCGATCCCAGGTTGTCGACCACCGTATCGGCGTCGGCGAGAACGGCGAGGGACAGCAGAATCAGAACGCCACCTTGCTCCTCGCAGACCAGCGCCGGAGCGGCGACTGCGTGTGCGGCACGCACGACGTGGGCAAGAACATCGTCGAGTCCGGCCGCCCCACCGGGGGCCCACTGGCGAACAGTCATTCCGACAAACTGGCGCCGGGTGACAGGGAAGTCGGCCAGGGCGCATCGCTGGATCAGATCGTCGGTCATCGCGCGCGTTCGTAGACCGTGGATCAATTCGTGATGTGTTCGGCGCGCCGCCGAGTGGTGGTGCTGGGCGTTCAAACGCTGTAAGGCCAGTGCAGCGGCGGCGCGCTCGGCGACGGCTACCAGCCGCTGAGACGGTTCGAGGTACGAGCCGATGACGAGTCGCCCCCAGGATTGACCGTCGGGGCCCAACCGGGTAACGAGCCACCCGTTCGTGGCATCCCACCCCGTTCTTGCCGCGATCGATACTTGGGACGACCTGCGTTGCCAGTGATCGAGAAACCCGCTTGCACTTCCAGGATCGGCGAGAAAATCGAGGGGCCGATGCTGTTCGTTCTCGATAACAACCGGACAGCCCGACAACCGGTGGACGGCCGCGAGCACTTCCGTTTGCCCCGAACTGGTGAAACTGAGTTCGGTGAACACCTCGTGCACCCGCTGGGCGTCCCGGAGGTCGGCCAGCTGACCGTCCACTATCCTCTCGCCGACGGCCTGCGCGACTGCAGCGAAGCGAACAACGCGGGTCAAGGCGACGAGCGGTAGGTTCGACACCTCGCATCCCTCGACGAGCGATTCCGGCAGACTGTTGCGCCAGCGTCGCCCCAGTTCGACGATCAGACCTGAACACCCGGCGTCAGCGAGACTGCATGCAAACTCCGCAAGCGCCGTGTCGTCGGACGGAAGGTGCGAACCCGTGGTCAGAACCAGGTCACCGCGGCGCAGTAGGGTTGCGATATCGGCAAGTTCGGTGGTGTGCACCCACCGAACCTCGTTGTCCAGACATTGGTTACCGGAAAGCACGACCGGTCCGCCGGGAAGAACCGAGGACATGTTCACCACGTCGCTGACGGTGGGGAATGGCATCTCGCGTTCTCACTTTTCGGAAAATGACACATTGTCGCTGTTCTGGTGAGAAACCCTACAGTCTGTCGACGCAGTCGCCGTGCCCGAACAGGCAGTATTGAGCGTGCCTCGATGGATTTCATCGAGGCACCGGGTACAGCGCGACCTCGAATACCGAAGGAGCAGCGATGGTCCACTCGACCGCGCACAGCACCGCTTACGAAATCAATGCACCTGATCCCCGCCGCGTCGATCGCGCACTACGGGGGTCCAGACACAAGGCCTTCTGGCTCGACGACGTCGAGCCAGCGTCCTCCTATCCCGCGCTCACCACGGCCGCGACGGCCGACCTCGTCGTGATCGGGGGTGGGTATCTGGGTCTGTGGACCGCACTGTTGGCCAAGCGTGAGAATCCCGCACTCGATGTCCTTCTTCTGGAGGGCGAGACCCTCGGGTGGGCTGCGTCCGGGCGCAACGGCGGCTTCTGTGAAGCCTCCGTCACACACGGCGAAGAAAACGGTCGCTCCCGCTGGCCAACAGAGTACGACTCGCTGCACCGACTCGGCACCGAGAACCTCGACGAATTCGAACGCGACGTTCACGAGTTGAGACTCGACTGCCAGTGGGAACGGACGGGAACTCTCACGGCGGCAGTCGAGCAGCACCAACTGCCCTGGCTCGACGAGATCGGCGCGGCCATGACTGCGGAAGGTGTCCGCCGTGAGATCGACAGTCCACTGTTTCTCGGTGGTGTGTGGGAGCGAGATCACTGCGCGTTGGTGCACCCCGCCAAACTCGTGAAGGAACTTGCCAGGGTTGCGGTGGGACTGGGAGTTCGGATTCACGAACACTCGAGAGTTGTCGGACTCGACACTCCTCGCACGGGCCGCGCCACCGTCTCGACGGCGAGGTCTGTTGTCTCGTGCGATCGAATTGCGCTTGCTACGAATATCTTTCCCGGTCTGCTGAAGCGAAAGAGCGCCTTCACCGTGCCGGTGTACGACTATGTGCTGATGACCGAGCCGCTTTCGGACGATCAGATGTCTGCCATCGGCTGGAAGCACCGGCAGGGACTGACCGACATGGCCAACCAATTTCACTACAGCCGGTTAAGTGCGGACAATCGTATTCTGTACGGCGGATACGACGCGATTTACCATCTCGGTGGGCGAATATCGCCGAAATACGAGGACCGCACCGACAGCTACCGGCGGTTGGCGTCGCACTTCCTCGCGACGTTTCCGCAATTGGCGGACATCGAATTCACGCATCGGTGGGCCGGAGTGATCGACACATCTACTCAGTTTTCGGCGTTCTACGGAACAGCGCGCCATGGACGCGTGGTGTATTCGGCCGGCTTCACCGGTTTGGGTGTGGGCGCGACCAGGTTTGCGGCAAAGGTGCTCGTGGACTTGATGTCCGGGACTGACACCGAACTGACTCAGCTCGATATCGTACGCAAGAAGCCACTGCCCTTCCCGCCGGAACCGGCGGCAGGTATCGGTATCAACATGACTCGGTGGGCACTCGATCGTGCAGATCATCGTCGAGGCGAACGGAACACATTCTTGCGCACCATGGACGCACTGGGTCTGGGGTTCGATTCGTGATGGACTCCGAACGCAGCTTTGCGCGAACGAACGGCCGAATCTCACACTGGTACAACAGTATCGGAGACGCTCCGATTTGGGATCCGCTTCGCGGAGACATCGACGTCGATGTCGCGATCGCGGGCGCGGGGTACACCGGACTGTGGACCGCGTACTACCTCGCGAAGGCCCGCCCTGAGCTGCGCATCGCCATCGTGGAACGGCGGTTCGCCGGGTTCGGCGCGTCCGGGCGCAACGGCGGCTGGTTGACGGATCACTTCTCGGCGCCACCCGAATCCATGGGCCGACCACAGGCTTTGGCCATGAAGGCCGCCATGCAACGGTCCATCGACGAGATAATCGAGGTGGCCGAACGCGAGGGAATCGATGCGGACATCGTCAAGAGCGGCATCCTCTCCGTGGCCCGCGGACCAGCGCAGGACGAGCGGCTGAGTCAACACCTCGAACACGAGAAACTCTGGGGCACAGCCGCAGAAGATATCTGGTCCCTGTCCTCGTCCGAGCTGAACGATCGACTCCGGGTCGACGGGGCGACCTCGGGTGCGTGGTTCGCGCACGGTGCACGGGCGCAGCCCGCGAAATTGGTTCTCGGCCTGGCCGAGCTGGTGGCCGGACTCGGCGTCGACATCTACGAGAACACGGCGGTCGAATCGATCGAGCCCGGCATGATGACCACCGACCGAGGGCGGGTGCGTGCGCCGATCGTGCTCTCGTGCTTGGAGGGATACACCGGATCGCTGGCAGGGCAGAAGCGAACCCTGTTGCCTCTGAACAGTGCAATGATCGTCACCGATCCGCTCACAACCTCCCAGTGGGATCGAATAGGCTGGTCCGGCAACGAATTGATGGGCGACAGCGCGCACGCATACTGCTATGCACAACGTACCGCAGACGGACGAATTGCAATCGGCGGGCGCGGTGTGCCCTATCGGTACCGATCACGAATCGACGTCGACGGTCAGCCACAAGAGTCCACTGTGCGATCGCTGGTGTCACTCCTGCACGCATACTTCCCGAGTTTGTCCGACATCGGTATCGCACACGCATGGTGTGGAGTACTCGGAGTGCCCCGCGACTGGTCCTCGTACGTCCGATACGACGCGGAATCAGGCTTCGGAACGGCCGGTGGCTATGTCGGCAACGGGGTGACGACGTCGAATCTCGCCGGCCGAACGCTGCGTGACCTCGTCCTGTCGCAGGACACCGAGTTGACCGCACTTCCTTGGGTCGGTCACGAGTACAGGCGCAATTGGGAAGTCGAGCCCCTGCGGTGGATCGGCACCCGGACGGTGTACTCCCTCTACCGCGAAGCAGACCGTCGGGAACAAGCCGCACGCCTCCGCCGCAACAGCGTCTACGCAGGAATAGCAAGCCGGATCGCCGGACGATAAGGGGGCGGCAGGCTCTCCTGAGGCGACGTCGCCGTTCTTGACCGACTGAGTTGTGGCCAGGCCGAGCACTTCGACTCGAAAATCGTAGAGGTGACCGGACCAGCGCGGCCCGCCGCGTGCCAACGACCCGAACCGTGGGTGCACACCTTCGGTGCCGGGGGAGCGGACGTCGATCTCGTATTTCGGGCGCGAATGGGGGAGCTCGTCGATCAATTCCGGTGACAATTTGAACGACAGGTGGCGCGCCGCTGCTCTCCGACTCCGCCGTCGCGGTAGAAATTCGTCCGCATGGTTGTGGTGATCAACCCGATACCCACGAAACACTGTGTCCACGTAGAGATTGCGAATCACTTGAGCCGCTATTCGACGGCGCTCAGGCACTGCTCGACGAGGTTCGTGCGGCGGGAGGGGTCATCTGTGAGTGCGGGATCGAACTGCGCGTGAAAGAGGTCGACCAGTGCGCGGGCAGTCTTCGAGTGGTCGAGCAAGATCGCTTGGATGCGGTACAGACTCAACGGCAGATCGGTTTGTTCGAGGTACCGCCCGTAAGCACCCAGGACGAAATCTCGCGCCAGCCGAGTCCGGCGGTCAGGATCAATACGGCGAATCGGTCGAGCTCGGTTCAGTCGGCCCACACGGCGCGCACGGCGTCGGTCACGGCGGGTCGATCTTTCCGAGTACCGAGCCTTCGTCCAAACCCTGTGGGGCGGTGGTGGTGAACTGGTGGTCGAAGCAGATCAAACCCGTCGCGGCGTTCCAGTGTGACGGTCCGTTGATCGGTGATGCCAAGTCGAAACTGGCCAACTGCAGAACGCTTCGAGCGAGACCGGCCGGTCGTTGCTGTAGAACGCGATCTTCGGTGTAGTTCCCGTTGTGGCGTAGACGTCGATCTCGACGGAGGATTTGCCGAGCACCTACAGCAGTGATGCGTGTTCGTCCCGCGGGCACCGTTGATCGCGGGACGAACCAGCGTGCTGACCGATGGGTCAGGAGACGATGTGTGAATCCGCGACGTCGAGGGCGGCGTCGAGGGCCTTCAGGCCTTCGACGACCTCGGTGTCGCTGACCGTACACGGAGGCACAGCGTGGATTCGGTTGAAGTTTGCGAACGGCAGGATGCCGTTCGCTTTGCACGCGGCGATCACCGCGGCCATCGCGGGACTGCTGGTGCCGTAGGGGGCCAGCGGTTCGCGGGTAGTGCGATCGGCGACGAGCTCGATGGCCCAGAAGACACCGAGACCGCGTACGTCACCGACGGAGGGGTGTTTGGTCGCCAAGTCTCGCAAGCCGGGCCCGAGCACCTCGTTCCCGATACGAGCAGCGTTATCGACGATCTGCTCGTCCTCCATCGCGTTGATCGTTGCCACTGCTGCGGCGGTCGCCAATGGGTGGCCGGAGTAGGTCAGGCCACCGGGGTACGCCCTATCGGCGAAGGTCGCCGCTATCTCCGCACTGATGGCCACGCCGCCGAGAGGAACATAACCGGAGTTCACTCCCTTCGCGAAGGTGATCAGATCGGGTATCACTCCGAAGTGGTCGATCGCGAACCAGTGTCCGGTCCGGCCGAAGCCGGCCATCACCTCGTCGGCGATGAGGATGATGCCGTAGCGATCGCAGATCGCGCGTACGCCCCGCATGTAGCCGGCTGGCGGAACCATGATTCCTGCTGTGCCAGGAACGGATTCGAGGACAATCGCAGCGATGGTGCTCGGGCCTTCCAGTTGCACTGTGCGCTCGAGTGATTCGAGAGCACGCTGGCACTCCTCGTGCTCGGTCGTGGCATGGAATTGCGACCGGTAGAGGAACGGGCCGGCGAAGTGGACGACACCGCTGTTGCCGTAGTCGTTGGGCCACCGTCGCGGGTCACCGGTGAGGTTGATAGCGGTGTCGGTTCCGCCGTGGTACGAACGGTATCTCGCGAGTACCTTGTATCGGCCGGTGTGCAAGCGCGCCATACGAACTGCGTGCTCGTTCGCGTCTGCTCCGCCGTTGGTGAAGAAGATCTTGTTCAGATCCCCCGGGGTGCGCTCGGAAATCAGTCGTGCTGCTTCCGATCGAGCATCGTTGACGTACTGCGGTGCCACCGTGCACAGCCGTGCTGCCTGTTCTCGGATGGCCTCGACGATTCTCGGGTGTTGGTGGCCGACATTGGTGTTGACCAACTGGCTGGAGAAGTCGAGTAGCCGTCGCCCGTTGCCGTCCCATATGTACGATCCCTCGGACGCCACGATCGTCATCGGGTCGATCTGGTCCTGAGCGGACCAGGAATGGAAGACGTGGGTTCGGTCGAGTTCGTAAGCCCGGCGTCCGCGTTCGAGTTCGGAATCGAGATCGAGGCCGCGCGGCAGCGCCGATTCGGATGTTTCCGTTGTCAACGTCATGATTGTCCTGCCTCTGTCAGTTGTTCTCGGGGAAGCCGAGATTGATGCCGCCGTGGCTGGGATCGAGCCAGCGCGAGGTGACAGCCTTTCCTCGGGTGAAGAAGTGCACGCCCTCGGTGCCGTGCGCGTGGGAATCGCCGAAGAGGGAGTTCTTCCAGCCACCGAAGCTGTAGTACGCCATGGGCACCGGGATCGGCACGTTGATGCCGATCATGCCTACCTCGACCTCGTTCTGGAAGCGCCTGGCTGCGCCGCCGTCGTTGGTGAAGATGGCGGTCCCGTTGCCGTAAGGATTGGCATTGATCAGCGCGAGTGCCTCGTCGTAGGTATCGACACGCACCACAGACAGGACCGGCCCGAAGATCTCGTCGGTGTAGATGCTCATGTCGGTGGTGACGTGGTCGATCAACGTCGGCCCCAACCAGAACCCATCCGCCGGTCGCATTTCCGTCGCTTCGCTCGCCTCACTGTCGGCCTGGACGGTGCGGCCGTCGACGACGATCGTGGCACCGGCAGCCTCTCCGGCATCGACGTACGAGGCAACCTTGTCGCGATGCGCCTTGGTCACCAGCGGTCCCATGTCGGCACCCTTGGTGCCGTCACCGGTCTTGAGCGGGGTGGTGCGTTCGACGATCTTCGCAACGAGGTCGTCGGCGATGTCGCCGACGGCGACAAGGGCCGAGATCGCCATGCATCGTTCACCGGCCGAGCCGAACCCGGCGTTGACCATCGCGTCGGCCGCGAGGTCGAGGTCGGCGTCGGGCAGGACGATGGCATGGTTCTTCGCCCCGCCGAGAGCTTGGACGCGTTTACCGTTGGCGGTGCCGGTGGCGTAGACGTACTGGGCGATCGGGGTCGAGCCGACGAAGGAGATCGATTTGATCTTCGTGTTCTCGAGCAGTTCGTCGACGGCGAGCTTGTCGCCCTGCAGAACGTTGAACACTCCCGCGGGCAACCCCGCTTCGGCCCAGAGTTCGGCAAGCCAGATCGAGGCGGTGGGATCCTTCTCCGATGGCTTGAGAACGACGGTATTGCCACATGCAATGGCGACCGGGAAGAACCACATCGGGACCATGGCGGGGAAGTTGAAAGGGGAGATAATGCCAACGGGTCCCAGAGGCTGGCGAATGGAGAAGACATCGATGCTGGTCGACGCGTTCTCTGTGTAGCCGCCCTTGAGTAACGTCGCTATGCCACAAGCGAACTCGACCACTTCCTGACCGCGACTGATCTCACCCAGCGCGTCGGAAAGTACTTTTCCGTGCTCGCTGGTGATGATCTCCGCCAGCTCGCCCTTGTTCTTGTTGAGCAGTTCGCGGAAGTTGAAAAGAATCTGTGTGCGCTTGGCCAGAGAAGTGTCCCGCCACGCGGGAAACGCCGCCGCAGCAGCATCGATGACGGCTCTGGCGTCATCGAGGTTAGCCAACGTCATTTGCCCGGTGACCTCACCTGTAGCGGGGTTGGTGACAGGTGACGTATTGCCGGAGGTACCGGCGAACTCTTTGTTGTCGAGCCAATGCGAAATCGTTCGCGTGGTGCTCTGCGTCATGGCTGTGGATCCTTACAAGTGACGACTGGCGACTGACGGCCGCCGCGTTCAAGCGACCTGCTCAGCCTGCCCGATCGACACCGGTCAATCCTGACGCAAGTTGTAAGGAATCACGTCCATTACTTTACGATTCGTACATGCTTCCCACCTTGACCGAGATTTTGGAGCTCCCGGTTCTTCAGTCCGGCGAGCCTCGACTACTCGGCGGGCCATCGGACAGACCCGTTCGGTGGGTGCACGTATCGGACGTCGACGACCTGTCGGAGCTTCTGCAGGGTGGCGAACTGGTACTCACAACGGGGAATCCGCTTCGCGACGCGGCCCGGTCTGATCGATACCTGAGAGGACTCGCGGCCGCCGGTGCTGTCGGTTTGATTGTGGAGCTCGGTCCCCATCTCCGATCATTACCGAAGGAGTTGGCCGACCTTGCGCACACGCTCGGTGTGGCCGTGGTCGTCCTGAACAGACCCATCAAGTTCGTCGAAGTCACCGAACAGGTCCACCGATCGATCGTGGCCGAGCAGTACGAGGAAGCTGCGTTCGCCCGCCATGTCCACGAGGTGTTCACTGCACTGAGCATGAATCGCGCGAATTTGAGCGATATCAGCGATGCGGTTGCCAACCTGATCGGGAAGCCGGTCGTATTGGAGGACCTCAACAGGCAGGTGCTGGCTTTTTCCAGTACGGGCGCACCGGCATCGACATTGCTTGCAGTCTGGGAACGGCGTTCTCGATTGGCTCCGTCGGACGCGGAGACTGTGGTGTCCGGCCCGGAAGACTGGCTCATTGCGCAGGTGGGTCAATACGGCAACGAATGGGGCCGTTTGATCGTTCCGATGTCGAGCGTGCCCGAACCTCGCACTGTCATGGCCCTCGAACGCGCAGCACAGGCGTTCGCGCTACACAGGATGGTCGAGCAGGACCGCGCAGCGTTCGAACAGCAGGCGCAGAGCGGGTTGATCGACGAGTTGCGACGAGGCCGAATTCTCGACGAGGTAGAAGCTTCCACCCGTGCCCGTGCGTTGGGCCTGCATTCATCAGTGCGGTACGTGCCCATCACGGTGCGCATTGTCGTAATTGCTCCGAGTAGTGATCAGGTCATGGCCCAGCGGCAGCAGGTCGCGATCAAGGACGCTATTCGGCACGCTGTGAGGTCGACCCGAAACACCGCGCTCACAGCGAGCCGCCGCTCGGGTGAGATCGACTTGATTCTTGCCCCCTCGAAACGACAGGAGGTCGAGCACGCCCTCGGCAATGCTTGCCGTGCAATCGAATCGACGGTCCTCGGGCTCGACGGCGTCACCAGATGTGCAATAGGCGTCGGGTCCGCGGCAGCTCGAGTCATCGACGCAGTGGTCGGGTTGGCCGACTCCGCGCACATCGCCGGCGTCGCCCTGTCAATGCCGCCAAGTGGTAGCAGCTACTACTGCTCGACCGACATCAGGCTGCGCGGGCTGTTGGCATCGTTGCGTGAGGATCCACGTGTTCAGGCGTTCGCAGAATCGGAATTACGTGGTCTCCTCGATCACCGTGCTCACCACGACGACGACCTGTTCGATGTCTTTCGACAATTTCTGAACAGTTCTGGGAACAAGACCGTCCTTGCACGTAACACGCACTTGTCGAGGCCAACTCTCTACGCCAAACTTGCGATGATCGAACGAATGCTGGGCGTTGATCTCGACGACTCCGAGTCACGCACATCGCTTCATGCTGCGATGCTCATCCTCGACATACCGCCCTCTCCAGCATGATTCGAACCGGCCCGAGCTAATGGACACACCATGCGGTCGGCGTCACCAGTCGACGCTGATGCAGTAAATTTCCAGATACACGTTGTGTCGATCATGTGTGGCTCTTCTGACCCGTTGATAGGTGTCGGTAGTTCCCACCGGCACGGCGAAAGGTCGATCCACATGGCCACCGTCGACCTGATCGAAAGCCTCACCGGACTCGGCAAGGCGACCCGACTCGATGTCCTCCGCCGCCGCATGGCCGCCGCCTCCGGCCGCCGAGACCACGCACCCGCCGACCTGCCCACCAGCGCCCGCCCGAACGGATCGAACCCCTCGATCGGGGTCGAGCCTGTCGTCGACGACGATCCGGAACCGCCGTCGCCGTTGTACGCGGCAAACCCTCCGGACCATGCCCTTATCAGTCCGCCGTTCGCCGCTCTGCTCCCACGCCGAGCTCTGGCCCGGCGGAACCGCCATCACCGTCATCGATGCTCATCGCCCTGTTCGCCGCCGGCTACCACATCGCCTTCATCAGCCAACACCGCCTGAGCCTGCTCGCCGTCCACGAACATGGTGGAGATCTCGTGGATCCAGGATCGACAGACCCGCTCGACTCGCATCGATTTGTCCGAACGGGGTCGATCTGGTCGTGACGACCGTGCACGGTCGCGACGTATCACCGACGCGCGCCGGAGCGTTGCTTGCGCGCAATCGTCGGCCTATCCGGGAGGACCGATGATGCACGACGAATGGAACCGGTCGAATGCCCGACTACTGGTCGACGTTGAGATCGAGCAGCAATAGTTCGTTCCGGCGAGGTTCCCTCAGGCCGCGACTCTGGGCTCCGGTTCGTCGTCGTGTCTGCCAGGTAGGTAGTGGTGTAGCTGTTCCGGCGGTTGGACGAGGTCGTAGAACCACTCGGTGCCGGCAATGGGTTGAGGACCAGACCACCCTGCATGCGGGCCGCGGGCGAAATCGATCAGGATCGAGACCAATTGGATGCGCTGCACTGTTCCCGTGGTGACGTGGTCGTCGTCAACGGTGTTCGACCAGGCCTTGAGCGGTGCATTGAGCGCTCTGTTCGGTGTGTCGAAGGCCGTGACTCGAAGTGCACCCGAAATGGTGACCGATGCAGGTACCGGAATCGGTGCCGTGTACTTGAATCGAAGCGCACCGTACATACCTGTGGAGAATGCATTTCGGTGTTCTGTTCCGGTGTCCCGTCGAGGTGCGTGAGTGGGGGAGCGGCCGTTGCTCTCAGTTTTGCGGTCAGGGACCATCCTGGTCTCAACCCCGCCCACATATGGGAGAACGGTTCGTTCCAGAACAGTTCGAGGCGCACGTGCTCACCGAGTCCCGGAGGTGCGGCCCGCGAATACTGCTGAGAGTCAAAGATCACTGGGACGAGCATTGCTCCATTGTCGACCAAGACATGTTCCAGCGATCACAGCCCCTGGGAGATCCGCACCTAAGTTGTTGCTCAATGGTTTACGACATGGCGGTTGGTCATATTCACCGAAGAAGCGTGGGGTTACCGCGACTCCGGAAGATGGGCCGATTCGGACGCTGGATCACGACGCCACCGTCTATGGCCGACCCTCTCGCTACGCCACGGGGCACCCCTTCGTTGTAGATCCATAGATGCGCTCCGCCCGAGATCAGAAACGGACGGTAGGTCCCGCCCGAGATCAGAAACGGACGGTAGGTCCGAACGGACTCGGCCTCGCGTCCAGGCCGCGGTGTCGCGGCGGCCAAGTAACAGGACCTGTTTCCTGGAAGCTGCCACGATCCCGGTGGCGACATACCTACTGCCGAGTGGAAGCCGTTCCACTCCAGACCGGCATTGATGTCAGTTGCTGGAACCCCAGCGGCAACCACGCAAGGGCTTTCTGGCGATAGACCACGCAATCACGCGACGCGAAGAAGCAGATACGTGTGCACCACTTCATGTCACCGGAGGAGATCCGATTGACCGGGCGCACAGGACGGTGCAATTCCGAGAGATCTGTCCGTTACGTCGGAGAGTTCGGTGTCACGCAACGGATACGTTTCGTGGACAACGGATCTCCTTGCAGTCCTGTACGCACCACGCGTGCTGCCATCTGTTTCAATACCGTCATGACCGATACACGACGTGACACAAAATCCGGGCGCACCGTTGGTGAGAAGGTCCGAGTTCGACGCGACGACGGCGTGGTCGGTGGAACGATTGTCGAGGACTTCGCGGACTCACTGATTCCCGGCGATCGACTGGGGCGGGACTGGGCGCAACCACATCGGTGGGCGATCGCCCTCGATACGGGCGTTCTGGTGTTCGTCGACGAGAGCGACCTCGACGACAGTGACGCTGCCGCGGCGCGGTGACAGCAATGGCCACGAATAAGTCGGGGGACGCGCTGGTGGATTTCGCCGCGATGTGGGAGCCGTTCGGCGGCGCACCGACCGACGAGGTATTCGTCAAATTCGGCGTGGACATGGACGAATACAAACGTCGACTGTTCACCCGATTGACCAATCCGGACCGCGCCGGGCTGATCGATCCTGCACTCCGCAACCGCCTCATCGACTACTCCGAGCACGCGACCGGCACCACACAGCGCCCTCATCGATAAGTCATCTGCATTCGCCCGCAGCGGGCTCGTAAAGGTCGGCTCCTGCACCCCGGGTAGGGAGTGTCGATCACCGTGTCGGCGCGTGCGGCGAGTGCTGCCATGGCCAGCTCGAAGCGGAGATCACCCCCTGCGCATCAACGTGTTTCGAGTGCGGTCCTGGCATCGATTCCGGCACCCACGTCATGCAGGCCGTGTGCTCCCTCGTTCGGCCACGCCTTCATCAGCGGTGATCCGTTGCCCCCTGCAACTGGAGACGACACTCGAGCTCAGCAACTGCCGTATGTAGCTGCTGACGTTCCTCCGCTTCTGCAAGACATGGGTCTCGAGAAACGGGTCGCCAATGATCCCCCTGGCCGGCCAGGGGGATCAGCACTACGGGCCCTTGTGCACAGCTTGCTCCTAGCGGGATTCCGTACCCTCGGGTGGCGGTGTCGAACCGGCACCGCCACCCGAGACGCAAGGAGGCACCTCCATGGCTGGAATCGCTGACAAACTCGACAAAGCATACGAAGACAAGCCACTCACCGAGCTCGTCGACGCACCCGTCGAGGCACTGCAGGGCGTCAGCCCGGGCGATGCCGAGCATCTCAAGGCCGCGTTCAACATCAAGACCATCGGCGATCTCGGACGCAACAAGTATTTCCTGTGGGCGCAGTCGATCGCCAAGCTGGCCGAGTAAGACTTTCGAGTACGCACGCTCGGTGAAGCCACAGGACGTGCCCAGTCCTGTGGCTTCACCGCGATCAACGCTCGTTGCCTGTGATGTAACTGCGCCATCGATCGTCGGCATTGATAGCCGTCCGCGCGCGTACGACCCAGGTTCGCGGCGAGCGACTGCGGCGAACTCTGTCCGATCCGGTCGGCCCCAGCCCGGTACCGTCGCACCTGTGACACCGAGACAGGGCAGCACGGTGAGCGGATACAGCTACCAGTGGTCGCTGTTCGCCGACTGGTGCGCCGCAGCCGACGTCGAGGCGCTACCCGCGTCGCCGATCACGCTGGCGCAGTTCCTCGATGAGAACCCCGCTGGCGACGCGGTCCAGCTGCGCCGGGTCTCCGCGATAAACCGCACTCACCTCCACGCCGGCCAGCCCGCTCCCGGACGAGTCACCTCGATCCGGATCGCACTGGACTCCGCACGCAGCGACAGAACGATCCGGCATGCCAAGCAGTACCAAGTGATCGCGGCCGGACTGCCGACCTCCGGATCGACGGCTGCACTGTTCGGCCGCCGCGACGCCGTCCTCCTCGTTCTCACCGGAGCGGGCTTGTCCCACAGGGCCATTGCAGGACTCGACCGCACAGACATCACCATCGATGGTGACAGTGTGTGGATAGGCGGCCGCCACCGAGTCGACATCGCCCCCAACGACACCACCGGTGTCGAGCCGGCCACGATATGGGACCGGTGGCACACGGTCCTGCAGTTCTCCGAGCGCTATCCCTCGACGACGCTGCTGGCAGAACATCTGCAGCGCAACACGTTCCCCGACATGGCCGGGCTGCCGCAGCGTCGCGGTCCGGTCGCGGTGCCGATCGATCGGTGGGGCCACCTGCCCTTACCGGTCACGGCGATGACCGCGGCCGAGGTCGGAGCAGTGATCGCCAGGCACCGCACAGGCGTTTCTCCACTGCACACCCCACGTCGCCCCATCATCAGACCGTCCGACGGTACCGACCGGAGTGACCCGATAGTTCCGGAGCCGGTCTCTGCGGAGCTCGACTCCGGGTACTACCGATCGGGTGTCGAGGCACGTCGCCGCGCCCACACGGCGCTGGCCGATGTACCGGACATGGTCGACGAAGTCGAGGACCGCATCGAGCAACTCCTCGAACGCACCCTGCAACTCCTCGACTCATCCGACAGCGGTGGTAGCACCTGACACGTCGGGCCCGAGGTTCGGCGCACCGAGACCCCGCCGTCGTACACCTCATCGATCACAGCGACCGGACACCCCCCTCGTTGCCCCAATAGGAGTCCAGCACCTCAACGCATAACGGCGACGAATGACGTGTCACCGACGAGCCAGTCCCGAAACACCCGCACACTGTCAGCAATTCTTGACGACGCGGTAGCCACTTCCTGCCCATCAGCCGACATCGACACCGAACTACTCCGATGGACCCGGGTGCGGCTTGTCGACTCAGTGCGCCCGGATCTACGCCGAGTCGCTTCGCCTATCAGATTGTATCCACAAATATAAGACCGCATCCGATACAACCAGATACAATCCGATAGTCTGAAACCCATGGAGTACGGACTGAACCCCTTCACACCAGGGTCTGGCACCCGACCCCCCGAACTCGTCGGGCGTACGGCCGAGCTCGAACGGTTCGACCTGTTGATCGCACGCGCGAAACAACGCCGCTACGACCGCGGGCTCATGCTCCAAGGACTCCGAGGGGTAGGCAAGACCACACTCCTGGCGACCATGGCGGACCAAGCTCGCCGCCACAACTGGGTGGTGGTCGAGGTCGAAGCCCAGACCAGCGTAGAAGGTGCCGAAGCCCTGAGACGGCGCATCGCCAAAGATATCTCTCGCGCTGTACGCCGTCGCCAGTTCGCCGGCCCGGTCGCGAACAAGATCCGGCAGTTGACCGAAGAGTTCTCAGTGTCCGCCACCGCATTCGGTGTAGGAGTCGCGCTCGCTCGCTCGTCCAGTACCGAGAAGCCGACCCTGGGGGTCGAATTCGAGGACCTCGTCGAAGATCTCACCGAGGAACTCCGCAAGGACGGCACCGCGCTGGGGCTGTTCATCGACGAAATGCAGGAACTCGAGCCGGCTCTCCTGCAGGTGATCCTGGCAACCCAACACCGCGCGGCCCAGCGCGAATGGCCATTTTTTGTGTGTGGCGCAGGTCTTCCGAACCTCGCGCAAGCCTTGGCCGACGCACGGTCGTACGCCGAGCGCCAGTTCGACTACAGGACCATCGGTCCGCTCGCCGACGATCAGGCCCGCGATGCAATCGTCACACCCATCACCAGGCTGAACCAAGACATCTCTGTCGAAGCGACCGACTACATCGTCGCGGCGAGCGACGGATACCCGTACTTTCTTCAGGTGTTCGGTCACGAGCTCTGGCAGGCAGCCCAGCAATCCCCGTTCACACTCGCCGACGCCGAGGACGCCGTCGACACCGGCCACGCCTCGCTCGATTCCGGCTTCTACAGCTCGAGGTGGCTACGGGCCACCGAAGCAGAAAAACGCTATCTGGTTGCCATCGCACGCAGCGGAACAGACACTCCGCGAACGGCAACCCTCGCCGAAGCCCTCGGATCGAACCCACAATCGATGGCACCGCACCGTGAATCCTGCATACGCAAAGGCCTCATCTGGTCTCCCGCCCGCGGCCTGGTTGCGTTCACCGTCCCCGGAATGGCGGACTTCATCCGCCGCCAACCCAACGCACCGGTCATCTGACCTCATATAGAACGTCACCTGGGCCGAAGTGGAGCACGTAGACGGATCGCGCAGCACCGGCATCACACAGCGACGTCGGTGTAGGAAGCTAGTTCGGTCCACTATTGCAGCGTGCAACCGCGCTGCGGGCGGGCGAGAGCAGCAAATGCGAACAAGGCCGGCGCGCCCGCGTCTGCCCTGGACTCGTGACCGGTTCACAGTGCGTCAGAACGGGTCCGGTGGGCCGGTGTTCATCACGGCCAGGATGTAGTCGTGGTCGGGTGGATCGGCCGGGTGATCGTCGGCGACCGCGAACACCGATCGATCCGGTTCCGGCGGGGTGCGTGCCTCCTCGCGGGCTGCGAGCCATTCTCGCCAGACGATGCGTTCGGCGCGGTGGCGCACGATGCGGGCACGAACCGCGAACGTGAGGCCGTGACGGTGGCCGATGTCGTCGAGATCGACGGGCCCGATACCGATGTAGGCGTTGTCGATCGTGAGCAGACCGGCAACGCGCAGATCCAACAGGGCCTCGTACCCGCTGGTGCGTCCCACCCCGACGACGGTGAACAACTCGTCCGGGGTGAGAGGCTCTGCTGCGGCAACCACTGCGTCGTAGAGGATGCGGTGACGCCAGCCGATGACACTCCATGCCGGGTGTACCGACTCCACCTCTGCTGCCCCTGCCACGGTGTCGCCTAGCGCCGCTCGACCCGCGTGTGTGGGCACCAACGCGTACCGGTCGGGGTTCTGACCCACGCCGCGTTCGATCAGCAACAGCGGTGAGCCTTCCATATCCCTCAATCGCTCCAGAACTGACCACACGGTTGATTCCGGGAGCATGCCGGCGGCGATGGACAGTGACCGCCCACCGACACCGACTGTGGGAACACCTTCCACTATGTGCCCTGACACTGCCGCAGCCCACGCCAAGGCTTGAACGACTGCATGAGTAGTCCAACGATCTCGCCGATGAAGAAACTCCGAAGTAACCCAGGTTTGAGCGTGGGTAAGCCATGAACGAAGTACCGGATCGTACGTACCCCCTGTGTGCTTTTGCTTGTGCCCGGTATCCCGGACTGGATCGGGGAGTGCCGATGTGGCCCAGTCAAGGGCGCGGGCAGCGTCGCGTCGGATGGCGCGTTCAGGTTCGGCGTAACGGGCGTACGCGGCTCGTACCCCCGCCCACGCGGGTTCGGTGACGCGGGCAAGGACGGCGGCGGTGCTGGCTCCGGCGAGGACCGCGTGGGTGATGACGGACTGGCGTGCTTCCGAGCGTGAGGGCCACCGGCGGGTGTCGATGCGGCCGGTGCTGGCGAAGTCGAGGACGCAGCGCGGCGGCGGGGCAGAGCGGCAGAAGCGCGGATGCAACCGAGCGTCATCGCTGCTGCCGAGGACGCGTTCAGCTGACGTCTCGGCTCGGATGTGAGCGTCGATCGGGCTGGTGATCGCTCGGCCCGTTCCTCCGAGCAGGGCTTCGAGCCGCTGGAGTGTGCCGGCATCGGACCCGACGGTCAGGATGTCGGACGCTGTCGCCGGGTCGAGGTCGACGAGGGTGCGGTAGCCACCTTCTTTGCATTGCGAGCCCGGCACGGTGATGCACCCGGTTTTGTGGTTGGTCATCGGTGTGATGTCCAACGTGGGAAGGCGCGCTGAGAGAAGGCGCAACAACGGCCGGATCTCGTCGGCGGTGACTGTTCTTCCCGGTGCCAGCGGGATGAGTACGTGTCGGCCGCCGCTGGTCGATTCGTCGACGACGGCGCGGCCACCGCATTCGGTCAACCAGGCCAGCAGACGCTGGGTGTCGGCGACGACGGAGGCGTGGCCGTGGTGTTTGGTGTCGAAGTCCAGAGCAACGATGCCGGCGCGCCCGCGTGAGAACAGCGGCACAGCCGATGGTAATGCTGGTCTTTTGACCGTCAACGGCCCCGCGGACACGTATTTACGCGTCGTCGGGTCGTAGAGCCTCATCGATCGGCGCGCAGCAATGGCCGGTGCGAATCGATGCCACAGTCGGCCCGCAGTCGCATCCGGATGGACGACACGAGCATTCAATCTTGTACCTACTTCAGGGCACGATGTACCCTGAGACATGTCCTCCAAGACAGTCCCTTCGGGGAAAGCAGCACAGAACGAGTCGCGAGCTAGTCACTCACTTCTCTGATCTCGAGAACCCTCGGCCCGCCCGCCGGGGGTTTTTCGTTGTCTATGCCGCGCTAATTCAGTTGAACGAATGTCCCGAATGTCGGTTCGGGACTAAACGATCACGCAGTCAGGGGCAACACCCCTTGGTTCTGCGGTCGGTTGAGTTCAAGTGCGAGGTCCTCGCGGTCGTTCACGATCGCGATGAGGTCGGCCAGGTATTGACCCAGAGACGTCACACCTGCTGAACTCTGTTGTTCTTCGAGCGTCTTGATCAGCTCTAGCGGGATTCGGACAGTCAACGGCTTCCGGTCACCCTTACTGGGCATCGGCATCGCGTGGCCTCCTTCATCTGCATCATCGGTCCCAACCAGTGATCATCCTGATGCAGAATCACGTTAGATCGCTTCAGACACGCCGAAGGCGTCCCGACGAATTACATCCATGTTGTTCAATCGCACGTCCCTGTGAGAACAATCGTCAATGGTCGCAGTCCGGTTGTTGTCTGGGCGAGGGAGAGTGCCCGGCGTAGACACCACCCAGACCATCCTGATTCCTTTGCCTCCTCCTCCTCAGGATGCTCCGATCGATGGAAGGACGTCATCGACCTCGATGACGCCAAGGCAAAGCAAACGAGCTAGCGATGGTTGACCAGCTCGGCAGAATCTCACTTCAGAAGAATGTCAATTGAGCCTCATCGACACGAACACGACCGGCCCGCGCTCTGCACGGTGGCCGAGCTACCTGCGTTTGCCGTGACGGCGGGGGAGCGGCGTCGACAATCCCGAGGCCGGCCCCTGCGCGTCGCACCAATTCCGCTCGAACCCGGGCACGCTCGAAGGCGCGAGCTCGGCCAATGGCCGAATTGCGGTCGTTCCATTCCGACTCCCAGACACGCGATCCCGGTGTAGGTGCATCCAACGCCCGGTCGGTCAGCCGGTCGAGAAGTTGATCCAGCCTGTCGAGCAGAACCTCGGCGAGGTCATCGAGCGCGCGGTCAGGCACCGGAACTACGCCGACGGGCTTGTTCTTGCTCACATGCGAAACTGTAGAACCAGGCACCGACGAAGCCACAATGCGCGCGCGGTTGCGTCGCATCGAACGAAACACGTCACAAGATGTCGGCGTAGCGTGCATGGCTCGATGAAGCAGTCAGACCCGAACCATCGAATGGAGCTCGCGGCGATGGAACGAACGGCAGTCAACCCGGTGCAGTGGTCGGTGGACATGGGATTCAACCAGGGGCGAGGTCGTCTCAAGACCGAGCCGGACGCTGTACCTGTCCGGGCAGACGACAATGAGTGACGACGGCGCACCTCAGTTCTTGAACGACGTCGATGCGCAGCGGACCCGAAGCCTCGACTGCGTGGAAACCGTTCTGGCCGAGACGAACATGACACTCGCGAACCTGCTACGGCTCAACGTCTACACCACCGACATCGGCTAGCTGTTCCAGCACTACGGCGAATTGACGTCGCGTCTCGGTACGGCCGACGTCAAGCCGACCAGCACTCTGCTCAAGTTCACCCGGCTCGCAGTTCCCGGCCTGATGGTCGAGCGAGAGGGAACTGAGGCCGCGTGTGCTGACCTCACGTGCTTGCGCCACGGCTCGGTCGCAAGCTTCGACCGTGGCCGTGTCGACAACATTCCCGGCAGCGCATGCCATCTGCCTGTGTATCCGCGCCGTCGTGCAACGGAACAAGATTGAACATCCGACAAAAAATCCCGATCCAGGAGGTTCAAACTCGTCTGGGTGCTGGCGGTCGAACGTCACTTCTAATGCCTGGCGAAAAGCGCTGCACTACAACATATACACACGTCTACTGCTGACTTACACGCCAAGACTGGTCGTACGGCTCTGCGGACACGGCCATGCAGACCGAGATCTAGCGGTGACTTACGGACGCGGACATTGTCTACATCCACATGATCATCGTTGCCGGATACCTCACCGTAGACCCGACCACCCGCCAGCACTATCTCGACGGCTGCGCCGAGGTGGTCCGGCTGGCTCGCACCGCCCCCGGGTGCTTCGACTTCGCACTCGGGGCGGACCTCGTCGAACCAGGTCGAATTAACGTGTACGAACGCTGGGCGACCGAGCAGCATTTACATGATTTTCGTGGATCCGGTCCGGATTCCGAGCAGACCGCCGCGATCATCGACGCCAACGTTCGCGAATTCACGATGCCAGACGCATAGCTACGCCCCGGTCCGCTTCGAGTCACCCAGCTACTGGATGCTTGATACTTCCGGCGGCGGAGGTTCTACCACTGTCTCAACCAAACAATCGGGCGAAAACTTCTGCGCCACAGCACATGCAGAGGTTTACCGGTAACCCTGCATATCAATACTGGTCTTATTTTCCAGCGTCGGCGGCCGTCAGCATTGTCGGCGAGTGCCCCGACGACGCAGTCGCCAAGCGTGAGCCCCGCCGGTTCAACGCCGTTCCCACCGTGCCAGCATAAGTTGTCTTCCACGCCGATATCGCCGAACCTGCACGCTGACACACCCCAGGAAGAAACTGAGCGGGCCGGGGTACGGAACCTAGACCTCACCGAGGCGGTCCTCTGTTCGGGCGGTGAGGTCAATCGCTGGTGCGAGAAAGTAAGCGAATAGGTAACTCGACGCCGTTATTGCTGCCAGTGCGATCCACCAGAGCGAGAATTCGTCTGTATCGGTGGAGATTTCACCGGCAGCGACGGGGAGCCAGCACATGGCGGCAGCGGTCACTAGCGTGACTGCCACTGCGGTGCAACTGGCGAATCGATGGCGCCAGGTGCGGTGTGATCGTGCGGGCCACACTCGATTCGACCACAGCGCGTAGCGGCCACCACCGACCGCGATCACACCGACCAACAGCCCGGCCACCGCACCGCAGAACGCAGGAAACACCAGCAGCGCCAACCAGGACATGGACCGCTCAAGAGCCCAGGGGAGCATGACACCCGCACCTGTGCAGGCACCGGTAACAGCGGCAACCCTCAGTTCTTTCTCGACCCAGTCCACTGTTCTACTAGAACACGTCGGCAATGCGCTGCGACCTCGAAGTCGCTGCCTGACCGCTCCCGTTCACACGTAGACGCGGTGACGACGGTGAATTCATGACGGTCGCACGACGCGCATGGGAGACCTGGCGGCGTCGTCTGACCAGACCGGGACTCGACTTCAACTAACGCTGCGACCTACTTCGTTCGGCGGCTGGCTTTCGAGTACTGCATAAACCGCGGCACAGTTTCGCAGTGCCAGCTGGACTGCTATTGCAAGCGAAAGACGCTGCGGCACAGTATATGCAGAGGTTTGCTGGTAACCCTGCATATCAAGACTGGTCGTATTGTCGGCTGGGCGCACTCCAGCGTCCACGCTGCACCCAGAACTATTGCGGGCGATGTGTCGTGCGTACCAACCGGCCGGACCGCTAGGCCATGATCGCAGTCGCTTTGACCTCGAAAAGCATGTCAGGCACGGCAAGCCCTGTGACACCTAAGACGGTTTGAGTGGGAGGCACCTCACCGCATCGGCCCGTGACCGCCTGCCCGATCACGCCGAGTTTCTCGAAGCTGGGGTCCACGACGTAGGATCTGAGCTGGACGACGTCACCGAGATCGAGGCCGTGAGCGGCCAGTGGGATCTCGAGACTGCCGAACGACGTGGAGACCTGTTCCGCGAAGTCAGATGATGTGACCATGCCGTCAACGACGGCATACGCCGGACGGTAGGCTCAGAGCCACGAGGAGGTCCACCAATGGCTGCGTATCAGATCATCGTCTCACTAGTCGCGATGGGCGTATGTGTAGGCCTGGTCCTCCTCCTGGTCGCTTTTCTCCTAGAGAAGACTGTCGGCCTGCGTTGGCCGAACGTGAAGGCATCAAGACGGTTTCGGGTACTTGCCGGGCTAGGGCTGTTGGCAGTGGCCATGGGAGTGATAGCAGTGCCAACATTGCTTCAAAACCCGGCAGCATTCGGATATTTCGGCCCGGTCACTCTCGGTGCTATCAGCCCCTTTGTTCCATGGTGGCTCAACGCCAAAGACCCCAGTTCTGCAATCGCTTGAATACGAGGCGGGACCGTATAGAGCCCATGGTGTTCATTAATTGACGGAAAGACGCGATTCGATGAGGAAACGTACGACGATTGTCGCCGGCATAGGTACGTTGCTCGTGGCTTCCGCTGTTTCGGTCGGCACCTACGCTGTGATCAACGCGCAGCCCAACCCGGATTCGCACTTACCGACATCCGAAGCTGCCACAGCCAAGTTGAACGCAATCAGCAATCCCGGGACAGCTGCACGGAGTGTTGGAAGTGCCATCTCGGGCGAGGGTCCCGTTCCGCAAGTCTTGGATCCGACGGACGAGACATCTCGAGATATGTCGGTAACCAACACCGTTCTCGACGTGTCCGAGGACGGTCCAAACCGCGCTGTCGTTACAAGGACTATGAAATACGATTTCCCGAACGGCGAGTCCATTCAAACCGATCCAGGTGCAGTTCCGTTCGTCCTGGAGTCGGACGGGGAATGGCGAATCGACCGCGAGTACCTATGCAAAAAGGTGCGCACGTTCGACGACCTCGACCGGCAAGACGGATTCGAGGTTCACGCCGACCCAGGATGTTCCTAAACGCTTGAAGCGGTCCGGCTAGTCGCATACTCGACGCTGTTGACTGCGAACCCGATCGCTTCACCGGACTCGTCGTCGGTGATCGAGCCGTCGACGTCGTCGACCAATTGAACAGTCACGTGTCTGGCCACAGCCCAAAAGCCTTTCGCCGCAGTGCGCTACCACCCATTGAGTCCGCGATGACGGGACTCCGAGTCGAATCGGTGCTCACGCAAAGCCCTGGACAGCGGAACCCCGGCGAGACCAACACCCGTGAATCGACCAGACCGGCTGACGTGCGGACAGCAAGTAGAATCCCGTGGCTGTGACGCTGCGGGTTTGTCGTGGTCGGATCAGGACTGGCTGACAGGGCTTCGCTTGGCTACACCAACCAGGATCGCTGCAGAAGTCGCCCACAACAGAACAGCACATAACGCGGCGAGGGCCGCTGCGTTGTTGAACGCCATGTACATGAGCGCACCCAGAATCCACGGTGACTTCACAAACCCGCATCCCGCGACAACTACGGCACACGATCTCGCGAGGTTTCGTCCACCGCGGGCTCGAAGTGGAACGAGTACGGCAACAACCACGGCCACTGCGACAAGGGTGATCAGAGGACCCTGATGCCACTTCAGGAAGTTTTCGGACCACGATTCAGCATTCGCCCCTCGTTGGTCCTGGGAGGTGGGTGATGCCAAGACGCCACTGATGACTGCTGACGCGGCCAGGACCAGGACGATCAGTCGCTGACGCGCTTCCATATATCTCCTTGAGTCGTTGCCCGGTCCCGCCCCGCAGGGCTAGACCGGGCTTCATTATCGATCGTTCCATGTCCAGCATCTACCCAGTCGAGCTAGATGACTGAACCACCTCTCCAGTTCGAGGACGCCCGGTCAACCGCCTGGACGCCGCACGTATCGTCGTACAGCAGGCAGGCGGGGCTCTGCTTGACCCATTGCCCGACTGTCCTCCAGCCTCCGTTTCCGGCGTTCGCCACACCGAGGCAGTTCTTATTCAAAACTGTTGCAGCACAGCACATGCAGAGGTCTACCGGCAACCCTGCATATCAAAATTTGCCGCATTGCTCCGACGACTATCGAACGAGGCTGGTCGCGGATTCGAACAGCGGGGCATCGACGCTAGCTGGTCCGCAAACGCGGCGACAGTACACGGCGCGATCTCTCGCCGGTCACGGCCAGGAGGGAGAAGTGGTTCTATGCTGCGACAGTGAACGGACGACGGGCAGGGCTGACTCTGTTCGTCGCCGTGTTGCTCGCCATGACCGCGTACGGAGTCGCAACCACTCCGCAACCCCGCACCGCAGCACAGATCGGGTCGGCGGACTCGTTCGTCTGCCCGCTTCCGCAAAACGTGAGCGGATCGGCCGATATTCCGACTGCTGCGGACAGGTCTGCGGTTTCACCGAGGCCGGCTGCCGGCACCGTCCCGACCACCTTCGCCCCGACTTCGGCGGTCGTGTGCGACACCTTTACCGGTGACACGGTGGCGGCCGACGGCACCGTCAGCTACTTTGAGCGGCACTACAGCGGCGACTTCGGACCGGTGATCGAGGCCTTGAATGCACCCTCGTCACGACCGGCCTGGCCAATTTTCTGCGGGACCAGCGAATACAGCATGCCGCCGCTGACAGACATGTGGCTGATCGACGCCGACGGCCGTGCACTGGAGCCGACGTATCCGATCGGTGAGTGCGGATTCGACAACACGCTCGGACTGTACGAGATCCAATCCCTGACCGAGATCTCCGCAGTCGAGCTCTATGCACGACTGGATCCAACCGCGATCGACCTGCTCTTCAACTGCCCATCCGCGCTAACCACCTTGCCGATCCCGGGACCACGGTCCCTTCTCGACCTCCCGATCTTCGCCTCCGGGTTCTGCCGATTCGACACGACCGGACCCGTGCCTGCATTCACCGGTGCTCGAACCTTGGACATCGCCGAACCTGTTCTGAGCCAAGAGGTACTAGCAGATCTACCGGCAGCAACCCCATGCACCGAAACCGCCACCTCGGTCGTGGCTGTTACTGTCACCGACCCTGCGACGAGCGATTGGGGACCGGTGACTATCGCCGTCGAACTCGACGGCTGCCGCCGGATACTCGGTGACGGATTCATTCCAATCATGGCGTCGCCGAACATCGTCACCGCGCTCTCGAGCACTGGGTGACAGCACATGCAAACGTTCGGGCAAGATCCATGACACGGGATCCTCCGTTTGTTTAGGTAGCGACTGAGCGCCCGGCCGTACCGGTACGCACAGTGAGATGGAGACGACGTGACGAGCTATCGTGATTACCTTTGGGTCGAAGAGTTCGACTTCTTCACCTCCGACGGTTACTGCTTGGCGCTCGTTGACGCGAGTACTACAGGAGATATTCTGACCAGCCTCAGAGTGTCCGATGACAGGCTCTCGGCAGTCGGCGCTAAAGCCGCACTTCGCGAGAGTTATGACCTGGGCGTGCAACACGACGCCGATGGGGTGCAAGTCCAGCCGGTCGCAATTGCCAATATCGGAGACGGGTGGACGATGCTGCTGCAGGCACCGGGATTTCTCGGTATCTCAGATACGGCGATGTCCGAGATAGTCATGACTCATGATGTTGTTTCGCACGGTGCAGACAGATTCGTGTGGTGGTCGGGAGGTGTCAAGAAAATCTCATTCGAGCCTCTCCTGCCGCAATCAGACTTGCTGGGCGTACTTGCCGACCGCCAGCCACCGGAATCGCGCGCCCACATCGTCGCCCTGATCTCCGAAGTCGGCGGGATAGACCTCGACGAAACGCCAGGACGGGAATTTCACCACGTTGCGGGATCATTTGCGCTCGCAGAACGACTTACAGGGGTGCGAATAACAAGCAACCTACTTGAGACAAGTCGATTCACTGTAACTAACGTGACGCTGAAATGACCGATATACCCACGGTGCCTATCGAACTCCTGGACATGCGCCGCGCGGCCGAGAAAGCCGGTACGCCTGGGAGAGTGCGGACTTCCGGGATCACAGGAGTGCGTAGATCGGCTGAGCTGGTCACACGGAACCTATAACAAGACCTCAGCAGGTAAGGTCGAATTGTACTGCGCGCCAGTTGATTCCAGCTCATACCGGTAACCCTGCATATCAAAAGTGGTCGTATTGCTCTGCGCCTAGACGTGGGGCGTGTGCGGGCAGTCGCTGTCACGGTTCCCCGAGGGTGCCGCTGCCCGTCTTAAGCTGCAGATCATGGATCGAAACCAGCACGGACTGCGCGAAGACTACTTTCCGGCCGGAACAGTTGCTGCCCAGGCCTATTCTCCATCGGCCCGTCGATACACCTCCAGGCACCGTGAACTGTTGGAACAGTACGGTGAGCTGTCGTCGACCTGGGCGGAATCCGCTTTGGCTTCATGCTTGCGTCGCCTATCGACGAGCTCGTTGTCCGAAGCATGGGGTGTCGGTGTTGCCGACGCGTGGACGGACGGTCCGGATGCGTTCTGCGTTGTATACCGGTACATGACTGTCGCGAAGACTCTGGGAATTCGGATGACACAATCGGGGCCGCCTCCTGCTGCGGAGACGGCAGACGCCGAGCGCTTCGGCCGAGAAGTGGCCGATTTCGATATCGGAGAGCCGTTGGGGACCGTCGCGAACAACCTCCGGCAAGACAAGAACGGTATCGACTGGTGGGGCTACCTCGACGCCGAGACACCGGAGAAGCCCACCTAATTCGTTTCGAGCAACGCATGAACCGCGGCACAGTGTTTCGCAGCCAATCAAGGGCCTCTTTCGTGGGTCAGGACCCATCGCATCGATCCGCCGCCGAGACGTGCAGACGACGACAAGTGTTGCGCTGCAACAATATGCAGTAGTTTACCGGTAACCCTGCATATCAAGAATGGTCGTATTGCTCTGCGCCTAGACGTGGGGCGTGTGCGGGCAGTCGCTGTCACGGTTCCCCGAGGGTGCCGCTGCCCGTCTTAAGCTGCAGATCATGGATCGAAACCAGCACGGACTGCGCGAAGACTACTTTCCGGCCGGAACAGTTGCTGCCCAGGCCTATTCTCCATCGGCCCGTCGATACACCTCCAGGCACCGTGAACTGTTGGAACAGTACGGTGAGCTGTCGTCGACATGGGCGCAATCCGCTTTGGCTTCATGCTTGCGTCGCCTATCGACGAGCTCGTTGTCCGAAGCGTGGGGTGTCGGTGTTGCCGACGCGTGGACGGACGGTCCGGATGCGTTCTGCGTTGTATACCGGTACATGACTGTCGCGAAGACTCTGGGAATTCGGATGACACAATCGGGGCCGCCTCCTGCTGCGGAGACGGCAGCCGCCGAGCGCTTCGGCCGAGAAGTGGCCGATTTCGATATCGGAGAGCCGTTGGGGACCGTCGCGAACAACCTCCGGCAAGACAAGAACGGTATCGACTGGTGGGGCTACCTCGACGCCGAGACACCGGAGAAGCCCACCTAATTCGTTTCGAGCAACGCATGAACCGCGGCACAGTGTTTCGCAGCCGATCAAGGGCCTCTTTCTTGGGTCAGGACCCATCGCATCGATCCGCCGCCGAGACGTGCAGACGACGATAAGTGTTGCGCTGCAACAATATTCAGTAGTTTACCGGTAACCCTGCATATCAGAACTGGCCGTATTGCTTCGCACCCCGCAAGCGGACTCGCGAAAACGCTAGGCTCGTCTGCGTGGCCGGAGATACTGAACCTGTTCTGCAGACCTCGGGAATCGTCGAGGTCGATCACGATCAATTCGTTGTCGCGAACGACGACACAGACACTCTCGACGTGCAGGCGAAAGGCACGTTGATCGAGGTAGGTCCCGGATTTCTGGCCACGTACACGGGCGTGTCCTACGGTCCTGCTCGCGTAACTGTGCAGGTGTGGCAGGCAGAGCCCGCCGCCGAGTACGACGACTGGGAGGTGATCGAAGAATCGGTCATCGCCGCGTCGGCCGCGATCGAAGTGCGATCACTGGACGGGCACCCATCGGAGGGTCTGGGGCAGATCCCCGCGGGCGTTTACCGTGTTCGCGCCCATGCACGTGGCCGCGACACGTCGACCTCGCAGGAGGTGCCAGAGCCGGTCGAGGACTACCTGTTCCAATTCTGGCCCACACACCGCGACGACCTCACCGAACCACCTGTGGTGACAACGCTGAAAAAGACGGATAAGGCGTGGTCCGACGAGCCGTCGAACGACACCGAGCTGTGGCCGGACAGGTCGATGATCTACATCCGCGATGAGAACGGCGTCACTCGAAAGGTCGACCCCGAGTCAGATCTCGGCCGCGCTGTCGGTGCTCTGAAACGGACTCGTGGCGGTCGACCGCTCGAGGGCAAGCTCGAGCACCAGGAGTACGCGAGACAGCTGGCCTTCCTCGACCGACCGCTGGTCGACTGGCTCGCGCAGCAAGACGACGAGATACTCGACGAGTTCAAGACATTCTGTATCAGAACATGTTTCGCGGTCAGCGGGCTCGACAACTACCCTTGGGTCACCGAGTGGGCGGATCGTGCAATCGGGCAGCGCCGGCTCGACGAGGATTATTTCGATCTGGCCGAACGGGTGAAGTGGGATCCGACCATCCCGAAACGGATCGTTCCCGGCGTACCGTCCAGGCGCGAGTCGCTTCAGCAATACGAGGCTGTGAAGACGCTGGCTGGATTCTACGAGCCCGTCCCCTACGACTCTTTGCATCGCGCCCTGGAGACCTACATGTGGGCCCTGGACACATTCGGTATGGACGGATACGAAGGATTCATCGCGACATTGAGGGAACGCTTCGTAATTTCGGATGAATGACGCTTCGAGGATGATTCGAAGCGTGATCTGCTCCGCCGCTACGATCGGTTCATGACGCACCTTGCGGACCAGTGGGGGAGGCTACTTTCGTGGTGCGACGCGTACGCCCCTGTCACTGCCGCTGGACTCAATCCACCCGCCGAACTAAGGATCATTAGAGACGCCGAGAGTGCGACGGGTCAGACATGGACACCAGAGCTGAGGGAGTGGTTCGCTCTGCACAACGGTAGCGACCGGGGCAACGTCTTCCCCCAGGTTCTGCCCGGTCACAGGCCGATGACAGTTGCCGAGCTCGTCGTCGATTGGCGTAGTCTCGTGGGGATTTGGGCGGAGACCACCACAGCGTTGGAGGAGATCGAGGGCCGACAGCTGATGGCAGATCCTGCCGGAACGACCGCGTTCACCTACCTTCCCAGCTTCATTCCGATCGCTGCGGACAACACCCGCTGCCGACTAGTCGTCGACACTCGCGACGGGGACGCCGCAGGATGCGTCGTGGGGTTCGCGAGCGATGACGTCGTCGACGAAGGCACCATGCGCTGGCCCTCGATCGGAGCGATGCTCCACGACGTCGCAGACTCCCTCGAGACCCACCACCCGTGCAAAGGATGGGTTCCCTTCGTCGAGGGCGGCGAACTCCATTGGGACTTTCCTTAGACCTGCAGCGCCGACTGTAAAGCGAAAGACGCTGCGGCACAGTATATGCAGAGGTTTGCCGGTAACCCTGCATATCAAGACTGGCCGTATAGCTACGACCGACGGGGCTACGACCGACGGGTTTGGACTCGGTGTCGATGAGACCGTGCCCGAACTCGAGGTTGTCCTGCAAATGGATAGGTCGCTGTCACAGTCCCCAGCCAGAATCCTTGATTCGTCAGTCGACGGTCGGCCATGCACGCGTCGCCGCGGTGTAGGCCACGATCGCCGCATCGAGTTCGTCGAGCGTGACGGTTTCGTCCGGGGCGTGCATCAGTGCAGGTGTCCCCGGCCCCCACACGACGATCGGTGCGGCGGGGACAGCGGCTGCGATGATGGACGCGTCCGTGAAGTACGTGACCGGTTCTGTTGCAACGGAAAGCGGAAGGCTCCCGACCCATCCGTTGCCACTGGGTGTGCGAACCCCGGGTAGATCGATCCGAGCATCGGCACGATCGACCTCGGGTTGATCGCGCCACCAGGACAACAGATCGGACCCGTCGCCGACGGTGCGATGATCGACGACGACGTGCGCTCTATCGGGGACGATGTTGGGAGCAGAGCCGCCGTCGATCAACCCCACGTTGAACGTCTCTGCGCCCAGGAACTGATCCGTCGACAGTGGGAGCTCGGAGCGGGCCCGCGCCAGTACGTCGACCAGCTTCATGATGGCACTCTCACCTCGCTGTGGAGTGCTTCCGTGTGCGGCAATTCCTTTGGTGGTCACATCGACCCACAGTGCTCCTCTATGCCCCAGGTGGACGCGATTTCGGGTTGCCTCGGGTACTATCACCGCTCCCACCGCGCAGTCGGCGACGGCATTGCGAGCGGCACGGGCACCGAAAGAGCCAATTTCTTCGTCGCTGGTGAGCAACAAGGCGGCAGGAACCCCGTTGTCGAAGGCGTCCAGCACTGCGGCGGTGGCGGCTACGAGTCCGGCCTTCATGTCCGAGGTGCCGCGGCCACGGAGAACACCGTCTTCGACATCTGCGGCGAAGGGATCGAACTGCCAGTTCGACAGATCACCGGGCGGAACGGTATCGACGTGACAGGCGAACATCAGTCGCGTCGCCGGCGGTGGGGAGGGATTGGTGATCAACAGCCATGGGTGGGGACCATCCGGATCGCCGTCGATGGCAAGGTCACCGACGCGGGCCCTGAGGACGGACACGATTGCGTCCATCGACAAGCGCTGAGGGCGGGGATCACCCGACACAGTGGGCTGGGTGACCAGCTCGGTGAGAAGTCCGACGGAATCCATTCTTCGGTTGATCCTAACTCTCCGTCGCCGTGTCAAGTATCGGGTGAAGCAAGCACAGAGCACCATATGCACTCCCGCTCCCCAGTATTCTGTATTCCGGCGGTCCTGTACCAGGCTCGCCTTCTTACGAACCACCGGAGGTTTACATGGGCGGCATTGCCGACAAGCTCGACAAGGCGTACGAGAACAAAAAGCTTGACGAGCTCGTCAACGCTCCGGTCTACTCACTGCGAGGTGTAACCCGCAGCGACGCCGACCATCTCAAAGCCGCGTTCGACATTACGACGATCGGCGATTTGGGTCGTAACAAGTACTTCCTGTGGGCTCAATCGATCGCCACACTTGCCGAATAGATTCGTCCGCGCATGCGGTCCGGGCATCACGACAACATACGACGAATGATGCCCGGATTTGCACGGCGTTTGGGGCAGCCGGTTCCTGTTCGCGTACTCCACAATTCCTGCAGTTGGTGCTGGCCGAATATCGACATCAGTACGACGTGTGGTTCCGTACAATGCCGCTCCAGACAGATTGCCGGGTGGACTCACTGCAATCGGCGAAACTCAGTCGGAAATTCGGTAGCTATCTGTCCGACGGTCACCTATCGGGTTATTGAAGTCGTTCCATCGCCGCCCTGGTCCGATGGCGGCCGTGTCGAGGTCGGCGACCAGAACGTGCTCGGTGAGGGTAGGGGCAGGTCCGGCTGCAGTCCATCCGGTATGGCTTGTGATCACGCTGCGGCCAAGAAAATCCTGTCCGCGTTCGGTTCCGCAGCGGTCCGCCGCCACCACCGGGATCCCATTGCAGTGTGCTGCGGCGCTGCACAGCACCGTGGCCATTGCAGATCCGTCCGGCCCGTTCCCGGCGGCGATGGGCACCCAGTTGGTTGGGACGCAGAGGATTTCGGCTCCGTCGAGAGCGAGGGTTCGTGCTGCCTCTGGAAACCAGAGATCGTAACAGATCAGAATGCCGATTGTGCCGAGTGCGGTTTCGTGAACGGCAAGGCCGAGGTCGCCGGGGGAGAAAACGATGTTCTCCTTATTCCACAGATGGAGCTTTCGGTATTTTCCGATATATCCGGTCGGGCCGAGAAGTACGCTCGAGTTGTAAAGTCGGTCACCGTCCTTCTCTGCTATGCCGAATACCAGGTGCATGTTGTATTCGGCGCATGCATGCAGTAGACGTTCGGTCGTCGGTCCGGTTGGGATCTCTTCGGCCACAGTGCGGCATTCTTCGGCATCGGTGAACATGTAGCCGGTGGTTGCCAGTTCAGGAAACACCGCTAGTTGCACTCGGTCGCGGGCCAGGTCGCCCATTGTCGCCACCATGGCCTCGACGTTGTCACTTACGGCGTTCATTGCGGGATTGGTTTGGACGCTCGCTACGCGGATCATGAGGTTTCTGCCTTGATCGATTTGGAAGGATCGTGAGAAATCTTGTCCAAGGATTCGGCGGGCACCGGCCTTTGGATGAGATCGGCGCGGCGGAGTCGTCGTCTCCAGCCTGGCTGGGCGGCCGAGCGTCGCCAGGGTGTGAAGAGCGATTCGGCTCCGGCAACGACTGCGAATGCCGCCAGACCGAGGACAACTAGCAGAATGATCGCGGCGAATACCGATGCGACGTCGAGGCGGGACTGTGCCTCGAGCAGGGAAACGCCGAGCCCACCGGTCGTCGACGCAGTCCATTCGCCGATGACCGCACCGGTCACGGCGAACGTTGCTGTCATCTTCAGAGCGGAGAACAGGGGAGTCAGTGTTGCAGGCAGTGTCACGGAGCGGAATATCCTCCAGCGAGTCCCTCCCATTGCTCTGACGAGGTTGATCAGATCCTTGTCAACGGATGCGAGGCCGTCCAGAACGTTCACGACCACCGGGAAAAAGACTATGACCGCAACGATGGTCAGTTTGGGTGCCATGCCGAAACCCAGCCAGATCACCAGGGCGGGAGCGATCGCAACAATTGGTACGGCCTGCGAGGTGATCAGAATCGGGTACAGGAAGCGTTGAACTGCACTGGACCAGGACATCACCAGCGCAAATGCGAAACCGGTTGCGGCACCGATGAAAAAGCCCAGAACGAACTCCTGTCCGGTGATGAGAATTCCCGGGCCCAAGGTAGGCCAGTTCTCATGTAGGGCCCGGAACGTGCGGGCTGGGCTGGGGAGGACGTAGGGAGCGATGTCGAACAGGCGAACCGACAGATCCCATACGACGATGATGAGCCCGAGGCCGACGAGAGGGGCGGCGACTACCCAGAATCGTGGTGGCGTCAGCGATCCTGTCCGAGATCTCATGATGCCTCCGATGTGCGGCCGTAGATTAGGTCCAAGATGCTCGATTTGAGCTCGATGTATCTGTCGTCTGTGGTGACGTGGACATCGCGCGGGCGGGGCAGGTCGACGGGGAGCACGGCGTCGACGCGCCCGGGGCGCGGCGACATCACCACGACTCGGTCGCCGAGGAACAGAGCCTCGTCGATGTCGTGGGTGACAAACATGATGGTTTTGCTTTGCTCCTGCCAGACTTGGAGTAGCCATTGCTGCATCATCAGCCGGGTGTGGCTGTCCAACGCGCCGAACGGCTCGTCCAGCAGCATCACGGGGTGGTCCAGGGCCAATGTGCGCATGACTGCGACACGCTGCCGCATACCACCAGACAGGGCGTGCGGGTAATGGTGCAGGTAGTCACCGAGCCCGTAGTGCTGTGCCATTTCTGCTGCGGATTGCCGGGCCGCGCGTGACGCTCCACCGCGGACATCGTCTCCGAGAACGATGTTGTCCAGTACCGTTCGCCAGGGCAGTAGAAGGTCTTTTTGAAGCATGTAGCCTACGTGCCCGGTTTCACCGTTGATTCGGCGTCCGTCGAGCGTGACGGTGCCCGCGGTGGGCGTGAGGAGTCCGGAGACAATATTGAAGATCGTCGACTTGCCGCATCCGGACGGACCGACGATACAAACGAATTCGCCTTCCTCGACTGTGAGATCGACTGGGGCGAGTGCGTGAACGTCCCCGAACGACTGTGCCAGGCTACTGAGGACGAGGCTCACGGCATGCGCTCGTTCACGGTCACAAGCGCATCGTTCGGGGGAGTGGTGGTGTCTTCCCTCGCGAGCCAGGAGATGGTCTGGGTCCACAGTTGAGCGAACCCGTCCCAGCGAGTGAAAGTGCTTGGTGCCCAATGCGGACCGATATCGCTGGCGAATGCTGCGGATCGGCCCTGGCCGTAGTCGCCTACTGTGAGGAGAGGGAAGCCGTTCACTTGCGACAGCACTGTTGCGGCCGAGCGCGGCGTCAGTCGTTGAAAGCCGAGAAGGTCGGGCCAGGTGCCGGGTAGACCGATCGTACAGGGGTGTTCCGGCCCGAACAGCGTCGGTGTGACACCGTCGGGACATTCTTCGCGATCGTCGCCGCTTTCCATGAGAACCGGAAGTACCTCGGCGATCAGGGAGGGCTTGTAGTTCGCTTTTGCCTCGATACCTTGAAAGCTGAGGTATCCGCCGACCATCATCAGCGAGCCGCCGGCGCGGACCCAGTCACGGAGCACGCGGAGCCGGTTCGGCTGAGGTTTGCCCGCCAAGTAGACATCGTTCGGTAGCAGGAGTGTGTTGGAGCCGATGTCACTGAGGACCACGACGTCGAAGTTGTTAAGCTCCTGCTCCGACCACGGAAACTTCTGCGCTGCTTCATGATTGGGCATGAATGTGACTGCGTGGCCTCCTGAGCGCAGAGCGTGCGAAAAGTCGTCTGCCCCTTCTTGATAGGACACTGTCGTGAAGGAGTCGAAGCCTTTGGTGTGGATGGACGTGGTGGTCCAGGATTCGCCGGCGACGAGGACTCGCGCCATGGGAGTTCCTGCCTTTCTGAGTGCTGGGTCCAACTGGTATCTGTTGGGGATTTTCGCTAAGTGGCGATACGAAAGCGAACCGCCACAGGGTCGATCAACGGAGTACCTGGCATCCTTGCGGGCCGAACCAGACGACATCTTCGACCTTGACACCAAATGTCCCATTGCCGATGAAAGGCTCCACTGCCCAGGCTTCCCACATCGGCGTCGTGTTGTGCCGGTCGATGTAGCCCTTTGTGTACGAGACGCTCCGTCCGATCGAATGACCGATATTGCCGAGTCTGTCCAGGTGGGTCCATCCAGAGCCGGCGATGCAATCGTCGAACACCTGCCACAGCTCGCAGGCCGGCATACCTGGGTAGCCAGCTGTGAGAACGGTGTCGTGAATCGACTGGATCAGAGCCTGCGCTTCGCGGTACTCGGGCTGGTCTCCGACTACGAACGTCCTTGTACAGTCGCCCCACCATCCGTCTACTACCGGGTGAACGTCGATGTGCCCGCAGTCGACGTTCCATAACATTCTGTCGGTGGGAGCTTCGGTCGGAAAACACATCAGTGTGCCCGCGCCGAAACCGACGTTGACCCTGGTCCATAGGCCCGATGATCCACCTGCTCGGAGTTCTTCTTCTGCCCAGCGGGCCAGGTCGAGTTCGGTCATTCCTGGCCACGCGTACTCTGCAGCGGCGTTTGCGACGTCTCTGGCCAGAATCTGAGCTTTCACCAGCCCGGCGGGCGGATGGGAGGCAACCGTCTCTGCGCCGGTGTCGAGGGCACGTTCTGTAGCTGCGGGCTTGGACTGAAAATAGGTCATCGCGGCATGTAGGAGTCGGTCCAGTAAGTACTGGGTTCGCCGACAGAGTTCACGAGGCCTTGTTCGACCGCGGCATCGAGCAAGGCCGACCAGGTGCCGTCGCTTTGCGTCAGTGGGGGGTTTTGGGTTTGCAGGATGTCGGCGGTCGCGTTCCACGAATCTACGATGAATGCCATGTCCGAACCGGGATATGCATCGGAGAAAATTTTCATCGCGCTGTCCCGGTCAGCAAGGGCATCGTTGAGTCCCCGCAGGGTAGATTTCATGAATTCCGTTGCTGTGTCGGGGTTTTGGTCGAGCCATTCGGTGTTGCCGGCCACGACGAAGATGGGTGCGTCGGGAGCGCCGTGATCACTGGCAGGCATGAAGAACGGTTCGAAGCCACCATTGATACGGACGTCGGGGGACTCGGCGTTGGTGACTCCAGTGATGATGTCGACGCGATTCTCGAGAAGGAGCGGAACCGTGTTGTCGGTGGCTGTCACCAACTGGACGTCCGATATGTCGAGGCCGACGGAGTTGAGCATGATGGTCAGCTGCGCTCTCGACCACGCGTCGTTGTAGATTCCGACTGTCTTGCCTTTGATGTCGGAGAGGTCGAACGGGTCGCGGGCGATGAGGCCCCAATTGTTGGTGTCGCCGTAAGCGCCCGTTGCAATGACCGGCGCGTCTTGGTCCCGAGCAAACACGACGTCGAGGGTGGTCGTGAAGGCAATGTCGGCTTGTCCTGTGCCCAGGAATTTCATCGTGTCAGACACGGTGGGCGGGGGAGTGATGGTCAGGTCGATACCAGCGTCAGAGTAGTAACCTTTGGCTTGCGCGACCAGGAATGGCGTCCAGAACGCATCTGCAACAGGCCATTCCATCACCATGTTGACTGCGGTCCTACCATCCGGTGATTCCTCTTTCGAGTTGTCGGCGCAGGCGACCAACCCGGTTGAGGCAATCGCCGTTACGGCGAGTGCTGCCACCCGCGAGCGAAAGTTGAACTTCATGGTTCTCCCTTTACGAGTGCTGGGGGTGGGGATGATGGGGTATCCGATTTCCACTGAACCATCGCCCACTCGACGGCGCAACCACCAGGTGTTTCATCGATGTAAACGTTTGCCTGCGGTCAGAATACCCAGATGCGGCGATATCGTTGCACGGTTCGAACGTTTAATTTTCTGAGAGGACGACCGTGACTCCAACGATCAAGCAGGTGGCCGAACGCGCGGGCGTATCGACTGCCACGGTCTCTCGTGCTCTGTCGGGTTCGCGCACAGTCTCACCCGAGTTGACGAGCCGAATCGTTTCGGCAGTCGAAGAGTTGGGTTACTCGAGCAATGTCATCGCGAGCTCTCTCCGCCGCCGACGTAGCGACACCATCGGCATGGTCGTGCCGGATCTGGCCAACCCGTTCTTCACCGCCCTCGTCCAGAACGTGGACCACGAATTGGCTCGCCGCGGATGGCAAGTGCTCTTGTGTGATGCGCAGACCGACAGCACTGTCGAGGCGCAACGATTGACCTCGCTCATCGAGCGTCAGGTCGATGGCATCATCATCAGCCCCACGAACGAATGGGAGAGCGCGCCCGCGGTCCGTTCAGCGGCGGCAAAGGTGCCTGTTGTTCAAATAGACCGTCGGGCGCGTGACACCGACACCGACTGGGTCGGTATCGATGACGACTATTCACAGGGACTAATCGTGTCACACTTGCGTCAATTAGGCGTCGCCACTGTGGCATTCATCAGCGCGACGCCCACCGATTCATCCTCTGAGCTACGGCAGGCCGGGTTCTTCAGGCATGCGGAGAAGCAAAATCTGTCGATCATCCCGGAGCTGGTTCTGCTCGGCGACTACTCGCTCGAATGGGGAGTGGAATCCGGCCGGATCGTTCTCGCGTCACCGCACCGCCCGGCAGCGGTGGTGTGCGGAAACGATCTGATCGCGTTGGGGGTTCTCAAAGCGTGCAGAGACGCTGGGGTGTCGGTTCCTGCCGACATTGTCGTAACCGGTTTCGATGACATACCGTTTGCTGCGCTCAGCACGCCCGCGTTGACGACGATTGCCCAACCTCTCGAAGATATTGCCCTCGAGGGGGTTCGACTGCTCGCGCAGGCCATCGAGGGCTCACGGCACTCCGCGACCGTTCGATCATCCCTGGGATCCAAGCTGGTTGTTCGCGAATCAACCGTCCGGGTGGATCCCGGCCCGCTCTGACTCGGTGCCTCCGAACTCTCCGAACTCTCCGAACTCTCCGAACTCTCCGACCAGGCTCTGCTCGTTGCGGTCACGGGCACGTATGCAAACGTTTACATTTTTGTAACCCCTTTTGGTTGCCGAGAAGTGAAATCCCGGTAAGTATCAGTCCAAGAGCACAATCCGATGCGTAGCGGCTCGTGCCGGTACGCCGAATGGCACTCAGGGCAGGTACATGTGACCCAGACGTTGAAAGACACCGGCGAACGCGTCGTCCCTCTGTCCGTGGAACCGGACGACGTCATGGCCTCGACGCTGCTCCAGCAGCACCTCGAACGGTACGAGGAGGTTGCCGGTCGGCTGAGCGGGGGCCTCGTCGTCGATGCGGGCTGTGGAGCGGGCTATGGAAGCAAGATGATATCCGAACGGTGCGAGGAAGTGCTTGCCCTCGACATCTCCAGCGAGTGTCTCGATTACGCCCGAGAACACTACGACGCGGACAACATCACGTATCGCCGCTTCGATTTCGACGCCACCGACAGTCTGCCGGAAGCAGTCGATGCGATCGTGTGCTTCGAGGCGTTGCAGCACGTGGAGTCCCCTCGATCGGTACTCCTCAAATTTCGAAATGCGTTGAGCGCGAACGGCAAACTCTTCATCTCTGCCACGACGTATGACTCGACGAACATTTACAAGTACCACAAACACGATTACACTCGGGAATCTTTTCGGCAGGAACTGTTGGACGCGGGCTTCGTCATCGACGACGAATTCGAGCAGGTCGCGACAATAAGCGCCAAAGACATGCGGCGAGTGATGTTCAGGCATAGCGAGAGCTTCCCAATTGCTCGCCTCTTCCTCCGCCCTCAGCGGGTTCTGGGAACCATGTGGCGTTCGTTCGTGTACCCGGGGTTGGAGCACTCCGATTTGACCCTCATCTGCTCTCCCGGTTGAGGCGCTGTACCTCCGCTCCATATTCCAAGTCGACCGGAAGGACACCGCAGTGCAGTTCGAGCAACAGATGGAAGAGAATGCCCGGGCCTTTCTCCACGGGTTCGGACTCAAGCTCGAGGAGATAGTCGATCTGATTCGTCCGGTGGGTGAAAACGAACTGCTGCTTCTTGCCGGCAGTGTTGTGGAGGGGCTGGCAAATGCCGAAAGCGACCTCGATCTGATTCTCATCGGCGATGGGCCTCGACTGGCTAGTTTGACGCTTCGAGAAGAGCGCGTCGAGACGTCGACCATCATTCATCCGTCAGGTCTGGAAGTCAGTATCGACACGTATGAGCCCAAGGAACTGGAGCGTGTGTCTGCAACGATGCGGGTTCTCGTTCATTGCCTGGACGACCCCGATTCGATAGACACCTTTCCGATCATCTACGACGAGTCGGACCGGAAGCTACTTCATCGTTTGGCGACATCGATTCCGTTGGCGAACGAGGAGGCTGTTGTGCGCTCGCGTGCAGGCGCTTTCGTCGATCGGTTACCCGAGGTGGTTGCGATCACGCGGATGATCGACCACTTCTCCCATCGTGAAGACGCGATATCGCACGCCAACCTTCAGCAATGGGATGCGGCGAGTTTCTCGTTGATGCGTAGTGCAACGGATATCGTCGGTGCTCTCAACGCCGCCGCTGGTCTGACAAATCACAACGCACGCTGGTCTATTCCGCTGCTCCGACAGGCGGCAGCTCAATTGCCGCCATTCGATGTCGACTTTGCGATAGACCTGATGCTCTCAAGAGTCCAGGACAACACCACGTTCGACACGCAGGTAGACCGGATGAACGAGCTCGTTGGAGTTGTTGCACAACAACTTCCCGGCCTGCTTCCGATATCGGCCAAGATCGCCGAGCACTTTCCGATCACTCTCGCGCGCGTGGACGGTGCGGAGGCCACTATGCCGAAGCCGTGGGAAGCTGCAACGTGAGCGCCGTAGCCGATAGCCGCCGCAACGACGCCGAACCAATCCCTGCTTCGGCACAGACAGACGCTCTCGATCACGTTTTCGTCTTGATTCCAGACTTCTGTACCGCACAGGGTTTGCACAAGGCCGCCACCAACAGGCCTGATCTCGTGGTGGTGCAATCGTTCGACCAGTCGTCGGAGGAAGTCAGGCCGCTTGCACCCAAAGCGGCCAGGCACGCCGTCGGCCAAGCATTGGTCGAGCTGCAACGACGGACTGGCATCGACGACTCCGTGGTCGAGAAGTTGACCGATGAACTCCGCGGTGTGGCAGCGGTCGCGGTACAACCGAGCCTCGTGGTCGGCACGGACCTCCCCTCGGATCTACTCGACCGCCTCAAAGAGGTGAGCGCGGAAAATACCGCGTGGCGCAAGTCGGTGTCGCTGCGCCGGTTGACAATGCCCGAAGTGCAGACCGAGGCCATGCAGGTGTACGGCCGAGTGGGGGTCGAACACGCACTGGTATGGACTCTCGAAGAGCTCGGTGAACTGGCGCAAGCAATCAGGCGCGGCGAACACCAGACCCGCATTGCGGAGGAACTCGGCCAGTTGGCCGCATGGGTCTTCTGTCTCGGAAACATCTGCGGCGTGTCTGTAACCGACGCGCTGCAAGCCAGCATGCGCGACGAAGTCGTACGTCAGATGCGAAAGTACGGACACCGGAAGCCTGCCAATGCCTGAGGCAACCACGATGGTTCACGTAGGCCTCCCGAAGGGCCGGTTTGCGCCGACAGCCACCGATGTCTTGAAGAGGCTGGGTGTCGAGCTGGACGAACGGGCGGTCTCTGGCCGCACTCGCAGCATGTCGTTCCATCTACTCAAAGCAAGAGACATCCCGAACCTCGTGAGCAGTGGGTACCTGTCGTTGGGCGTAGCAAGCGACGAGTGGATCACAGAGTGCGTCGGAACCAACATTGTCCGTCTGGGGCGGTTGGGCTGGTGCAAAACGTCGATGTGCGTCATCGGACCGGACGGCACGAATCTCGACAGTGGCTCCGACCTGCGTATAGCAACCGAATTTCCAGTGCTCACGAGCAGTTTGTCCACCGCGCGACAGTGGACTTCGACGATTATCAACGTGTCCGGATCCACCGAAGCCTACGTGCCCCTTCTAGCGGACGTAGCCGTGGATTGCGTAGAGACGGGCGCAACCCTGGCTGCGAACGGGTTGTCGGTGCTCGAAACGCTGTACACCTCGGACATGCACGTCATCGCTCGTTCTGGCCTGCCGCGCCGCGACGAATGGGTGACACTGCGGCCAGTTCTGGATGCGCTGCTCGACTCCGCCGTCGGTGCGACGAAGGTCGGCTCCGCCGGCGGGAGCGTGTAACGATGCCCTACGACCCAACCAGCGGTAGAGGGCCTCTCGTCTTGAGCGCCCGTGACTTGAGCTACAGCCATCGCAAAGATCAACCGGTGTTCGAAGGCCTCGACATCGACCTACCTGCTGGCTCGTCGGTCGGCCTGACCGGCAGGAATGGAGCAGGCAAGACAACGCTGCTGGGCGTCCTGACAAGGACGCTATCCGGCACTAACGATGCCCAGGTCCAATACTTGACCGAGCGAGGTGTCCTCGACGTTGGATACGCCACTCAGCACGTCGCGCTGTATGAACTGCTGACAGTTGTCGAGAACCTACGATGCGCAGCATCGATGCTGGTGAGAAGCCGCGAAGTCACTCAAGTGGTGGATGCAGCACTCGAAGAATTCGGACTCGAGGGACTGTCCGACAGAAGGGTGGCCACTCTTTCGGGCGGTCAACAACGAATTGTGCACCTTGCCACCGCGTTCGTCCACCGGCCGACGACCCGCATTCTCGACGAACCCACCGCAGGGCTCGACTTCTCCTCCCGGCAGCTGTTGATCGACCTGGTCGCCGGTTGGAAGAGCGCTGGCTGCGCGCTCTTGGTGACCGCTCACTACCCGGAGGACCTCGAAGAGATGTGCGACGACGTAGTCGTGTTGACCGATGGCCACCTTCGTCCGCTGGGTGAAATTCTCGACCGAGGACATGCACAATCGCGGGCGATCGAGCTGGGAACACTGACGGACAGGAGCAGTCGGGTTGTACGGCGGACCGTGCAATTCGACGGCACGATGCTAGGACTCGTCGAGAATCTCAAGAAATCAGCAGGAGACTCGGAGAACGTTGCATACGTCGACTACCGTGCCACCTCTGTTCGAACTGCGATGAAGACTTCGGTGGGAGAGTCCCGAGACGAACGGGATTCGGGCCTATGACACGACAAACGGCATCGACAGTCATCCCGCCATTTCAACTGTTCAAATCCTACGCATCGCTCCAGACAAAGATAATGTGGCGGATCCGCACGCCATTGGTATTGGTAATTGTGTTGCCTTTGCTTCTCACGACACTGCTCGGGAACGCGGCTGCCGACGGTGACTCTGTCTTGTACGGTGGTCCGTTGGGTTGGGCTGTGATGTTCAGCTTCCTGGTCGTCAATTACGCGGGATTGGCCTTGTACGACGAATACACCGATCGAACTTTCGTCCGACAAAGCCTTCACAAACCACCGCGTTCTGCATTTCTATTGGGTAAGCTGGCACCGGCTGCGCTTCTATCGATGGTGTCCCTGGTGTTCTTCACCGTCTACGCTGTTCTCACCGGCACTCTGCCCTTGTCGACCGGGCTTTTCGGAGTATCAGCCGTATACATCTTGCTGGTGGCAGTCGGAACGCTCTTGGGCGCAGCATTATTCGTGGCATGTCCCGGACCGCAATCATTTCAGTCGCTGACATTCCTACTGCTGATCTGCTTCGCAGCAGTGGGCGGTGCAATCGTGCGTACAGAACATCTACCTGCAATATCCCGCGCCTTGGGGTATGCCACCCCGCACTATTGGGCTGTGCAGGTCATCAGAAGCGCCGAGGAAGGTCGATTCGATCTCGAATCGACAGTCCGATCATGTCTCGTGTTGGCTTTGATGGCAGTCCTACTCGGCGCATTCGTGTGGAAGACATTTTCGTTCCATGCCGACAAAAGCAGGGCAATGTGATGAGCAGCTACGGAGAGGTGGTGACGAACGTGGATCAACGCCCGCGTTTTGGTGCATTCGTTCCGCAAGGATGGAAACAAGAGCACGCGGACCGATCGGGTTCGGAGGCGTGGAGGAGCGTTGTCGACTTCGCAGGATCCGCGGTGGCTGCAGGTTACGACGGTTTGTGGGTCTTCGACCACTTTGAGACCTATCCAGACCGGCTCGCCGCGCCACTGTTCGACCCGTGGGTGACTCTGGCGGGCCTAGCTCAATTCCCGACCGTCGATCTAGGCGTTCTCGTGAGTTGCGTGTCGTATCGATCGGTATCCCAGCTGGCAAAGCAGGCCGCGTGCGTCGACATTCTGGCCGGAGGGAATCGCATCGTGGTCGGACTCGGAGCCGGCTGGGATGAAGACGAGTACGCCCGACACGGCGTGCCCTACAGGTCGCCCCGCGAACGAGTGCGATTGCTGGAGGAGACGGCAACTGCTTTGACGATGTTGTGGAGCCAAGACGACGTGTACTTCGATGGCAAATACGTTCAGCTAGCCGGCGCAACCTGCGCCCCACGGCCGGCATCACCGTCACCGCCACTCCTGATCGGCGGCGACGGTGAGCGGCACACGCTACGCATAGCAGCGGAGCGGGCCGACATGGTCAACTGGCAGATCGGACTCGATCAGTTCAAAAAGAAGTCCGCTGTTCTTCGCCAGCACTGCGACCGTGCAGACCGTGACTTCGACGCGATCGAGCGGACGCATTCTCCCAACTGCTTACTGTTCGAGAGCCGACGCGACTACGACCGATGGCTTACACGCCCCGGCGCTGATCGTTCACCCGCCGAACAGAACGAATACAACAAATCCCGCGGCATGTTCATCGGCACCGTCGAGGACGTCGCCGAAGTCGTATCCGGCTATCACGAGGCCGGATGCCGCGGATTTCAGATCTACTTCTCCGACGGCCCAGACACCACCAGCGCGGAGGCCTTCATGTCCGAAGTGGTACCTATGGTCGGACTGACGGCCTCAGGCCCGATCGGCAACAACGGAGAGGCTACTTAAATGTCAAGCGAATACGAACGGTCCGGCGTCGATTACGGTCGGCTGGATCTGATCAAACGGCTGGCAGTCGCAGCTGCGGCAAAGACGGACGACCTTGCAGTCAACAACGACGGATTCGATGTGTTCGGTTCGACGCGCGGCGAGCCTGCGTTCTGCTTCACAGTGGGGACGCAGACACTTGCGCTCGTCGTGGAAGGCCTCGGAACCAAGTCCCTGATCGCGGAGCGAGTCCTGTCAGAGACCGGCGAAAACTACTTCGACGCCGTGGCGAAGGACGCCGTTGCTGCGATTGTCAACGATCTACTGTGCGTCGGCGCACTGCCCCTCGTCGTCAACGCGTACTGGTCGGTCGGTGACGCAACATGGTACGACTCCGAGGCGGCTGAGGCGCTCATCAACGGTTGGCAGTTGGCCTGCCGAGAGTCCGGTGCGGTCTGGGGCGGAGGTGAGTCACCTGCATTGCCGGATATCGTGGCCAAGGGTGCCATCGAGCTTGCCGGTTCTGCGGTGGGGGCAATTCCGCAGGGCAAGCGACCGATGACGGGCGAAGCAATCGCCGAAGGTGACCGAATCATCCTCGTCGAAAGCAGCGGGATGCATACCAACGGTGCCTCGGCGATGCGGCGACTCGCGGGCGATCTCCCCGATGGATACAACACGAGTATCGATAGTGCAGGGACCACGTTCGGTCGTGCCATTTTGGTTCCGACCGTCAACTACACGCCCCTCGTACGTCGGCTCGTCGAAGACTCCGACTGCGAGATCTCGTACATCAACCACATCACAGGTCACGGCTTCCTCAAGCTCATGCGTCCAGTGGGGGAGTGGAGGTATGTGATCGAGCAGCTACCCCCCGTGCCTCCGTTGTTCGAGTTCTTCGTTCGGGAGCGTTCCTTGGACGCCGCGGAGGCCTACACGTTGTTCAACATGGGGGCCGGACTCGCGCTGTACGTTCGTCCGCGATCCGTGACAGGGGTGCTCGACGCCGCGGCAGCGGTCGGGCTGAACGCGTGGGACGCCGGTCGGGTGGAGCCGGGCACGCGATCGGTCGCCATCGAACCGCACGACGTCGTCTTCGACGCGGATGCGATGAGGCTGCGATGAAAACGAACGTCCGAGTGATAGCGCCGCACTTGCGTCTGACTGCTCTGGAAGCGGTGTGCGACAGTATTTCCGGCCAAGACCTGGTCTCGTACTTCCACGACCGGCGATCCACGGTGGACCTGCCTATCGATCAGGAATCCGACATGTTGGCTCTGTTGCGCACTGTGGCTGAGCGGCCGCCCCGTGCTATCGATTTGGCGCAGGACATCCTCACCGTCGTCTATTGCATGTCGACATGGGATGCGCTCTTCCGAAGCATGGAGGTGTATCGAGGCAACGTCTACATAGCGGGAGACGAGCAGATCGAGAAACTGCTCCGTGCCGCTGGTGTCGGTATCACGACCGATCTGACTGGACCGGGTGGAATCTTGGACGTAGCGCAGTCTTTGGAGCTGCTCTATCGGTTCCCGGTTGCACTCAAGTTCACCGGCCACTACTCGATGCGGACCCAGCTACGGGTCAACGGATGGGGCAGAGAGCTCGCTGCGACAGCGCCGATTCTGCCCTCGCTTCGTGACGTTCGCGATCGACTGCAGGCCGTCATCGTCGAGCATCAGTCGAGTTACGGATCGCTTTTGGCAGACCTGAGCGAGAACAGTCTCGAACCGCCGAACAAGGAGGGCATTCTGCCCAGAGCCGATCTCCTTCCCGTAGCTGTGCTGATCTGACCAGGACAGGCGACGGTTCCATGCGAATACTCCTCCTTCCCACTCCAGACCTCGAATACGAATCAGGAAGTACTCTGTTCGCGGCGCAGTTGATGCAGCGGTTGGAACGGCGTGGGCACGACGTCGATGTCATAGCCAAGACACGGCCGTCTGTCGATCCGAGTGTGGATGGGCGAGTGTCCATCACGACGCTGCCCGACATACCGGACTACCCGCTGCGGACCGACGCTGAAATCGACTCCAACACGGTTCTACGCGGCGTGTGCTCGATCCTCGACGTCATTTGCGGGATGTCTGGAGAGGGTAGACCGGACCGCATCCACGCGTTCTACGCCGGCTACACAGCCCAGGCCGCTTTGATTGCGAAGTGGCAACTCCGGGCCGAGTTGATCGTCTCGACGTTCGGGCGAGACCTGACGCAGGACATATACGAACATCCTGATCTCGGTCCCCCCGCACGGGCAATCTTCGCCGCAGCGGACATGGTCACCGTTCCGTCGGAAGAGATGGGGCACTTGGCGACCGAGTTGTACGGTGTCGACCCCACCAGAATCGCGATTTTGAAGCCGTTCGTCGATCTGTCTGCCTTTCGAGCTGTCTGTGCGCGTCGATCGCAACGCGTAGGCGACTCGAAGGGTCGAGTCAGGTTGCTCATTGTGCAATCCGCCTTCAATGTCAGCAAGGGATTGGAAGCTGCGCTGGAGGCGGTGGCTGTTGCTTACCGTGCGTGCCCAAGTATTTCTCTGACGGTTGTGGGGCAGGACGATTCACCGGACCGCCGACGCACTCGCGACATCGAGAAGGTTCTCCAGCGGTTGGAAGTGCCAGACGGCGTCATCGTGTTCGTCGGCTCCGTGCCCAACGCAGCGCTGCCGGATGTACTTGCCGACCACGATGTGTTCCTCGATGCGCGGTCCTCTGGAAGCTTCAGCTCCAGCTTGCTTGAGGCGTCAGTGTCGGGCCTGGTATCGGTGGTCACGAACATCGGTGAAAACAGGGAGATGCTGATAGAGGGGACTTCCGGGGAATTAGTTCCGGTAGGCGACATCAGGGCATTTGCCGCTGCTATCGTCCGCGTGGTCAAGGGCCTTGTTCACTACCGGCGTGGTGCCCGGTTGTCGTCACCGACAATCGCAGAGCGCTACGATCCCGCGCTACTGAACCAGATGTTGGACGGTGTTTACCGTGACTGACGGTTCTAACGGAAGTTCCAGCGCACCTCGGATCATCGCAATAGACGGACACGACGGTACCGGAAAAACGTCGATGACCAGAGCTCTAGCAGCAGCATTCGGCGGCTTGGCCGTGCGTCCTTTCAGTGATTCTCTGGGTGATCACATCGCCTGGCTGCTCAAGAACGGAGACTTCTCGGCAGGATCCCGCTTGGCGCAGAGCGCAGTGCTACGAATGCAGTCCCTTCATCCAGACAGCTCCATTCTGTGGATGGACAGGCACTGGGCATCCATCTACGTCGACCTTCCATCGGAATTCTGGGGCAGCTGGCAACCATTGCCGACCACCGTCTTCTTGGATGCCCCCGCTGCGACCATGATCGCTCGGTGCGCCAGTAGAGGCGAAACTCCAGGACCCACAGAGGAATTCGAGTCGTACCGAGCCAAATTTTACGAGCTGGCCCGAAGGTTCGATGTGCCCACGTTCGACACTGAAAACGTCTCCGTCGAGCAGACACTGCACGACATCTCGGCCCTCATCAGAACCACTTGAAGCACAAATTCCGCCGCAGCTCAATCAATTCCGGTGCAACCCATAGACGACGAGGAAGTAGCCATGAACAGCGTTCATCATTCCAGGACGGGCCCGGACACCGATCGACAAGAAGTCAGTGCTTTCGTAAAAGATCTGGCGCAGAAGACATTCCAGGATCTCGAAGGCAACGACTCCTCGGTCATCCCACGGTGGTCTACCAGCCCTCTGGTTCGCAGTGTGGCTCCGGAGAATCTCGGTGGTCTCGGATTCACGTCTGCCGAAGCATACGATATGCAGGTGCGGCTGGGGTCCTATTCTCCGTCGCTTGCCGCCGCTACCACCATGCACCACGTTTCCATTCAGACGCTGGTATCTCATGCCACACGAGCGCCGGATGAGGAAGTAGAGGTCATCCGAGCAGTCGTTGGGGCCAATTCCGTTTTTGCGTCGGCATTTTCGGAAGGTAAGCCATATTCGTCAGTGTTCGACCCGAAGTTCTCCTTCGAGAAAAAAGGTGAGACGTTCGTCTTGAACGGGCGAAAGGCACCCTGCAGCCTTGCCCGGTCGATGACGTTCGCCATGACAAGCGGGCGGGACCGCGAGAACGGCATGCGGATGGTCGCACTGGTGCCCAATTCGACCCAGGGCCTGTCGACACAACCGTTCTGGCATTCCAACGTACTTGCTGCCGCAGAGTCCGACGCGCTGGTGTTCGAGAACGTCGAGGTACCCGCGGAACTCGTTTTCAGACAGGATGTCTCGGAAGACGACGCACTGTCCGAGCTCTTCGGATACTTTCTGTTCGGACTGCTCATCAGCGCCTCGTACGTCGGTGCGTCGTTCAGATTGGTCGACGAATTGGCGCAACGCCCTCTAGCGGACGTGAAGGCGAAGCAGTTGGCACGGATCTCGGCGGCCTTCGACTTGCACGACCGGCAGCTGCGCGGACTGGCCGAGCGGGCAGATCAATGCCCAGCGTCAGAAGTCGCTGCCCTGTCCACTGACCTGCTGCTGGCAAGGATGGCGCTCCGGCGGACGATCGACGAATGGTTCTCGACGATCATGGAACTGATCGGCGGAATGGGGTTCATTCAAGACTCTCCCGCAACGAGATTGGCTCTCACACTGCAGGCATATCGTTTCCACCCGCCGAACGATGCGGAAAACCAGGCAGCAATCGACTCGTTGATGAAAGGCGGCGGATATGTGCTACCGAACTACGTCTAGAACAGCCCCGTTGCGGGCTGGCCATGGATTCGAAGAAGGGTTTGAGACATGCACCCGCTCATAGCTCGCGTCGTAGATCATCCGCAGGCGCGCCTGCAACGAATGTTGAACGACCTCGACGCCAATCCCTACTTTCGAGCACTAACCCCGCGTGCGGATGGAGGTCCGCTGGTGTTCGGCTCGAACAATTATCTGGGTCTGAAGGACCACCCCGAGGTCGTCTCGGCACTGCAACGAGCCGCCTCGACCTATGGTTGCTCGACCACCGGAAGCAGACTGCTCAACGGGACAACCAGCCTGCACCTCGACCTCGAGCACGACCTTGCGGCATTGACAGGCCGCGAGGCGGCGTGCGTGTTTCCCACCGGATATCAGACAAACGTCGGACTGTTGTCCTCGATGATGACCCGGGACGACGTCGCGATCGTCGATCGATACGCACACGCGTCGGTCCGCGACGGCCTCCGCATGAGTGGATGCAGGGTCGAGCGGTTCGAGCACAACAACATGGCCGATCTCGAGCGGCTCCTGTCTCAGTACGAAGGTAGTCAACCACTGGTCGTGGTGGACGGTGTCTACTCGATGGAGGGGTCAATAGCCCCGATCAGCCAAATATCCACGCTGACACACAAGTTCGGTGCACTACTGATGATCGACGAAGCGCACTCACTGGGCCTGTACGGTTACGCTGGTGGCGGTCTTGCGGCCGCTGCCGACTCGGAACTGAACGATTCCGCGGACATCTTCGTCATGGCTTCGTTATCCAAAGCGCTCGGTGGTTTGGGCGGGTTCGTTGCCGGAACCGAAGAGTTCGTCGATTCCGTGAAAGTTGTTGCCAACTCTATGATTTTCGCCACGTCCAGTCCTCCGCCAATCGTCGCGGCCGTGCGTGCGGCGCTGCGCGTGTGCATGTCAGAAGAAGGGGACGAACTTCGACAACGCATTCGGACTGTTCACCGGTACGCGGTTGACCAGTTGGTCACGCACGGATGGTGCGAAGATCACGGCGAACGCGACTTCTCACCGATCGTTCCGCTCATGGTAGGCCAGACGGAAAACGCCATTCGACTGACGAATGCGTTGTGGCAAAGCGGGATCTACGCGGGTGCAGCTATTTACCCGGCCGTCCCCAGGGAGCAGGCAATCCTTCGAGTATGCCTGACGGCAGATCACACAACGGCTGATGTCGACAGACTCATTACCGTCCTGAGTCAACTGGAGCGGACTCCGGCAGCATGAACGGTGGCGCACAAGCCGTCCGTGCTCGACACATCGTAATCACGGGTGCATCGGGCGACATCGGAGGATACATTGCGCAATTCTGGCTGGCCCGCGATTCTGACGTTACGTGCCTGACGCGGAGCGAAGCACCGCCAGGCACTGAGCGTGTCGGGTGGGCGCTGGGTCGCGCCGTACCCGACGGAGTCTTCCAGCGAAACACAGTAGTGGTCCATTGCGCCTTCAACGTCGAGGAGAGTCGAGACCGTGGTGCGGCGTTCGACGAAGACGTCATGGGATCGCTTCTTCTGTACGAGGACGCCCTTCGGCGCAACGTCGATACCTTTGTGTTCGTGTCGAGTGCCAATGCTCTCGGGTTGGCGGATCGAGGCACTAAACCCCGGTACAGGGTAGAAAGTGAGGTTTCGAAGTCATTTGGACGACACACATATTCACAGCACAAGCGCGATGTCGAAGCGCAGTTGATCGCGCGTAACGGTAGCCATGGGACACGTCTGATTGTTCTGAGGCCATCGATGGTGGTGGGTCCTAACTTTCGAAACTCCGCACTGCAAGCTTTTCAAAGTCGGGTCGGTATCTATCCATCGCCTACCCGGTCCTGGTACCAATTTCTCGATGTCGAAGATTTCGCGCACGCGATGGTGTCCGTGGTCGAGAGCGGTGTCGATGGTGTATTTCAGGTTGCACCGGACGATGCGATCAACGTACGGCAGATATACGACATCTCTGGTGGCACCGTTTTAGATGTTCCGTTGCGATGTGCCTCGTTCGCCGCCGACGTAGCGTTCCGGTTGAGAGCCAGTCCCTTTTCCGGGCACTGGGTGTCGTACGGCGACCCCATCCTGAGCTCAGCGAAACTACAAGAAACCACCGGCTGGCGACCGCACCGCGGGTCCGCCGAGGTGTGGCGCAAGTTCTGCACAGGAATTATCTGATCTTGATATCCCGAGGACTAAACGATTCGTGATCGCGGATGTGTGGGTGTCGCCGGACTCCGCCTGCGGCATGTTGAGGGCAACACGTAAAACGCTGAGCCTAGCTGATCATGGTGGTTGGCCACCGAGTGCCCGCACGGACAGATCGCGTTCACCTGAAGATGCGTCCAACACGAAAACCGCAGCCGCACAGCATATGCAGAGGTTACAGGTAACCCTGCATATCAGAACTCGTCGTATTGCTTCGCGCTCCGGCACCGTCGCAGGTGCTGGCACCTGTGCATATCGAGTCCGGTCGCCCCGCTCCGCTAGCCGAGTAGAGGTTCAGTAGCGGGTACCGACCACGCGGGTCGAGATCGACGCCAGCGTGTCGAGGTCGTCCGCGGACAGAACCAAAGCGCTGGCTTCGAGGTTTTCGCGTAGGTACTTCTCTCGCTTGGTTCCCGGGATGGGGATGACATGGGTGCCCTGGGCGAGGACCCAGGCCAACGCAACCTGCACCGGCGTGGCGTCGCGATCGTCGGCGACCTGACGGACGGCGTCGAGCAGTGACTGGTTGGCGGCGATCGCTTCTGCACTGAACCGAGGGTTGCTATGACGCCAGTCATCGGCCTCGAGATCGTCGCTCGAGCCGAAGGCACCGGTGAGGAAGCCTCGACCCAGAGGGGAGTATGGAATGAACGCTGCGTTGTGGGCTGCGCACCACGGCACGACGTCATCGAGCTGCTCGGTACTCCACAGCGACAACTCCGTCTGAACGCTGGCGACCGGATGGATCGCGTGGGCAGTATCGAGCTGGTCGACGGTTACTTCGGACAGTCCGATGGCCCGCACCGAACCACGTTCGACCAGCTCGGCCATGGCCCCCCACGTCTCGTCGAGCGCAACCTGGGGGTCGACCCGGTGAAGCTGGTAGAGATCGATGACGTCGGTGCCGAGTCGCTGCAGTGAGGCCTCGACGCCCGATCGGATGTGGTCAGGGTGTCCGTTGGGAACGAGACCGCCTCGGTCATCGATCACCATCCCGACCTTCGTCGCCAACGTCACCTCATCACGGCGTCCTTTGATGGCGGTACCCACCAGTTCCTCGTTGGTGAACGGGCCGTAGACGTCCGCGGTGTCGATGAGGGTGGCACCGAGGTCGATCGCGGTGTTGATCACCCGCGATGATTCCGAGGCGTCGCGTTGGTTTGCGCCGTAGGCGAAACTCATACCCATACAGCCCAATCCGATCTCGCCGACCTGGATCCCTGAACTTCCCAGCATTCGTGTTCGCATGACGTTGCCCTTTCTGTGTGGCCGCTAAGGCGACACAGGATGTGCTCCAAATTAACCGGGGCGTGCGCCCCGCTTAAATCAACGTACACATCTTCGCTTTGCGTGCGAGAAGATGATGGCGTGATCAGCGCCCATCCGGGCATGGACTCAGGGACGTAGGCCGAGGATGGCCATCTCGGTCACGCGGTCGGCGACCTCGGCGTCGTAGGCCTGCATCGCGAGGGCTCCGACGATCAGTGCCTTGAGGTCAGGCGCAGTGATAGTGGCCTTGACCGAGCCGGAGCGTTGCGCTGCGACGAGCAGCTCGCCGAGCGCAGTGCGGAATTCGTCCTCGGCTCCCGGTGCGACGACGTCAAGATCTATACCCGAGCCTGCCATCGCATCGGCGAGTGAGCGGTCGAGGGCACCCTCGGCAATCACCACACGGAGGAACTCGAAGACCGCCTCGCTGGGATCGCCGCTGGTGAGCAGCTCTCTGGCAGTGTCGGCCAGTGTGTGGACGCGGCCGACGATCACCGCGCTCAACAGCGCAGCCTTGGTGGGGAAGTGGCGCCACACCGTCCCGGCTCCGACGCCCGCCCGTCGGGCTATCTCGTCGATCGATACCGAGGTGCCTTCGGTGGCCAGTGCCTCGTACGCAACCTCGAGGACCCGCGCCCGGTTGCGGGCCGCGTCGGCGCGCAGTGGCCGCTTCGAGTCACCCATGCCACTCCTGCCATTCACGGTCGCTATCGCTATCGACGGAACGCACCACGGTACCCGTCAGCCAGCAAGGACGAACCGCCCGACCTCGGCGAAATCACCGCATTCGGCGTCGATGCCAGCGACGCAGTACACCCATGCACCAACGCTCCTAAATGGACTAACCATCGAAGTCCACTCCGTCGGAACCACCGACGCAAGCCGACCTTCTGCGGGAACACCGATCACTCCTTTGTCAATCCAGTATCCCTCGCCGAGATGGTCGGCCCAGTCGCCGCACGACCACTCCCAATGCGACAAGACATCATGAACCATAGCGACAGGCAGTCTTTGCGAAAAGCCCTACAGCGCAGCACATGCAGACGTCCACTGGATAACGTGCTTCTATCTCCTTCGCAACTCAAAAGCGGGCGGGTTGCTGCCCGGCCATCGTCGCTCACTATCTGCATCGACCGGCATTGCCGGACCGTACACCCAGGGCCGCTGGCAACCGCCGAAGTCACCGGCGCAGCTTCAATCGGTGTTGGGCGGCGCCTTCAGCCATGCGACGAGCGCTTCGATTGCTGGCTCGAATTGGGCTCGTGATGGTGTGGCGAATCCGGCGATGATCGCGGGCCGTTGTGGCCGGCTGCGGGTGTAGCGCGCGAGTGCGTGCACTGCGACACCATCGGCGTCGATCGACTCGGGCTCGAGTGCGCGGATCTCGTGTTCTTCGTCTACGGGGATGAGTGCGTGGAGTCCTGCGGGGATGCCGGGCGCATCGTTGCCCGCGCGGTGGAGCGCGTGTTGGAGGTAGGCACGACGGCGGGCGTACTCGCGGCGCTGTCGTCGGATGTGGCGTTCGTAGTGTCCGGTGCGGATGAGGTCTGCGAGAGCGAGTTGGTTGAGGGTCGGGGCGGCACCTGTGAGTTCTTCGGATGCGTCGATGACCGGCTGGACGAGGTCGTGTGGAAGGGCGAGCCAGCCGAGCCGGAGTCCTGGGTCGAGGGTTTTGCTCGTGCTCCCGGCGTAGATCACCTGGTCGGGCAAGGTTCGCTGCAGGGCAGCGATCGGGCGGCGATCGAAGCGGAACTCGCCGTCGTAATCGTCTTCGATGATGTAGCTCGCGTTCGCCGTGGCCCAGTCGGCGACGATCTGACGCCGGACCGGTAAGAGAGCCCCGCCGATCGGGAACTGGTGCGACGGAGTCAGTAGGACCGCACCGATATCGTTGCCGAGCCGCTCGACGTCGGCACCGTCGTGGTCGACGGCGAGGTCGGTCACGGCCAGCCCGGCAGTGCGCCAGGGCCGGTCGAGCGCGGGCAGTGACGGATCTTCGATCGCGATCGATGCCGTCCCTCGGGATGCGAGTGCTGCTGCGAGAAGAGTGCAGGCGGTGCGGAACCCCGCACAGATGACGATGGACTCCGCGGTGGTGTCCACGCCACGGGCTCGACCGAGATACGCCGCAAGTTGGCGGCGTAGCTCGAAGACGCCGCCGTGGACATGTGGGAGCTCGGGGGATGAGGTGGCGCGCCGGGTGGCCGCGAGCCATCGCGCGGCCGGGAAGGAACCGTGCTCGGGTCGACCCGGTCGCAGATCGAATGTGGGTCGCACCTCAGGAACCGTCGTATCCGCAGGGTGGGCTGAGATGGTTCTGCGGGCGACGAAAGTCCCCGCTCGCGGGCGAGCCTCGAGCACACCTTCGGCAACCAGATCATCCATCGCAGCAACCACGGTGTTTCGGGCGATGCCGAGTTCGGCGGCGAGCTCTCGCGTGGCAGGCAATCTGGCTCCCGGTAGGAGATCACCTCGCGTGATCGCATCGCGGATGGAGTGCTCGACCGCACGCACCTTCGGCAACGACGGATTCAGGCGAAGGAAAGCAACCATTGGACCAATGTAATGCCGTTGTTCTGGATCTGTCTGCTGGTCCAGCTTCGACGTAACGTCGTTGTCGTTCCCATCGTGAAAGGTTCCTTATGCGCATCTTCATCGCCGGTGGTTCCGGTGTGCTCGGCCGCGCGCTGATCCCGCTGCTCACTGCCGCCGGCCACCAGGTCACCGCTACGACTCGGGCTCCTGCCCGTGCAGCACTCATCAGCCAACTCGGTGCGACCCCGGTGGTCGTCGATGCACTCGACCGGGCCGCCATGTTCGAGACCGTGAGTCAGTCCGGCCCAGATGCGATCGTGCATCTGCTGACCGATCTGAGCACCGGAGACTCGGCCAGCAACGCACGGTTGCGCGTCGCAGGCACACGGAATCTCGTCGATGCGGCGCTGGCCGCCGGAACTCCGAGGATGGTCGCGGAAAGCATCTCCTGGGTCTACCCCTCCAGCACCACGCCGGCCACAGAAGCGGAACCTCTCGATCCCGACACCACCGAGCCGAGGCGCACGACGATCGGTGCGGTGAGATCCCTCGAGTCGGCGGTGACCGAGGTACCAGAACATGTCGTGCTGAGGTTCGGCCAACTTTACGGGCCTGGCACCTGGTTCTCCCGCGGCGGACGGTACGGGCGGGATGCACGATCAGGCCGCTTGGCGGCGACCGAGACCGTGGCGTCGTTCCTGCACACCTCTGACGCTGCTCACGCGACCCTGATCGCTCTGGGATGGACAAGCGGGACGTGGAACATCGTCGACGACGAACCCGCAACGGGACACCAGTGGGTACCTCGATTCGCCACCGCGGTCGGCGGCGACGGATCGGTGGCGGCACATATCTCTGCCTCTGGCAACATCGGTCGCCCAGTATCGAATGCACGCGCCCGTGACAACGGACTCGAGTTGCAGCACTCGAGCTGGCGCGCGGGATTCTGCACCCTGTGAGACCTGCATTTCGCCCCGCAACCTGGCGGCAAGCCGTCATCACCTACACAGCTGTCCTACCTGTGAGTCTGGTCCTGAACTTCGCTCCGATCCCGATCACTGAGCACTGGCCCCGGCTCGCGGTCGTCGTCTTCAACGCCACCATCCTGGTCGCAACATTGAACTGGGCCCTACTGCCCGCATTACACCGCCTCACTCGAGGATGGGCAGCGCCGAGGCCGACACCTCGCCCCGAAGCCACTGCCCCACCCCACACGCGGAAGGTCATCGAATCCGAGACCGGGCAACGGAGATCAAATACAAAAGGCTCATCCTCGACTGTCCACGGTTGCTCAGAACCGGTGCCCCTGTCCATTTACAATCTGCCGAACTTGCCCCTTGACAATCCCTATCGAGATGCCGCAATCCGCCGGGCGAGCGCAGCATTCAGCCGAGAACCGTTCCAATGCAGGTAGTTCGGCCGGAAGAGTTACTGGGTCTGCAGAGTCTCGCGGGCTTTGCGTTCGACGAACAACGGAACGAAGTCGCGAATGGAGTTGCCCTCGAACCGGGCATGCTCGGCGGCGATCGTGTCATCGATGACCGAGCGCGGCACATCGGGGAACAGGGCTGCGAGGCGATCGCGGACAGCGCCGATGTGCTCGTGCTCGGTGGTAGTCATCGTTTCAACGATCCGCTCCGATCGGGGTGGAATCGATCAGCTTTTGGACCGGCTGGCCGACCGGGCTCTGGCCGCACCGGTGCCGGGCTCACGAGTGTGGGAGTCGGCGTGGAACGAGCGCGACACCATGGTGGGGCGTGCCCGTTCCGCCGAACGGTCTCGTGTCCGAGCCGAATTGACCTACCGGGCGGTGACGGAGCTCTGCTCGAAACACCCCTGTGCACTCGGTGTTCCTACTCGACGTGGACCGTCGGCCAGATCGAGCAGGGCGAGTTCCGGTCGTGGACGTGTGGACGACGCTCAGCTGGCCTTCTTCTGAGTACTCCAGCGCTACGGCTCGATAGGCTGACGGTTCCCGACCGAAGGAAACGCTATGTCGCTCGCGTCCGTCCCGCCTGCAGCTGCGGCGATCGAGCTCTACTTCGAGGCGCTTCATGAATGCGATCTCGACAAGTTCGATCAGATCTTCCACCCGACGGCAAGCCTCTTCGATGTCACAGACGGAGCATTCACTGCAATGCCCGTGAGCGACTACCGGGAGGTCATCCGCCTGCGGCAGTCACCCGCGTCTGTTGGGCAGCCTCGGGACGACACCATGATCTCGATCGACTTCCTTTCCCCGGACATGGCGGTGGCGAAGGTTCGACTGCGCATCCACGAGCACACGTTCTTGGACCACCTCACGCTGGCGAATATTGATGGCGTTTTCAGGATCGTGGCCAAGACCTGGCACGAGGTCTGAGGCGACATCCACGGAACCGACACGCTCGAGCAAGTGTCACCGAGCGACAGTGTCGCGGATGGCTAGTCGTTCTTGCCGCCGATGGGTTCGACGATCGTGTCGTCCCGGTGGTGGCCGTAGAACTCAGACTGGCCGTTCATGAGGTCGCGCATCGACACGTCGTTGCCCACCCCGTAGACCGTCTGGCCGAAACCGAGTTCCCGTTGAATGGCCCAGATCTCGTCGTGGCGATCCGGTGAGAACAATTGCGCGGGGTCACCGACAGCGACCCAGCCGATCGGAACCACTACACCGTCGCCGACCACGGTATTGACCTGGACGATGCCATGTATTCGGACCTCGGCTCCGGCACCGATCCGGCTTCCCGGGAAAAGAGCAGCCCCCGTGGCGATGAAGGCCTCATCACCGACGACGCTTCCGTTGATGTGCGTGTGGGGGCCGACCATCACAGCCGAACCGATCGCTGCAGGGTGGCTGGCGCGGCCACGGATGAGAGCATTTTCCATCACCACCGTGTCTTCACCGATGGTGACCGCACCATCCTCTGCAGAGAGAACGGCACCGTGAAGCACCCGAGCCCCTGCAGCAACTCTGACGTCACCCACGAGAACAGCCGTCGCCGCGACGAACGCGTCCGGGTGAACGTCGGGACCGAGGCCCCGGTGCTGGATCAGCATGCTCTGCCTGCGATCGGCTCGTGCCGCGTGTACGTCATCGCCTCACCGTAGCGAACAGCCCAGCACCACCAACGCGTTCACTCCACGCGCCCGATGGCGAGCCGTCGGCCCCGGCTCCGTCCTGCGACCCATCAGCACGAGATGAGAACGGTGAATCGGTACTGTCCTCACATGACTGCAGATGTCCGGAACATCACGACCGCTCTCGCGACCATTTCCGAACACTGGCAGCCCCATAGGTTGACCAGCATCAACGACTACGACGTCAAGGTCGTCAAGCTGCAGGGTGAATTCGTGTGGCACACCCACCCCGACACCGAAGAGCTGTTCCTCGTCCTGAGCGGCGAGCTCACCATCCAGCTGCGGGACCGCGATGTCGTACTCGGGCCGCACGATGTTTTCGTTGTGCCACGCGGGGTGGAGCATTGCCCGAAAGCGGCCGAAGAAGTAGAGGCTCTGCTCTTCGAACCTCGAGGTACGGTGAACACCGGCGACGCCGGTGGTGACATGACCAGCCAGCTCCGCGAGCTCGACAACTCCTGATCACGGACAGCGTTCACGCTGTCGGGGCGAGGCGCTACGCCGCAGCGGTAGCCACGGGAGCCCGCCGGACTTTCCGGCGTTCGTACTCGCATCCCGTCTTCAACATCGTGTAGAGCACATTGGTGCGCCGCCTGGCCAGGCACACCAACGCCGACCGGTGGTCTTTACCTTCTGCCCGTTTGCGGTCATAGTATTCACGCGATGCTGGCTCCCTCAGCGAGGAGAACGCCGAAAGATGCAGTGCGCGTTTGAGTCTGGTGTTGCCGACACGTTGTCGATGCTCACCGCGGGGTGCTCTCCCGACCGTGTGTCGGCTATCGCACCAAACGACCCACCGACTCCAATTTTTTCGTACTGTTGCGCAGCTGTTGAATGCGCGAAAAGCTCAGACTACTTTCGCTGTGTGGCGTACTGCGACCATGGCTGCGCTGCCAGTTCGGCGTGGCGGTGGGCGACGGAGTAGCTGTATCCCAGCATTTCGGCTGCGAGCGGCGGTGGTACCTGGGTGACGAGAGTACGTAGGGATGTTGTGCGCGCGCCGAGCAGGTTGATTCCGAGTGATCGGATTCGGTCCATCATCGTGTTGGGGTGCAGGTGGCGTCCAGTGCGGACGCTGGGGAACAGCCAGCCGTTGTCGGTGCCGGTGAGTTGCGTTGTGCGTGAAGCTATACAACCTCGAACAAGCACCGCAAAGGGTTCGGGCACCGGGACAGGTTCGGCGCCGAGGGTGATCCACAGTCCGTCGGTGTCAGTAGCGACGTGATCGTTGCGCAGTGCAGCGATCTTGACCATCGGTTGAGCGTAGAGCAGGAGAAAAATCCCGGCCACTCGATACGGGAGAGATTCACTGCTGCCGGTGAGGAGTTCTCGGATCCAGTGCAGTCGCTCGTCTTGGGTGAAGGTGGCTGTCGGGGCGGGGGAGCGGTGGGCGATCGTCACGTTCCGGTTGATGCGGGTTGTCTTGGCCCAGACAAAGAACGTTCGAATCACCTGGCGTGTGGTGGGTCCGGTGGCGAGCCATTCGTCGACGTCGAGTTGGCGGCATGTCGCGGCGGTGCGGCTGTGGGTGTCGTGGAGCCAGGTCAGGAACTTGATGGTTTCGGCGATGTCCTGTTTGGAGGCGTGGACGGGTCCGCGGGTGGGTTTGCCTGCGGCTGCGATGGCGCGGACTCGTTTGAGGTGGTGCCAGGTCGCGAACTGTTCGGCGTAGCGCCGAACCGAGGGTTGGCCGACAGCGGTCATCTTTGCGGCGATCCAGTCCTCGAAGAGGGCGAGGTAGCGGTCACGCGGCGGGATCAGTTGGTGGTGTTCGAGGATGCCCCGTAGGTGCATTGTGCGGCGATCGTCGCCGACGCTGTCGAGGCCTTCGTGGGTCATTGGAATCTGGCCGGTTGCCAGCTGGCGCAACAGCTCGTGCACCTTGGCGGATCGTTTCCAGGTGTGGATGCTTTCGGGGCGGTCCACGGCGCAGAAGATGCCCACCAGTGTGTTCATGGTGGCAGGGTCGGCGGGGTTGTCGAGGAGCAGCGAGGTGAGGTCGTCGCGGAGTGCGCAGCGCGCGCAGATGCCGCGTCGGTAGTGTTCGGATTCGGTGCCGCACCGGGTGCAGTGGAAGTTGGTAGCAATTCCGGCGCAGTCGACACAGACCGCTGTGTCCTCGACTCGTCCGGGGAGCATGCGCTCGAATCCGCATGCTCCGCAGTATCCGTGGGTGCGCACCGCGGCGTGGAAGCATGTTCCGCAGATCTTGCCGTCGGGCCAGCGCACGCGCGGTTTGCCGGCCTCGCGTCCGCATCGATCGCAGGTGAATCCGCCACCGGTTCTCGGTCGCCCTCGAACGGTGTTACGGGGTCGGATCTCAATGGTCATCGCGGATCACTCGTGCGCGTCGCGGTCGGACTGTCTTGTTGAGCTCTACGACGTTCGGTGCCGATGACGTTGCAGTTCGCTTCTTGCGTTCGTCTGCTGCGGTGACGGTGACCAGGTCCTGCATTCCGCAGCCGAAGATGTCGCAGAGCGCTGCCATCATCTGCAGTGAGACACGTTCGGGTCGTTGAGTGACGAGGCGGTAGACCTGAGGGCGGGAGAGGGCGATTCCTCGTTCGAGTAGGCGGGGGATGAGGTCGGTGCTGTTGTGCATGCCGTGTGCGGCCATCAGCTCGGGTAGGCGCCAGGTGTAGTCGACGGTGCGTTTCACGAGATTTCTCCTTCCATTCCGAGAGCGTCGCTCACGGTGGCATCCAAGGCTCGCCGCAGCGTGCGGGTGCGGAAGTCGCTCGACACGCAGGTATAGAGGGAGGTGGTGCTGGCGTGCTCGTGGCCCATCTGCTGTTGCACGAACAGCGGATCCCAGCCGTCTTCGATCAGGTGGGTGGCGTACGAGCGGCGCAGTGAGTGCAGGTCCAGCCCGGGGGAGAGCTGCAGCTCGGTGCAGTAGCGCCGGAACCGGCGTATCAAGGTCGATTCGGCAACGAGCGCGCCACGTTCGGACGGGAACAGATCGAGTCCCGCATCGAGATAGGGCTGGCCGTGGGTGAGCCAGTCGTCGACGATCTCAGGTGTCCAGTCGAAGACCGTCAGGACGCTGCGCCGTTTCGGGGGTGACCCGCGTTTGGCTTTGCCGTAACGCACATTGAGAACTCCGAAGCGGCCGAACTCTCGTGCGTGGGGATTGCGGGCAAAGTCGACGGTCTGTAAGTGACGTACTTCGTTGAAGCGCAGCCCGTAGGAGTAGGCGAGTTTGAGCATCACCGCGTCGCGGTAGGCCGGCAGCCATCCCTTGCGGCCTGTCGCCGCGATCGTCTCGACCTGGGTGTCGGAGTGGTCGAACAACAGTTGCAGCTCGGTCTTGGTGAAGGCCCGCTTGGCCGGTGTCTGCTCGTTGTCCTGGACGTGTGCTGCGGTGTTCCACTCGAAGAACACCTGAGCGGGGTGTGTACCGAAGCGGCTCTCGCACAGTCGATCCCACCCGTAGTCGGGGTTGCTGATGTAGGAGCAGAACAGCTTGAGCGAGGTCTGGTGGCTACGGATCGTCGAGTGTGCGATTCGCCGGATCGAGCGGAGGTCTCCGAAGTATTCCTCGACCATGGCCGGTGTCCATGCCCACGGGAACTCGTTGGTGTAGTCGATGAACCGTATGACGACCTGCTGTCGTTGCTCGATGGTCCCGAGCTGCAGGTTTCGGCACAGCTGCTGGTTCCGCCATCCCGTGAGCATGTCTTCGACCGTTTGTTCCTCGGGACGCAGTGGTGTCACCGAGTCGACCAGGATGACGCGTCCGCTCTTGTCGACCCCCATGACACCCCTCCGCCGTCTCGTTCAACGATTCAATGATTCACCAGATGCATCATTACTGTCAATAGCACTGCCAGAGAATGATGTTGAGCTGCGAAAACTACAGGCTGACGATGCCTTGGGGAGGACGTCCGAACGGGCGGCCTGCCAGACAGCACGTAACCTTCTCACTCTGAACAGATTTCGTGCTTCAACAAGAGGTGCACGCAGTCAGCCTGTTAGAGCTGCATGATTCATCAGATGCAACATGCAGAGGTTTACTTGACATAATCTATATTATCGGCAATGATTGTCAGTGCGGATATTGCGAGTCGAATCCACGTAGCCTCCTCAGCCGCTGTCGGGTTTCAGCACGGATTAGCCAGAGGTGTTGAGCGTCGCGGGGGTAGAACGCCATGTGCTGTGCTGGAAGCGGGTTTCTTCGGCCAGCTGGGCTTCGATACGTCACGAAGTTGCCGGCGGGTACACCGACGTATGGACGACGCCAGCAATCGTCGAACAGTGCATCGCCGGTCAGCTTCCGGATGGTCTCGTCGATGGCCCGGCCCACCGGCCATCGGGCGCGAGAAGCTCGAAGCCGCGCGACAAGGTCCGCGGCGATGACCTCCCCATCGTCTGCAAGCATGCGCTTCACCCGAGGGCCGTTCAGCAACTGCCCGATCAGGTTGCGACAGTGAAACGCGAGGCGCTTGTCGTGGCCATGTGTCGCTGCCAGTCCTCCTGGGGAGTCGGCGGATGCCGCGGAATGCGGGATATTTCACAGGCCACTGGAACGCTTATTTGGCCAACAGTTAAAGGACCTGGCAACACGCCCGCTCCAGAACATGCCGAATCCTACTCCAAGCTTTACCATTGAATTGGAACCAAAGGGGCTGCTTGCCGAGTCGGCATAACCACCCTAGAGATTGCTTTCAGGTAAAATATCAGCCACATGCACTGAACTAAAGTATCGCTACAGTCAATAAAATCGAACCACCTGTTCACATTGCAATAACTTGACCAAGAAAATGCGAAGATATTGACCAATTGCAATCTGAACGAAACGAATTCGGATTCCCTTACTGCAGATCCGCGCTGTATCTTCCTTTGTACTTACTTCGGTCCCCTTACAACAGATCTACCGTCCGGGCTCCAGTACATCAAGGAAAGATTGAGGCCAGTGCAGCCGAGACCTGCTACCAAATGGACTAAAAAGACAATTACCTGTGCGGCAACACTGTCGGTTGCACTGTCAATGTTGGCGGCTACACCAGCGGGCGCGGACACACCGAGCAATGGGCATAACGTGGGTGGAGACATCGAGCAAGAATGGTTCGCGGTTGGGCCGGACAACGTCGGATACGCCGTTTCCGATGAACTTCACACAGCCGACGACGGACGATTTCAGGTTTTCGAGCGCCCCGCACCCGCACTCGGAAACTCCATCTATTGGCGCTCTGACCTCGGAGCTCATCAGATCGGAGGCGTGATACGGGACAAGTGGAGAGATTGGGGCTGGGAAACAGGCACACTCGGTTACCCCATCACACGTGAAACCTCCACTCCTAATAACACAGGTCGATACAACACCATGGAAAACGGATCGATTTACTGGTCCGATTCCACGGGCGCAAACGAGATCGGCGGTGCTATACGAGACAAATGGGCGCAATTAGGATGGGAGGCTGGAGCACTCGGATTCCCCACCACCGATGAGGTCAGCGTCGATCGGAACAACGGAAAGTTCAACCACTTCCAAGGCGGCTCCATCTACTGGTCATCGGCTACCGGAGCGCACCCAGTGTGGGGTGCTATCAGAGATCAATGGGAAGCCGCCGGGTGGGAAAACAGCTCGTACGGATTTCCCACCAGCGACGAGTACGACTACAACGGAGGTAAAAGACAAGACTTCGAAGGCGGATCGATCACCTGGCCTGCAAGCTATGACCGCGCCAAGGCCGTCGCCTACGCAGAACAGTGGTGGGACGGATTCAACACAGACCAGTATCCGATGTTCGGCGACGACTGCACCAGTTTCGCATCACAAGCCCTACATGAAGGCGGCCTCGAGTGGCGCGGAACGCCCTCCATTGCGGCGATGGAGGACGCGAACAACTGGTTCGGTGTCGAAGGCCAGGTCGGTCAAACCGGTGCCCGATATTGGACACATTCGTTCTCGGTTGCACCTGATCTGCGACAGTGGTTACTCACTCACAACTCGAACTCCGGTAACGGGACGATCGCCACAGACCTAGGTAGCGTCACCAGCATCAGTGACAAAAGCTCAGTCAATGTTCCAGCAGCAATGCAGCCCGGCGATGTCATGTTTTACGACTGGACCGATGACGGTGTGATCGACCACGCATCGTTTTTCGTCGGCGACTACGACACTGAGCTGCCACCGAGCGGTGATCAGTCGGCAATTGCAGGCAGCGTCGATGGGCACACAAATGCCCGACAGCACTCGTTCTGGTCCATGTGGAAAGGTAACGATGACTGGAAGAGCACGCGAGTATATTTCGTCCACATCAATGACGGCGTCAGCTGAACCGGGAACGGATCCAACATGCGTAGATTGAACCGATTGACCCTTCTCGCCGCTATAGCAATAGGTACAGCCTCACTGTCGTCTGCCGTGGCCTACTCCACGCCCTCCACGCCTTCCGCAACACCGAGTTCGCCGACGTCGACGGTTACCACCACCGTTCATCCCCCTGCAACCACGACACCGCCGGCGGTCAGCACCACGACGCCGCCGGTCGCTGCCCCGACAACGAGTACCGCGCCCACATCGAGTAGCCCTGCCGCCCCGACTTCGGACACTGCACCATCCTCACAAGCCCCTGCGTCGATCGAGAGTGTTTTAGCGCAGGCTCTTTCCACCCGAAAGACCGTCACAATTGCACCCGCACAGACGGCGCAGTCCGATGTGACGTCCAACGAAATCGATGAGCAGAAAGGGCGGGTCCCCCAAGAATTAGCTCAGTACTTCACGGATGGGGCGCTCGCGTCTGAGACCCGCGCGTTCGACACCACACTGACAGCAGAAGCCGCAGGTGGATACCGCGAGACAGACGGCGGAGCACAGCTACTGTCCTCGCAAGCCCCGGTGATCAGCGGATCCACAGCAACTATCGCGGCACGAGCCGTAACATGGCTTTCCTGGAGCCAGAAGGCGGACGACGGCACCTGGCAATCAACATCGCCGCGCTCGGAAAAGGATGTCACAGCGGAGCTGACCGTCGACGCTGATGGAGTGTGGAAAGTCTCGCACCTATCCGTGCAGCCTGTCCCCACATCGTGACGACACCGAAGCCTCATTCGGACAAACCCCGACACGGCCGCGCACGTGCCCGGCTGAGTGTCAAAGTGATTGCAGCGGTTCTGATTGCGGCGTACGCGGCCTTCGGCCTGCTCTATCGAAGCCCTTTATGGATCTACGACGCCCCAACAACCCTTCCCTTCGATGGACGCACCTACATCAAGTCCCATCGTGCAACACTGCTCGAACTCCCAGAAGGAGAATCGATCTCGATCCACGGCCACTTCATCCCACTCATGTTCGGCATCTACGGACGCGATGGCTTCGAAACCAATTCATCAGTCTATGTGCGTTGGTGGGACGACCACTACATCGAGTACTCCCTGAGCGGAAGCCCATAGGAGAGGTTCGAAAGCTTTTCTACCTGTGATAGCCAAAACGTCTGCCGCAGGCCGCATCTGCAATGTCTCGTACGCATTTGGGCTGATGGCGTCTCCCAACTCGTCCGCATACAACGCATCGAAGTTTGCCGTTCGGGGCTTCACAGAAGCGCTGACACAGGAGATGCGCGCAGAATTCGGAGATCGTATGCGTGTGACGTGCGTGTATCCCGGTGGGGTGAAGACGTCAATTGCCCCGCATAGGTCGCACCAGGCGTGGATCATTGCTCAGTGGCTCAAACCTTCGACCGGCTCGCGCGGACTGATCCCGAGGCTGTTGTTGCCCAAATACTGCACGGGGTTGCGAATGGAGCGGTACGCGTACTCGTAGGAGCAGACGCTCGCGCTGTCGACATCGCAACGAGGTCGTTCGGCCCCGCATACTTGCTGGTCGTTCCGTGGCTTCGCCAACGACTGTAATACCCGCTTTCGTGTCAATTTCGGCATCGTTGCAAAGACGGGCGTCGATACGCTGCACAAGTCCGCGGCCAGTGCGAAAAGAACAGGGAGCGTATAAGGACTAGTGGAGGCGTGTCGGCAGCGATCGAAGCCCACGGAACACGATGCTTTCGCGCCACACAGCGTCTCCGATATCGGTGTCGAGGTGCATGTCGGGATAGGCCGCGACCAGCTTCTTGAGCGCAATTTCGGCCTCGAGCCGAGCCAGCGGCGCCCCGATGCAGTGGTGTATCCCGTGGCCGAATGCCAGGCTTCCTCGAGTTGCACGGGCAGGATCGAATGTGTCCGGTTGGTCGAACTTGGCGGGGTCTCGGTTCGCTGCCGCCAAGCTGATCATCACAATGTCGCCGGCGGAGATGAGAGTTCCGTCGATGTCGAGGTCGATACTTGCCTGCCGCAAAGTCGTTGTCGGCAGTGGAGGTTCGAATCGAAGGGACTCTTCGATGACGTCACGCAAGCGAGTGTCGCCGGCCTGTAGACGCATCAGAGCAGTGCGGTCTTCGAGCAGAAGGTGCGTCGTGTTTGCGATCAGGTTCACGGTGGTCTCGTGGCCTGCGATCAAGAGCAGCGCGACTGTAGACATCGCTTCCTGCAGAGAGAGTTGCTTCGCTCGGTTGGCCTGCATCAACAGGGACAGAACGTCGTCCGTCGGGTGCCGGCGGCGCTTACGCATCAGCGGGTAGATGATCTTGGCGAGCGTCAGAGCGGCTCGTCGGAGGTCATCGGGATCTGCCACGATCACGTCGGACAAAACTCTGGATGCCTCACCGATGGCCCCCATGTGTCGGTCGGGAACACCAAGGATTCGGCAGATGACCTGAACGGGAAGCGCGAACGCATAGGATTCCACCAGATCAACTGGCTCCGAACCGGATTCAGAATCCAGCTTGGCAATCAAATCGGTCGCATACTGTTCGATAGCGGGTTCCAGCGCTCTGAGAGCCGCGGGGGAGAACGCGCTCTGAACGACGCCCCGCAACCTCGTGTGATCGGGTGGCTCCGCAGCGAGCATATGGCTGACCATCCACGGTGATGTTCGTTCCCTCAACCACGACCGTAGGCGAGCCGACAGCTCGCGCGGCTGCGCACTTGGATCCGCCCCGGCCATCGTGTCCTGAGTTTTGATCACAGATCGATCATTGAGAACGCGGCGGGCTACGTCGTAGTCGGTGATCATCCATCCAGTCACTCCGGTGGGCGATGTAAACCTGTGCAGCGGACCATCATTGCGCAACGCCCGGTAGAGGTGTTGTGGTTCTTGGAAGAATGCGCTGTCGAAGGTCACGTGCTGCGGCATCGGCAAGAGTGTCCGTTCTGTTGATCGGAATGACAGGTCATCCGCGCCGATGACGCGAGTCACAGTGACATACTGCGGGCTTCGAGATGTCGATACAGGTGACCTGTCGGGGTCCCAACGGGGAGGTTAGATCGTGACAAACAACCAGGCAAACGGTCAGAAGACGCGGCATTGGCTACTGATCGAAACGTTTGACGAGAGCCGAGATCCCACGATCGTGTCTGAGGGGAAGTCCCCTAAGCCATTCATGAAGCTCAGCAGAATGTTCAGCGACGATCGTCTCACCACGATTCGCTCCGTGATCACCGGGCTTCGTCGAACCAAGGAGCCTCTCGACACGGAATATGGTGACCGCCGAATCATTGCTCATCCCCTTCTCGTCGAGGGGCGGATGCATGCAGTGTGGCTCGTATCGGTGCCGTTGGGCATGGAACCCCCGCCCGTCCACAACGATGCAGGCGCGTGGATCATCGATCTGACCACCTACACCGCTCTGGGCAGCCAGGAATGGGCCGCGATGGCCGACCTCCCACCCGAGCATCGTGGGCAGGAGCGACACATCGGAGCCATGTTCGATCAGGTGGTGATGAAGGATGGCGGGGAATCCCGCGCTCTGAGCCTGATCGAAACGAAGACTGTCGGGGCCGGCTACCAGGGTGACTGGATCGTCGAGCGTCGCGACGGTTCGCAATGGCGGGCCCACTTCTCACTCCGCATTCTCGACGTCGAGCGTGGAGGAGAAGTTCATCGTTGCTCGGTCGGCGTCAGCCAAAATTTGGGCGAGGTCGTCCAGGACGGACCCCAATCACTGATGCACCTCGAAGGCCACTATCTACGTATGGCCCGCGCAGAAGGCGAACACGCCGCCATCGTGAGCCTCCGGACACTGAACTTCATCCGCTGGGTCACGGCGGCCTCGGATCGCATTGCCTGGAAGGGCGTTGCCGGCGAGCCCGCCCCAGCCATCCACCCGGACGATCTCGGCGAAGCGATCCTCCTGATGCGACGGGCAGAAAGTATCGGGCGCAGCGAGGGGCAAGTGCGGGTGATGGGGATCGACGGCGAGTACCTCTCCGCCGACGTCGTGATCGAGCCAGTGACCCTCGAAGGAGGCGTCCACGCAGCGTTCGTGCTTATTCGACTCGAGGCGTAGACACCCAAAAGCCGGTTCTGTACCATCCCTAGACGCGCCCCCCACAGGGGGATCTCCCCGCTCTCGCTGGTCGAGACGGCTGCATATGCGCAAGGCCTATTTTGAGCTGTGCAGATTCGGGGAGTCGATTTTGAGGTCAGTGTCAGGGCGCGACGCCGGGTGGCCGCTGCCGCGTACGTTGGTACGCCGCCTCCACCTGGTCGACCGAGCACCCGAGCGCTTCTGCCAACCTTTGCGCCACGTCGTCCTTCAATCGCGCCTCCCCTCGTTCGAGGGTGCCCAGCGATGTAGTCGACATTCCAACTTTCTGCGCAAGCTGCGGCTGCGTCAATCCGGCCAGCACCCTGAGGTCACCCAGGTACCGGTCGTTCTCGTTCAATTCGATGAACGCTCCGATCGGAACAGACAGTGCCTCAGCAACTTTGAGCAAGGTGTCGACCTGCGGGGTGGCGGTACCGGTCTCCCACGCGAACACAGCGCCCACGCTTATGTCGGCCAGTCGGGCGAGGTCGGCGCGGCTGCATTTCGCCTTGTCGCGTTGCTCGACAAAGGCCTCCCGCGAGAAGCCGCGCAATATGCGTCGACTCACTCGCGGGGCTCCTCGTTCCTCATGAGCCATAACTGTGCCCGAATCCGTTCCATACAGTCCCCGCATGGGGTTGATAAATATGGTGATAAAAGTAGGGTATAGATTTAATACAAACGCCGAGACGGAGGGAATGCAGTGCCGATTGAGCAATTGCCGCTGGCCCCAGTCGAGGCGAAACCTAACTTGACGCATCAACGAGCCGGAGTTCAGGCCACAGATCGCGTCAGAATGCCGGCCGCACGGGACAGCAGCATCGGTGCGGCGGCGAGGGCGAGGTTGTGCCGGACCGGCACCTCGCCGCCGCGCATCTTTCGTTGCGCCCGCTCGCCCATCCGCGATCACGGTGGCGACTCACGCCAAAAATTACGGAAACCCTCAGCGCCATCGTTGATTGGACGTCTCTGGCGACGCTGAGGGCCTCTTCTCCATCGAGCTCCACGACCAATTACCGAAGCAGGCATTGAACCGGGGTGCGACCCGTTTCATTGCCGCAAGACGAACTGCAATCGGTTCGGAGGACGACAATGACATCTTCTCATCTCGACTCGGTGTTACACCTCAATTCTGATCGTAACCCGCGACTCTGCCCGGCGATGATCACCGAAACTTTCGGTTTCGCGATCTGCTCGCTGCGCCATGGCACGCACGACGTGCATCAGTTGCGGTGCGAGGACACCGGCGAGCTCCTCGGCGAATGGACCGACGCGGACATGACGTTTCGCGAACCCGCCAACGAACCCCGACTCACCACCGAGTTCAGCGACGTGGCCTGACCCCCAATCTCGACTGGGGGTCCCGCCTGACACCCAGTCGTGAGCTGCAGGAGCTCCTGACGCCTGCAGCTCAATCGGTGGATCGGCGCGGGTCTTGCAGTGACGCTTCGACCGCCTCATCGTGTGCCGAACTGCCTGACCCCGCCGGGACATCACCGGCGTTCCTCACACCCGTTCTCACAGAAAGGATTCCGATACCCCGATGTGGATTTCCCAGCAGCCTTGGTTCTGGTCAGTGGTCTTCGGCTGGCTCTGAGCCACTAGCAATGGGTGCGTGCGACTGGCCCACAACCTATGGATCGCACGCACCCATCCACCTTCTCCTCGCTCTTGATCTAGAACCAATTGTCGTCAGAACGGTTGCTCCACAACCGCATTCACCAGAACGACCCAATACCGGGTCGCACCAGGAAGGGATCGACACACAATGCCAGCAACACCGGGCACCGGACACCACCGCTCATCCAACACGCGAGGGCGGGTGATCAAATCGCTGCCCGCCATGGCCGCGGTGACGATCGCAGGCCTGACCATGCAGGCCGCTCCAGCTCAGGCCGCACCCTCGCAGCCGGGCGTCATCGCCCCACAGGAATCGCAGCCAGGCGTCACCGGCACACCGCAAACGGCTCCGGCCACTCCGCCGCCGGCCGCACCGGAAGAACGTCAGTACTTACCCGGCTACCAGCCCTCACCACAGATCCAGCAAACCCCGTCACGTAGCTACGACGACTACCTGGCCGGTAACCAGCAGTCCTCGTACTACCAGAACACCTACTACGAAGCCCCTACCCCGCAGCCCGCCCCGAGCGAAGCGCCCCCGGCATTGCAGGCGACTCCACCGCCACCGCCGCCGGTCCCGACGGTGCAGCGCAAGGTCATCGCACCGATCGACGCACCTGACGGTTATTTCCTCGTCGGCGGTGAACTCGTGCCGTACGACCCGAACATCGTGGACCGCAATTTCGTCGAGCAGTTCAACAACACCACCCAGGCAATCCAAGCCGACGGCGGTAACTGGCTCGTGGACAACGGATTCGCCGACGCCCCACGCGCCGACCGCATCGCAGCCGGTACCGCCACCGGTGTCATCACCGGTGGCGCGGTCGGCCTGGCTGCATCGGTGGTCCCGGCCGCAGTGATCACCGGAACGGCCGCCGCCATCGGTGGAGGACTCGGCGTTGCCGCCACTACCGGCACCGGTGCGGTCATCTGGGGTGGACCGGTGGGCTGGGTCTTCATCCCCGGAGCCGCCGCACTCGCAGGAGCCGGCGTGGGCGCTGCGTTATCAGCACCGATCGTGCTGGGACTGACCGGCGCAGGAGCCGTCATCGGCGGCATCCTCGGTGCCACCGTCGCCGGCGGCGAACAGCAGATCATCGAAGAACCGGCCCCCGCCCCGGCAGTGGTTCCCCCCGCCGCCGACAGCGTCCCCACGATCCCGCCGGCCGCCACGATCGACCTGCCCGGACAGGTGCGCGACACCCTCGCCGCTGACCCGAACGGCCGCCAGGTTCTCGCGGCCGCCGACACCGCAGTCCACAACGCGGCACCGATCGTCGACAAGGCCGTCAGCGACGCGTCGATCTGGACCGCACCGGCCGTCGAAGCAGCACAGGGGTTCACCTCGAAGGCCCTCGAACAGCCTGCCGTGGCCGACGCCGTCGCCGCGGTCAGCACTGCCGCAGCCCCGATCGTCGATCAGGCCAACGCCGCCCTCGCAGGATTGAACGCCGCCTTCGCCCCTGCATGATCGCCCACTCCCCGGATTCATCTGTCCCCGAAAGGATTCACCCTCATGGCGCGTGAGCACCACGGTTCGTCGATCGTCAGCGCCACCGGCCCGAGCCGGTCACCGAGACGTCCACAGCCAGCGCGCGCCGCGACCGGATCCCGTGGCCGCAGTCGTCGCCGAGCAGCCCTGCTGTTCGGCGGCGCTGCCGCCACGGCCGCCGCGATCCTCACCGGCGTCATCGTGGCCACCGGTGACGACTCGACACCCGCCCAGAACCCGCTACCGGCCGATGCATTGGTCACCTCCGCACCGCCGCCGTCCACCGACACCTCACCTCCCAGCGAGAGCTCACCGACGTCTACTCCTGCCGAGTCCGCGCAGGGTGATTGCTCGATGCCCGCGGGCGGGCAGGACAGCGGCGAGAACGCCATCAGGGCATTCGAGCACCGCCTGTACGTCGAACGGTCCGGTGCCGCCGCGTTCGAGCTCCTCTCCCCGGCCGCCCCGCCGTTCACCAGCGTGGCGAACCTCGACGCGGGTATCGCCGCGACCCCGGTCGGCTCGACGTACTGCCTCGACCTCGATCCGGTCCTGCCCGGGCTGTTCACCCTCACCGTCAGTCTCGTCCAACCCGACGGGACACCCGGCCCGAAGTACCGAACCCAGCGCGTCACCACCTCCGTGGTCGACGGGCGTCATCTCATCGAATCGATCACCGAAGTAGGGGAATAGACCATGCGCAGTGCCGTCTCCGTCCGACTCGCCGCCCTGACCGCCGCCGTGGCCACCGGACTCGTCCTCGTGGCCCCGGTCGCCTCGGCCGCACCCGCAGCCGGGTCGCCGTGCGCGCGATACGTGGCGGTCCTGGCACCGGGAACCACCGAGACCCGCGCCGATGCCGACCCCACCAAACCGGCCGGAATGCTCGGTCAAGTCGGACAGGAGTTGCAGCACCGCTACGGATCTCAGATCCAGGTCGTCTACCCCTCCTACCCCGCACAGGCGTTCCTCCAGTCCGGCATGACGTACGCGACCTCCAAGACCGAAGGGGATCGGGCCACGGTCGATGCCCTCACTCGCTGCCCCGGCTCGAAATTCGTCATCGGCGGCTACTCGCAGGGCGCTCAGATCGCCAACGACGTAGCGGTCGATATCGGGACCGGGTCCGGGCCCACTCCGCCGAGCTCGGTACTCGCGGTCGCATTGCTGGCCAACCCCAAGCGCGGCACCACAGGTGCGAAGGTCGTCGGTCCTGCTCTCGACGGTCAGGGAATCGGTGGACCCGACGCCCGCGGCTTCGGTGCCCTGTCGGGGAAGGTCTTCGACATCTGCCACCCCGACGACAAGTACTGCAACACCGAAACGTCCTCGAACTCCTTCCTGGCCTCGCTCGGCAGAATCCTCGCCAACCCGCCCGGCACCGTCGAAACAGCAGCCGGAGCCACCGTCACACCCGGCACCAGCGCGACCGTGGCCACCACGACCGGCCAATCCACCGCAACATCGACGCTGCCCACCTCGAGCTCGACCGAAAGCACCCCCGTTCCGTCGACGTCCTCGACCACCGGGACCGGGACGACCACCGGGACCGACGCGGGCTCGGGTGCGTCGTCGTTCCTGGACGCTGTCACTTCCGACTACGGATTCGCCGACCTCTCCGCCGCACCCGGTGCTGCATCCTCGCTGGCAGCGTCGGTGGACAAGCTGCAGAACGCCGGAGCTCCGACCTCGACCTCCTCAGCTCTCGACATCGCCGAGATCGGCCAGCAGGCCAAGCTCCTGTCCGGCACGTTCGCCCCCGTCGCCCAGACACAGTCCTGGATGGCGGCGAACCCCGCCGCACGCGAGGGCCTGCGCACCGCAGCCGAAGGGTCACCGGAAGCAGCGACCAGCGGAGTCGTCGACGCGCTCGATCAGATCGACATCCCCAAGATCGTCGGTGCCGCCGACCAGGTCGTGAGCTTGGCGAGCAGCGTCCTGTCGGGCGCATCGGCTCTGAGCGGGTCGGTCCCGTCCGCAGCCGGCGCGGCTCCCACCGATGCTGCGAGCACGTTTGCGGCCTTGTCCGGACCCGCACAGACCCTGAGCACGGGAGTGTCTCCGCTGGCCAGCACCCCGGCAGATCAGCTCGCGACCGCGACATCGGTTCTGTCGGCCATCAGGCCGGTCACCATCATCAACCAGGTCCTGGGCGTGGTGACCGGGGTGACGTCGGTCGACTACAACGGCGTCGCGGCCAACCTGCAAGCCCTCCCAGGATTCCTGCTCTCGGGCAACATCAAAGAAGCGCACCGTGTTTCGGGTGAGCTGAACAATCAGCTCTCTCCGCTGGTGAAGATGGCTGCCGGGGTCGATCTGTCCTCGATCGCGCGCTTGATCAGCCTGATTCCGGACCCGTCCGGCACCGCGGCCGCGACGTCGATGGTGGCCGGTCTGCTCGCGAACGTCGACGTCATCCGCCTCGCCCGCGACGTCGGCCAGCTCCAAGAGGTCGCATGGCAGGTCGTCGAGACCGGAAACCTCCTCGCACTCGGACAATTGCTGCCCATCGGAACCGATCTCGCCAACGTCGCACTCGGCGTCCTGATACCGAGCCAGAAGATGTCCGCCGACCAACTGCACGCACCCACCGATGCGATGACCGCGCTGATGAGCAGCCAAGCCCAGAGCAGCGACCTTGTCGGACTGGGGAATTCGGCCTTGGCGACGGTCACCTCACCGGACGCCGCCGCTCTCGGGCAGGTCGTCGACGCCGGCGTCACCGCAGCGAGCTTCCTGGGTTCACGGGTGCACGAGTCCTACGGACAGTGGCTCGTCGACGGCAAACGCACCGCCCTGCAGGAAATGGTCGAGATCTACACCGAAGCAATCGGAGGCTGACCGCGCCGGACACCGAACCCGTTGCCCCCGAACACCTATCCGGCCCACCGCACCTGTCCACCCGCAGCGCATGTGACCTCGCGTCACCGATCAGATGAAAGGACGTCGAAGGCATATGGGCAAGTCCAGCACCACCTCGAACGGCATCAAAGCCGGGGCCGCGGTCATCGCGGCCGCGGTGGTGCTGGTCGGTGGCTTGGTGCTGGGTAGCGACAACCCGAAGAAGGTCGACGACTGCCTGCCCACCGCCCCGGTGGCCGGGCAGGTGGCCCCGGGGCCGGGAAACAAGACCCAACCCGTATTGGCCGGAACCTACGAGATCACCTCGGGTTTCGGGCCTCGGTGGGGCACGATGCACCGCGGCGTCGACTTCGCAGGGCCGTTGGGAACCCCGATCTACGCGGCGACGTCGGGAACTGTCGCCGACGCCGGTCCGGCCGCGGGGTTCGGCAACTGGGTCATCATCGACACCACCATCGACGGCCAGCGCCTGTCCACCGTCTACGGCCACATGAGCGCCGACACGATCACGGTGAAAAAGGGCGATCAGGTCACCGCCGGCCAACACATCGCCGGCATCGGCAACGAAGGCGGATCGACCGGACCACACCTGCATTTCGAGGTCTGGCAGGGCGGGCGACTGCCCGACGGCGCGGGAACACCGACCGACCCGCAACCCTGGCTCGCCGGTGCCGCCGAACCCACACCAGCCGCCCCCACGACTCCGGACGCGGCTACCTCCCCGGCGATCGTCAATGCCGCCTCGGTCCGTCCTATCGGCGGTGCCGGATGCGCCCGCCCGGCGGTCGGTGGATCCGACCTCAAACCGGGCAGTGTCCCACCGGAATTCGAGCCCTGGATCAACCGAGCAGCGGCCACCTGCCCGGAGATCACCGCACCACTCATTGCCGGGCAGCTCGAGCAGGAGAGCAAGTTCGACGTCAACGCCTACAACGTCCGATCCGGTGCCACCGGGCCCGGACAGTTCCTCCCCTCCACCTGGGAGCAGGAAGGCGTCGACGGAGACGGCGACGGCAAGCGGGAGATGAACTCGGTCGCGGACGCGGTGATGTCGATGGCCTCCTACGACTGCAAGATGGTCGAGCTGTCGAAGAAGGGCCTCGCCGACGGTCAACTGACCGGCGACGTCGTCGATCTGGCGCTGTCGATGTACAACTGCGGCCCCGGTGCCACTCTCTCCCAGGGCCACACCTGCACCAACAGCGAAACCCAGGGCTACATCACCAACATCCGCAAATTCGCGATCGAGGAGTTCACCGCACCGGTCGCGGCGATCGTTCCCGGCGGCCCGTCGTCCGGATCGGCCGTCGTCGACGCCGCCACCCGGTGGCTCGGCACCCCCTACGCCTGGGGCGGAGGCGACGAGAACGGGCCGACCGTCGGCACCCGAGACGGCGGGGTCGCCGATATGTACGGAGACTTCGCCAAAGTCGGGTTCGACTGCTCAGGTCTGGTCAAATACGCCGTCGCCCAGGCCACCGCGGGCCGCATCGTGCTCCCGCACCTCGATTCCGCCCAGATCACCGACTCCCGCGGAACCACCATCGCCAACCCCGCCGACCTGCGACCGGGCGACATCATCCAACCCCACTCCGGACACATCTTCATCTGGATGGGCGCGAACACCGTCGTCGAAGCTCCCCAGTCCGGCGACGTCGTGAAGATCTCACCCTGGACCCCGCCCGCGTCCGGACTGAAAGCCAAACGCTTTGTCTGACAACACGCTTCCATGCCCGCCCTACCCGTCCACCGATGAAAGGCAGAACCCCACGATGACCGTTTCGGCAGCAACCGAATGGGAACAAGCAGCGGCAGCAGTGCACTCGGCCGCCGACACCCTCCGCGAATACACCAGCTCGGACCTGCGGGCGTGGGCGAAGGAGAACAACCTGTTCGCACGCTCGATGTGGCCGAAGATCAAACGCGAACTCGTCAAACAGCTCGACATCGACTACGACGAGCTCCGCGAGCGTGAAGCAATCACCCGCAAAAACGAGATTGCTGCCGCTGCAGAGAATGCACCTCTGATCGAGCTGTTCGCCGCCGGCGACGACCGCGGCAGCTTCGCCATTCTCGGACCGGTCGACGACGCCGCCTGGTACGGCACCTTCCACCGCAACGACACGGTGTTCCGCAAAGGCAACCAGACCTCCGCCGACGACTCCGCCGCCGGCAAGGCGATCTTCCTCGCCGGCAAAGCCCGCGAAGACGCCGGCGTCGAGGCAGTGCGCCTGCTGCTCCACATCAGCAACCCCCACGTCGACGGAACGGCACTGGCGGGAGTGGCAGCCAGCCACGGAGTCGCCCTCGAACTCGACATCACCGACGACAACCGCGCCGTCGACTGGTGCGAGGAAACCGGCTTCCAGGCCTGGCAAGCGATCCGGCTCTCGGACCTGTTCGTCGACGAGGACCCGTCGTGACCGCCGCACGGAACGCCGCCATCGCCGCCGCCCTCCTGGTCGCCGTCGGCCTCGCCGCAGGTTGCTCCTCCACCGACACCGCCACCCCGTCGCCGACCACCACCACCGCAGGTGCACCGGCGCAGCAGTGGACCCCCGGCGCGGCCCCCAGCGCCACCGCGACACGGCCGCCGGCCACCACCCCCGCTCAGGTACCGGACACCCTGGCCGGGGTCGACGACAGCGATCCTGTCGCGGTCGCCGATGCAGTGGTCACCACGTGGTTCACCTGGAACACCGCCGTCGACGCCGGGCCGAACGACGCCGCCGCCCGCGCCGGGTCCGCTCTGACCGACCGCTTCCGTGAACAGCTCCTCGCCACCACCCCCACCGGGAGCCCGGGCGGTCAGTGGCTCGAATGGGCCGCGGTCGACGCCCAGGTCTGGCCGACGGTGTCCAACGTGCCCAACCAGGGCGCGATCGACACCGCGAGCGCTGTGCACCGGATGTACCAGGTCGAACAGACCGCCATCGCCGCCGACGGCTCGGTCGCCGGCGTCGACACCGTCCAGGTCGCCGTCCTCGTCGTCGACGACGACGGCCGCTGGAAAGTCGATGCGGTGCAACAACTGTGACCGATGACCGCGCAGCACACCCCGGATCCGCCCCCTCCCCGAAAGGAACTCCGATGAGCATTCCTGACCCGTACAGCGAGCATCGCAAGAACTACGAAGCCGAAACCGCCGTCGACCTCCGCAAGCAACGCCTGCGCCGCCAGAGCGACCCAGAACCCGAACCTGCCGTCGACGAGGACACCGGCGACGAACACGACGCCGACGCATTCGACGACAGCGACGACAGCGAGGTGTTCTCCGACCCCTACCAAGTGGGTCAGGATGCGTTGGCCGCCAACGAAGAACCTGCCATCGACATTCCTGCCGAATACGGCGGCCGCGACTTCGACTCCGAGACCGCCGAGCTCGACAACCGCCCCGCACTCTGGGGACTACGCGGCCGGGTCAACGCCGCGCTGGGACTGACCCGCCCACCTCTGCCCGAGTCCGCCGAAGCCCGGTTCCGGCAGTCGGTGCGACGGGTCCAGCAGCCGCTCCCGGGATGCATGGTCGTCTCGGTCATCGGCCTCAAAGGTGACGCCGGCAAGACCTCCACCACCACCGCGCTGGCGAACACCTTCGGCACTCACCGCGGCCGCGGAGTCGTCGCCTGGGATGCGTGCGAGAACTCCGGAACTCTCGGACATCGCGCCGACCGCACCACCGACCCCGAACTCGGACCGTGGGACATACTCGAGAACGCCCGCGCGCTGGCCTCCGCCGACGCGGTCTCGGGCACCCTGGGGCACTACCTGCGCCTGCAGCCCACCCACGACGAAGTCCTGGCCTCCGACAGCTCGACGAGCCGCCAGAGCGGCATCGGGTGGGACGAATGCGCAGCGTTGATGGCTGTGCTGCGCCGTCACCGTGATCTGATCATCGTCGACACCGGCAACAACGCCACCGCCAGCAACTGGCAGTGGGCCGTGCAGCATTCCGACATGCTGGTCATTCCGCTTCCGCTGCGCCGGGACATGGCGATCCTGACGATGAACATGCTCGACGGCATCATCGCCCGCGGCTACGAGCATCTGGTGCGTTCGGCGCTGATCCTGACCGTCGTTCTGCCCGGCGACAAGGACTCCGTCGACGCAGCATTGCGGCTCGAAGGCAAGCTCGAGCAGGAGTTCGCCGCGCTCGGCGGGGTCGGCCGCATCATGCGGGTGCCCTACGAGCCGAAGTTCGCGAGCGGTGAGCGGATCCGCTATCACGAACTGGGACAGGCGACCGTCGAGGCGTACACGAACGTGGCCGCGGAGATCGCCGACAGGCTTGCCGATCGCGCGTACGAGCGTGCGGCCGAATACGCCGATGTGTATGCCCCGCAGGAGTTCACGCGACCCTCGCAGGCCGAACGCCGCCCGGCACGCCGCCCGTACTCGATCCCGCAGCCCGCTCCGCAAAGCTACGACAACGGCGAGGACTACGACCCGCACCCGCCCCGCGAGCAGTGGCGGCCGCGAGCCGTCCCACCCCGAGACCAACCACCCCGAGAGGACCCGTTCCGATGACCACCGAACCCCTTGTCCCACCCGACTCCGTTGCCCCACTGACTGTTTCCAGTGAAAGGACACCACCGATGATCACACCGACTCCCACACCGAACAGGGGCCGCACCCTCGCTCGTCGCGCAGGGAAGGCCGCAGCGATGACCGCCGCCGCGCTCACCCTCGCGGTCGTCTTCGCCGGCCCCGCCTCCGCCCAGGACTTCAACCCGATCAGCGGTGTCAAACCGTCGTTCGAGTTCCTCGGCCCGGCCTTCCAGAACGTGTGGGCTCGGGTCGCCGCCTCGATCTGGGGTGTCCTGCTCGCCGGGGCATCGGTGAAACTGCTTGTCGCGCTGTACAAGATGCGCGCTGCGAAAGCCGGCGGATACGGCGCGGAGATGAGCGACTCGATGAGCGAGGCGAAAGTCGCCGGGGTCGCGGTCGGCGCTCTGGCCATCGGCGGCGTCATCGTCGGCGCAATCATGTTCGTCGCCAATCCCGGCTGACCTATCACCAACAACGTTCCGATTCAACCCCATTCGATGAGAAAGAAGAACTGACATGGCACGAGATTTCTCCGCAGTCGGCAGCTCCGGCTCGACCACCAGCGCGACGGGATCGGCGTCCGGCTCGCCAGGATCGGGCCTGTTCGGGCTGCCCAAGTGGGTGCTGGCGATGATCGCCGCCGCCGTGGCGTTCGTCGTCGTGATTGCCGTGGTCGTGTTGACATCCGGGCGGAGCGAGAGCTCCACCGATGACGGTGCCGATGCGATCCGCGCCGCGCACGGCCCGACCACCACCATCGACGGCGTCCCCGCCGGCTACACCCGCGACCAAGCGGGCGCCCAGACCGCCGCGGTGAACTTCACCCAAGCCAACGGCCAAGCCTATGCAGGTCGCATCGATGCTCAGCGCCTCAAAGACGTTGCCGTAGCGGCAGAACCGACACCGGCGTTGACAGAGGTCCTCGACGTCTCGTCCGAGCGCCAGGAGACCGGGCGCGGCACGGTCAACGGCGTTCCGATGATCGTCACAGTGGAGAACTTCTCGCAGGATTCGGCGACGGTGTCGGTCTGGGGCATGGGAGTGAGCCAGAGCCGGGTCAGCCAGGACAGCGACAAGGTCGGCATCTTGGCCATCTACTCCACTACCACCGTGACGATGGTGTGGGAGAACGACGACTGGAAGGCCAAGGACTGGAGCTACAAGTCCGGCCCCACCCTTGAGGAAGCACAGTTCCCCGCCGATGAGTCCTCCCTCGCCAAGCAGGCCGCGGACGGCTTCTACGCCTTCTACGTCAACTGATGAAGGGTCGGCCTGCGATGTGGCGAAGGATTCTGTTGACGATCGCGGTGGCGGTCATCGCGGCCGTCGGGTTCGCGTGGCCCGCGGCCGCGCAGCCCTCGGCTGTTCCGGCACCGGTTCCCGGTGGCGGGTCGGCCGCGACCACGACGGCGAAGAAGCTGCCCGAGACCTTTCCTGCGGATCTCCGCAAATACATCGCAGGTACCGACGAGTTCAAAGCAGCACCGTGGTTCACCGGGCCTTGCAAGGACAAGGGCGGCGATATGGGCCAGTACGTCGGATCGGTGATGAGCAACGAAGGCCGCCTGCTGTATTGGACAGCCACCGAGAACGACCGCATCGCGCGGTGGACCGCCGCGGTGTCCGTGCGCAAGGACCCGGTCCTGATCGGGGTTCTCATCGATGCCGGCGCGGTCGGCTCGCAGACCACCGGTGTCGATCTCGGGGTCGAGCAGAACCGCAAGGCCGCGCTGTCCATCACCGACGATGCGGTGCTCGAATCGTTCTATCCGCCGGTCTATCCCGCCGGCGATGCCACGATGCAGCCTCCCGCCCCGACCTGCGCACAGGATCTCGCGAGGTGGACGACCAAGACTTCGAGCACCTGGGGCTTCGAGTGGGCTTCGACTCCCGATGCGGCCTCGCTCGCCGAGATGAAGGCGCAGCCCAATGCTGACCAGGTTCCCGAGCAGGCCTGGACCGACGCGTGCGCCGAGGGAGTGCCCGGCTCGCTGTGCATGCACGCGATGTACGTCAACTGCAGCAAAGCAACCGACCGCGACGATGAGGTGACCTGCCGAGAATGGAACACCAGGGTCGGAAAGCTGTTCGGCGGGACCATGAACTGGATCGATCAGAACACCAGCTTCAGTGACCGCCTGAGCGAGACCCTCGAGTCGGCGTTCAAGGCGACCCCGCAGTACAAGGTCGGCAAGATGTACGTCGACGGGTTCTCCTGGGTATGGGACAACACCGTCGGCGCGGTCGGCGACATCGTCGCCTTCGTCAAAGACCCCTCCGACGTCATCGACTCCTGGGCGAACAAGCTCAAGAGCGCTGCCGTCGGCACCACCACATCGGTCCTGCACGGGCTCGCCGGGGTCGGTGAGTTCAACCCCACCGACCCCGAATTTCTCAAGGTCTACGCGATGTCGACTGGTCTGGGCATCTTCGTCATGGCGCTGATGGTGCTGCTGGCGATCTACAAATCCTCCGACGGCAGCAGACCCGCTATGGAGCTGGCCAAGGACCTGTTCGCCTACGCCCCGGCCGGGGTGATGATGATGCTGTTCGCGCCCTCGTTCGCGCAGCTGTTGATCACGCTCGCGCACGAGCTCTCGGTCAGTCTGGTCTCACTGCTCGGTAGCTCCACCGACGAGGTGGTCGACAACATCTCCTCGGTCCTGGGCCCGTTGACAGATACCACCCTGATCGGCGGTGCCGTCGGTGCCATCGTCGGGTTCGGGTTGATGTTCCTCGGCGCGTTGTCGCTGTTCTTCGGGTTCTTGATGCACGCGAACGCCCTGCCGATCCTGGGCGTGGTGTCGGCGATCGCCTTCGGCATGTGGGTGCATCCGACCTGGCGCAAGAAGGCCCTGCGACCGGTGATGGTGTTCCTGGGCATCGTGTTGTCCAAGGGCATCGTGTTGTCCAAGCCACTGCTGTTCGTCATCCTCGCTGCGATCTTCGCGGCCATCAACATTTCCGCGGCCGGCGCGGTCGCGGACGACGGCGAACTCGAATCCCTCGGAGACCTCGGCTCGATCGCTGTGTGCCTGGTGATGGTCGGACTGGCCCCGTTCGCGCTGCTCAAGTGGTCTCCGATCCTGCCGAGCGCCTCCGATTCCGCCGACTTCGGCAGTAGCGGGTCGGCGACGGGTCAGATGATCGGATCGAGCGCTGGGATGTATCAGATGCGCGCCGGTGGCGGCGGCGGCGGGACCGGGGGCGGCGGGAGTGCGGCCTCGCGCAATGCCGGTGTCGCCGATGCACCCGGTCGCGTCAGTGGCGGCGGTGGCGGTGGCGGCGGTTCCCGGCCGGGTGGCGGCTCGTCGGCATCGAGCACCCATGCCGGTCAGCAGAGCGGCCAGACCGCATCGAGGTCCGGCGGTCTACCGGGCAAGAACGGTGGCCACGGCGGCGCGAAAGCAGGTGGCTCGGAATCGAGGCTGCTCGCCGCCGCCGGAAAGACAGCAGGAATGGCGGCGGGCGCCGCGACTGTCGTCGCTCCGATCGCGCTCGCGTCGGCCGGGGCCGCGATGAACAAAGCCGGAGCGGCCGCGCAGAGCGCCCCCGAACACTCCGACAGCGACAACTGATGTCCCACAACACGAACGGAGAGACCATGACCGCCACGGCTGACATCGGCTGGTTCGGTCCGTATCGGACGCCGACCGCGCGGCGGGGGGCGCGGCGGTGAGCGGGCCACGGTCGGCGATTCTCGGCCGTCAGACCGCGCGCCGGGGAGTGCTCCCGTTCCCCGAGCCGGTCGTCGCCGCATGGGCAGCCACGCTGGTGGTGGCCCTGTATCTGCTGTTCATGGTCGGGCAGTCGACGTGGACATTGGCGATCGATGCCGTGCTGATCGGCGGCGTCCTGTGCGCGACCCTCGATTTCGGCCTGCACGAGTCCTACGCGGCCCGCAAGGTCAAAGCGATCCGAAACCGGCAGCGACGCAAGAGAGGCGAGCACGTCTGGGTCTCACCGACCGATCCGCACTACGGCGACCCCGAGCGTGATCCGGGATGGACGATTCCGGTTCCGCTGTACCGCACCGAGCCGGTCGACCTGGCCGGAACGGGACTCGACGACATGTTCATCCTCGAACACCGCACCCCGGGCGACAACGACTACTACTCCGTTCTCATCGCGAAACAGGGCCTGGCCGAAGGCCTGCGCGGTGACGACGCGTGGGCGGTCACCTCGGCGGCGTTCGGGCGAGTACTCGCCGGGTTCGCCAAACGGTCCTCGTTCGTCCGCGGCCTGGAACTGCTGCACCGCAGCGTCCCCGCCGACATGGTCCCGCACGAGAACTGGGTCACCGAACAGATAGCGGCCGGCGACCCCGACCTGGCCGTGGTTCCGGCGATCCGGTCCTACGGACAGCTGATCGACCGCATGAGCCCGTACTCCGAAGAGCACCGCTCCTACGCAGTGCTGATCTTCCCGAAGTCGGCCTCGTTCCTCGCCGAAGCCGCCCGCATCGCCCGACGCAAGGACGCCCCACTGGTCGGCGGTATCGCCCAAGTCATCCGCGATGACACCGCACGCGCCGTCAGCGCCCTCGAGCGCGCCGGAATGGGCCGCGTGGAGGTCTACGGCGAACAGCGCGCCTGCGCGGTCCTGCGAGCATTCCAGGACCCCAGCTACCCCCTCGACGCCCACCGGGGCGTCCGGTGGGACAACTGCTGGCCCTCCTACGTCGGACGGGACGAATCGGTCGAGGTCGCCGGCACATGGCACACCCGAGTCGGCATCATCCCCACCCGCGCCATCGAACCGGTCGAGGTCGGCCCGCTATGGCTGGCGACCCTGCTCACCGGAGTCGAACCCGACGCCGGCGACGACGAGATCCCCGCAGCACCGACCATCCGAACGGTCACCGCACGAATGGACTTCGTCGAGGCATCCAAGGCCCGCGCTGCGACCAAGAAGGACGTCACCCAGGACAAGGCCCGTCAGATCACCGAAGAGCGCAAGGGAAAGATCACCGACGGTGCATCGGAGGTCGCGATCAGCGAATCCTCCCGTCGCCGTGAAGATCTCATGCCCGGCACCGGGCACCACGGAATGATCTACACCCTCGCCGTCTCGGTCACCGGCCACGACGAAGACGACGCCCTGCGGGCCTGCACACGCGTCGAACAGGCCGCCGACGACTGCGGTATCGGCGAGATCGAATGGCAGGACAACCGCCACGACGTCGCCGCATTCGTCACCTTGCCTCTCGGCCGCGGACTCGCGGCCACCAAATGGACCCGCTCCCGATGAACCGGACCCGCGACCACGCCGACCACGGAACGAGGCACGACACGATGACCACCCACCACAAGGACGACCACCGAGGGGGCACTGCCCGTCCGACTCGTCGACGGGAGCGTCGGAGCCCGAAGTGGCGGCTGCGGATCAGGCGTACTGTCCCCGACCCGCAGGAAAGCGCCGACGCGGCAACCACTCTCGCCGCTGCGAAGTCCGCCGGCTTGATCGCCACCCGTCGGCACCCGCCGACGCGGAAGAAGTGGCTGGACCGGTGGGGCTGGTACGAGATCCGCGTCGAGGGCGCGTGGACGACCACCCGGCAGGGCGAAGCACTGAACCTGGCCACGATGCGCCGCTCGGTGCGTCACGAGGGCCTGCTGACCGGGCTGAACAAGATCAGTCAATCCGGAGTGATCACCGACCCGTACGCCCTCTACGGATCGGAAATCGAGAACATCAACATCGCCGTCATCGGCGACATCGGCAAGGCCAAGTCCTCGCTCATCAAGACCGCGATGTGCCTGCGCCAACTCGCACTTCCGAATCGGCAGGTGGTGGTGATCGACAAGAAACGCCAGGGCAACAAGGGCGGCGAATACAGCGGAATCGCAGATGCGGTGGGCGCTGGTTCGATCCGATTCCGCACCGGCACAACAGGAATGCGCATCAACCTGCTCGATCCCGCGATCGCCACCGGCGTCGAACGCACCGACGGAGTCGCCCCGGCCGGCCAGGAAGCGCTCGTCGGGGCAGTCATCGAGGACACGATGGGTCGCCCCCTGGTCGAGACCGAGAAAGCCGCACTCGGGCTGGCCCTGCAAGTGGTCAACGACCGCGCCGCCCGCGAGAACCGCGAACCGATCCTGATGGAGCTCGCCGACGAGCTCCTGGGCCCTTCCGAGGACAGCGGAGCAGCGTTCGGTGAGCAGTGGGCGCAGGAGTCGCGGCGTTGGGGCCTCAATCCCGGTCTGGCGCTGCGGGAGCTGTGCTTGGGCGACCTCAAGGGCCTCGTCGACGGCGCGACCTCACCGGAGGTTCGCGCGGCTCTCGATCATCCGTTCGTGCACTTCGATGTCTCGGCGTTGCCGAACAAGGGTCCGGCCCTGCGGGTGATCATGACGGTGATCAACACCTGGTTGGCGAACGTGCTCGCTTCCCGGTCCGCCCGGCACATGCAAACCCTGTTGCTGGTCGAGGAAGGCTGGCACGTCGCCGACGGCTCCACCGGAAAGGTCTTCCGCGAGAACATGAAGCTCTCGCGCGGTTTGGGACTGTCGACCGTCTCGGCGTTCCACCACATCTCCGACCTGCCGGTCGATTCGCCGGCGCGGGCGCTGATGAAAGAGGCCGGCATCGTCTTCCTCTACGGGCAGGACCGGGTCGAGGACGCCGAAGAAACCGCCCGCATGTACCACCTGCCGCCGGGGTCGACCGAAATCATCATGTCCCTCGCCAAGGGCCACTGCCTGGTCAAATACAGCAACGCCGACCCGATCCTGATGGAACACGTGCGCTCGGATCTGGAAATCGCGCTCACCGACACCGACGAAGTGATCAAAGGAGCAGCAGCATGACCGACCACTCACTCCGCGCAGCGCTCTCGCACCCTACGGCCGACCGCTCGACTCTGGTGGGTGTGGACGTGACGACCCTCGATGCGGCGGGCAGTACCGCGGTAGGTCGACTGTTCCGCTCTCGTTCGGCAGCAACAGCATTCGCTCTGACGCACGCCGCGCAGTCCTGGGGCACGCTGGTCTCGCTCGACTTCACCGTCTTCGAGTGCGATACAGCGTCACTGGATTCGGCATCAGAGGGCATGTTCCGCGCGTGGGACGAAGTATCCGTAACGGGTTCTGTGACCGAGACAGCGTGCGCTCTGGCAATTCTCGACGAATACAGACTCGGGGTGAGGCGCGCGAAGTTGCCGCTGCCCGCTGCTCTGACGGCCGAGATCTACACACTCGGCAACGCCGTCGCATCGCCTGTGCATCCGTCACGGGTCGACGACCCCGAGACGGTGGAGGTTCGCCTGTGCAGCATCAGGCCGGAACCCTTGCCGCACACCAGAACCTCGATAGGGTTCTACGACAGCGAAGACGCCGAACGGGTGGCCGGGGTCCTGGCGTATCGGTTCGTCGGCGGCGACATCGCACCAGCGACCGAACGGGGCTGCATCCAGGTCCACCACAGCGCCGACATCAGCGACGTTGACCGCGCCGCGGTCGCCCGCTACACCCGCATCGGCGAACTGCGCGCCAACATCGCCGCACTGGACCCGCGACGAGACATCGCGGCGATCACGCGCCTCGACGGCGAGCTCGACACCCTCTGCTCGGCCGTACTCCGTCGACGATCGACACCCTCGCCCACTCCCGTCGCCGGCAGCGACGTGGTCCGCAGATACCTTCCCGCGCCTGCTCCACGGCCCGACTCGACCGAGGACCGCCCCCGATGAGCACACCAGAACTTCGCCCCACTCCCCCGGTACTGCCCTACGGCACCGGGCCCGCTGTCGGTTTCGTCGCCGGCGGGCTCGTTTCCGTGGTCGGCGGCGGCTACCTGTCCGGGCTGCTCGCCGGCACCGGTCCCGCACTGCCCGCCGGCATCTACGGGGTGATCCCGGTGTTGGCGGGCCTGTTCAGCAACCCATCCGACCCTGCGTCGGCGTGGCCGGCCGACTCACAGCCGGGCGGCCCAGTCCTGACGTGGCTGTGCATCGGCATCATCGCGGCCGCATGCATCCTGCTCGGAGCTATCGTCTCGGCGAAGAACATGGCCCGCACAGCATCTCGGCGGGTGCGGGCGAACGGATTCGCCGACCGGGCCGCGCTCGCAACGGTCGGGATCGACGAGAAGAGCGCGGTGAAGAAAGCCAAGGCCACCCGGCTCTCACTCTCCGACGTCCCAGTCCGCCGGATCGAGGCAGCAGCGGAGACCACCCGCATCGGCACGCTGTACGACGACAAGAAACAAGGGGTGTTTCTGCAGTACCGAGACGGTGTACTGGTCGAAGGCCCCACCGGATCCGGTAAGACCTGGCGCATGTTCTACAAGGCGGTTGTCGAGGCGATCGGGCCGGTGGTGGCCACCTCGACCCGCGGTGACCTTCTGCGCGCGACGTGGGCCGAGCGCGCGGCTGTGGGCAGGGTCGAGGTGTTCGATCCGGACGGGCTGACGGTGTATCCGAACAAGATGCAGTGGTCGATTCTCGACGGCTGCGACGACCCCGAAGTGGCCATGCGGCGGGCCGCGGCGTTGGTGCAGGCCATGCCGATGGACGGCACCTCGAATGCGAGCTACTGGAACGGCAAAGCCGCGATGCTCATGCGCGGATACCTCTATGCCGCAGCAGTATTGGACAAGGATCTGGTCACACTGCGGGTGTGGGCCGCGTCCCGCAATGTCAAGGCGGTACACGAGGTGCTGTCGAGGGATCTGCCGGATTGGGACGCCGAACTGAGTCAGGCGCTGGAATCGAAAGCCGATTCCTCCGACGACATGATCGGTGCCTGCACACGACTGCTCGAGCCGCTGGCGTCACCGAAGCTGATGCGCTCGCTCAATGTCCCGCTCAGCGAATCAGCGGATCTGCGTTCTCTGATCACCGAAGGCCGCAACACCGTCTATCTCATCTCCGAGGGTGGCAGTGCGTCGGCGGCCGCGATGACCACCGTTCTGTCGGCCGAGCTCTATCACGTGGCGAAGACGCACGGCCTGACCCAGCCCGACGACAAGATCGACCCTCCGCTGCGCATGGTGCTCGACGAGATGAACAACGTGGCTGCGATCCCGAACATGCCCTCGCTCATCACCGACTCCGGTGGCCGCGGAATCCAGATCTGGGCCGGGGTGCACTCCCGGCTGCAGAACGAACAACGCTGGGGCCACGTCGCCGGGCAGCTGCTGTCCAACGAGTCCCCGACTCGCCTGTATCTGACCGGTCTCGGCGACGCGGACGAGCTGGCCACGATCTCGAAGGGGTTGGGGATGCGTGATGAATACATGAGCGCGTCGAGGATGGCCGGGCCGCGGTCGGTCCCGGTGATGGCCGGCAGTGACATCGCCCGGATGCCCGCCGATCAAGCACTTCTGCGTTACCGGGAGGCCAAACCGATCAAGCTGCACGTTCCCTCCGTCTGGGACGTTCCCGTGCTCGCCGCCCGAGTGAAGGCCAATCAGAAGGCGTTCGACGAGTACTGCGCTACCGGGCACGAGAAGAGCTGACGGCATGGCACTCCCGGCGTATACCCCCGGCTCGATCGACTGGCCGTACCTGGACAAGGACAGCGCCGCCCGACTGTGGGTCGAGCTCGGCACCTGGGTGGAATGGCTGCGCGACCGCTACGAGCTCGGCCGCACCATTCCTCCGTGCTGGTTCAAGCATGGCCCGGTGGTCGAGGAGCTGACCGCAGCGATGTTCGCGCGTCGTGAGGCGTACCAACAGGGCAAGAACGCCTATCACGGTGGGCCCGCAGCATGGCACTACCAAGTTCTCTGGCCGATGGTGCACAGGATGAAGTCGATCACCGACTTCGAGCAGTGCACCCCTCATTTGTGTGGCTTCACCCCGCCGACGCCGGCCGTGGCCGACGACTTCGCCGAATTCATCGCCGCCGACATCGACGAGCGCGACGACGCACCGATCGAGCCGATACCGGACGACGCTGTCCCCGCCGCGACCCCATCGGAACTGACGATGGAGGAGGTCATCGACATGATCGACACCGACCGCGCTGTCGCAGAAGATCCCGCCGACGACTTCACCGCCGTCATCATCGACGACGCGCGGTGGGAATACGACGAAGAAACCGAGACGTACCGCCCGGCCCGGTGAGGGTCTGACTGAGAGTTGACGCGCGTCGAGCTAGGAATGGGCTAGCAGGCTCGTTCGTACAGGATTGAAATAGCTCGACCTACCTCGATACCCGGGTTGGAGAATTCCAGCTTGTAGTTGACATCGAACTGCGTCACACCACACGGGAGCACCGAGTTCACGATTCGTAGTACCGTGCCAGCTTGAGCAAGAGCGCCAGGGTTTACGAACCCAAGGCGATAGCTGTATGACGATCCACGGTGGGAATTGGGTCCTGACCACGTGAAGCCCGTCACCGAGTAGAGCTGGTCGTACATGACGAATCTATCGTCCGCCGAGTCCCCAGTGACGGCTTGGCTCGATGGAAGCTCATCGGGCCTTCGCGCCGATACCTCGATGGTTGCGGAGACTACCGATCGTCGTTGAGATGCGTTGTTTGCAGAAGCTGGGGGTGCGTGCACAAGCATCTGGATCGGGAGATCGTCGTAGTCATCGTTCGTGCTGGTGAAATTCAGGGTGGCTGCGCTGGTCCTCGCTGCAGTCTCTACGAGATCGCGATCTTCTAGAGATGACCCCGGTGGGAGAACCACCAGAATTCCGGAGCCAGGACCAGGGTCGAATGGGATGCCATCGCTGGTTTTCGGGCCGGCACCGGCCATGCTGCCAAACCAAGGCGTGGTCCAGGCGGCCACGGCAGTCACCATTGACCTGCCTGTGAGTGTCACCATCAGAAGCATCACCATGACCATCACAAGAACTCCGAACGAAAGCAGCAGCCCCCGTCTGGGGCGATACTGCCCGGTTCGTGGCCTACGACGCCGGACAGTTTTCGGAGTCGGAGTCGGAGTCGGCATGGGTGGCGAGTCGGGTGTCGACGGCACCGAGATCGGTGGCGTGAGGACCACTGATTCCTCATCTACAACTACGGTGCCCGCAACCGGCATCACCGTACTGGTGGAGTTCGAGCCTCTGCCGGGGGTCTCCACGGCGGGGAGTGTCGACGGTGCGCTTCCGGCCTCGGTGCGGCGGTGTTTCGAATGCTGCGCGATGCTGGCATGGGCCAGGTTGGTTCGTGCATTTGTTACGAATCCGCCGGCCGATTTGGTCGACACGGTCTTCAGGAACGTTCTCTGCTCGGTGTCGGCACCGAGTCCGTCACACAGCTTGTCGAGGAGCGTGGCCGGTAGTGCTGCCTCGCCGGCAATGAATCTGCCAATTTTTTTGGAGTGCGGTTCTAGCTTTCGGTATTCCTTGGGGAATGTCTCTCGGTTCGTTGCTTTGAGCGCATCGGCCAGAGTGGAGCCCTCTTGCATGGTTGTGCGGTACCACCACACGGCCATGTGCATGGGGGCGGGATAGCGCTTGGAGGAGGCAGTAGTCGATCCATCGAACTTGCATGGTGACTGTCGCCTGTCCTCGAAACCGGCAATCAGCGCGTCTTGGAAGTGGAGACGTATGTAGGCAAGGAAGAGCTCGTGGTTGTTGTACTCCGGAAAGTCATTTCGATCGATAGCCATTGTTGCCTCCTGGCAGTGCGCCCCAACGGGGCACATTGTCGTAGAGGAAGTATGCCAGTCGCTCCGTCCGAATCGCGAGGATCTACCGACCGGTACTGTGCGTAACTGCTGGTAAGCGGTCTAACCGCTGGTAGATCGACACCGTTACAACCAGTTACATCTAGCCAGAAGGTTGACATCTCCTACCCGGGAGACTTGTGTCGTACTTGGCGCCCGATCATCTGACTGATGACGTCCTCCCTGGGTCGACGCAACGTGTCCTCGTCCGCCGTCTCCGCGTAGTCAAGGTAGCTTTTTGCTGCGCGCCATCTCCTTCGAAGAGGCAAATTGATGATCCCCAATGAACTCGCCACCACCGCGAACTGCTCATCCTGCGGGGGTGGAGGCGATGTTGTCATGCTCGATCGCCGACCCCGTCATCCCGACAATCCTTCGGTTGCGACGAGCCGTTTCGCGGTCGACTCTCAATTCCGATCGCGACTCGTCGCGCGCATCGAGAACGACTTCGAATTCTCCGCTCGAGTGTCCGCCGAGATCGAAGGCCGGGACCGCACCTCCATCGCAGAACGCATACTCGACCAAGCCTTGGGCTTCCTGGCTGTGGTGGCCGACAGTCCCGGTGTGAGTTACTCACCGAGCCCTCTCGTCGACATCGGCTGGCACAACTTCATCCTTTACACCCGTGAATATGCCGAGTGGTGCACGAACGCAGCCGGAAGATTCATCCATCACACGCCGTTCGATGAGGTCGGTCACGAACATGCCGGCCAGAGCGGGCACACCGTGCGCGCACTTCGAGATGCAGGCTGGCCGGTCGACGACGAACTGTGGACCGAAGCGACCATATCCAGCTGCAACCGCAATCCCCACGGCACCGAAACACCGGATAGCGATACAACGGCATTGAGATTGCTGCGGTCCGTCAGATGATCGTGCGCCACTGCGCCGGTTCGCTCCCGAAGGGCAAGGACCTGACTCTCAGACGAGTCGAGGACGAGACTGGCGGGCCTTGAGCATGTACCCGCCTCTGGACTTTGCGTCGACGTCCGGAGGCAACTGAGTCACGCACGAGGTGCCTTCATGTCGTCCGACAGCGGCGCACCCGTCCATAGGCTAAGATGAACTCGCCGACCTTTCAATACAGGTCTAGCCGGCCACCCTTGGGTGGTCGGCTGGATCTAAGAAGGGAGGTGGTAGCGATCAAAACGAGAAAGTTTCGCGTCCTAGCAGGACGCTGCAGTCAGTTTGTCGGCAAGTCTCTGGTCGGAGGAGCCGCTCGCTGGCTGTTGGAACAGATCTTCTCTGATCTCTTCACCGGTATGTAGTTGTAGTTGACGTGGGACCCCGGCCTGTTGGTCGGCCGGGCTGGGGTCTTACGAACACTTACGAACACTTACGAACACTTACGCGTACTGGCACTAGTGATGTTACGCGATATTATCGCGATTACAAATGCTCACGATGTTCCGTGGTGGTCTAGCTGGAATGATTCCCACATCTTACAAGGACCGTTCCGAGTTATTTCAGAACTCCGCAAGAGTTGTCCATCTCAGCGAAGGAACCCCCGACTGCCATCTCAGGAAGCTCTTGGGTACCCCGTCAGGTGCCATCATGAGAGATCCTTGTAGATACTCGTATGAGAGTTACGCTTGCGATGCCCTGGTGAAGAGCCTGGGAAGTAAGGCCGGGAGCCCGCACGCTTTGCGTGGTCGCCCGGCCTTTGCGTTTGTCGGCCCGATCACTCCAACGGTATGACCTCGACGAGGTTCGCGGCGGCAAGCTTGGGGTCGCGATGCGTGTAACACCAGGCGATGATGTCGGCCGCCCAGAGCATTTCGTTGGAGCGCGGCGAATCGACGACCACCACGACTCGGTCGTGAGCCCGCAGCGGGACGAGGACCTCCAACACTGCGGCCCGGTCCTGCTTGTCCTGGGCACAAGACTCGATCAAAATTCGGGTGGCTCCGAGTTCGACAGCCTTACGGGTCAATGCGCGAAGGAGCTCACTACGTACCTGCCGCTCTGCACGGCCCCTGATCGGAGCGGTGAAGACCAGTGCGGAACTGACCGGTCGTTGCCGTATGAATTCGGCGATGATTTTCGCCCGGCTCGAACGACCTTCATCGTGCATGTGCACCCTGTCCCGGTTGGCCGGCTTCAGGGAACGCATGACCTTCTTGGCTCGCCCGAGATCGCCGGCCGTGACCACCGCTGCAACGAGTACGTAGTCACCGTGCCGAGATTCATCGACGAAGATTTCGACAGTGGTCATGTCACGGCCTTCCAGTGGAAGGTGGAGCGGGAGTCCTGGTGACTCGTGCCGCTGTCCGTTGCAGGGCTACCCGTCGTGCGGTCGAGAACGGGTCACGCAGTGCGCGGTGATACACCTGTCGCCGGACGTTCGCGGGAAGTTTGGGCGATGCGACCAGCTGTATCCGGGTATCGATCAAACCGAGGTCGCCAAGTTCTTTGTACCCCCGCTCCGCTGTTCTCTCGCTGATTCCATACCAATCTTTGGCTCGTTCGACCGCCATCGAGAAGGTCGGCCGAGTGGGCGATTGGGTTTCCTTCAAGATGATCAGCAGCATCGCTTTGCCCGGCAGCCGGAGCTGGTCCGCATACCCTGACGTCCAGTACTCGTGAGGGAGGGTGAAGAAGCCTTCCTTGATGCTCGAGTTGCTGCCCGGTCGGAACCAGGGGTCTTTGCTTCCGTCCTCGTGCAGCGGTTCGATTACGGTGGACGGTCCGCGGCGGCGGCGGGTAATCAAGTCCATGTCCTCAAGGATGCGGAAAGTCTTCGACACGGTGGTGACACTGCATGGGTTCCGCGTGCTGAGGAGGTTCGCCCACGCCCCGAGGGGTAGGGGGTCAGCACTGATGCCTACCGGCTGTAAAGCATGTAGAAGCAAGAAGGCGTCGAGTGCTCGTTCCTGACGGCGGGTGACGAACTCGGCAAGCTTTGCATCGCGTGTCCCAGCAGCGGTTCCGGGAGGGTGTTGAGCTAGTACGTTGCGAAGTGTGACGTACCCGCGTTTTCCGGCGTCGAGAAGCGCCTGCACGGCCTCGTCCGGAGTAGGTGGCTTCTGATCCTGCAAGCCAGAAAAGGGGTCGCTGTTCATGACACAGAAGGTACCCCGGCGAGCGTCTGGACCGACATCACCTGAGCGGCAGCCATTTGCCCCTCCAGGTGCCACAGTGTAGACACCGTGAAACATCGCTGATACGCCAAGTGAAACGCCTTGAAACGCCTAGCTGCATAGGGGTCTCAGGTCCGTTATGGCGGTGGGCGCACGTTCGCTTGCGCTGATGCCGCAGAAACTTCTTGCCGTGCAATTTCATTACTTGCCCTCGCGGCGACGAGAGCGGTGTTCGAGATTGGATTGCATCGCCCGCACGCCCCGGCCTCGTCGAGGGCACGGTCTTCGTATCGGAGCACCGCGGATCGAGCTGGACGGCTTCACCGCAGTCATAATCGACGACGGACGGCGGCAATACGACGAGAACACCGAGACCTACAAACTGCCCCGTAGGAGAGCGCACCCACGCGGTCATGTCGGGTGTGTGTTCGGCAAAGTGGTCGTTGCCGCAGTACGACTGACCGGCACCGGTTATAGCTGACGAGTATCAGTTGACAGTGTTCGGTCGTTCGACTGCCGCCGTTTCCGGAATACTCGCAACTAGGACAAAGCACGGTCGGCCCGAGAGACGGGCACCGGCCACAACATGGGGGCGTCTGTGACTAGTCGGGGTAAACCGCGCGTGGGTAAGTCGACGAAAGACCGGCGCCGAGATGCGCGATCTGCGAAAGCGCCGAATCGCGCCACGCGGGCCAGTGGTCCGACTATCGCGCACGGACCCACCCCCATGTCCACGGTGATCTCGGATCACGCCGGACTGACGGCGATGAATCATGTGGATCGCATCGAATACCTCAAGCAATTCGACTCCAGCTCACTGCTTCGCACCCTGGCCACTGTTCAGTCTCGGCTCGACGTCGCGTCGACCACCGACCAGTCGGAGGGTCGAGTGGAACGCAACCTGCTCTCGGAGTCGCACGCCACCTGGGCTGGCCGTCTCATGACCAAGGTCGGATCCACTCATCGCCTCATCCCCCCGCGGTCCATGACTCAATTGTTTCGCGAGGCTCTCGAGCGGGGCAGCAGCAATGTCGACTCCGCTGTCCGAGACATCGAGGTCGCCAACATACTCGAGTTGGTCATGTCCATCTCAACGGAACACGCCGGCGCGGTAAATCCTCTCGATGCCGTCGCCAATCCCGACCCCGCCCAGATCAGGGCACAGATGGCGGCCGTCCAGGCATATACCCCGGAAGAGAATGTGGCCGCCGTCCGCAGGGAGGCCCTCGAAGAGACAGTGAACCTCCAGAGCAACGAACCGCTCAAGCTCGAACTCATCAAGGCCTCGACCTACGACCTCTGGTTTCGGCCATGGCCGGACCGAGTGACCGATACCCGTATCGGCACAACACCCGCCGAAGCCTTCGAGATCGCAAATCATGTACCGCTACTCGATGTCATGGTGGTGGGACAGATCATCACCGAGGCCATGATCGTTGGGCGGTTCGACTGGACACGCGAACAGTTGATCCAGGCAGGAGCGACTGCTGACGCAGTGCAGTTCGTGATCGACAATATGGCCTACGCCGCGGCCCGTTTCGAGCAGAGGCTTCGCCGTGACCGCGCGAACGGCCCCGTTGCAGACCAGCGGTACGTCTTTACCGAACGCCCCTTCCTCCTGCCAGAACCCGACACACTGCTCGGACTGCGCTACCAGTGGGTCATCGACCGGTTCTTCGGCTCGCAGCTCTACTGGCAGACATTTTTCGCCTTCGGTGCAGTGGAACCAGGATCGACGGCGGAGGCATTCAGCCAGGCCATCAATTACGCCTTCGAGCGGGTAGCCGGCGATGTCCTCGAACGGATCGCCTCTTACAGCTCCAAAATCACCCGGCTGGTTAGCGAAACCGAGATGCAAGCTGAGTGGACTCAGAGCAGAGGTCACACACCGTCGGTCTGCGATTTCATGCTGGTCGCCGGCCGCGCCTGCTTTGTCATCGATGCTACGAACCACCACCTGAGCGCCAATTTGGCACAGGGACTCGGCGACGTCGACACTTTCAACGCCGATATCGAAGCGTCCTTCGTGGCAACAAAATTCAAGCAGATTGCTTCGACGGCAAAACGGGTCAGAGAGACCCTCCCCTTCGGTATCGAGGACAATCCAGTCTTCTACCCCTACGTCGTGGTCCCGAACAATGGCCTTTCGAACACCACCGCTGTGCAGCTCGATTGGATGACCAGATCGAGACCGTCCTTCGAGGAACTTCGGGGATCGACCCGCACCCCGGTCCCCCTCCAGATCGGCGACCTTGCACTCTTCGAGGGGATTGCCGAACACTTCTCGCGCCCCGACAGAGACATAGCCGATCTACTCGGTGGCTGGACAAGCCAGCAACCACTTCCAGTTTCGGTGCGCGAACTTCTTCACCAGGCCGGGATTCCCGCTGCCATACCCCAGCGAATGATCGATGACCAGAAAGCCCTCGACCGACTCATCCTCAACCGTCGCAGACGATGACCGCCGATCGAGTTCAAGCTCAAGGACCCGAGTGTTCTAGTGATACTCACGCCGTGCGAATCCGCGGACATGGAGGGTCAGAAGATGGTCAATTGATTTTCATTGACACGCTGCCCGCGTCGCGGACGTATCTTGGGCGCGACCGGCGGCGCAAACTCGTCCTGTTCTCCCGGATCACGCAGGCTCACTCCTGCCTTGGTCGCAATCAAGGCACGCACGTGGAGGCGATGCGAATTCCGTTCGCGGCCGGCATCGCTGTCGCGGTCATGCCACTGCGATCTCCAGGCCGAGCTTCCCGCGTCGGGAACGGTGACGGCTCGATCGGCTAATCGGTCGAGCAAAATGTCGAGCTTCTCGACGAGGGTCTGTGCGAGGTCGTCGAGGATTTGCTCAGGAACGCCTGCTACTTCCTCAATCTCGTTCTCTCGCACGTGTGCAATGTAGGGGGCTCCGCCGACACACCGTCTGCCTGACACTCCCCGACGCCGAATCCTCGAGCCCCCACGCCCTGCACACGCTGCCCAACGAGAGGGATGACAGTGCACCTCGAACATCTGACCACGACCACCTTCAGTCAGCACACCTGGAATCAAATTGTGTCCGCCGCAGCTGAGCGCGCACACGTCCCGGAATGCCCTGTGCTCTTGTCCGGCGATTTCGCCCTGTCGGTCGCCGAGCGCCTGGGTATTCCCCACTACGACGTCAACCATCGCGCCAATGCACTGACCGTCGCGAGAACATTTTGCGGTGAAGACGGCCATGCCGAGGTCGTTCTCAACTATCGACTCCTCAGCCGCGACGGGCGTCGTGTCGAAACTGAAGGGACGACCGGAAGCTCATCGCGATACCTTGCACACGAGTTTTTCCACGCCGCAGTGCATTCCAGAGGAGAAAGCTCCGTGCGGCCAACACGCCCCTTGGCTACCGACGCTGCTTTCTGGCTGTCCAATGCGTGGAAGCTACTCGACGAACTGCGAGTCGAGCGCGCACTCTATGCGGTCGACTGGCCGCAGGACATCGACTTCGTGGGCGAGCTCGAACGCAATCTGGACGACTTCATGTCTGTGGTCAAGGACCCATCGGCGGACGTCGCTGGCTTTACGACGCGCCGCATGAACGGGTTGTGCGACCGTCTCGGCCACGCCGCTGCCACCTCACGACTCGGCTACAGCCCCGTGTGGAACCGATACGGAGGCACCTGCCGCCACGAATTCCTCGAAGTCCTACGAGACGTCCCCCATGCAGGGACAAGGAGCACAACGGGAGAACTCGCCGACCACGCGGACCGCATCGCACACTGCCTCGAGCACTGGTACGGCGAAGCGACCGGCTACAGAATTGAGTCGCCTGCGCCCGGATCCCTACTGTTCGTGGCAGATTGGGCTGCAACCGAAAGGTGACCATAAGGAAGACGCGGTGCGCACTCATCCTAGGTCTGGTCGCACAACCACGATCGTCGTACGTAGCGGTTCTGCACATCCGTACTGCCCAGGTGTGTGGGTCACCTGCAGGCTGGCTCGACGACGCACGTGTAACCTGCCGAAATGGAAGACGACGCCCAGTTCGACACCGCGGTCATCCACAACATGATCGAGATGTTCGTTGCTCCAGTATTCCGCAGTAGAGGCCTTCCAGACGACCCTCATACCGTCGGCCGATTTCTGGTCGAGCTACCAGCGAATGGTGAAACTCCAGCGATCTACATAGACGAGGAGGTCGACGGCAAACTCCTAGTTACGATCTCTCGCGAGGACGACGGCCACCAGTATCTGGACCGCGTCGAGCCGCAAGAAGGGGTAGTGCAGCCCAGTAGCGGCTGGGTGGCGTACTGGCGGTCCGGTGCTGCAGGGGTCCTCGGGTTCGACTTTCGTAAGAATCTAGACCAGGTTGAAAAGTTAACTCTCAAGGCCGAGAAATATTTGGCCGCAGCCAAATCTGTTGGCGAGGAAAACCTCTCTCCTGCAATGGAAATGCTCTTCGCCGCGGCCGAGCTGACCGTGCAGGCGTTGATGTTGCTCCAGTCGCAGCCCACCCAGGATCACGGCGCGCGGCGTCAATGGTTACGACAGTGGGCGGCTGCGCAGAACAGCCCCGCCTCTCATTCTCAGGTCCTCGATGATCTCGCATCGAAACGGTCGATAGCGCGATACTCACCGACGGATCCGAAACTCAAGATCGGGCGCTTCGAGGGACTCGTGAACACAGTGCAGGCGATGATCGACCAGACCCGCACACATGCCGGTGACAATGCTCCGGCGGTGAACGTCGAAATTGCAAGCCAGTTCTACCGACACGAGGAATGGACCGGAAACCGTCCGACAACCACGTAGCCACCGGCCGGCCGGACCTCTAAGACCAACGTCCACCAACAGTGAATTGCTCGAAGGGCCATGCCAACTCGATGCCGAATACTCCCCGGATCTCGCGGTGTAGCAGCTCAGCTTCGGTGTGAGGTTCGGCCCACCGTCGGAGCTACAGCCGCGGGCCGCGCCGCTGGTGTCCGTGTTCGGTGTTCTGCTGCGCGATGGTGTGGTGGTGCTCGATGTTCTCGGCCTCGCGCTGTAGTCGCTGCTGTTCGTCGCGTCGTTGCTGCTCGATGTGGTCGTGCATGGTGTCGATGTTCGTGTGGACGGTGTTGTACGGCGCGTGCTCGGCCCGGTTCTCGGGTCGGTCGCCGGCGATCGAGGTGGTGTCGGTGACCTGGTAGCGGTCTCGGTAGGCGGCGATCTCGGCGGCGGTGCGATTCCATTCGGTCGCGAGGGCGTCGTCGTCGGGCCGCTGCTCGAGGTGGCGGGTGAATTCGAGGTCCGGGGTCGAGGCCGGGTCGGGGACGGCGGCGATCCGGTCGACGGCGGCGGCGTGCTCGGCGGCGATGTCGTCGTATCGGTTGTCGAGTTGCTCGCCCAGGACGGGATCGACGAGGTGGGCGTCGAGGTCCGGTGAGGGCACCCAGTGCGGTGCGTCCTGGTCGACCGGTGTCCGGTGTGTGGGCGCGATGTCGTCGAGTGCGTCGACGATGCCTCCGGCGAGGACGCCGGGGTGTGTGGCGGTGTGGATGTCGCGGCACAGCTCGTCGAGGTCGTAGCCGCCGTGTGCGGTCAGTTCCCGCATTCGGGCGATCGCGGTGTTCCACCGGGGATCGTCGCTGCGTGCTGCGGTGGCCATCGCGATCGGGAAGTGCTCACGCATCGTGTCTCCGTGCTCGGCGAGCCACCTGGTGTTCGCGCGTTCGGCCGCGTCGGTGACGGCGGGTACGAGGTCTTTGATGAGGGCGCGGGCGGTGACGTCGTCGCCGCGTGTAGTCAGTTGCTGGGCGTGCCAGGCCAGTGCCTCGTGGGGTTCGATTCCTGCGAGCGCTGCGGTGCGCAGGTGTCGGCCGAGGCGGTGCACGCCGGGTTCGGCGATGAGGCGTTCGGCGGTCGCGGGGTCGAATGCGGCCTTGATGGGGCGCTGGACTCGTGCGGTGTCGAGTTCGGCGCGGGCAGCGTCGTAGTCGCGGATCCGTCGGCCGATGCCATCGGTCTCGGCGGGTGCCGGCCGAACGGTGGTGTAGCGGTCGGCGACGAGTCGGGCGTAGTCGTCGAGCTCTTTGTCGGTGCCGGGTGTGCGCGGCGGGAGCGGGGGCAGCTCGTGTTCCGGCCGCCCAGTAGCGCCGGCCACCGTGTCGATGTCGGTGGTGGCGGCAGAGCTGTGGGCCTCGACGATGCGTGAGTTGAGCACTCTCGCGACGTCGCGTGCGGAGTGGAGCTCGCCGGCGGCGAGTGCGTCGACGAGGACGTGGCGGGCACTGTCTCCGCGGTCGTGGATCTCGGCGAGGGTCGCGCGCAGTGCTGCGAGGCTTCCGGGGTGTTCGGCTTGCGCGGTCGCCAGTAGCGCTGCCGGCAGTGCCCGGTCGAGGACGGTGTCGAGCCAGTGATCACGCAGGCGGGTGTGGGCGGCGAGGTATGCCTCGCGGAGCCGGTCGGGGCTGTTCGCGTGTTCGGCGGCCTCGCGTATCGCGGTGATGGCGGCCTTGTGGCCGTTGTCGTTGGCGAGGATGCGGGTGAGGACCTCGCGGGAGTTCGGGGTGTCGATCTCCGAGAGGTGCATTCCTTCGGTGTCGAGGGTGACGCCCGGTTCGACGGGCACGTACAGCTCGTTGTTGGTGCGCCCGCGGGTCAGTGCGACGTAGAGCCCGGCTCTGTTGGTCGTCGCGCTCACGGCGGTGTGCGAGGTGTCGACGGTGATGCCTTGGCTGCGGTGCACGGTGGCGGCGTAGCCGAGTTCGGTCTTGCTGCGCACGTAGTCGGCCGGCAGGGTGATCGTGCCGTCGTGAGTCTTGCTGCGGACGGTCAGCGAGCCGTCGTTGCCCACGGCGGTGACGGTCCACAGGTCGCCGTTGCGGACGAACATGTTCCGACGCCGACCGCCTTTGGTGCGCAGGGCGCGGGTGTTGCGGCGGGTCAGGATGGTGTCACCGACCCCTGCGGTGAGTTCGTCGGACAGCTCGGCGGTGCGACGGGACTTCACCGTTCCTTGGCTACGGAAGTGCTCTTGGATGGCGAGGTTGACGGTGCGGACGTCCTCGCCGGTGGAGAGCATGACGAGCGAGGACTTCCCGGCTGCGATGTCGGCGAGGTACGCGCCGGCGGCGGCGTCCTTCATCTCCGTGGCGGTGCCGTCGTGGACCCAACCGCGGTCGTAGAACATCTCGAGGCTGGCCGGGTCACCGTGCCGCAGATCGAGCGAGTTCTCGGCTTGTTCGGTGTCGCTACCGAACCGCACAACGGTGGTCAGTTCGGGCGCACGAGTCTCTTCGGCGAGCAGGCGCAACGCACCGCCGGTTTCGACGGCGTCGAGCTGGTTCGGATCTCCGAGCAGGCGCACGACTGCGCCTTTGGTGGCGGCGATCTCGGTGATGGTGGCGAGGTCTTTGGTCGAGGCGAGGGAGGCTTCGTCGACGAGCAGCATCGCGCCGGGCCGAATGTCGATCCGGTCGGACAGGGTCAGGGGTTCGTTGCCGTTCTTGCCTCGCCACGGGTAGGTCAGGGTGGCGAGTGTGTGTGCGGTGACGCCGATTTCCTCACCGAGGGTCTCCGCTGCGACGGCCGACGGGGCGAGGGCGATGACCTGATATCCGGCCTTCTTCCAGGTGTCGGCGACGGCCTTCATGGCGGTGGTCTTGCCGGTGCCGGCCGGTCCGATACCGACCGCAACGAGGGTGCCGCTCCCGACGAAATGTTCGGCGAGTTCACGTTGCCCGGCGTTGAGGGTGCGTCCGTCCTTGCCTGTCGCGGCGGCGGTGATGACCTTGTCGAGTGCGGCTTGCGGGGCGATGTACGCGACCGGGGTCTGTGCGGCGTCGAGCAGGGAGTGTTCTGCTGCGAGGACGCTGTGCGAGGTGTGCAAGGCGGTGCCGGGGCGGGTGAGGATGAACTCGCCGTCGCGGCGGCGCAGTGCTGTCGGAGCTTCGGGCAGCTCGGGGAGCGGCATGTGTACCGATGTTGCGAGGACACGGTCGATCACGGCGGCGGTGGCGGCGCGGCGGGCGGTGTCGTCGGTGAAGGCGACGGCGGCGAAGTTCGCATCGACGGCGGAGTGGACGTGGGTGATCGCCCAGTTCGATCGCTTGTCCTCGAGGCGTTCGAGCACACGCTCGACCTCGTCGTCGAGGGAGTCGAGGGTGCGCATGTGCTCGCCGACCTCGCGCACGCCGGAGGCGTGGTCTCGTTGGACCTGTTGCCACCCCGCAGCGAGAGCGTCGACCTCGCGTGGGGTGCCGAGGATCTGCGCGGACCGGGTGAGCCAGGCGTTCTGCATCTCGCGCAACGTTTGCGGTTCCTGCTTGCCGGCGCGGGTGTCGAGGTTGGCCTGTTGGTAGAGCGAGTACATCGCTTTGGGGGACGGCATCCGGCCGTGTTCGGCGCGGTACTCGGCGACGAGCTGGTCTCTGCGCGTTTCGATCTGGCTGCGGCGTGAGGAGAACATCTCGCACAGCTCGCGCGGGACCTGCTCGATTTCGACGACGTCCTGCCGGCCGTGGCCGGTGGAGCGGGCGGCGAGGGTGAAACCGAGTTCGGTGTGCAGCTTGGACATGATGGTGGCGTTGTAGCGCTGCGAGGCCGGCACCGCGTACCGGTGCAGGATCGACCCGTCGAGGGCGCGCCACTTTCCGTCCGATTCGGTGCAGACCTTGATCGAGACGACGGCGTGGGTGTGCAGGTTTGGATCCCCTGCGCGGGAGTCGTAGTGGTCGTAGAGGGTCGCGACCAGACCGGTGGTGTCCTGGACTTCCTGGCTGGTGTTGCCTGTGCGGGTGAAGCACGCTTCCTTCTCGATCCAGCCGAGGGCGTCGGTGACGGTCTCTTTGTGGATGCGCTCGATTTCTCGGCGGGTCCCGTCGTCGGCGAGCGCCCACATCACCGACACGCTCTTCGGTGGGGTGAAGACCAAGTCGTAGCCGGCGACGGGCTGGCGGACGCGGGACTTCTGCGCGCTGATCCACGACCGGAGCTCACGGTGATCTTCCGGCGGTCGGCCGTGGCCGTCGGTGAACAACCAGGTTCCGACCTCGTCCATGATCTGCTGCGACTGCGCTTTCGATGGCGCGTGCCCGTGCTCGCTGCGGAACTCCCCCACGGCGGCCTTGTGCTCACGGAGCAGCTCGATGTCGTTGGAGAATTCGGGGAACTTGCGGCCGAGGCGGGCTGCTTTGAGCGCGGCCTTCTCGTTCGCGCCCTTGGTAATTGAATCTTCGATCAGTGCTGAGGCGTTCGGATGCAGCCCACTACCGAACAGCGCTTTCATCTGCGGCTCGGACACCTGCCCACCGCCGGTGATCGACGCGGCCACAGTCGGGTCGATCCCGGCCTGCATCTGTTCCAGATTGTCCAGGCCTGCCCCGAACCAGACACCCGGCGGTGTGCCGTGCGCAGTGTAGTAATCGGTCAGATCTTGGCCGTGCTCCCGTTCGCGGTCAGCGGTGGCCACCTGCTTGGTCAGATACTCGTAGCCATCGCCCGCGTGCAGTACGTGGAGCGTCATCACACCGCCACCCTAGACGCCGCAGGCGGGCAGGCGGAAGGCCGGAACCCCCCCAAAGTCTGGATTTCAGCAAGAGGTGTGTAAATCATCTAGGCTTTTGGCAGGCGAAGCCTGTGCAGTAAGGCCAAGCCCTCAGATGCCTTCGGCCAGGTCACAGACTTGGGGCGGTCGGAGCTGGGGTCGCGGGGGTCAGGAGATGGAGAGGCAACGGGGTCATGGGGTCGACAGGAGATCGGGTAGCCGCCCGTGAGCGGGGATGGCAGAAGGCCACCCGCGAGGCGGGTACAGCGGTGCGGGAGCGCGAGAGGGCCGCGCGGCGCTTCGCTGCAGCGCGGGCACAACGTGACGCGGCCGAACAGGCAATGGCGGCCGTGCTGCGCGAGCTGGTGGACACGACAGGGATGTTGAAGACCGCAGCGGCGATCGTCGGAGTGTCCTTCGAGGAGGCGGAGCGGCTGACCGACGAGCTCGGGGGCGATCTGCTGCCGGGCGAAGGCGGCCAGAAGTGACCGAGACGAAGCCGGCGGAGATCACCCTTTCTCCGCAGCAGCGACAAGCATGGGTCGACATGGTGGCCGAGGTGTCGACAGCGTTGGGCATGACCACTCCGCCCGCCGTTGAATTCGATTGCACGTCGGAGCTGAAGGGCGCGATGCGCTACCACCACCAGCACGACACCGTGACGGTCTTCGGTGGTTGGGTGGCGGCCGAGCCAGACCCGCAGTCGCTGGCATCGAAAGCCCTTGCCGCTCACGAATTGGGCCACCGCCTCGATCGCGATCGACTGCGCCGGCGGCGCAGAGTTCTCCTTGCCGGTTACGTGGTGCTGTGCGGTGCGGTGGCGGCTGCGGTAGTGCCCGCCCTGGCCGAGTCCTGGGCCAATCCCGGGCGGTTCGGACCGATGATGCCGACCTGGGTTGCGTGGGTTCCTACCGTCCTCATTCTGGTGGCAGCGTCTTGGATGGCGGCCGTACGGTGGCCGGACGAAAACCGCGCCGATGCCGTTGCCGCGTCGTTGTACGGGCCGCCGGGGGTTCATGCGTTTCTCGATGTGTTTGCCGAACATGCAGGCCGGTCGGCGTCGTGGATCAGTCCCACGCACCCGTCGCATCGGATGCGCCGGGCGCGACACCCGCAATGACCTACCCCGCGTGCCGGTGCGATGTCCCCGGTTGTGTGTCCGGCCCCGATTGTGGGTGCCTGAGATCGAGCGGAGCGGTGAGAGGAATCTCGGGCATCCATATGAGGATGAAGGCCGGTGCACAGTTGGGGGCACCGCACCCGATCCCCTCGCCCGACGATGAGCACGCCTCCCGGCCGTGCACCGGTCGTGCACGTGGTTCATCTCGTCCGTCCGCTGTCGTCTTGCGACGCCGGACGGTAGAGTTCGCAGTGCGTTCGAGCGGTGCCGTGTGGGCCCTCCGCCGAACGTCGATCACGTGCACCCTCACCGACTCTCCCCGTGTCTGCGGGCGGTCGGTTCGACGAGAAAGGCCCACACACACCATGACTGTCACCCAATTGGACCCCGGCGCGATCCGCGCGGCCGCCGAAGCGGCGATCAACGAGCGCATCGCGAAGGTCGAAGCGATCACCGACGCACAGCAGAAAGTCGTCGAGGCCGAAGCCGACGACGCGAAGGCGCGTGCGGCCGCCGACGCGGCAATCAAGGAAGCTCACGCCGCGAAACGGTCGTCGGCCAAGACCGTCGAGAAAGCCAAGGACGCGGTCACTACCGCGTTGCGGGCCGCACTCGACGGTGGATGGACCGCGCAGCAGTTGCGGGACATGGGGTTGACGGTGCCGACCTCTGTCATCGCGTCCCCGAAGCCGGCTTCGACGGGATCGGGACGCAAGAAGCGGCCGGTGCGCATCGGTGTTGCCAGCGCCGCCACCGAGTCGGCCAAGCCTGGTTCGGGTGAGTCGGCCGACGCCGCTACTCCCCCTCCCTCCGAGTCCGCACCGAACTCCGCGACGCCGCCTGCGGCGCAGGAGTTCGCCTCCGCCGGGCAGGGTGCGCAGTGAGCGCCCTGGGCGCGCTCGGCGTCGTCGTGTCGAACTCGGTGGGGCCCGATCCGTCGACGTTCGCGGCATCGATCACCTACGCCGACAGTGCCGGCGAGCCGGGAGCACCGGTTGCATACGGGGAGTTCTTCACCTTGCTCGACGCAACCCAGTTCGTCGTCACCCAATCCTGGGTACTGGCGATCACCCGCGAGTACGAGCACCTCGCCGCGACGATCGTGCGCGGCGGTCCGGTCGACCCCGGACTGCGCCTGCTCGACGCGACCGGGACGCCGACGGAGATCTCCGACGCCGTCGGCGAACTATTGATGAGTCAGGCGGGTGCGCGATGACCGGCGAACGCAGCGAGCCGGCGTTGAGCAAGACCGACGTCCTCGAGCTCGACATCCTCGCGCTGCTGCAAACCGCGGAAGCGAACGAGGCGTTCGACACCTACGGCCCTCTCATCACCACGCGGACCGCGCCGCAGTTCGCGGACCTGTTGCGGATGATCAACGCTCTCGCGGCCGGCGGCGACTTCGAGTCGGCGATCGACGCGGAAGTGTTCGCGGCCGTGCACTCCCCCGTCGACATCTCGCGGTTGGAGAAGTTCGGGGTGTTCGCGACGTCAGACCCAGTCCTCAAGCTCACCGCCGTGCAGACGCTCCGGACGATCCACGACGCCGAGACCGCGCCGGCATCAGCAGAAGCGCAGTCGCCGGCGTTCGGTCCGGGAGACGTTAGGTGATGGTCGGCGGGCCGGGCCGGTGCCGGAACCGTTAGGTATCGGCGGGGCAACAGAACTCGCGCGGTTCGAGCGCTACATCGTGCGCGGCCCGCGCGATGATTCGTGTGCGATCTGGGTCGGCGCGGTAGCCGACGACGGGTACGGCCGGTTCTGGTTGACACGCAATGGCCGGCAACGGGTGGTGCGCCCGCACCGGTACGCGTTGGCCCGTGCGCTCGGTGTGCCGCTCACCGACGAGGTGACGGCATTGCACCTGTGCGACAACCCGATCTGTGTACGGGTCACCCTCGATCCGGACGCGGCAGCGGGCGGGTTCGGGGTGCGTCATGTCGTCGACGGGACGCAGTCGCAGAACCTGCTCGATATGGGAGCCAAGGGCCGCGGCGGTGGCCGGCGTCAGCGCGGGCTTTGGTACGGACCCGATCGGGCCGCGAGAGCGGCGCGGTCGCGGCGGCTACGCGATGCGGTGCGCGGTGGGTGGGACGAGGACGCGGTGCGTGCTGCGTTGCTCGATGAGGCTTCCCCGACGCTGTTCTGAGTCCCGAACGTGCGTCGGGCGGTGATCGCCGGTCGGTTGTGGCACCGACTGTGTCGGTGGGTGGGTGTGTACTGACAGCCATCGGAGGCCGGTCACGTCGAATCGTCTGCGCGAGTGAAAGACACGAGGAACGAAAGGGGTGGGCTGGAGATGGCTGTGTATCTCGTGGCCGCTGCGATCCTGGCGTACGTGGTGTTGCGGTCGGGACAGCGAGCGGACGGCACGTGGAAGTTCGCGCCGTTGCGCGCGACGGGAATGCTCGCCGGTGGGGTGTTTCGGATCGTGGTGTTCGTGGCAGTGTTCGCGTTCGCGATCACGCTCGGTGCGTTGTTCAGCTCTGCCCGAAGTGGGTTTTCCCCGTAGCAGTTGTCGAGGGCATTGCCTGCGTCATTTCGGCAAGCTCACTTCGTAGTCGCCGTCGGATCCGGTGAACGTGAGCGTCACCGTTTTGTCGGCTCCGTCGACGGTCAGAGAGCATGTCACGCTCGTGCCGTCGACGACGGGGATCTGTGTCGGGCACTGCACATTCGAGACGTCGGATGCCCCGTAGTTGTCGGTCACCACTTTCCGCACGCCGTCCTCGGCAGAGTTCTGATCGAGTGTGCGCGTTGTGGCACTGCCGGTGTCGCCGCCGCTGACATCGATCTGGGTGTCGCAGTCGACGATGGCCTGATCTGCGATCGCTCGGGCCTGAGGTCGCGGAACGCCGACCGAGTCTCCGTACTTCAGATCCAGGTTCGGATCACCGCGATTGTCGCCGGTCGAAAGATACTCGAGCACTGCTCGGCCGAGAGTGGCGCAGCCGTTATTGCTAGCGACGACAAGCCCGTCATCCGACGTCTGAGGGCTCGGGGTACCGGCTTCGGTTGTCGAGCATCCGGTGAGTGCGATTGCGGCGGTGCCGATCATGCCGAGCAGCATCACCCGGGCACGCCGCGTCGATGCTCGTCGCGCAGCTGGTCGATACGTGATGTTCACAGTGCTCACCTTCGATAGTCGCCGCCGGGAGTAAACCGTAGCGCCGCCGTCAGCTACCGCCGAACGATTCGAGGGCCACGATCGCGGCGAGGCACTGCCCGAACGGCGGTCATGCCGTTGCTGGTTGCCGAAAGCTGTTCAGCCGGTTGAAGGCTGCCCGCTGCCGGGTGCCGAGTTCGACCATGTAGTCGAACAGGTCGGCTTCGGGTGCTTCTTCTGCGGCCTGTGCCAGTCGCTGGCCGGCGATGTGGAAGCTGCGTCGGTAGGCCTGCGACAGGACGTTGTCGGCGTAGTGCACGGCCGCGACGGAATGCGCGCCGGCCGTGACGATGCCCATGAGGCGTTTGCGTAGCGGGGCGTCTTTGGCCCCGTCTGCTCCGGATCGGATGAGTGCACCGGTGACGGAAGCGAAGTCGTGGGGTTGGCCAGCGGCGATGAGGTCGACGATGTGGCCGTACATGCGCGCGTGCGCAGGATCCTCGAAGTCCGCCGCGGTGAGCGTGCTGGTGATCCGCTCGACGTCCGCACCGTCGGCGCTCTGGTTGCGCACGTCCATCAGTGCACACAGGAGCATCGCTTCGGGGTCGGTGGCCGGGTCGTATCCGGGTTCGACCGATGTATCGAGGTCCTCGACGGGTGCGAGGTCCGCGCGTGCCTGCGCTGCCGGGTCGTATCCGGGTGTGGGGACTGCGCGTAGTGCGTTCATCTGGGCCTCGTGTTCGTGTCGGGTCGGACGTCGTACCGGTGGGACGTTGCTACCGGCTGTGCTGCATCGCGTCGGTGGTCAGGATGCGGCTTTGTCGATGTCGCTGTGCTCCCTCTCGGCCTGGTCGGCATGGCGTGTTGTGGGGTGTTCTGCGGTGAGTTCGGCGTCGATCTGGCGGTCGATGTAGTCGGGATCGGGGGTGTAGGCGGGTACGAGTCGCATGGCGGGGCCTCTTCTGTGTTTGTGGGTTTGTGGGTTTCAGGCGGCGGCGAGCTTGTCGAGGGCGTCGATCCGGAACCCTGACCAGTGGGTGTCCTCGTCGACGACGACCACGGGTGCCTGGAGGTAGCCGAGTTCGCAGGTGACGAAGTGTCGTGCGGTGTCGTCTTTGGTGATGTCGACTGTCCGGTAGTCGAGGCCGTGCTTGTCGAGTCGTTGTTTCGTTGCGTCGCATTAGCTGCAATTCGGTTTCGTGTACACGGTGATCGACATATCTGCCTCCTTGTAGGAATTGCTGCTGTTGGCTTCCATTCTACGGCAATAGGGGGTTTTGCGCCACGCTTTACAGCGGCGCTATTGCTTCTGTTTCCGTTGCTGCCCTTGCTATTTCGAGTTCTACTCAACATCCTTGAATTCTCATTTCAGGACCGTTGTTAATAGTTATCGACATTCTTTATCGAGGTTGTCTCGCATAGCACCCCTCCTTCCTGACCGCTTCCCTGGAATTTCTTTTGCCTGTGGTGGCTGGGAAGAGAAACCAGTGCACGGGAACGACGGGGCAACCCTTCGGACGGACAGTTTTCGTGGGAGCGCAGCGAGTACGGGACGAAAAGTGTTCGGAGCCTCGGGGCCGTAGCGCAGCGGAGCGAGGGGTTGAGCCGGCGGTCACGGGTGATGGATGCTCGCCAGAAGCCACCTACGTCGAAAGAAATTGATTCTTTTCGCTCTGTTGAGTGCGGAGCGCAGCGGAGTTCGGTTCGGTGCAGCCCGTTGGGGTGCGTGTGGCCCGCCGGGGCCTGCCTGTGCGCGTGGCCGGCCTCTGGTGGTGGGACGCAGAGCGCCGCCGGAGCTGTGCTCTACGGCGGCGTGGTGTGGGGTACGGCTGTGCACGTGATTGTGCGGGAGCGACGGAGGGTGAGGACGCTGGGTGTCGCGGTAGCTCTGCTGTTGGCGGTGGGTGTCGGTGGTGTGTGGCAGTCTCTCGGTTCATGGACAGCGACCCTGTGTTCGAGTCGTCGACGAGTCAGTCGAGTTTGGATGATTGCCCACGATGCAGTAATCCAATTCCGTTGCCGTTGGACAATTTTTGTGCGCGGTGTCGGTTTCCGCTACGGGTGGATTCAGAGAAGCGGGCGGCAGGGATTCATTCTCGGCGCGCTTGGTGGCTCCGTCGGCGTCGTGGTTAGAGCGGTCAGGTGGTGGCGGGTACGAGGGTGTCGGGTTTGACGAGGTAGGGGTAGACGCCGGGGCCTGGTGTTTCGTTTTCGACGAGGATGCGGCCCTCGGGTTGATTGTCGGTGATCGAAGCCGATCCGGATGGCTACTGTGGTGGTGGTGTCGGTCATGTGATGGGTGTGATGGCGTCGGCGGGGACCCATTGCCGATCAAGGTCGAGTCGGCCCTTCTTGTTGCCCGTGGGGATCGAAAACGACACTTGCGCAAGCCAATCGCCCACACTGGTCCGGGCCCATGCGAACAGGTTTCCTTCGACGATGGTGTCCATGGCCAAGCCCTCAGCCCTCACTTTCAAGGCCGTGGTGTCGCGGAATCGTCCGCCTCCGGATCGCCCGATCGCGAGCGCCACACTCACTTTCACTGACCTCGGTGGATCGACGATGCGGCGGGTGGGTGGCTCGAAGGTGGTGGGCCAGGCGTCGAAGATGCCGGCCTCGTTGTTGGTGGTCATTGCGCGACCGCGACGGGCCGGTGAGCTGCGAGTTCGTCGGCGGGTGCGGGTGTCCAGCGCAGGCCTTGTTCACCGAAGGTGGGAGCGGTGAGGGTGTAGCGGCCGGTGCGTTGTTGGGTTCCGCGGCCATGGACGGTGGTCTCGAGGGTGATGGACTTGATGCGGCCTCTCCCCTGCTCGATTCCGCCGTAGCTGTGGACTGTCGATGTGATCGTGAGATCGATACCGGGCATGTGTCCGTCGGTCAGGATCAGCACGCTCGCCTGCCGACGATTCCTGGCGAGTAAAGCTCTTGCGCGCGTGGGTGGTACGTCTCGGCCGTGGACGGTTGTCACGACCAAATCGACCCCGTCGAGACAAATGCTGGCGGCGTCGAGAGGATCAGTTTTTCCAGGATCCACAAGATGCACCTTCGCGAGATCGCCGCCGTGTTCGTGGACGGCGAGCAGGCTCAGCCTCGGTTGGCCGATGAGAGCGACGTGGTGGCCGGCGGCGGACGCTTCGGCGACGAGGGCGATGAGTATCGATCCGGCGCCGGTGACAGTGATGGCGGTTCCGCGGGCCAGAGCTCGGCGCGGGAGCAGTGCGGCGAGTGGTGGGGGTACGGGCATGGTGCGGAGGGTTTTGCCGCGCACGGCGGCGCTGAGCGGTTCCGAGTCGTCGGCCCCGACTGCGAGGTCCGTACCGCTTGCGATGGGTGCCACTGGTTCGGGTGCGGTGATGCTGGGGAGGTCGGTGGGTGCGTGGTCGCGGCGGCCGCCGGGGACTGTAGCCATGCGGCGGCGTAGGACGTCGAGTTGAGTAGCTCTGTCGAGTCCGGTGAGGTCGCGAATGGCGTCAACGATGGCCATGGGATCGACCTTTCGCCGTGCCTGCAGAAACTACCACCAAGGTAGTCGAACATGCGTTCGATTGTCGAATCCCCGCATCGCCAGGGTGGCGCGACCGACTGTTGACAGATGAGCAGTTCGTCGGCATGCTTGGCGACAATAGATTGTTAACTAACAACCTCAGGAGATGCAGTGACCTCAGAGGCCGACGACGCACGATCATCGCTGCAGCATGCAATTCGGGTGAAACAGGAGGCGGCGCAGGGGCGTCCACACTTGTGGATCTATTTGGTCGTGTTGGCCGTTCTGGTTGCGGTGGCCGGTCCGATGTATGCGCTCGACCCGGATCTGAGATTGCACGCCTTGATGGGAGGCGCGACTTACGCGGCCTCCCCGGCGCTCGTCGAGTTCTATTGGCTGCTGTTTCTGCCGCTGGTGTACCTCACGGTCGGTTCGTATGTGTGGGCTCGAGCACGGCGGGAGGGCGTCCGGATCAGCCACGTCGTGCCTGCCCTTGCAGGAATAGTCGCCTACTGCCTCTTCGTCGTGTGCACAGTGGTGTGGCCGAATCTCGTGACGTCGCTCTGGCCCGCTGTCGGCTCCAGCCTCTCGATGCGCGGGCTACTCCCCCTGTTCGCTATTCCGTTGGTCCTGGCCGCGTGGGCCGTGAAGGTTCGGGACTGGCCTATGGGCCTGGTTTCGGCCCTGACTTTTGGAGCGGCACTGGTCGCGAATCTTTACAACGTGGACAACCCTCTACGTGCGTCGGGCTTGAACATCTCGATCGAGCAGTCCGTCAGCATCAATGTCTACTTCTTTGCGGTGGTCCTTCTCGTCAGCGCGTGTGTCGCATTCGCTGTCGATCGAGTGCCCTCGCGGGGGCGAGAGTTGTGAGCGACGGCGAGACGTCGGGAGACGAGGTTCGGCATCCGTCGACTGGAATCGACGAACGTATTCACCAGAAGACCCGTCTAGGAATCATGTCCGTGCTGTCCGCAGCAGACTCGGTGGAGTTCACGCGAATTCAACGCATTCTCGACATGGATGCCGGAAACCTTTCGCGGCACCTGAAAGCTCTCCAAGACGCGGCTCTCGTTCGATCCGAGAAGGGGTACCACGAACGACGACCGCGCACCTGGATTTCGCTGACACGGGAGGGCAAAGTCGCTCTCGCACAGGAAATCCAGGTGCTGCGGTCAATTATCGAGCAGGTCGATCAGGTAGCCGGATCGACCGACCCCGTCACAGGGACGGCTCAGTAGACATTCGCACAGGGTCGACCGGCACTCTGGTAGCTGCCGTTGGCCTGTTTGATCCACAACGTCGCGCACACCGTTCCCGCTCCTGTACCGGTGGCCGAGGTCTGAGGATTGACCCGATCGGGGCTGTTCCAGTAGAAGCCGTTCGGCCCGTGACCTCGTAGTGCCCGAGTCCGGCACCACCTGGAACGTTGTTGCTCAAGGACGCGTACCAGCGACTCGGGTAGCCGGACAGGTACATTCTGACCCAACCGTTCGAGACATTGGCGTCGAGTGTCCCCACTTCGCCATTGGTTCCTTGGGTCGTTGCCGACGGCGGTGGGCTCGGCTGTTCCTGCGCATTGGCAGCGGACGGCACGAGTACAGCAGCACAGCATGCGAGCGATGCGGCCGCGACTGAGATTCGTTTCATTTTCATTCGAGGAGGCCCCTTTGATCATTTGTCGGAGAAGAACCGAACGCGAGACGGACAGGTGCCGACCGGCCCCGCGGGCATGACCGAAGCACCTTCGTTGACGCGTTGATAGGTCAACAGTGTTGCGGCGTAACCACTTTCGTGACCTGTTCACTCCTCGCAAGCTGAAGCTAAGCACAACATCGCCGCGATGTAAACCGCTCGGTCTTGTTTCTTCCGGTCGGCCAGGTACATGTTGTCGCACAACGGAAATCAAGAGGGCAACTCAAAGGGCAGAGTCCACACGTATGCGGCCCCATGGGTGTATAATTTGTTTGCAATTGCCTTACCTGAACATAGGACATACCGCCCGGTTCGTCCAGCCGTTGGCACCAAAGTGTCATTCGAATGAATGAACCCGATGCATCGGGAGAGGAACTGTAAAGGCGCTGTCGGGCAGCAATAGTCAGCGTTTCGCACGACCGGTGATATCGGACTGCACGCTGGGCGGGTTGGCCCGAAGGTGAGGGGCCTCCTCCACTGTTTGTGTGCGATCAGTCGAGGCGGCTGAACCAGCTGCCACCGCGGAGGCCCGCTCCGCCCAGCCCGTGAGACGGCGGCGGTGCCGTCCACAGGCGTTCGACCTGTTCGGACGCCTCGATGATCTGATTGCCGTCGATGGTGACTGCCGCTTCCGATACGCCGAGCCGGGGAATCGCGGTCACGATGTGCAGGGGCCCGGGAGGCGGAACGGGACCGAGAAAGATGGTGCCGTGCAGTGCCCCGGTGTTCCCGTTGGAGCTCCGAACTTCCAGGACGACCCCTCGCGGTCCGCGCCGATCGATCGCCAGCTTTGTTCCGTCTCCCAGCTCGACTCCGAACAGAATCGACGCATACCGCGCAGAGTCCACGTGCTCTTCAGCACCGAGAATCAGTCCCAGATCCGACTGCCTGGTCAACGCGGAAACCGAGAACATCACCCCGAACGAGTAGACCGCGACGCTGGACAGCCATACGACTGCGCTCCCGGTCTTGTTCAGCTCCGGAGGGCTCGATAGAGGGATCGGTCGTTCACTGCGAAAGCCTTCGGTCATGGTCGAGTAGTCGAACCGCATCCCGCACTCCCTGCTCTCCTGGTTTGTTGCTTGCTGTTCCGGATGCGCACCCTTCATCGCGGATGCGGAGTCGATGCCGGAGGCGGCGAGGTAGTGCCGTGAACGCGTCCACTCCCCCGCGTGACGCCCGGACCCCGCCTTTCAGTTGTGGCGGCGGTCTTCCTCGAGGCCGCGGAGTCGATCGAGTTCGGCGCGTTGCAGCGAGATTTCTTCGCGTAGGTCGGCGGCGATCGTTTTTTGTTCGTTGATGCGTTCGGTGTAGTCGCGGCGTAGCTCGACCTCGCGTTTGGTGGCGTCTGTCCGCTGCTGGGCGAGTGTTGCTGCGTTGGTGCGGTTGTCGTCCTGGTGGGCGGCGCGTTCTGCGGTGAGATCTGCTCGCAGGGTCTTCGTCTCGGCGCGCACCTCAGCGAGGTCGGCTTCGAGGCGGCGTTCCTTCTCGTCGTAGCGGTCGATCGATTCGCGGTGGCTGGTGTTGAGCGAGGCCACGATGGAGTCGTGATTGTCCTGTAGGGCAGTCATGTCGGCGCGTTGGCGTGCGTCGAGCTCGTCGAGGCTGCGCTGGTGCGCGACCTTCTGTTCCTCGACCTGCGTGCGGGCCTGCTCCGCTGCCTGCTCCGCTGCCTCGGTCCGCTCCCATGCGTCGGCGGCATCGGAGCGGAGCTCGTCGTTCTCGGCGTCGAGGGCGTCGGCGCGGACGGTCGCAGCATGCGCGGCCGCTTCGGCGGCCGCGGCGCGCTCTTCGGCGGCGGAGACGGTGCGTGCGGTTTCGGCGCGCATCAGCTCGAGACGCTGGTCGAGGGCTTTGGGGTCCGACACGGTCCCGATCGCGGATTCGACCCGCTGGACCAATGCGGTGATCTGTTCGGCCTGCGCGGCCAGGGCCGGCAGGACAGCGGCGAGGGAGGCGACGGCGAGTTCGGGGGTTGCGGTGTCGGCTTCGTCGACACCGGCAACTGCCGCGCCTTTGCCGGCCTTTTCTGCTGCTCTGGCTCGGTGTGCCCGCACCCGGTCGGACGCGCTGGCGTGAATGCGGGGTCGGCCTGGCTTACGGGGCGGCTCGGCTGCGGTCATGACCGAACTCTACCATTTCATTTCATATCGTTACGTTTCATATCATTACGTTGACGTAACGGAATGGGAGACAAAAAGGGGGTCCCGGCCCCCGTAGTGGGACCGGGACCCCAGAGGGGGGGAATGTCCGGCTCAGTGGGTGCACCAGAAGGATCCGACCGGGATGGCTGCTCCCGGCTGCCCGGCGCACCACCGGCAGGTGGTGTCGTGCTCGATCCGTCCGAGCACTCCCTCGGCCTCCTCGATGAGAAGTGGCAGCTCTACTGCGCGCGCAAGCGCGAGCGCTTCGGTGGCCCACCGGGCCGCCCGCGGATCTTCGGCGGGGCAGTGAGTGGCCTTGCCGATGAGGCCGGTGATGATCTGGTGATCGTTGAGCAATTCGTTGCTGTTCATGACAGGGACACCTTCCAAAGGTTCGGATGAGACGTCCCCTATCGACATGACGAGGGTGGACTGTCAAACCGCGTCTTGGGAGCGTGCGACCGCGGTTTGATTGGACGGGGTCCCCGGCATGTCAGACTGGGACGACTCGTACGACCAAAATGGTGACCCATATGGGGCGGCCCCGAAGGGGACGTGCGGACGCGTTCACGCGACCGAATACTGTTGCACTGCAACGCCTATGGTTGCTTCAATAGCTCACCTGTGGCCCAGCGGTGTTACGTTCTCACAGCCTGTGTGTCCGTTTCCGGGAAATCGGATTCGGCTCGATTGCGGCTCGAATTACCGTGTCGATGAAGAATGCGGATATCGACGCTGGTTATCCTCGAGAAGACGAATGCGGTTGCGCATTGCGAATGTGTCGATGAAAGGTTTTTGCGGCTGTGGCCAAACGAGTGACAACCCAATTGGTGGACGATATCGACGGGTCGGTCATCGACGACGAGTCCGGCGAGACGATCGAATTCGCGATCAACG
>NZ_JBNQFW010000007.1:0-191108 GCF_050321865.1 Rhodococcus sp. IEGM1428 | reverse complement strand
GCGGATGATTGATACATCGAATGCTTTCACCAAACAAAAATTCGGCACTGACATTCATCGACACACTGTTGAGTTCTCAAAGAACACGCACACACCATTGCCACCGTTCACACGGTAACGCCGGGGCTTACACGCTCGAATTCCAGACATGGCTCATTACTTTCGAGCCTTGCCTGGGTTGTTCAGTGCATACTCCGTACAACCTCGTTGTCCCTGTCCGTGAAGACGGGGTCGGTGTCCGTGTCGCTCTGACTCGACAAAAGTTACGCGAAGACCAACACATACGCAAATCGCCTGGTCAGATGTAATTTCTGCGTGAACATCTGACCAGGCGACCCGGTAAGAGGTCCGTCAGACGATCGCAACGGCATCGATCTCGACCAACATCTCTTCCCTCGGCAGTCCCGTGAACACCGTCGTGCGGCTCGGCAGTACGTCGCCGGAGGTGTGTGCGGAGACAAAAGCGCCGTAAGCGTCGTTCATGATCGAGAAGTCCTCACGCTTGGTCAGGTACACGCGCAGCATCACGACGTCGTCGAACGTCGCACCGCCGGCCTCGACGATGGCTTTGACGTTTTCGAGAGTGCGAGTGGTCTGCGCAGCGACATCGCCTGGGTACAGGTATTCGCTGGTAGCAGGATCCACCGGGCCCTGCCCGGATACCTGCACGAACGGGCCCTTCCGTACTCCCTGGGAGAACGTGTGGGCGGGTGCCGGGGCACCTGCGGTGCGGATTTCGATCTTCTCGCTCATTTTTTTCCTTCCATCGGGCTCTTGCCGGTTGTCATACGGTTCTGGAGTTCCTGCGGCCGCCAGCCCAGCCCCTCGGAGATTGCAGCCGCGGTCCGCTGCACCTCGGGCAGCGTCTTCAGTACTTGTTCGTGGTCGAGCAGCATGTCGGGTACCGACATCGAGACTGCGGCCACGACGTCACCGGTTCCGTTGCGCACAGCGGAGCCGACGCAGTTGACGAACGACTCGTGCTCCTCGCGGTCCTCGGCAAATCCTTGCGCCAGGACGAGGTCCAGCTCACGCAGATATTGCTCCGCCGTTGTGATGGTTCGTTCGGTGAACGGCGTGTAGGTGATGCGGTGCGCAATCTGCTCACGCTCTACCCGTGGGCGCGCAGCGATCAAGATCTTCCCGACGGCTGTGCAGTGCAACGGCGCAGGCTTGCCGACCCGCGAATACATCCGCACGCTCTGTTTGGCGTCGAATTTGTCGATGTAGATCACCTCACCCGCTTCGTACGTCGCCAAGTGGATGGTCTGACCGGTGATCGTGTTGAGTTCCGCCAGGTGTGGCCGGGCGACGCTCCGTATGTCGCGCTGTTCCAGTGCGTGGTTGGCCAACTCGAAGAGTCTCGATCCGAGTTGATACCGGTGATCGGCATCGTGCTGAACGAATCGGTCGCTTTCCATGGTGCGAAGCAGCCGCAGCACGGTGGTCTTGTGCACGTCGAGAACCGTCGCCAGCTCGTCCAGCGATTTCGATCCGTCACCGAGCAAGCCGAGGATCGTCAGCGCCCGCGAGAGGCTTTGACTCACTGCGACACCTCCGAACAACGGGCGACAGTGGCCGCGTAGTCCAGCGTCGCCCATTCGGCGTCGTCGAGTTCGGCCAGTCGGATCAGCACGTCGAGAGGCAGTACAGACGCGATATCGCCGTGCCCGGTGAGCGCACCCGCCGCGCACAGGTGACCGAACCGAACACGCTCGACAGCACTCCTTCCGAGCAGCAATGCCGTCAAGTAGCCACCAGCGAAAGCATCTCCCGCACCGATCTTTTCGACCACATCGAGTTTCAAAGCCGGTACATCGACTCGAGCTGCGCCCTCGAACGCCGTCACTGTGTGCGCGTCGTTCTTGATCACCAACTGCTGCGGTTGCGGGAACATCCGACGCAACTCGGCCGGATCCGACGTCCCGAACACCAGCGCAGCTTCGTCGGATCCCATCGAGACCACATCGCTTCCGCGGACATGCTCGCCGAGTACGTCCGCAGCGGTGCCCGATCGCGACTTCCACAGCACCGGCCGATAGTTCAAGTCGAAGCTCACGGTGGTGGATCGGTCCATCAGCGCTCTGGTCAGTTCGGCCGCACTGTCCGAGATGGCCACTGTGATTCCCGTGAAATGAATCAGGTCGGCTCGGGACACCAGCGCCCAAGCCTCCTCGCCGATGTCGCTGGGCGACAGCGCGCTCGCGGCCGACCCGGCCCGAAAATAGGTCATCGCGCTGTCTCCGGACGCGAGGTCGTATCGGTCACCGGAACCCGCGCCGCGCTCTTTGATGTACATACCGGTGGGGCGCTCGTCGTCGATCGCCACACCCGAGGTGTCGACGCCCGCTTCCGCCAATTGCCGGACCAGGTACCGGCCGAATCCGTCGTTGCCCACCCGAGAGACCCACGCAGCGTCGACGCCCAACTGCCCGAACACCCTGGCGACGTTCGCTTCGGCACCGCCGGCCGTGCGATGAAACGTTTCCGAGCTCTCCAGCGGACCCGCTTCGGCAACCAGAACGACGAGGCCTTCACCTACACACACCGCTCGGGGTGTTTTCACGTCGATCTCCTCGAAGTCTTGCGGGAACGCTGCATGTCGTTGCAGACTACAAAGCATAAACATATTGCGCAACCAAAGTTGCATAATGTGCAACGCGACGAATATTTCAACAGGAGGAACGAACGTGATCGACACGGATGCTGTCGAGGAACTGAGTCGACGAACCCTCGGGCCCGAGCACAAATCGCTTCCCCCACGGTCGTGGGGCCATACTGTCGAGAGTTTTCTCGGCACGGCTCCCCGACTTTCCGAATTCACGACCCCGGTGCTCACCCTCGATCGTGCGCGTATGGCGTCGAACATCTCGGTCATGGCCGACTGGACGGCACGCGCGGGGGTGCTGCTCGCGCCCCACGGCAAGACGTCGATGGCCCCTCAACTGTGGAAACAGCAGCTCGATGCCGGAAGCTGGGCGATCACCCTCGCGACCGGGTGGCAAGTTCAGGTGGCACGCGCATTCGGGGTCGGACGCATCGTCCTCGCCAACGCCGAGATCGACCCCGTCGCGTTGACGTGGGTTGCCGCCGAACTGGATTCACATCCCACGTTCGAGTTCTACTGCTGGGCAGACAGTGTCGCGACGGTGCACGAGATGGACCGCATTCTGGCGACACAGGGGCAGCGCCCCATTCCGGTGATCGTCGAACTCGGTGGCCCGCACGGCCGAACCGGCGCACGCACGATCGAGGAAGCAGTGTCCGTTGCCCGTGCGATCGCGGCGTCGTCACGCCTGACCTTGGCCGGCGTCGGCGGTTACGAGGGAGCACTGAGCCACGACCGCTCCGAGGACGGCCTCGAGGCAGTCCGAACGTATCTCGACCAGGTCGCAGATCTCCATCGCGCACTCGACGCCGAGGGGCTGTACGGCGAGCACGCGGTGGTGACCGCGGGCGGCAGTGCCTATCAAGATCTCGTTGTCGAGCGATTGCATTCGCTCACCACGGAAGATGGGGTACGCACCGACGTGGTGCTTCGCTCGGGTGCCTACGTGGTGCACGACGACGGCTTCTACTCGCAGATTTCTCCGCTCACTCCCGCCCGCACCGACGCGCCACTGACGTCGGCGATGCACGGATGGGCGCGCGCCGTCTCCCGCCCCGAGCCAGGTCTCGCATTGCTCGACGCCGGTAAAAGGGACTTCCCCTTCGACGAGGGAATGCCCGTGCCGCAACACATCAGAGGGAACGAACTGCTCGACCCAGGAGCCGAGGTGACCGCTCTGAACGACCAACATGCGTTCCTACGACTACCGGCAGAAGACGCGGCGGCGCTGCCAGTGGGGTCGGTGGTTCGACTGGGTCTGTCACATCCCTGCACCGCATTCGACAAATGGCGTCTCGTTCCCGTGATCGACGACGCAGACAGCGACGATCCACGAGTGGTCGATCTCGTTCACACATTCTTCTAGAGAGCCGAAATCCTATGCCCAGTACTCTCTTTCGAGGTGCCGACGTCATCGACGGCACCGGATCGCCACGATTGCGGCGCGACGTCCTCGTGCGCGACGGTGTCATCGCGTCGATCGTCGAGCCCGGAGCTGTGCCCGGGGCCGAAAGAATCGTCGACGCCTCGCCCGGTCAGGTCCTCTCCCCCGGGTTCATCGATATGCACGCCCATTCCGATCTTCGACTGCTGACCGACCCCGATCATTTTCCGAAGATCAGTCAGGGCGTCACAACCGAGGTCATCGGGCAGGACGGCATCGCCTACGCCCCGATCGACGACGCCACACTCGACGTGGTGCGACGTCAGATCGCCGGATGGAACGGCAATCCCGTCGACCTCGACTTCTCGTGGCGGTCGGTCTCGGAGTACCTCGCGCGACTGGACCAGGGCATCACCCCGAACGCTGCGTATCTCGTCCCTCAAGGCACCTTGCGCTACCTCGCGGTGGGTGCGGACCAGCGACCGGCGACGCCGTCCGAGATCGCCCACATGCAGGAATTGTTGGCGCAGGGCCTGCAGGAGGGTGCCGTCGGGATGTCGAGCGGTTTGACCTACACGCCCGGAATGTACGCGGACACAAGCGAATTACGCGCACTGTGCGACGTCGTCGCCGAGTTCGGTGGGTTCTACGCGCCACATACCCGGTCGTACGGTGCCGGAGCGCTCGACGCTTACCAGGAAATGCTCGATCTCTCCCGGGATACGGGATGCGCGCTGCACCTGACGCACGCCACGATGAACTTCGGAGTCAATCGTGGAAGAGCACGTGAGTTCCTCGATCGCGTCGACTCCGCAATCGCCGACGGATGCGACGTCACCCTCGACACGTACCCGTACCTGCCTGGAGCCACCACACTGTCTGCGCTACTGCCGAGCTGGGCGATGTCCGGTGGCCCGGACCGAGCCCTGGAACGGCTCGACGATCCGGACATGCGGCGACGCATCGAGCGGGATGTCGACGTGAACGGCTCCGACGGTTGCCATGGAGTCACGGTCGAGTGGGACACGATCCAGCTCAGTGGTGTGGCCAATCCCGAACTCGATCGCTACGTCGGCCGCACGATGTCCGACATCGCCTCCGGCGAAGGACGCTCACCGGTGAACGTGTTCTTCGACTTCCTTCGCCGCGATGCGCTGGCCACCACCATTCTGCAGCACGTCGGGCACGAGGAGAACGTGCGCGAGATCATGGCGCATCCGCACCACATGGGTGGCAGCGACGCGATTCTGGTGGGCGAGAAACCGCACCCTCGGGCCTGGGGCACCTTCCCTCGCTACCTCGGACACTACGTACGCGACGAGCAACTTCTTTCGCTGGAGGACTGCATCAATCACTTGACCGGACGCCCGGCCGCTCGGCTACGGCTGCGCGGACGCGGCACGATTGCCGAAGGCCATGCAGCCGATCTCGTCCTGTTCGACCCGGCGACCGTGCGAGATACCGCCACCTTCGAGAACCCGAAACAACAAGCCGAGGGAATCAGCCACGTCATGGTGAACGGCGCTTTCGCCATCGACGATCGAAGCTCCACCCACTCACTGGCAGGCCACGCCCTGCGCATGGACGCGACCCGAAAGCAGACGTCATGAACGCATTGTCGGCAATTCTCGAGGACCGCGCACTGTCGGTGGTCCGTGCCCCGCGCATCTCCGATCCCGCGGCGCTGGCAGATGCGCTCGCGCGCGGGGGAATTCGCGCACTCGAGCTGACCTTCACCACACCGGGAGTTCTCGAATTGATCCGAGCCGCGTCCGATGCTGGCGCCGTCGTGGGGGCCGGTACCGTACTGACCGCCGATCAAGCGCGGACTGCGGTCGACGCCGGCGCGCGGTTCGTCGTCACGCCCGGGCTACGACCCGAGGTCGCCGCGGTAGTCACGGACGCAGGGATCCCGCTGATGATGGGCGCTCTCACTCCATCCGAGGTGATGACCGCCCTCGATCTCGGGGCGGACGTGGTCAAAGTCTTTCCAGCACGGACTGTCGGGCCGGCGTATTTCAAGGATCTGCTCGGTCCATTTCCGGACGTCCAACTCGTTCCGTCCGGCGGCGTGAACGCAGGCAATGCCGCCCAGTTCCTCGCGGCCGGTGCCGTGGCCGTGACCGCAGGCACCGATGTGGTTCCACCGGCATCGGTCGCCGATGCCCAGTGGGACGACATCACTGCTCGAGCCCAAGCGTTCGTGGCAGCTATCAGCGCATACATCAAGGAAGGCTCGTCATGAATTCTGTGGTCGACTGGCTCAGAACCTCCACACCAGGTCTACTCGTACTGTGCGGCATCGCAATTGCCGTGCTACTGGTAGTCATCATCAAGGTCAAGCTCGAACCGTTCATCGCTCTCCTCATCGTCGGTCTCGGGCTGGCCCTCGCCGCTGGTCTGCCCGTCAACGAGATAGTCGGCACCGCGATCAAGAGCAACGAGTCATTGCTCGAAACCGGCTTCGGTGGAATTCTCGGACACATCGCGGTCATCATCGGATTGGGTACCGTGCTCGGCGCGATCCTCGAAAAGTCCGGTGGCGCACAGGCATTGACCGCAAAGCTCCTGGGGGTGTTCGGAGAACGCGGTGCACCCATAGCAATGGGCCTGTTGGGCTTGATCTTCGGCATTCCGGTGTTCTTCGACATCGGCATTTTCGTGCTGGCTCCGCTGGTCTACGTGGCGGCACGCCAGGGCGGAAAGTCGCTGGTCCTCTACGCGCTGCCGATGCTGGCAGGTCTGTCCATGACGCACGCATTCCTACCGCCGCATCCCGGGCCGGTTGCCCTCGGCGGCTTGCTCGAAGTGAACTTGGGATGGCTTATCCTGTTCGGGTTCATCTGCGGCATTCCCGGTTTCATCGCCGCGGGCCTGGTGTGGGGTAATTGGATCGGCAAGCGAATCATCGTCGACGTTCCCGAGGACTTCATCAACGACGGAGACGACACGACCGCAGATGGCGGTGGCGCCGGCACGGTAGCAACGAAGCGTCCGGTGATCACGACACCGCCGTCGGTGGGAACCATCGGTGCAATTATCGCCGTTCCTCTCGTCTTGATCCTCGGTGCCACGTTCGGCAGCATCCTGCTCGATCCGGGCAACCTACTCGAAGTACTGACGTTCTTCGGCACCCCGGCCGTCGCGCTGCTCATCGCAGTCCTGATCGCGTTCTACGTGCTGGGCATTCGACGCGGGTCCACGGTCCAGGAACTCAGCAAGCTGACCGGAGAGTCGCTTCGTCCGGTGGGCATGCTGCTCCTGGTAGTCGGCGCAGGCGCGTTCTTCGGAAAGGTCATCTCCGCCACGGGTATCGGCACGGCCCTGGCCGACACCATGGCGGCCGCAGGTCTTCCCATCATCGTGTTGGCGTACATCATTAGCTGTGCGCTCAGGGTCGCGCAGGGGTCGGCAACCGTGGCCATCGTGACCACCGGCGGCATCGTCGGACCATTGGTGGCAGCCCAGGATTACTCCGCCCCGGCCGTTGCGCTGATCGCCATGTCCATCGCGGCGGGCTCGATCATCGCCAGCCACGTCAACGACGGCGGTTTCTGGATCATCTCGAAATTCTTCAATCTCACCGTCAAGCAGACACTGCAGACGTGGACGGTCCTCGAGACGATCCTGTCCGTGGTCAGCTTCGCCGTCGCGGGAATCCTCTTCGCGATCATCGCCTAGAGCCAGTGGCGCGGTTGTGTGCCCTGGGCGGCACCTAATCGCGCCACTGAGCCTCCGGCGGCACTCAATCGCGCCACTGTGTCCGAACCTGATCACCGACGAAATGTGTGTTCTCGGCCGACATTTCCCGGCTACCCGATCGGCCCACCAGATCGTCGATCCGATCGTCCAGACTATGGGCACGGGTCATCGCGTCGGACGTTCGAGCCTCGCTTTCGGACGACTCGACCAGATTTGCCAGGCGGACCAGCGCAGCTACCCGACCGGTCAACTGCGTCCACACCACTTCCAGTGCGCCACGCCGTGATTCGACCTGAGCGGCGGTCTCCTCGTCGACCATCGTCTCACCGATCCGGTTCAACTCGGTCGCTACCGTGCGCAGGGAGTTGGCGTCGACCGAGATCTCGGTGAGCTCGACGAACAGGTCGAGTTGATTGCGCTGAATCTCGAAGTACGTGGACTGCCATGCCGGCGATCGGCGCACTCGGTCGAACGATGTTCCCGCCAGAAAGAGCAGAGTGTCGTATCGATCGACGAACCGATCGTCCTTGCGATCGACGAACTGATCGACCACGCCGGTTGCCCATTCGACCCGGTCACCCACAGGAGTTCGGCGCGCAAGCATGCTCATGCGATCCGTGGCCGCGTCCACCAACGACAGGCCGCGCTCCGCAACCGGACCGAACCGGCGTGGTGCAGGCGTCCTCATCAGTGCGTCGAAGACCGAATCCCGTTGATCGAGATCGAGATGCAGACCTTCTCGACGCTCCTTCCGTGCCGCACGCACCCCGGTGGCGTAGTGCCGATTAGACATCACCACCGTGGTGCGCTGATGGTTGATGCGTTTGGTCAGTTCGGCGACCCGCAATCGATACACGAGTGCCGATCCGGGCTTGCTCGTCGTGTCCTTGGCGAGCCATCGATCGCGCTCGTCGACAAGATTTCGCAAGGTGCCGAACCCCCCGATCGACGGCAGTGCGCGGCCGGAATGCCATCGATTGATCAGCACTGCGCGCGTGGGCTCGTCCACCCGCCCGGCCGCGACAGCGATGGCGGCCGCGTCGGACAGCGGCTCGGAATGTCCGGGCAAGCGGCAGTCGGCACAGCGGCTGTGAACTTCGTCGTCGAGTCGGGCGCGCTGCTCGGCCGACCCACTGCCATCGAACTCGGACATCGTCTCTCCTAGGTCACGCCCAACCGTCGCTGGTCCGCTCGTTTTCGAGTGTTCCAGAAATTCAGATCAGCCCGCGGAGCGATTGCTCGGTCTGCGGCTTCTTGTCCGCGAGAAGCGTGCGCGCCACATCGAGACCTTCCCAGACGTTCCACATCAGCACACCGCGAACGACGGCCTCGTCGTCGAGGTAGTACACAACGCCTTCCTTGCCGACCGACTTCCAATCCTCGACGGTGCTCAACGACGTGGACAGCGTGCCGATGGCCTGGTACCCGTCGTCGTAGACATCGGAGTAGAAGTACGGGGTGTAGGAGTACGGCTCGGCCGCCCCGGCCATGTTGCGTCCGGCGGCCTTGCCCATCTCCGTGGCGTTGTCCACGTGCTCGACGCGTCGACGGCCGAGAATGGCGTCGGGATAGTTCGCCACATCACCGGCCGCGTAGACGTAATCGTCCTCGGTCCTCAAGAATTCGTCGACCACGATGCCGTCGTCCACCGACAGTCCGGCAGCGTCGGCCAGTTCGGTGCTGGGCCGCACACCGAGACCGAACACGACGCCGTCCGCTTCGAGTGCGGAACCGTCGTCGAGTTGCAGTTGGACGCGGGCCGACGCCTCGGCACCGGAGGTCACTTTCGTTCCTCGGCGCACGGTGACTCCGTGATCGGCGAATCCCTTGTCGAAAACGGCAGCCAGGCTCGGCGGGAACATGTGCGCGCCGACTACGGCGTCGGATGTCACGAGAGTGACCTTCACGCCCTGGAGAGAAAGGGCAGAAGCGATCTCGGTGCCGATGTATCCGCCACCGACCACGGCGATGTGATCGGCGGTCTTCGTCAATTCACGCAGTGCCCGGTAGTCGGCGAAGGTGCGGAAGTACACCACCCGCGGACTGGGCGCGAGCTCGATTCGCAACGGTTCGGCTCCCGTTGCCACGAGCAGAGTCCCGTACTCGTAGCGTTCTCCCTGGTCCGTCGTCACCGAGGAACTCGACCGGTCGATCGAGGCCACCCGCGTTCCGGTGTGCACCTGCGCGTCGGTGTCGGAGGCAGTGTCGAGCGGAACCTGATCCCGACCGAAGTCCGAGTCGGTCCACAGCTTCTTCGACAGCGCGGGCCGGGTGTACGGCTCGTCGGAATCGGCCCCGAGAATGCCGATGGAGCCGGTGGTGTCGCGCTCGCGGATCCCGCGAGCCGCACTGTCGGCAACCATTCCCCCGCCGATGATCAGGTAGTCGTACTGCATCGTTCACTCCTCGATGTCGACATGATTCGACAGCCGGGTTACCCGAATCGGCGCAGTCACAATCCCGCTGACGGACCCGTGGGAAGACCTGCAGGTCGGGGGAACCGACCGGACTGTATCGAGCATCACACCCTCGAGAGGTTGGCCCAGGCCGGTCGAGTGGGCATCTTGGACTGGGCGACGAAACATCGTTTTAACTCGAGTCGGGCTGTAACGGTTCCGTTCGGCAGAACGACTCACACCTCAGGACGCGAACAAAAGGAGACGATGTGACTGTTCAGATCGATTCGCTGGCAATTGGCACCGACACCGCCGACATTGCGACAACCGACGTCGACCAGCTCTTCGACGAAGTGTCAACGCTCGACGCCACCATCCTCGACGCCATCGAGCGTCGCACGCGCATGGCGCGCACCCTCGCTGCGGCGACTTCCGACACCACAACGTCGGATTCCGTTGCCGATGCTTACCTCGATCTCGGCAACGACGGCCACGTGTTCTCACGGATGCTGTCCCGTCTTGCACAGATGACGCGGTAGTTCTTCACACTCCCCCTTTCAGCTTCGCTGTCCGCGACCCCGTCGAGCATCGCTCGGCGGGGTCGCGTCGTGTCTGCAGGTGTGCGCCGGTGACTTTTGGCACCGACTGCTGTCAGTAGAAGCAAGACCGTTGTTCGACGGTCGCACGCAGCTGTTCCCACAGAGAAGGTGTACCCATGTCCCGTATGCTGTTCGCCAACATGCCCGTTCGCGACGTCGTCGCCACCCGTTCGTTCTTCGAGGGACTCGGGTTCGCTTTCAACGACGTTTTCAGCGACGAGAACACCGCCTCCATGATCGTCAGCGACCAAGCGACGGTGATGTTTCTGGCCACATCGCGTTTCGAGGACTTCATCTCCGATTCGATCTGCGACACGAGCTCGGCTCGCGAGGTCCTGATGTGCATCTCCGCCGACAGCCGAGACGAAGTGGATTCGCTCACCGACGCAGCGATCGCTGCGGGCGGGTCCAAGTGGATGGAGCCCCAGGATCATGGATTCATGTACGGCCGAGCGTTCCGTGATCTCGACAACCACGTCTGGGAAGTGATGTGGATGGACCCGTCGGCGGTTCCCCAGAGCTGAGCGGCAGTCGTTCAGAGGCGGTCGGGCAGGCCGAATCGATCGAACAGAGTCAGATCGAAGAAGCAGGCCACGTGCCCGACCCCTCTGGCGTCGACATCGAGAACGTGCAGCTGGAACGGCCGGTGCACACCGTCCTCACCCAGCATGTACAGCCCGTACGCGGGTTGGCCGTTGGCACGGGTAGGCCTCATCCGCATGTCGCCCGCGCCGTTGGCCGGGCAATTGTTTCGGATGAGTGATCCGATCGTCTCGGCACCCTGGTACCACCCGACGAACGGCGGCATCTCCCACACCGCATCCGAGGTGAACAGAGTCACCAAGCGGTCGATGTCGTAGTTCTCGAAACACTCCACATACTGCGTCAGCAGTTCTTGCAGCTCGTCGGATCCGATGGGCTCGACATCGTCGAGTTCGGGCGCAATCTCGTCGAGGCGCTCCCTGGCTCGCTGCAGCAAGCTGTTGACTGCGGTCGTCGTCGTGGCGAGAACCTCGGCGACTTCCGACGCCTTCCACTGCAACACCTCGCGCATCAACAAGACCGCCCGCTGCCGGGGAGACAGATGTTGCAGGGACGCCACCAAGGCGAGGCGCACCGATTCACGCGCCACCACGATGGAGGCGGGATCACTCGAGTCGGCCAGATCCGAATCGGCGATCGGTTCGAGCCATGGAACCTCGTTGTTCTGTACGAGTTCTTCGGTAGGGCCAGAACTCGGTGCCCCCAAGCCGGTCGGGAGCGGACGCTTCGACCGACCGTCGAGAGCAGTGAGACAGGTGTTGGTGGCGATTCGATACAGCCAGGTGCGCAGCGACGAGCGCCCCTCGTATTTCGCGTACCCCCGCCACGCGCGAATGTACGTTTCCTGCAACAGATCCTCGGCGTCGTGAATCGATCCGGTCATGCGGTAGCAGTGCGCGAGCAGCTCGCGACGGAACGGATCGAACTGCGCGAGGAAGTCGTCCTGCTGCACGGAGGCCACGGTCATGCGGCACAGCCTAGACCGGAGGCAGACGCCTCACAGCTCGAATGCGCGCCACGTAGAGGTTTGCCCACATATCTGGGTTAACCTCGGCATCGTGACATCGGCAACGAGCATCGACGACTTGGTCGAGGAGCTGTACCTGCAGCGCCGCCGGGCGTGGGAAGCCGCTCTCGTCACCGCGCAGAACTTCCTCGAAACCATCGCCGACGAAATACTCGAAGACGTCGATCGAGATCGACTGAACGCGCAGACGGCGCGCATCAAGGACCCGGGACGATCCGCAGACAAATTGCGCCGCTATCTCTCCGAGGGCCGGATCACCGAACCGACCGACGCGGACGCCGTTGCCGAAGCCCTTCCCGATCTGGTCGGCGTCAAGGTGTTGTGCAAGACCCCGCGCGATCAACTGACGTTCGTCGCAGCGCTCGAGCGTGCGTGCAACGACCCGGAATGCTCGGTGCGGTTTGCGCAACCACCCACCGATTACGTCGCCTTTCCCAAGCCCAGTGGCTACCGCGCCTACCACGCAGTGCTGGTCGTTCGAGTTGCCACGCATCAGGGCGACCTCGATGTGAAAGTAGAAGTACAGGTCAAGACACGCCTGCAGGACGCGTGGGGCGAGCTGACTCACGAAGACATGTACAAGCCGGGCGAGGCTCTCAAGCCCACCAAGAAGCACACCGACTACGCCGCGCACATGGCTCACCTGCTCGACCAGGTGGATGCAATGGCCGACGATCTCGCGGCACAGCTCGATTCACTGACCGCCGCATCGAAGGACGGCAACGTCCTCGCGGCCGACCCCATCCCGAAGGATCCGGATTTCATTCGTGCCCGGGTCACCCGCACCGGTCCCCGGTACGCCCTCGCAGTCGGTCCGGACGGACGCCGAGGGCTGGTACCCGCTCGTTCGGTGAAAGCCGTCATCGGCTCGACCGACAGAATTGCCGTCGACGATTATCTGGAGGTGGGCGACTACATCGATGTGGTCGTCGAGGATTCCGAGGACGCTCTCTACTACCACCTAACCTCACAGCCGCCGCGTCGCAAACCCGCGAAGAAGCGTAAGCGCTGACCTGCGGTTCTCAGGAACATCTCACGTCCGTGCTGTAGACATCGGTCCTCGTGACCACTATCGAGAAATCCACGGTTGTCACCGACATCGACACCGCACCCCTCGACTGGCGTACGAGGATCCGTACTGCAGAGACGATCGTGCCGACTCTCGCGTTCGTCGTCCTGGCACCGCTGTACGCGACGATGTCCGTGCTCGGCCATCGGCAACTCCGCACGTCCGGATTCGACCTGGGGATATTCGTCCAACAGGTCGCGTCGTACTCGCAGTTTCGTGCACCGACCTCCGATCTTCTGGGTACCGGCTACAACACGCTCGGTGATCACTTCTCGCCCATCACCGCACTGCTGGGACCCGTCTATCGGGTGTTCCCACACGCCGAGACGTTGCTGATCGCCCAAGCCGTGTTGTTCGCGTTGGCCGTGATCCCCATCAGCAGGCTGGCGACACAGAAGTTCGGGGCGGCCACCGGTGCCGTGATCGCGGCGGCGTTCGGACTGTCCTGGGGCGTTCAAGCGGCGCTGAATTTCGACTTCCACGAAGTGGCGTTCGCGATGCCGCTGCTGGCGATGTCGATGGTCGCCCTCGTTCGTCAGCGTTGGCTGCCCGCTCTGGCCTGGGCTCTGCCGCTGGTCTTCGTCAAAGAGGACATGGGTCTGACGGTCGTCGTGATCGGCGCACTGGTGGCGCTGTGGGCCGGCGGACGAACCCGAATCCTCGGGATACTGACAGCCGTATGGGGCCTGACCTGGGTGATTCTCGCCGTCAAGGTGATCATCCCGATGCTCAGCTCCGACAACTCGTACGACCAGGGCTCGAAGCTGCCCCCGCTGGGTGAAGGCATCGCGGACACCGCACACGGCCTGGTTGCAGGCGATTCTCGGGCGGCCACAGCCTTTCTGCTGCTCGCGGTCACCGGATTCTTCGCCCTGCGCTCGCCGCTCCTGCTGATCGCCCTCCCGACGGTCGCATGGCGCTTTCTCAGCGACAACACCAACTTCTGGAAGCCGATCTACCACTACAACGCAATCCTGATGGTGATCGTGTTCATCGCTCTGCTCGACGCGTTCGCACGCAGTCACCGACACGGTCAGCTCACCGAACGCGGTCGTCATCACATCGTCGCGTTCGTGGCCGTCTTCGCAGTCGTGGCGTTGCCGTTCCTACCGATGGCGCGCATGGTGCAAGCACAGGAATGGACGATCGATCCGCAGGCCGCGACCGCCCGGGAAATCTCGGAGTGGGTTCCCGCCGATGACCAGGTTGCAGCGTCGAACAACCTCGTTGCCCAACTCGTCGCCGATCACGACGTCTCGGTCTTTCCCCAACGCGCCACAGATTCGACCGTCCCGGACTGGATCGTCGTCAATCGAGCGCGGCCTGCCGGCTGGCCGACCGACGGGGCCGGTGACCGTCAGGCGATCGATCGAGCGCTGTCCGACGGGTACGAGGTCGCCTACTCGGCCGACGGAATCGAGGTCCTGCACCGCAGTTCGAGCGGTCCCCACTAGGGTTTCAGAAGGTTCGACCCTCCACCCGTCACAGACCGTGACGACGGCAATTGCAAGGCAGGTACAGGACATCGACGCTGCAACCGGCGATCTCGGCACCACCAAGGCCGCGCCCAAGCGATCACCGTGGAATCGGAAGAATCCCTATCGCGCACAGATTCTGAGTAATCGACGCCTGTCCGGTCCCGCGTCGGCGAAGGAAGTTCGGCACTTCGCGATCGCGCTGGGCGACAGCGGTATCGCCTACCAGGCCGGGGATGGTTTCGCCGTCAAACCCGTCAACGACGCAGCACTCGTCGCGGCCGTCGTCGACCGGCTCGGAGTGCCCGCCGACACCGCCGTGCACACCAAGTCCGGTGAGATCACGCTCGCACAGGCGCTGACGACGGAATACGAAATCGGTATCCCGTCCATGGACCTGATCGAGGCCGTGGCCGAACACGCCGGCGACGCAGAACTCGATCACGTCCTGCAGAACGGCGACCGAGCATCGTTCGACGCCTGGACGTGGGGACGTGACGTCGTGGACGTTCTCGATCTCGACCGGTCGCCTGCCTTCGATCCCGCCGAATTCCTCGGCTTGCTGCGTCCACTGCAGCATCGCGTCTACTCGATCTCGTCGTCACCGATCGCCCACGAAGGCACCGTGCATCTGACGGTGTCCACCGTCCGATACCGGTCGGCCGAGCGCGACCGCGGCGGCGTCTGTTCGACGTACCTCGCCGATCGAGTCGGCGACGGGAACGAGGCAGGTGTGTTCCTGTCGGCCAACAAGTCGTTCCGCCTGCCCGATGACGACACCCCGATCATCATGATCGGGCCGGGAACCGGAGTGGCACCGTTTCGAGCATTTCTGCACGAGCGGCGCGCGCGAGGTGCCGCGGGAGACAACTGGCTGTTCTTCGGGGATCAGCATCGGTCGAGTGATTTCCTGTACGAGGACGAGCTCGTCGAGTTCGAGCGCGACGGTCTGCTGAATCGACTGGATGTGGCGTTCTCCCGCGATCAGCACGAGAAGATCTACGTGCAGCACCGGATGATCGAGGCAGGCAAGCAGCTGTACGGCTGGCTGGAGGCAGGTGCGCATCTCTACGTGTGCGGCGACGCGGCCCGTATGTCGAAGGGCGTCGACGAAGCACTGCACGAGATCGTCGCCGAGCACGGCGGCCGCTCCCCCGACGCCGCCGAGGACTACGTCAACGAACTCAAGCAAACCAAGCGTTATCTGCGGGACGTCTACTGACACCCGCGTTCTTGTCGGACCCCCTCGCTACCGTCTGAACCCACAGGCATCAGTTCTCGTCCGAGAAGAGGGTTTGCACCGTGAACGCACTGCAGAACGGCCATTTCGACTCCACTACCGCGCTCGCGTGGGCCACGTTCACCGAGAATCTGCACGCATGCCTTCGGTCCCTGCCCAGACGTGACTACGTCACGGTCACGGCCGCTCAGGCCAGCCCCGGCGAACGTGGTTTGCGGCCGTACATCGATGTGGCGGCGACGGACACCGGAGTCCTGGTCACCGTAGCGGCGATTCCTTCGCTGCTCTACCCGGATGCCCCGGAGACGTCGGCCATGGACGTGCAGTTGGTCGAGTTCGGATGGCTGAACCGCGGCAAGCCGATCGCCGACGGATCGGTCATCGATTTCACGCGAACCGACTCAGGAGCCGATGCCGCGCTCGTTGCCGAGATGATCACGCTTGCGTTCCGCGAGATCTGGAACGTTCCGCACCCCTCGTTCCTCAGTGTCTGGGGCGTCGCAGCCGATGGCGTGTCATCTGGGCCGAGGGACCTGCAGCGGGGGCTCGTCGCCTCTGCGGCCGAGACCGCCACGTCGGCCGACTCTTCCGAGACGCCCTCCGAGATTCCTGCCGAGCTGGGCTCGCTGCAGGCGCTGTGTCAGTTGACAGGTCGTCGAGTCGACCCACACGCCGTTCGATCCGTCTGCGTCGACAGTGACCTCGACGATCTGAAGGCTCGTGCCGTGGCCCTCCATCGCTCGGCTGCCACGCAGGCCCGGGGGTCGGCCGGCGCGGGTCGAGACGACTCGGTGGCTGTGTGGTCCAGCCTGGCTCGCACCTGGCTTTCGGTCGCACGAAGCATCGATGCCGCGATGAACGAGGCCCGGCACGCGTGCCGCTGACCGGAGCTACAGGATCGTTCGTCGCAGACCGCTCGCCCGTAACACCTGACGCTCGACGCCCGCGCGAATGGCATCCTCGGTGCCGATCACCCGCACGTGCGATCGTGCGCGAGTGATTGCGGTGTAGAGCAACTCTCGGGTCAGCAGCGTCGATGCCTCGGCGGGGAGAAGAACCGATACGGTGTCGTACTGACTGCCCTGACTGCGGTGGATCGTCATCGCGTACACCGTGTGAACCGACGAGAGCACGTTCGGGTGGATCAGCACATGGCCGCGCCCGCGGGCAAAGGCTGCCATCGGGGTTCCGTTGTCTCCCAACACCACAACGCCGGTGTCGCCGTTGTATATCCGCGCTTCGTGATCGTTTGCCGTCACCAACAGTGGCTGACCGGGGTACCACAGTGACGGATCGAGAAACGTTCCGCTGTGCTCTCCCACCCACTCCATCGCCTGCCGATCCCATCGCGCGACACCCCATCGGCCCTCGCGGTGCGCGCACAGCAGGCGATGCTTCTCCAGACCCAGAAGCGCCGCGGACGCATCTCCAGCTGCTGCGGCGGCGGTGACGTCGGCTGCGGTGTCGATCACGTCGGAACGCAGCGCATCCACGTCGTCGGGGCCATGAAAGGAAATTTCTTTCGCGCCGGACTCGAGCAGCGCCATCACGTCGTCGCCCCGGCCGTCGCGCACGGCCACAGCCAACTGGGCGATTGCCCCGCCGAACCGTCTGCCTCGACTGAGCCGCACGACGCCGCCGCGCAATCGGTCTCGCTCGAACGGGCTCAGGGCGGCCTCGGCCGGATCCTCGGCTGCGGCGAAATCGTCGTCGACGAGCTGCGCCAGCACCGGGTTCTCGGTGCCGGTGACCGGCCGCGCCACGAGGTCCGCCAACACCGCGCCTGCGTCGACGGACGTCAACTGGTCCGGGTCACCGACCAGGATCAAGCGTGATTCGGGGCGGACGGCTTCGAGCAGCCGGCACATCATCGTCAGTGACACCATCGAGGTTTCGTCCACGACGATGACGTCGTAGGGCAGGCGGTTCTCCCCGTCGTGGCGAAACCTCGTCTTGCTGCCGGGCTTCCAGCCCAGAAGCCGGTGCAAGGTCATCGCCTTCAGATCTACCGGCAGTCCGAGGAGCCCCGCTTGTTCGGACACCGACTCCTGCAATCGGGCTGCGGCCTTGCCGGTGGGTGCCGCCAACCCGATTCGCAGATCGCTTCCGTGTTCCCGGACGAGCAACGCCAGAATCCGAGCCACCGTGTGGGTCTTACCGGTTCCCGGCCCGCCTGCGATGACCGTGGTCCATTGGGTCGCCGCGAGGGCTGCCGCTATCCGCTGACGATCGGGAGCAACAGTGGGCGCACCCGATTCGTCGACGAACAGCTCGGTCAGAGCACGGCTGATCTCGGCGGCATCGGACCGCGGGTGAGACTGAGATCGCTGCTCGAGAACGTCACGAACTGTGCTCTCCTGCAGATGATATCGATCCAAGTACAGGAGTTCACCCTCATCGGTGTGAACGAGTTTCAGCGGCGTCAACGGTCCGTTTGCACTGCCGACGACGAGGGGGCTGGCCGACAGTGCGCCGAGGACCTCGACGAGGTCGGGCCACGGAAGCGCTCCTGGATCGACGTCGGATTCCTCGTCGACCGTCACATCTTGCAGTCGTCGCAGATCGAGGCACACCGATCCCGATCGCACGGCACGCACCGTCAGCGCAGCGGCCAAGAGCACATGCTCCGACGACTCCCCGGCAAGCGCGCCCAGACGTAATGCCACGTGCACATCGGCGGCGGTGAGTACACCTGCATCGTTGAACGTACGCAGAAGGCCGCTGCCGCGCAGTGCGGTGGTCACGCTCGTCATCGATTCGCCTTTCCGGCAAGCAGATCCGAGAGCTCGACCACCAGCGCTGCGGACGGATTCCAGTCGAACACCCCGCACCCGGCAGGTGTCTGCGGTCCCACCATGCCCCGCACGAACAGGTACCGAACTCCGCCGAGGTGTTCCTGCGGGTCGTATCCCTGTTGACGCCACCGCAGATATCGATGCAGCGCAACGGCATACAGAATTGCCTGCAGCGGATAGTGCGAGCGCATCATCTCTCCAGCCATCTTCTCTCGGGTGAAGTTGCCTGTCGTCAGATCACCTCGGGCGAGCCGGTTGGTCTTGTAGTCCACCACCACGTAGCGCGGTCCGGGCACTCGTAGAACCGAGTCGATACTTCCGGTGAGAAAGCCGCGCAGGGGTGTTTCCTCGATACCGTCCAGCAGATCGGGGTAGGACGCTAGCGGGTCGCCGACATCGAGGTGCCGACGCATCAGCCGCGCAACGGATTTCAGGGCGACCGTCGCTGCCACCGGATCGTCACCTCCGGCCAACGGAAGCTCGAAGTCCAGCTCTGCCAGATGGTCGGAAGGCGCGATGTCGGCAAGCGTCCCGAAGCCCAACGGCGTGTGCATCACCGGCAGAAGGGCTGCGGCCAACGCCACTGGATCGACCTCGGCCATGCGCGAGGCGACCGCTGCACTGCAGCGAAGTTCGAGCTCGGCGAGCAAGTCGGGAGCGGAGGTATCGACGTGTTCGAGCGCCTCGTGCACGAGCGTTCCGAATGCGGCGCCGGCGGGCATGCTGTTCATCGGCGACTCGATTCCCTCCAACCTGGAATCTTCTGTGTAGTCACTGTTCGACTGAGGTTCCGCCGGCTCGTCGGTCTTCTCGGGATGCTCGGCCTCGCTTGTCACCCCCACCTCCGGCTGAACGTGCGCCGCGTCGTGGGCATGAGCTGTCAACGCGGAGTACGACGTTCGACGCCACAACAGGTCAAGAGTCCGATCGAACCGCGCGGCGGCAATGTCGAGCAACGGTTCCCCGGGTCTGACCCAATGCCGCGTGGACGGTGCACCCGGTCCCACCGGTTCGATGGAGATGATGTCGGCAGCGGACCCGACCCAGGATTGAAGCCGGTTCGCGGTGGTTGCATCGTCGAGGACCTTGTACGACGGCTCCGGTTGGGGAATCCCGGGGATGCGGCCGAACAGCATGCGATGCAGCGACGACGTTGCGGTATTGCGGCCCGGTGCCCACCACAGCACTATCTGGCTCTCCGCTCGGGTCAGGCCGACGTAGAGCAACCGCAGTTCCTCGCCTGCTTCCTCCTGGTCGTTGATCATCTTCCTGGCCGCGTAGCCCACTCCCGACGGTCCACCGACGTCTCGAATCCGGTCGCCGTTCTCGTGCAGCAGCAGCGTCGACGGCTTGCTGAAGAACAACGTGTCCCAGGCATACGGCAGGTAGACGACGGGGAATTCGAGCCCCTTACTGCCGTGTGTCGTCATGATTTGCACTGCGGCGGAATCGCTGTCGAGTCGTCGGCTGCGGTCGCTTGATCCACCGGCTGCCGGTTCCTTGATGCGGTCGGTCAGCCAGCGAGTGAGCGCGGTGATGCCGAACGACTCGGATACTGCTGCGCGATTGAGCAATTGGGCAATATGCCGCAGATCGGTCATGGTCCGTTCGCCCGCGTCGACTGCGAGCAAACGGGCGTCGAGTCCGGACTGGGCCGACACTCGCTCGAATACTGCAGCGAACCCTGCCTCGTCGAAGAGTATCGAATATTCACGCAGTCGACTGCTGACCTGCGACAGAGCATCCTCGGCTCCGGAGTCGAGCTGAGCGGCAGTCCAGCCGAGCAAAGGGGTAAGGGCGGCAAGTCGAACGCGGTCGGTGCGATGCGGTTGCTCGATCGCCTGCAGCAGCCACAACCAGTGTCGGGCACTCTCGGTGCCGAACACGCTGGTGCTGCTCGACACGACCGACGGGACGCCGACTGCGTCCAGCGCGTCTCGAATCAGCGCCACCTGCTTGGTAGTTCGCGTCAGCACGGCGACGTCTCGCGGTTCGATCGCCCGAGGTCCGTCCGGTCGGTCGATCGTGGCACGGCTGGACAGCAGCTCGACGATGTCTGCCGCGACGTCGGCCGCGACCTTGGAGCGGAGTCGATCGACTGCCGGAAACCCCTGTCGCAGGGGACCTGCACCGGTTCGCGGAAGGTAGCGCAGCCGCAGCGGGGTGTGTCCGGTCATCCGCGTCGGTGGGTTTCGGGCTTCGACACGGTGAACCACGATGTCGTCGTGTCCGAGGGCTGCGCCACCGTACAGATGGTGCAGCGCATCGAGTAACTCGGAATCGCTGCGCCAGTTGGCAGTGAGCTCGTACAGGTGGTCTGCCGATTCCACCGCATCGAGGTAACTGAGCACCTCTGCCCCGCGGAATGCGTAGATCGCCTGCTTCGGATCGCCGACGAGAATCAGGGTCGTCGATCCGTGAAACGCCCGTCGCAGAATGTCCCACTGCATCGGGTCCGTGTCCTGGAACTCGTCGATCAGCACCACTCGGAACCGGTCTCGTACTCGCGCACAGGCGGCCTCACCGTGCACGGGATCGGACAACACCGAATGCAGGAGTCCGAGTAGATCGTTGTAGTCACGCACCCCGAGCAGCCGTTTGCGACGTTCCAGTTCCCGCCGCGCTTCTCGGGCGAACTGCACGCGGAGCGCCGGCTCGCGGTTACCGTGGTCCCCGTCGAGATTTTCTGTGTCGGGGTACAGAATCGACTGCTGGTCGCCCACGGCCGCCAAGGCCAACTGGTGCGCATCCCGCCTACTGAATGCAGGCGCTTCGTCGTCGCCACTGAACATCTGCAGGTACAGGTCGTCCACGACCTGCTCGAGTAGATCGGACACGGATTCGACGAATGTCGATTCCGGTTCGCGCTCCCCCGCGATTCCGAGCCCGTCCAGCATGCGCTGACAGAAGCTGTGGGTGGTGACGATGGTCCCGGCATCGAAGTCCGACAGTGCCTTTCGCAGTCTTCTGCGACGGCGTTCCACCTCGGCGTCCTCGGCCGATGCCAGGAACGACACCAATGGATCTCGTTCTGCACGAGCAGCTTCCGGGTCTGCAAGGTGCTGCGCGATGGAGGCGAATCTGCTGCGAGTGCGATCGCGGAGTTCCTGGGTTGCGGCCCGGCTGAACGTCACCAGAAGCAGGTCGGAAATTTCGGCGATGCCCTCGGCGACGTAGCGCGCGGCCAGTCCGACGATCGCGTAGGTCTTGCCGGTACCGGCGCTGGCTTCGAGCACGGTGGTTCCGGTAGGCATCGGTCCGAGCAGATCGAATCCGTGCGGGGTGGTCATGCGTTCCCCATGTTCTCGGCGGTCAGCAACGGGTCCCACAGTGTGCGGGCGAGGACGCCGAAGCGGCTCGTCTCGTTGGACGGGTCGGTTTCGTCGGCCAGCGGGGTCGCGGCCAGCAGTGTCTGGAACGACAGGGTCGGACCGTGCACGTACCGCAACGAGCGATCGTTTCCGTCGCCGAAGTCTCCTCTCCATGCCCAGCTGGCGGAGTCGTAACCGTCCTCGATGGATCCGCCGCCGAACCGCTTCTCCGCGTACGCCGATGCAGTGCCGGTCGATATCGGCAGCGGCGACGCCAATCCGCGATCACGCAGATCCACCAGTTCACGCAGGGTGGCAATGGGACTGCGCGGTGCCGTCAGTCGCGATCGACGAGGGGGCCGCATACCGCTCGCCCGCCCGATGGTGACGGCGCTCCACTCCCCCGGCTCGGATGCGGCCACCGCCAGCAACCGCACCCACGCGGCCAGTCGATGCTTTGCGGCGAGGCGAGAATAGGACGAACGCGCCAGAACACGGCCATGAATTCCGGTGACGGTTCCGGTCAGGCGTCGTCCGTCGCCGAGATCGACCGAAACATCCGTGGTGTCGGCCGGGCCTTCGTGGAACGGCGCGGCCGCGTCGGCGATGATTCCGACGATCTGCCGGATGTCGGACATCTCGCGTCGGCCCTGATGAAACGGCGGAAGGGTTCCGCGGCGCCATTCGGCGTCGGCGAATTCTCCGATGTCTCCGCCCGCGAGCACCGCGGCAAGCATCCGATCGCCGATGTTCCACCGGGACAACGGGTCCAACTCGATGTCGAGACTGTCTGCCAGGTCGTCCTCGAGCTCGGGAACACGAAATCCGAGCCGCTGCCGGAGAAACGCCTGCACCGGGTTCTCGACGAAGGCGATCACGTCGGCGAGTTCCACATCGCCTCGATCGGCAGGCGGGAGCGCTGCGGGCAGGAACGGAGGCACGGGCTGGGGCGCACGTTGCTGCGAGACCGCTCCGGCCAACGCGACGGTGTCGAAACTGAACGGACGTTCGGCCTCGAAGTTGTGAGGATCGAACGGCTGCAGCGGATGCCGATGTTCGACGCTTCGACCCGCGGTCACCTCGAGCACGTCCATGAGCTCGCGCAGCGGAATCGCGGGCGGCTTGACCGACCCGTCGACCGGGTCTGCACCGGTGTAGAACAGCAGGAGCTTCTCCTCGGCCGACATCACCGCGTCGAGCAGCAGTTGCCGATCCTCACTGCGAATGTCTCGTTCGCCGAGCGCCGGGTCGCGGGCCAGGATGTCATCTCCGTCGATGCTTCCCACTCGCGGGAACACCTCGTCGTCGAGCCCGAGGAGCACCACCACTCGGTGCGGTACCGATCGCATCGGAACCATGGTGCACACGGTCAGCTCGCCGGTGCGGAAGTTCGCTCTCGTGGGTCGTCCGGCCAGTCTCCTGGCCAGCATGGCGCGCACGTCCGCCAGTCGCAGCTCCACCGACCCGCCGTGTTCCGTGGCGTCGGCGATCTCGCGGTGTGCTTGTGCCAGTTGCCATTCGTCGGCAGTAGGCACGTCGGCGAGCAGATCGAGTGCGCGGCCCAGTTGCCGCGTCCACTCGGTCACCGACGCCGGACCGGCAAGAGCTCGCAGTACCGAGGCGAGCCGATCGACCAGCTCGGCGAAACGGCCGGCGAGGGCGATGTCGTTGCTGTCGACGTCGTCGAGAGGAAGCGCAAGGTCGAGGTACGCGTTGTGGGTCTCGTCGGCCGCCACGCCCAGGAGGATTCGGTCGAGGGCAGATTTGAACGTGTTCTGTCGAAAACCGTTCAGACCGAACGCTTCTCGCTGTCTCACGGTCAAACCCCACCGGGCACCGGACGTCGTCACCCATTCGCGGAGTCGCTCGAGATCGTCGTCGGTGAGCGAGAACTTCTCTCGGACCGGACCGCTGGCAGCGAAGTCGAGCAGCTCGCTCGCCGTCACCCGGCCTTCGGCGAAGTCCAGAACAGTCGCGATGACGTCGAGCACGGGGTTGGTGCGGCGCAAACCCCGGTCGGCGAGCCGCACACGCAGGCGGTGTCCTGGATGCACCAGCGCAGCCTGCCCGAAGTTTGCGCGAATCAACGGCGCGTAGGTCTCGACGTCCGGGCACATCACCAGCACGTCCCGCGGTTCGAGCGTGGGGTCGCCGGCGAAGAGATGCAGAAGCGACTCACGCAGAACTTCGACCTGCCGGGCGGGTCCGTGACATGCGTGAATCTGCACCGTGTCATCCGTCGTCGTCACGTGGTCGTCGGATTCCATTGCGGCAGTGGGTGAGACGTCGGCAGCGATGTCCGATTGGATCCGGCCTAGCAGGGTGTTCGCGATCTCGGGGCCCTCGTGGTGGACGGAGTGCGCCGCGACCGATCCGGTGGTGGCCTGCAGTTCCCGGACGTCGCGAGACAGACTGGCCAACAGCGGATGCTCGACGGCAAGGGCCGTCGCGTCGTCTCGTCGCCGCGTCACCGCAGGAATGTTCATCAGGGCGGTCCACATGGACGGGCTGGGATGCGGAACCCAGATGTGTACCTCGCGGTGCTCCGAGAGCGCACCCAGTATGTCGAGTTGATCGGTCGTCAATCGCGTGGGACCGAAGACCGACAACCGACTCGGTAGGTCCACCGAGTCCGGTGTATCCCGTAGCCGAGCGCACGTCTCGGGCAGCCGCTCGGCGGGGCTGGGACTGCCGATCCGCTCCCGCACCAGTTTCCACACTCGCGGTTGCCACTGCAGGTCGTCGTCGAGATCGCCGCCGAGGCCGTCGGTGAATCGTCCGGCGAACCAATCACGAATCATCCGAGGTCGTTGAGAACCGTACGCACGGAACAGCTCTGCCACATGAGATGCCGTCGACCAACGCCGCCCTACACGGTGGTCCTCGGACCCCGCCCCCAGATGCTCGAACAGCACCGCCGCCCACGGTTCGGTGCGGCACTCGTCGATGACGCTCAGAGCAGTCCAGAGCACTCGGCCCATTGCCCACGGATCGTCGTCCGGGTCGATGTCGTCGACCGCGCCGACCGCGCGTGAGACCAGCCTTGCCGGGCTCGGAAAATCGATGTTCGCGGCGATGCCGTCACCGTCCGGACTGCCCAAGGTGCTCGAGAGTCGTTGAGTGAGCCACCGCTCGACGCCCTTGGCCGGAACCGACACGATCTCGGGGGTGAAGCAGTCGTCCAACGGCACGGACAGGACATCGGCGAGCGCGTCGGCAAGGGTTCCTGCGCGCTCGGCGCGGTGGAGCGTCAACACCGTTGCGATCCCCTGCCTGCTCGTAGCCGAGAGCCCGAATTCGGACTCGTGACGACCCTACTCGAGCCTGGCGACAGGTTCTGCGCGATGAGTCCGGCCACCGATCCCGGTCAGTATCCGTGACCTCTTTGCCGACACGAAGGAGAACGACATGTTCGAGCATGTCTTTGCAGTGATCGCGGTACGCGACATCGATTCGGCCGACGCCTGGTATCGCCGGCTGTTCGATCGGCCCGCAGACAACAACCCGATGCCGAGTTTGGTGGAGTGGCAGGCCGCCCCCGCTGCATGGGTGCAGGTGACGGTCGACCCCGAGCGAGCAGGCGCGTCGCAGTTCAACGTCGCCGTCGACGATCTCGAAGCGTTCGTTGCTTCGGCGCGCTCACGAGGGGTCGAGTTCGGCGACATCGTAGACGCGAACAAAGGCGTTCGACTGAGCACCGTTGTCGATCCCGACGGCAATTCCATCACCGCGATCGGCGGCTTTCGCGAGCGCTATTGATCGATGCGGTTGTCGTTGTCCAGTCGGGTGTAACGACAACCCCGGCGAATGCGACATGGTGAACGGAAATGCGACCGACCGGTTCGGATTGAATCGAGTGGTTGCTTCCGGTCTCGCGGCACATCGTTTCCGCGGTATCGACACCATTCGCGACCCGAGGACGACCCATGACCAGCGCCTACCCACCACCCTTTCAGCGCCCCGCACCCGAGCCCGAGACTCCACGCCGCCCCCTGTTCGGGAAGGTGTTCGCCTGGGTTGCAATCATTTTCGGCGCGGTCTTCGCGATCGGCGCACTCGTGTCGTTCGAGTTCGGTGCACTGCTCGTGGGCGCACTGATGGTCGGAGCAGGCGTCGCATATCTCTACTTGTCGCCCAGTCGCGGTCGTCGAGGGTGGGCCGTACCGGCCATCGCAGTGCTCCCCGCCCTGATCTTCATGGGACTGACCACCACCACCGAACCCGAGACCCCCGCCGTCGCCCCGGTCGCGGCCGTGCCCGCCCTGCCGACCGTCACGACGACATCCGCGCCGCCGTCGACAACGACCCCGACGCCGACCACAACGACCACCGTGACTCCTACAACTGAAGCAGTAGCCGCCATCGTCGAGGTTCCGACGACATCGGAGTACATTCCACTGCCCGATCCTGAGCCGGAGTACATCCCCGAGCCGGTCTACACACCGGAGCCCGTCTACACCGCTCCCGCACCGTTGGTCGTAGTACCCGAAAGCGTGTACTACGAGAATTGCAAGGCTGCGAAAGCCGCGGGAGCCAGCAATATCCGAATCGGTGAGCCCGGCTACCGACCGAAGCTCGACGGCAACAGCGACGGCGTTGCCTGCGAAAGTTGAGCTTCGGTGGGGTGATCGGGCCCTTCCTGCTCGACTGAGGGCATGGACCGGCGAAACCGGACATCCCAGCAGATAAGCTGCCACTCATGGGATCGAAGCGGCCTGCCAACCGCGGACAGAAACGTGCAGAAAAGACCAAGGCCCGGCAACGGCGTCATCAGCAGTCCCGACCGGCTCCGTCCGGTGTCGACAGCGAACGGATCGCCGATCTGATCGACGGGTTCGTGGAGTGGCTGGACCAGAGCGAGATGTCGGAAAAGTCGGAGGCGATCTCACGGCTCGTCTCGTCGACGCTGACCCAGCTTTCCGGAGCCCGTCACGGCTTCTCCCCCAGCGCCTGGCTGCCGGCCGATGCGCACCTGCTGGTGGACGCAGCGGAACGCATCCTCCAGGAGGAGTCCGACACGGCCGAGGACACCGCAGTCAATCTTGTGCTCACGTCCCTGCAGTACCTGACCTTCCTCGACGAAACCGATCTCTGGGACGGCACGCCCGAGGACTACGCGCACTGCATGGAAGATCTCTCGGACTTCCTCGAAGGCGACGAGCCCGACATGCTCGACGCCGACGACATCGACCTTCCCGATGTGTCTCTCGCACAGGAACTGGCGGCCATCTCGGCGCTGCCACTGTTGCCGGCATTGGACGACATCGTCGCTCGGGTCGCCGATGGGCTGGCAGTGTCCGACGATGTTCATCTGCAGCGCGCAGTCGGTGCGGCTCCTTTCGATCCCACCGAAGCGGGCGTGGGCGTCGCCACGGTCGATTACTGGTCGACGGCCATCGCGACCGAATTGATTCGCATCGACGGTGACACTGCGAGGCCGGGCGACAATGCCCATTCACTGGCCGGCCGCGGCGCGGAGACCGTGCACGAACTGGTTGCCGAGCATGTCCGGGTGCAGCTGTCGGGAGATGCCGACGACCCCGACGTGTCGCGGTCACTGGCCAATACCTTTGCGGTGCAGACGTTGCTCGCCGCCATGACCGAAGAGCTACCCGTCAACAACGAGGGCGAGGACTACGCCGATCTGGAAGGCGAGGATCTGCGTACGGCCCAGTTGATCGATCACCGTGTTCGATCGCTGATCGAACAGGGCATTCTCGTCAGGATCGAGGAAGTACTGGCCGTTCCGCACGCTCTACGTCCGGCGGTGTTGGACGGCGTGGCCGAGGCACAGCCCTTCGGTGCGCTCGACGACGATTCTCTCGATGACCCCCTGACACGATCGCCCGAGGATTCGGCATCGTCGTGATCGCCCCCGCGAGCGCCGAGATCGTGTCGGTGGTCGCCGCTAGCGTGATCGAGTCCGCGTTACGTCAGCGCGATCAGGGTAAGGAGCCGACATGAGCGATTCACTCGAGTTCGACTTCGACGTCGATGCCGCTTGGATGCAGTTCCAGCGGACGCTCGGCGACTACGTCAGCGCCATGCGCGACGGCGATGCGTTGGTGATCGAATCGCGATACGACACCACCGACGGCGTCCCCGACACCGCCGCCTGCGTGCAGTTCTACGCCTGGGATCTCGATATGGTCCGCTGCGAGATACCGGCGAACGAACACCTGCACAGCAGCCGAGCCATCACCGTCGATCAGCAAGACGCGTTGAGTGCATTGGGATTTCGCACTTCGCACGATGACGAGCCGACGGCACCGCACGTGGATCGCAATCGCTCGTGGTCCGATGATCTAGCGAAGAAGACCGTCGCGGTGTTCCGTGACATCTGGGGCCTGCCACACCCGTCGTTCCTGAGCTCACGCGCCACCGGGCGCTACGACGTACCGAGTTTCGACATCGCCATCACGGAGCCCGACACCTCCGTGGTTCCGCTGTGCGTTCAGCCCAAGGGGAAAGAGCATCTGCAGCAGCTCGTCGATCGCGCTCTCGAGCCGTGGTTCGGCTTCCCACCGGATCACGACCCCGACGGCGACATTCCGCTGCGGTTCGCGGGCGGCACCGCGTACGTATCGGTCAAACCCACCGAACCGGTGGTCGAGATCAATTCGACGCTCGTCCATGCTGTGTCCGGCCGCACTCGCGCGGCGGAATTGTTGGTCGACCTGAACCTGCAACTGCCGGATGTGATGCTGCACCTGGTTCAGGACTGCATCGTCGCTCAGGTACGAGTGAGCGGGTCGCCCTTCGTCGCCGATCACCTGTTGTGGGCGGTACGCATGCTCAGTCACGTGTGGGAGCAGGTCGACGACAAGTTCGCCGAGGATTTCGGAGGCGTGCTCGGGGAGCCGACGCCGCCCACGGTCGACGCGGACGACTTTCCCGACGGTTTGCTCGAATTGGTCGATCTGCTCGCCGCGTCCGAAGAGGAACCGCTCGACCTGCATGCGGTTCTCGAGTGCTGCTCGTCCGATCGCGATGTCGTCGTGTCGTATCTGCGGATCAGCGCCGAACAAGAAGCGTCGTGGCGCGGGATGGCGGTTGCCGCGGATCTGGGCGACGAGCACTGCGACGTCGACGAGGCCGATCGTGAGTCGGCCAACTGGGGCCGTGCCGTCTCCGCCCTCCGTGAAGTGCTGCGCAGCACTCCCGAGCAGGTCACGCCGGTGGTCGATCCTTCCGCGATCCAGCTGCAACTGTTCGAGACCGACGAAGTGGCCGAGGTGTCCGAGGAGCGTTCGGAGGACCAGTAGACGACCGCTGATCGAGTCTCCCTAACAGGCTTCCCTTTTGTGTTAACTCGGGTTACATTAACCCTATGTTCGCACTTCGTTTGGAGAAGCCATGACACTGACGACAAGCAACACGTCCGTTTCGGTCGACGCCGACACTGCGGACGAGCAGCAATACGTGGAGACGCTCACATTGCTGTCCGAGGGCTCGGTGCACAAGCACTTCGACCCCTACGTGGACATCGACTGGGAGTCCGAGAAGTTCGCAGTACCCGCGAACGATCCTCGATGGGTCCTGCCGGCCAAAACCGATCCGATCGGCGGCCACGCCTGGTATCAGGCGCTTCCACTCGACAGGCAGATCGAGATCGGCATGTGGCGTCAGGCCAATGTCGCGAAGGTCGGTCTGCAATTCGAGAACATCCTGATCCGCGGCATGATGCAGTACGTCTTTTCACTGCCCAACGGCTCCGCCGAGGCGCGCTACTGCACCCACGAATCGATCGAAGAGTGCAACCACACCCTGATGTTCCAGGAGATGGTCAACCGCGTCGGTTCCGATGCGCCCGGCATGAGCCGGCCCATGAAGATGCTGTCGCCGTTCATCCCGTTGTTCGCCACATTGCTCCCCGAATTGTTCTTCGTCGGAGTCCTGGCGGGCGAGGAACCGATCGACCATATTCAGAAGTCGGTACTGCGATCCGGTGACGACATCCACCCGATCATGCAGAGCGTCATGGCCATCCACGTTGCCGAGGAAGCGCGACACATCTCGTTCGCGCACCAACTGCTACGTCGCCGAGTCCCCAAGATGTCCAAAGTCGGACGGTTCTTGCTCTCACTCGCCTTCCCGATCACGATGCGCATCCTGTGCGACGTCATCGTCATTCCTCCGAAGAAGTTCTGGACGAAATTCGACATCCCGAAGCAGGTGAAGAAGGACCTGTTCTGGGGTACCCCGGAATCCCAGCACGCGCTGCAGGACTACTTCGGCGATGTCCGCATGCTGGCCACCGACACCGGCATGATGAATCGTGCGGCTCGCCTGATGTGGAAGATGTGCGGAATCGACGGCAAGGCCTCACGTTTCCGCAGCGAACCCGATCGCAGCTCGAGCCAGTTCGCCGCATAGCCCTCTCGCCTCTTGCCACTGTCGTCAGGAACCCCTCATGCCCCACGTCGTCACCCAATCATGTTGCAGCGACGCGTCATGCGTCTACGCGTGCCCCGTCAACTGCATTCATCCCACCCCCGACGAGCCTGACTTCCTGACGGCAGAGATGCTGCACATCGATCCGCAATCGTGTGTGGACTGCGGCGCATGTGTCTCGGCCTGCCCGGTCGACGCCATTGTGCCGCAAGCAAAACTGACCGAGGCTCAATTGCCGTTCCTGACGATCAATGCGGACTTCTACAAGCAGGAGCGCCCGCCTCGGCCGATCTTGGCACCGGTCACGCCGGCGGCATCGGTCTCGCGTGATCGGCAACCCCTTCGAGTCGCGATCGTCGGATCCGGACCGTCGGCGATGTACGCGGCGGACGAGCTGCTCACGCAACCCGGTGTCAAAGTCGATGTCTACGACAGACTCCCGCAACCTCACGGCCTCGCTCGCCTCGGCGTCGCACCCGACCATCAGAAGACGCGTCAGGTATCGCGCCTGTTCGAGACCATCTCTGCGCAGGAGGGGTTCACCTTCCACCTCGGTGTCGAGGTCGGCAAAGACATCACCCACGACGAGTTGATGGACACCCACCACGCCGTGATCTACGCCGTCGGGGCGTCGTCGGACCGGGAACTGCGCATTCCCGGTGCCGAGTTGCCGGGCCGCAGCTCGGCAACCGACTTCGTCGCCTGGTACAACGGCCACCCCGATCACGAACACCGCACGTTCGATCTCTCGCACGAGCGCGCCGTCATCATCGGCAACGGCAACGTGGCATTGGACGTCGCCCGCATCCTGACCATGAATCCGGACGCGCTTGCCCAGACCGACATCGCACCCCACGCCCTGGACGCCCTGCGCCACAGCTCTATTCGTGAGGTGGTCGTCGTCGGCCGCCGAGGCGTCGCCCAGTCTGCATTCACCGTTCCCGAGTTCGCCGGATTGCTCACTGTTCCCGAGATCGATCTGGCCATCGACCGCAGTGAACTCGCACTCGACCCCGTGACGGTCCGCCTCGCCGCTTCCGATGACCTACCTCACGCTGTGGCGCAGAAGCTACAACTTCTTCGCCACGTCGACGAATCCACCGAGCACGGCGACGGCCGTAAGCGCATCACACTGCGATACCTGCTCTCCCCCACCCGCATCCTGGGCACCGATCGAGTGACGGGCATCGAGTTCGAGCGGATGGGTCTGACGGCCGACGGTGACGACGTGGTGCGCAGCACTGCTACCGGTGAAGTCGACACCCTCGATGCCGGACTCGTCCTCACATCCATCGGCTACCGCGGAGTTGCGCTGCCCGGGGTTCCCTTCGACGATCGCCGAGGCATCATTCCCAACACCGGCGGCCGTGTATTGCAGGAATCCGGTGGGCCGACTTCGGTCGGCAGCTATGTCACCGGGTGGATCAAGCGCGGCCCCTCGGGATTCATCGGCACCAACAAATCCTGCGCCCAGGAAACCGTCGGACATCTGGTCGACGACTTCAATGCCGGTCGCCTGACCGACCCGATCGAGTTGCCCAGCACCTGGCCCGCCGAGTCGAGTCGGGGGCCACTTCGACGCTCGAGAGAGATGCTGTCGACACTGCGCCGGTCCTGACTGCCCGCCCCTCTTGTGTCCGGCGGTATCACGCCCGCTGACTGGATGAATGCGCCTGCCAGTCACTCCAACTGCAAGAAAGCCACATTCATGCAGGTGACGAAGGCCGCAGAACTGGGGAAAGCGGCGTGAGGTTGAAGCGTCTACTATCGGGGTAGCCACAGTCATCGGTCACCGATTCACGGCGGGCCAACACCTCGAGGAGCACGAGATGCCGGCCCTGCGACGCATCTTCACCAGGACTGCTGTCCCAATTGTCGGCATCGCGTTGGCGCTGACCTGCGCTGCACCTGCGCAGGCCTTGCCAACACCGGCTGACTTCGCCGATGTGCCATCCCGCACCTCGATCTCGTACGAACACGTGCCGACGGGCACATATGTGGGCAGCGCGGAGGATAATTCCGCACGTCCCGGACTGTCGACGGTCAAGCTCTACATGGCCGACTACGTCGTTCGCTTCGGAGACGGTTCTGCGCGTGATCGCGTCCTGGCCGCTCGAGTGGTCCAGGTCAGCGACGACGGTGCCGCCTCCGTCCTCGACAACAAATATCCCCAGGCCATCGATGCGACTGCGGCGGAGTTCGGGCTCACCTCCACCTCGCGAGGCGGTTTCTGGGGAAGTTCGTACACCAGCACTGCCGACACCGTGCGATTCCTGGCGGCGAAGAAGCGCACCGATCCCGCCAGCCCCGTCCTGGCCTGGATGAATTCCGCCGTCCCGGTGGCAGCGGACGGAACCGTCCAGGACTGGGGCACGAAAACCTTGCCCGGCGTGACCGGTAGCAAGTGGGGATGGGCCGACGACGGCTCGAGCGTGGTGGCGTCGGCGTCGATCGGTGACGAGTTCGTCGTAGCGTCGAACACGTACGGCCCGCGCCGCACCCAGACCGACGACGTGCTGGCAGCGCTCGGCGGCGTCGAGTTGACGGCACCGCCCGCCCCCGCTCCTGTTCCGAACCTTCCCGCGATTCCCGGCCTGCCGTCGGTCGAAGAACTGCTGCAGATGCTCGCACCTCGCTGACATGTTCGAATAACTTGTCGGACCCCTCCCCTACTCTGCGATTCACCGAAAAGTTCGGGAACCACACCGGGGGACGTGGAGGGGACGACGATGAGTCGTATCGATCTGGACAGTTTTTTCAAGTACTCGCGCGCAACCACTGCTCGGGACAGTGCTGACCCGAACGAATTGCTCGACAGCGGAATCGGTTTCGCCCAGTTGGGGGCCTCCGCGAAGGACATGACCCAACTGATCGCGGAACGCCTGTCGACTGCGGAAGACATCAGCCGAACGTATTCGGTGCACGATCGCGCGGCGAAAATACTCGACGACGCTCTCGACGTTGCCTTCGAGAACGGTTGGCAGCCCGCCGAACTGGTACACGTCACCCGTCAGAGCGCTGGAGGCGACGGCGCCGTGGTCATTGTCGAGGCTATCGGTGCTCACGCAGCGCGAAGTTCCGCCGACAGCGTTGCTCCGGAATCCTGGCGGAATCAGTTGTCCGAGCTGAACGCCGAATCTGCAGGTGGCACCTCTGCGGACCGTCTTCGTCGATGGCGTTCGTACAACCGGCGGTCGTCGGCGCAGTCGTGGTACACCCTCTTACTCGTACTCGGCTGCGCAACATGGTTGTTGCCCCTCGAGACACTCCTACCCCCTCCCACTCGATGGACAGCACGCACCACACCTGCCGGTCCGCGGCAGTCCGTGGACTCGAAGATGCTCGGAAGGATACGAGGGCTACTGGCGAAGGCCGAGTCGACGCAATTCCCCGCTGAAGCCGAGGCATTTTCGGCCAAGGCCCAGGACCTGATGACGCGATATGCGATCGACAGCGCACTTCTCGATGCAGGGAACTCTCGCACCTTGATCGACGATGTCATCAGTCGTCGCATCATGGTGAGCAATCCGTACTCGAAGGCCAAACTACTTCTGCTGCACAGTGTGTGCAAAGCCAACGGTGCCAGAACAGTATGGAAGAAGAAGTATCTGTTGGCCACCGTGATCGGTCTGCCCGTCGATCTCGATCTGTGCGAGCTGCTGTACACCTCGTTACTGGTCCAATCGGCACGCGCACTCGACGAGTCCGGCCAGTCGACGACCTCGCGGACTCGCAGCTTCCGTCACGCATTCTTGATCGCCTACGCCCACCGAGTCGGCGAACGATTGCAAGACGCACGCACGCGAGCGACTGCAGCGGCGACCCAACAACACGGATCGGCTCTGGTGCCGATCATGGCGGAGCGATCCGATGCCGTGGACCGTGTCTACACTGCCCGGTACCCGTCGACGAAAACGATCAAGTTCAGCAGCGACAATACTCAGGGGTGGCTTGCCGGCCGGGCCGCCGCCGAACGCGCCGACCTGACCGGTGGGCGCGAACGTATCGACAAATCCGATCTGGCCTCGTAGTGCGGGCTACATTGGCTGACATGACCGGTCTGGATACTCCGCTGACGCCACTTCGCTACCTCGAACGCGCTGCGGAGGTTCATCCCCACAAGACCGCCGTGGAGGATGGTCTGCGGTCCTTCACCTACGAACAATTCGCCGCCGCCGTCACCCGGCTCGCGCATGCACTGCGCGCGTCGGGGGTCGGCCACGGCGATCGGGTGGCCTTTATTGCGTCGAACTCGGCGGAGCTACTGTTCGCACACTACGCGGTGCCGCTGGCCGGTGCCGTTCTGGTCGCGATCAACACCAGGCTCTCACCGGACGAGGTTCGCTACATCTGCGATCACTCCGGTTCGGTTCTGTTGGTGGGTGATTCGGCGCTGCTGGCCGGCCTTGGAACAGATCCCATCGCAGATTCGGTCACCGAGATCGTCGAGACTCCCTCGGTGGACGGCACGTACGAGAAGCTGCCGCACACCACTCGATACGACGCATTCCTCGAACGGGGCACGGACGAACCGATGGAGTGGGAGGTCGACGACGAGACGTCGACCATCACGATCAACTACACCTCGGGCACCACCGGTCGACCCAAGGGCGTGATGTACACCCACCGCGGTGCTTACCTCAATTCCCTGGGCGAACTGCACCACCAGGGATTCGGTGTCGACACCCGCTATCTGTGGACGCTGCCGATGTTCCACTGCAACGGGTGGTGCACCACGTGGGCGGTCACAGCCGCGTCCGGCACCCACGTATGCCTTCGCGGAGTGCGCGGCGACGCCATCTGGTCGGCCATCGACAACGGCGTCGATCACCTTGCCGGTGCGCCGACCGTGTTGACCACTCTCGCCACTGCTGCAGAGGCACATTCACTCGATCGACCGCTGACCATCGTCACAGCGGGAGCTCCTCCGAGCCCGACGATCATCGCCAAGATTCGAGCATTGGGAGCAACGCTCGTACACGTCTACGGCCTCACCGAAACCTACGGTCCCTATTCGGTGTGCGAGGCAAAGCAGGAATGGCTCGAACTGGACGCCGACGAACAGGCTCGTCGTTTGGCCAGACAGGGAGTCGGCATGCTCACTGCAGACCGTCTGCGCGTGGTGCGCGACAAGCCCGGTCCCGGTGGAGTGTTGATCGACGTCGAACCCGACGGCGGCGAAATGGGCGAGATCGTCATGCGCGGCAACAACGTCATGAAGGGGTATTACAACGACACCACCGGAACGACACAGGCTTTCGCGGGCGGCTGGTTCCATTCCGGTGACCTCGGGGTGATGCACCCCGACGGCTACGTTCAGCTACTCGATCGCGCCAAGGACGTCGTCATTTCCGGCGGCGAGAACATCTCGACCATCGAGGTGGAGCAGGCGCTGGCGAGCCATCCTGCCGTCGCCGATGTTGCGGTCATCGGGGTGCCCGACGAGAAGTGGGGAGAGCGGCCGAAGGCATTCGTGGTGCTGGTGCCCGGCGCGGACGCCTCGGAAGCCGAGCTCGTGGCGCACGTGAAATCGGCCATCGCGTCGTACAAGGCCCCGCGCAACGTCGAATTCATCGTCGAGCTGCCGAAGACATCGACCGGCAAGATCAGGAAGAAGGAGCTGCGCGACGCCGAGTGGGGCACGTCCGCGTCGAAGATCAACGGGTAGCCAACAAGGTCACGCCATCTGCACACCGGCGATTTCGGTGACGCCGCCCTTGCCGTCGAACGACAACTGCCGAAATGCCACCTTCTCGACGAAGAACCTGTCGTGGCTCACCAGGATCACCGCGCCGGGAAACGCCATCAGTGCGCGTTCGAGCACCTGGGTGCTCTGCAGGTCGAGGTGGTTGGTGGGCTCGTCGAGCACGATGACGCCTGCGCCGAACAACAGGCACTGCGCCAATGCAACTCGTGCCTTCTGCCCTCCGGACAGCACGCCGATCTTCGACTTGAGATCCATCTCGGAGAACTGCAACAACGTGAGAAAGCGGTGGACTTCCTTCTTCGTCGCCGTCAGAGCGAGACTGCCCGGCATCGCGTTCACCGAATGCGACACCGTGTCGTCGAGATCGAGATCGGCCAGCACCTGGTTGTAGTAGATGAACGACGGCGCTTTGGTCTTCCATTTGATCTTGCCGCTGTCCGGTTGCTCGGCACCGACGAGAATGTCGACGAGAGTGGTCTTTCCACATCCATTGGGTCCGGTGATGGCGATGCGGTCACCGCGGTGCACGGTGAAGGAGATGTTCTCGAAGAGTCGTTGCTCCCCATAGCTTTTGGCGATCCCGTTGATCTCCGCCAGGTTGTCGTGCACATGCAGACCGCCGTAGATGGCGGTGACCACCGTGTCGACCGGCCGTGGACTCTTGCTCTTCTTGATATTCGCCAGTCGACGTTTGAGCACCCCGCTGGGGTTCTTCACTGCTTCCTTGCGATCACTGATCGCTTCTTGCTCGTAGGCAAGCAGCTGCTGTTCGTTGCTGAACTCACGTTCGAGGTTCTTGAGTCGAAACTGCTTCTGCTGAACGTATTCCGAGTAGCTACCGTCGTACGTCTGCAGGTGATGGTTCTCGATTTCGACGATGCTGGTGACGACCTGCTCGAGGAATGCGCGGTCGTGCGAGACAACGAGAAGCGCGCCGCGGAAATCTCGTAGCCAACGTTCGAGCCACGCGATTCCGGCAACATCGAGGAAGTTCGTCGGCTCGTCGAGGAGCAGGACGTCCGGGGCCTCGATGAGGATCTTGGCCAACGCTGCGCGGTTGCGCCAACCACCGGACAGTCGATCGACAGGAAGCTCACGTCGTTCGGCGTTGAATCCGAGCATCGACAGCACCGTGTCGATCTGCTGGTGGTAGGTCCAACCACCGCTGTTCTCCATGGCGTCGAGCAGTTCGGCTTGGCGGTCGACGAGCTTGTACATCTGCTTCTCGTCCAGGTCACCGCCCAATGCGGCCTCGACCTCGGCCAATTCGGTCTCGATCGCGTGGACAGCGCCGAACAGCGATTCGAGCTCCGCTTGGATGCTGCGATCGCCGTCCAGTTCGGAGAACTGCGAGAAGTACCCGATTCGTGCGCCCTCGGTGACGTCGACGGTTCCGGAATCGGGTGTCTCACGCCCGAGAAGAAGCTGCAGCAGGGTGGTCTTGCCCGTTCCGTTGCGGCCGATCAGCCCGATGCGATCACCGTCGGCGAGACGAAAGAACACCTCGCGCAGCATCACCTTCTGGTCGTATCCCTTGGCAACGTCGTTCAAGCGGATCCAGCTCAAGCGTTCACTTCTCCTGAAACACGGGTCCGCTGAGTCGTCGAACCGGGCTCGCTCACTCTAGCCGCGCTTCAGCCTGCGTCTTTCACGTCGACTGTTCTGATCGGCTCCCCAGTTTCGGATAACCGACGCCGATCGGCGGCATATATTCAAAACTGAGGAGCGGATCGCCTAAGCGCGCTCGGAACACTCATTTACCGGTGATGGTCGCGAGCGAATCGACGGGCGGGGACACGACGACGGGATCGCGTCCGGACCACAGATCGAGAACTGCTTTGGGGCGCGCCAACAGCTCTCGCGCGTAGTTCCGCACCACAGCCAGCGTGTTGCAGTCGATGCAATCGGCAGTCACACCGTCTACCTCCAGATCCATGTCCTCGCAGAGCGCCACGGCACGCGAGACGTGAAGGGGCTGACTGATGATGAGTCCACGTTCGACGCCAAACGTCTCTTTCGCACGAGCGCACGTGTCGTAGGTGTCGATGCCGTGATCGTCGCCGATGATCACGGCGGGGTCGATGCCGCGCTCGACCAGGTAGTCGGTCATGGCCTGAATTTCGTTGCCCGAGTTGCCGTCTGCATCGCCGGAGACCAGGATCGCTTTGATCTTTCCGGCTTGCATCAGCGCGATTGCGGCGTCGAGGCGGCCGGCGAGAAATCGCATCGGCTTACCGTCGCGCACCTGCGCGCCGAGAACGATCGCCACCGGCGCATCCGGTGCATCGTCGACGTCGTAGACCTTGCCCGCCGTCGCATACGCAACCCAACCGGCCGATGCCAGAACGACTGCCACCAGTGCTGCAACGAGGGCAGACACCGCCTGTAGGAGTCGCCTAACCAGTCCTCGGGGTTTTGCTTTCGTACTCATGATCTCGTTTCGTCGGCGGCAGAGAACCCAACGTAGCCGATGAAAACGGCGCATTATCGACACCGCGGCGCACCCACATCGATTCCACAGTGAACCCTCAGAAGAACCCTGCCCCGCTGCCCCGGATATCCGACGAGTACCGTCTTACCAGTGAATCCGCTGCTGACCTCTCGACGCTACGTCGACTTGCGTCTGCAAGCCAGCGCTACCTGTTGACGGTCCTCTAGACCTCAACCTCTCCGTCGGGCATGTCGGCCCGATGAGCATTCTGTCGCACACCTTTGTCGACACTTCTTCGTTTTCGAAAGGCATAACCATGTCTGCGCCCAGCGCTACCCGTACGCGCCGTGTCCCTACCTGGGCAACCGCGTTCGGTCCACAAATCGTTGCCGGTCTCGTGCTCGGTGTCGTATTCGGGCTGATCGCCCGATCCATGCCCGACGCGGCCGACGGCAACGAGAACTGGTTGGTCGGGACCCTCTCGACCATCGGTTCGAGCTACGTCAAGCTGCTCACCGTCGCGGTCATTCCGCTGGTCTTCACGGCAATCGTCAGCTCCATCGCCAACCTCCGTGAAGTCACGAACGCCGCCCGCCTCGCCATTCAGACGCTGTGGTGGTTCGCCATCACGGCGTTCATCGCCGTCATCATCGGGATCGTCATCGGACTGGTCGCCCAGCCCGGATCGCGAACCAGCGCGGGAGCCGACTCGGCGGGAGATCCGTCGAGTGTCGGGTCGTGGTGGTCGTTCCTCACCGGTTTGGTGCCGAGCAACTTCCTGGCACTCGGTGCCAAGACCACTGTCCCCGAGAGCGGTACCGCAACCACATCGTTGAGCTTCAACATCTTGCAGTTGCTGGTGATAGCCGCTGCTATCGGCATCGCGGCACTCAAGGTCGGCAAGAAGGCCGAGCCCTTCCTCGCGTTCAACGCCTCGTTGCTGGCGATCGTGCAGAAGGTGCTGTGGTGGATCATTCGCCTGGCACCGATCGGCACCGCCGCCCTCATCGGCAACGCTGTAGCAACCTATGGCTGGGACGCGATCGGTTCGCTGGGCGTGTTCACCGTGTCGATCTACATCGGACTGGCTGTGGTGTTCTTCGTCGTGTACCCGTTGATCGTTCGCGCCCATGGCCTTTCGGTCCGCAACTTCTATTCGGGAGTGTGGCCGGCCACGCAGCTGGGCTTCGTGTCGCGCTCGTCGATCGGAACTCTGCCGCTCACCGAGCGTGTGACCGAACGCAACCTCGGCGTGCCGCGTGAGTACGCATCGTTCGCGGTGCCACTCGGGGCGACGACGAAGATGGACGGTTGCGCGGCAATCTATCCCGCAATCGCAGCCCTCTTCGTGGCTCAGTTCTACGGCATCGACCTCACCATCACCGACTACCTGCTGATCATCGTGGTATCCGTGATCGGTTCTGCTGCAACAGCAGGAACGACAGGCGCGACGGTGATGCTCACCCTCACGCTGTCGACACTCGGGTTGCCTCTCGCCGGTGTCGGCCTGCTGCTCGCGGTGGAGCCGATCGTCGACATGGGCCGCACCGCGGTCAACGTGACCGGCCAGGCGCTGGTGCCGACCATCGTGGCCAAGCGCGAAGGAATCCTCGACCTCGAGCGTTACAACGCTCCGCGAAACGGCGATCCCTTCGTCGACGAGGAAGCAGAAGTGGAACTGGCCCGCTAGCAGTACGTTTCGAACGATCGATCCCGACGACCGCGCAACTGGGTCGTCGGGATTTTTCGTCTATCGCGGTGGCGACAGCGCTTCGACTGCAGCCGCGGTATCGGCATCCGCAGCCTCGACACTCGCGAAATAATGTTGAAAGAACTCCCGCATCGTCTTGATGATCTCGATCTGCCGCGTAATCGCGAACCGAGCTGAGCCCTCCTCCCCAACCGCCAAACGGTGAAACTTCGCCCCGAGCATCTGAGCTGAGGGCAGCTCACCGAATGCTTCGGGCTTGGATAGTCTGAGCGCCATTTCGAGCATTCTGTACAAATCGTCGAGGTAAATGGCGCATACGTTGTCGCACTCGCGGGCCACGTCCGCTTCGACGTGAAGTGCGCCGTCCGATGCTTGCTGTCGTAGCGACCTCCAGTGGGTCAAGTTCTTCTCGAGTCGTTCGGATTCGTCGACCATTGAGTCCTCTGTTCAGTCCGGCAGGAAGCTTTGGAGCTCGGTGGCGTGTCTTTGGACCTCGGCGCAAGGGTCCCCCAAAACGTCTTCCAATCCGATTCTGTCCAAGGCGAAGATGATCAAATTTCCCCCCACTGCTAAGACGATGTCGCATCCCGTGGGCGGATTTCCTTGGTAGTCAGCGTTGTAGCGCACTGCGTCACGCGCACCGACCTTGATAGGAAGTTGCCGCTCGTTCTGCGGGCTGCGCAAGTATTCGTCGATCGAGTTGATGGACGACATGACGGACAGGTAGTACCAGGGCTTGGTCCCGGATGCGTCCCACGTGCAGTTCTTCCATCCGGGATACGTCGTAATGCCCGCGAAGTCCGGCCTCTCCGTGCTCACGTCCAGCCCACTTGCTGTCACCGCAGATTTGGGGATAGTGCACGGATCGAATGGCTCTCTAGGTCCCGACGCCACGGTCGTCGATTCCGTCGACGAGTCTCCACTCGCGACAGGACTCCCCTGCGTCGAGCCAGCGCATCCCGTCAGCACCAGCGCCGAAGCGCAGGCTGCCGCAAGCAGATGCCTACCCGTTGACCGCATACGTTTTCGCCCTCTCGCCACCGATGTCACTCGATGGTTGGACGCAACGCCGGCCCGATCGGTTCCCTAGACGGGCTGCGAGGCTCTGATCTCCTGCGACTCGGCGGAAGCAGCACTCCTACGTTCGGCTGCCCATACCCACAAGGCCAGCGAGATCAACGCGATCACTTCTGCGACGACGAGCACTCGCTCCACGTATCCGAGGGTGACCACGCGATACCAGGGTCGCGAGCCTGTGGCACCGACCGCGAGTGCGTACACGATGGGCAGCAGCGTCACGACCGACAGCATGCTCAGTCCCAGTGTGATTCGGGCGCGGGCTGCCCATACGCCGTCGCGAATCCAGGGCCGAGAGAACGCGAAGACTGCGATCGGGATACTCACGAACGCCACAGCGGCACCGAGCCGGTGGATCGACCCGCCGAGGCTCAGTGAGGCGTTGTTCGACCAATCCTGTTTCGGCACAGCGACGACGGCCACGAGCCCTACTGTCCACAGCGTCAGGCAGATCGATGCGGCCGACGCGGGCCGAGTGAGTCGATGCCGAAGCGCGGACGCGAGAGTGAGCGCCGAGCCGAAGGCGAGCAGGACGACCCCGATCGAGAACACCCACTGCTGCGCGCCGAGTCCGTATTCACTGATCGTGCGACGCAGATGCGATGGCGTCTGCCACGCGGTGTGGAGATCGAGAACCAGCACCACCAGCGCCCCCAACACGATCGACAGCGCGCCGATCATGGCCGGTCGAATCCGCACCTTGGCACTCCTCTCGGCCGACGAGGGTCGCCGTCCACACTCCATGTTGCCCGACAAATCGATGTGCCCCCTTGACGAAGGACCGAGGCACGAATAACGTACAACCACATGGTTGTAGATCAGTTGAGTGATGCGGAGGTCGATCGCCTCTTCCAGGCGTTCGCAGACACGACACGTCGTGACATCGTCGCGAAGGTCACCGTGGGCGAACAGTCGGTGTCGGACTTGGCATCTCACTACGCCATGAGTTTTGCCGCAGTACAAAAACACGTCGCGGTTCTCGAACGCGCTGCGGTGATCACCAAACACAAGCGTGGCAGGGAGCAGATAGTGCGAGTTCGGTTGGACACAATCGCGAAAGCTCGTGCACTGCTCGATACCTACGAGGAGATCTGGCGACACCGGGTCGACCGGATCGACGACCTTCTGTCCACGGACGAGAAAGGCTGAATCATGCCGTTCATCAGCTCACACAAGGATGCGGAGAACTTGACCATGACCGTGGTCGCCGAGTTCGACGCGAAAGTCGAACGGGTCTGGCAGATTTGGGAGGACCCACGCCAGCTCGAGAAATGGTGGGGACCACCGACGTGGCCCGCGACATTCGATAGCCACGACTTCGTTCCGGGCGGCAGGGCGTCGTACTACATGACCGGGCCGGACGGCGAGAAGGCCGCCGGCTGGTGGCTTTTCACCGATATCTCCGCGCCGACGACGCTCTCGTTCGATGACGGATTCGCCGACGACTCGGGCAATCCGTCGTCGACGATGCCCGTCACCCACGCCGTCGCGACCCTCGAAGACGTCGACGGTCGGACACGAATGACCATTCGCTCCCGTTTCGACTCCCTCGAGCAACTCGAACAACTCGTCGAGATGGGCATGGAAGAAGGCATGGGGCTCGCCCTCGGCCAGATCGACGCCATCGTTGCCGGTTGATCGTGGTGCGCGGAAACTCGGTCTCTGCGACGAGTTTCCGCGCACGTGCGGCGAAGCCGCTCATTCGTGTCGTATCCGCTACCGGTGAGTGCTGCCGACCAACGCTCGACTGCTCCCCCACAGGGCGAAGCCGAGCAACAGGAAGCCGGGCAAAATTGCACCGATCGCGTCGATAGAGCTGTCGGCGGCACCCGCAGCGGCGAGAATCAGGGCGAGTACGCCGAGCGCGGTCAACGCCACGCCGAGGCCGGTGAAGAAACGTAGCTTCCACACCAGAGCGAGGGCGACGAAGTGCACGCCGACCACCGTCGAAATCCACGCAACCGCGGCCTGCGGTGCATCGAGTGGACCGTTGATGATCGCGAGACCGCCGAAGATTGCAACCACCTCGACGGCGACCACAACCCAGTACCCGCGGCCGAAGCCGCCGCGGGCACCGTCCTCCGGAGCGGGGGCCGGCTGGACTCGCCACACCGCGAGAAGCACGACGACCAACGCCGCCGCTGCGACGACACGCAGCCCGATGGTCAAGGTCGTCGGAAACGTATCCGAATTGACGAAGACGAAGACCAATCCGAAAACGGCTCCGATGATCGAGCCGATTTTTTCGGGAGCCATGCGTGCTCTGGGTTTCACGTGGCCCACCGTCGCACAGTTTCACCGCGTGTACAGCGAATCTGGCTGATCGATCGTGGTGCGCGGAAACTCGGCCTCGGCGACGAGTTTCCGTGCACGTGCGGCGACGCCGCTCTACTCCGGAACAGAGCTGACAGTGAACGGCTCGACGGGTTCTCCCCCACGCTTGTCGAACTGACTGTTCACCACGAGCAGCCGATCATCCACTGCGGCAACGGTTGTGGGATAGGCGAACGATGCGTCGGTGATTTCGCCGGTGACAGAGCCGGTTCTGCCGTCGTCATCGAGGTCGACCTTCGCGATCAGACCGTCGCGATTACGGACGACGTACAGCGTGTCGTCGTCCATCTCCATCCCGTCGCCGTTCATGAGCGTTGCTCCGCCGAGATCGACCTGTGTGACCTCCTTGGAAGTCTTGTCGATTCGATACAGGTTGCCGGTACTCGACTGCACGACGATCAACGCCGATTCATTGTCGTTCTCGACGATGCCGTTCGCATTGAAGCCCTCTCCGTATGCAAACGGAGTGCCGTCGAAACTCACGAACGTTTCCAACGGAGCGTCCTGCGTCCCAGCCACGATCTGATCGAAGGGAATGCGGTACAGCGCCGGGCTGCGTGAGTCCGTCACAAAAGCATCGCCGTTGTCGGCAATCGCAACGTCGTTGAGGAACGTCGCGTCGGTGCCGAGACCGTTGGTGAACGTTGCCACCAGATCACCGGAGTTGGCGTCGTACACCCACACCTTGCCTGTCGCTCCACCGGCGATCATCAAGTAGTCGGGCCGATCGTCGTCATCGGTGACATCGATCCCGGCAGCGCCGGTGCGTCCGTCCGCGCCGCCGGGCAAGAACACAGAGACATCCGGGGATCCCACGGTTCCGCGGAACACCGCGCCATCGGAGGTGGACGTCACGTAGAACGTGTCGTCCGCCGCGGTGATGCCTTCAGGGAACACGCCGCTACCGGGCAGGTTGTAGATCGTCGCAGTGCTCGAACTCTGCGACGTCGACGCCGACGCGGTGGAATTGCCCGTAGTACTCGGTGCCGGTTCTGGCGAATCCGAGGACCCGCAGGCACTCAGCAGCAGTGTGGCGACGGCAACAGCAGGGACTACTCGGGAGACTCGGTTCACATCATCGAGTGTTCCATATGTCTCAATTTCCAGGCATTTCGCCTGGTGAGCAGATTTCTGGTCCGTCCGTTTCGTACAGTCGTTGTCATGAGTGACCTCTCCCCCCTCGCCGCAGCCGACAGCGACCTCGGAGGGATCGCCGGATGGGCAGTGGGTCTGATGGAGGCCATCGGTGGCCCCGGCGCCGGAATCGCGGTGGCCGCCGAGAACTTCTTCCCGCCGCTACCCAGCGAGATCATCCTGCCGCTGGCGGGCTTCACCGCATCGCAGGGCGGCATGACTCTGTTCGGTGCATTGTTCTGGACGACGGCCGGCTCGGTAGTCGGTGCGTTGGTTCTGTACTGGCTCGGCATCAAGCTCGGTCGCGACCGGATGTACGCCATCGTCGAGAAGATGCCGTTCGTCGGAACCGAGGATCTGACCAAAGCGGAGGACTGGTTCACCCGTCACGGTCGGTCGGCGGTGTTCTTCGGCCGCATGATCCCGGTGGTCCGCTCGGGCATTTCCATTCCCGCCGGAGTCTCACGGATGCCGATCCTGCAGTTCACGTTGTACACGACTCTGGGCAGCCTGATCTGGAACTCGATCTTCGTTCTCGCCGGTTACTTCCTCGGCGAGAACTGGCACTACGTGGAGAACTACGCCTCGGTGTTCCAGTACATCGTCATCGGCGTCGTTGTGGCGTTGATCGTGTGGTTCGTGGTGAAGAAAATAAAGTCCAGGCGCGTCGAGGTTCAGTGAGGTTCACAGTTCGTCGAGGTCGCCGCGCCCGATCTCACCGAACCCGCCGTCGGCGAAGCGGTCCAGCGCAGCGAGAATTACATCCGCCTGCCAGACCCTGTTTCGTCGCCCCTTCGATATCTGGTGAAGTATGTCCGCCTCGGCCAGCTTGTCGATTGCTCGCTGAGCCGCAATCTCACTGACTCCAATGTGGTTCGTACATAGGCGTTGTCGACAACCGGCTGCGCCACCAGCGCGTCAACGAGCTTCCAGACGACCGAGTCGCTGCGAGCAACGATGCGCTCGATGTATTCGGCCCGAGCGGCGGCCAGATCGTCGACCAACCGTCGCCCACCGGTGACGGCGTGGAAGGTCGCCGCGGTGAGACTACGAACGATTGCCTCCACATCTCCCCTCCGATAGGCGTCGAGGCTCTCGAAATAGCTGGCGGTATCGGTCAGTAGTCCGGCCGACAGCGGAACCGTCACTCGCTCGGTCACCTCGGCCCTCCGGAGCATTCCGTGGATGATCGCGCGGCCGGTGCGACCGTTTCCGTCTGTGAACGGGTGGAGCGTCTCGAATTGCGCGTGTGTGACTGCTGCGTGAGGGATGACCGGGAGGTCCGAGCGAGCCGCGAACTCGAAGAGATCGTCCAGCGCGTCCGGCAACCGATCGTGATGCGGCGGTACGAATGCCGCGCGGTGCGGGCCGACGTCCGATCCGCCGATCCACACCTGTTGTGTGCGCCATCGGCCGGGCTGAGGGTTGCCACTCGGCTCCATCAGCGCATGGTGCATGGCCAGAACACTCGATGCGTCGATGGACGTACCCACCTCGAGAGCAGCTTCCATCGCGCGGACGTTTCCCGACACGAATGATGCATTCCGCGTTGTGGGCGAACCCAATTCGGCGAGTGCGAGCGCCATGGCTCCCACGGTCAGATTCTCGATCTGCGAGGACGCTGAGCTTTCCGTTCGCAGCAGAATCGAACTCATCGGTGCAAGCTCGACCGATGAACCGAGTTGCACCGAGGCGTACTGGTCGAAGCGGACGATTTCACGGAGAGCGTCCTCCGATTCCGCAAGCAGCTGCGCGGGCAACGCCAAATCCGCATCCGCGATACGCGCCGGCACGCACGCGCGATAGTCACCCTGATGCAGCCGACGCTGGGCGCGCGAGGTGTAGGTATCGGACGCCTGCCATGGTCGACGCTCGAATTCGACCGCAGGCCATCGGCTCGCGTCCTGATCATCTGCCATCGACAAAATATACCAATCCTTATTGCCCTAAGGTTTGGTATGGAGCAGAGACGCCAAGTCCTCGTTTAGCAAAACGAATGGTATGAATACTGCGCGACGTTCGTCGCACTTGTGCCGAAGGGAGCGAGGGTCATGGACGAGGACACGCAGTCCACAGAACGCAGCCATTCCGCGCTGCTCAACACCCTCGTCATCGTGTCGGTAGTGGCATTGGGTGTGATCGCAGCGGGATTGACCGCGCCCGCCGAGGATCCCGAATTAACCTCACTACCAAAGACTTCGGAGACGCCGACGCCCGAGCCGACGCAACAGGAGTACGTCTACGTCACTCCGGAGGTCGATCCGTCGGCGAGCATCCCCGGATGCGACACCGTCGAGGCTCCCACCGAACCCTCGTTTTCCAGCTTGATCAGCACCGGCGAGGAGTCCTACGACAACCCATCCGCGCCCTGGTACAGCGGCCCCAAAGCCCATCTCATGTCCGAGGCGCTGATGGCCGCACTTCCCTCGAACATCTCTGCGTCGAACTCCCTGTACTTCGGGCCGATTCCCACATCGGAGGGTCAGGACTTCGTCCTCGACTCGGCGAACGCGTCGGTGCAGCTGTCCAGGGGCGAAAACCCCGAGTACCTCAGCATCGGTGTGGGACCGCGTGATTCAGAGGAGCCGCCGGCATGCGTCGCAGGCCAACTCGACGAACGTAGGACAATGCCGGACGGAACGGTGGTCGACACCGACGACACGTGGAGCGAAACCAACGGTGCCCGCACCTACACGCGGATGGCCACGGCATACCACTTGGACCGCTCGACTGTATCCGTCTACCTGGCCGGAGGAGACGACGAGAACGCGTTCACCCTCGCACTCGACGACCTCGTTCGCGTTGCCACAGATCCGAACCTGCGAATCTCGGCTCCGGTACCTCCAGGCACGCCAGGCAATGTCACCGAGTGCAGCGCCGGTTGGGACGACTCACCGACGGCTTCGTTCTCTCGCGATGAGATTCGGACACTCAACGACGCGTTACGCCGAGCCGACGTGGCAGCTTTGGCACCCACGCCCCCGCTCGGTGCACTGCATACCCCCGACTTCCGATCGGGACTGTGCCAAACCGTTGACAGTATCGCCGGCCGCCTCACGATAAGCGTCACTCGCAGTGTCACTGAACCTGATGTCGCGGAGGGAAACTCGCCTGCGGTGTCGAGGACGGACGAGTACGGACCCGGGTCCTCGGCTTCCGTCGTCACGCCGTCGGGGCTCGAGATCACGGTGTCGACGACTGAACCGGTGCAGGATCCGGCACTGCTCGAAAACCTGGCGAACACAGCAGGATTGGACCTTCGATGACGCGATGGAACGAGACCACCAAATTGGTCGTTGCAGCGATCGTCGCGACGCTGTCGGTCGGTGCTGCGGTAGCCGTTGTGACACAGGACCGATCGACGACCATCAAGAAGATCACCGACTCCTCGGACGACTCACCCGGGCTGGCGTGGGCCGTCGACGCGGCGGACATGGGGTTGGAGGGCGCTACCTTCGCCTCTCCTCGTACCGGTTCCATGTATTCCTGGGGTCTCGGCTCGATCGTGATCGGCCGTACAGCTCTCACACTGGCCGTCGTGTCGTCGGAATCCGGTAACGACGAGGCAGTCATGGTCGGAATCGACACTACCGACGGCACAGTCCTGTGGAAGACCCCGGCCCCCGACCTGGCAGCGTGTGCGGATCAGCCGCTCGACGGGCTGCTCGTCTGCCACCAACCCACCTGGGGTACGACTCCCGGCTACGTGACCTTCGATCCGGCCACCGGCGAATCGCGGAACTATCCCACCGATCTCGATCTTTTCGCCGTCACCGTGGCGAACGACCGCATCTACACGACATCGGGCAACCTCGAGGACGACGACGTGCTCCTGCACCGTGGAACGCTGGAAAATCCGAGCGCCGACTGGACGGCTCCATTGCATGCGTGGGCCGGTTGGGAGGACGACTACGCCACCGCGCTCGAGGTAAATGGACAGATCGGAACGTTCGATGTCGGAGGCGATTTCTCCACGTTCGACGCCTCGACCGGCCGGCAACTGTGGAAGACGGACAGCCTCGAGGATTGCCTCGGAGCAGTGGGACGCACCATGGGCGACCTGGCCATTGCCTCGCTACAAGACTGTGAGGGTACGGGTTCCGAGCCGAAAGGGTCCGTCGCCCTCCGGCTGGACGGCACGGTCCTCGCACGTTCGGACAGTCCTGTCGTGCAACAGCCTTCGGTCGACGAGCCCACCGACACGTCGATCCCGATCGTTCTCGGCGATGCGGCCTTCGATCGCACCACAGGTGAGCAACTGTGGCGCGACGACGCCTTGTCGTACGACTCTCCTGGAGATGAACTCAACGAGCCCCGCACGTACGCCACTTTGACGTACGTCATCGGCCATGTCGGGTTGCTGCAGTCATCCAGCGGCACCACAGCGCTCGATCTGCGAGACGGCGAGCATCTGTGGCAGGCCGAGCTGAACGGCAACGTTCTCGGCCACGATGGCGATCTGGTGTTGACCTCAGCCGGAACCGATCTTGCTGCGGTCGACATCACTACCGGTGCGACCGAGTGGACTGCGTCGACGTCGATGATGTTTCCTGACGACGAATCGATGAGCTTCGAGATTCTCGTCAGCGGCGCCGACGGGAGTTATCTGGTGCAGTCAGGCTCAAAACTGGCCATGTTGCAACCACTCCCCTGAGTCAGTCCTTCGGAATGGAATATCGACCGCCCCTGATCATGAACACCACGTATCCCAGAATGGCCAGCAAGTAGAGCGCCGTCGGCACCACGAGAACCCAGACGCTGACCGAGTCGCCCACCGTACTACCGGACACCCCGACGATCCACGCGAGCAACAGGGCGGATGCCGCGCCCATCCAGTCGAGATCCTCTGCCATCTTGCGATTGAGCGTGGGCCTGTTCTCGGGCGCAGTCCAGTAGTCGTGCATTCGCCGACTCGGCAAGTTCACGAGCTGGGCCGGAAGTCTCGGTAGCCACCAGCCGACACTTGCAAAGAACCCGATCAGTACCAGTCCGATGCCACCCGTGGTGAGCAGAAACGATGACTTGGACTCCACGCGGTCGACCTGTCCGGAGCCGGTGAAGTGCGCAGGTAACACGTCACCTGCAGTAACGGCGACCCACACGAGGCTACCGATGAAGACGAGACTGGACAGCAGTAAGGCAGCGCGAGAGAGCTTCATCCCGGTTCACTTTAATGCCTCCGGCAGTGGTGTGGTGCTGAGCCTCTGGGTCGCTCCGCAGGCTATGCTCCTGTGCCACAGAAGGCACCCAACCGCACCGCAGCCGGAGGCACCGATGCCCAACAACGAGTTCGGGGACTTCCAGACCCCGATCGAGTTGGCACGCGCGTTGGTCAACACTCTGCCCCGTCGCGAATGGACCCGTGTTCTCGAACCCACCTGCGGTGTCGGGAACTTCCTGTCGGTGATGGCCCGGAGTCACCCCGAAGCAGAGCGCGTCGGGATCGAGGTGCAGCCCGAGTATGCCTCGTCCGCATCACAATTCGGCAGGATTATCACTGCGTCTATCTTCGACTTCGACCTAGCGCGTGATGTCGACTGGACATCGGAGCCAGGCCCGACTCTCGTCATCGGGAACCCACCGTGGGTGACCAACTCGCAACTGTCGGTGCTCGATTCTGCCAATCGTCCTACCCGCGCGAACACCAAGAACGCCCGCGGAATCGACGCGATCACCGGCAGCTCGAATTTCGATATCGCAGAATACATCTGGATCAAACTCCTCACCGAGTTCAGCGACAGACCGGTGACCATCGCGATGATCTGCAAGACCCAGGTCGCGCGCAATGTTCTGCTGCACAGCGCGCAGCAGCAGCTTCCGGTGACCGGTTCGAGTCTACGAATGATCGATGCGAAGAAGTGGTTCGACGCGGGGGTCGATGCATGCTGGTTCACCGTGGAGCTCGGGCCGGGCAACACTGACTACACCGCACCGACATTTGCGAGCATCGATGCGTCACAGCCGGACAACAGAATCGGGGTCGTCGACGGTCAACTCGTCGCGAACGTCGATGCGTACCAGCGCAGCATGCAGTTCGACGGCGCCAGCCCACTCACCTGGCGGCAGGGCATCAAGCATGACGCCGCCGGCGTCATGGAGCTTATCGAAAACAACGGTCCGCGAAACAAACTGGGAATCGGCGTCGACATCGAACCCGACTACCTGTTCCCACTGTTCAAGTGCACCGATGTCTACCGCGACAAGCTGGACGTGGTGTCGCGCTGGATGATTGTTCCGCAGTCGCATACCGGTGACGACACCGAGCTACTTGCGCCGACTGCACCGAAGCTGTGGAAGTACCTGACCGACAACGCCGCTGCGCTCGACGGGCGGAAGTCGTCGATCTACCGCAAGAGGGCTCGCTTCTGCATCTTCGGTGTCGGCCCGTACACGTTCGCTCCCTACAAGATTGCGATCTCCGGGTTCCACAAGATTCCGCAGTTCAGGATGGTCGGCCCCTACGACGGCAAACCAGCGGTGTTCGACGATGCCACGTACTTGCTTCCTTTCGAGGATCCCGCATCATGTGCAGTCGCCCACGCGCTGTTGACCGGACCGGAAGCGACTGATCTCATTGCGGCTCTGGCATTCTGGGACAGCAAACGACCGGTAACGAAGAAGCTTCTCCAACGCATCGACCTCTCGGCCATCGCTCGCGAAACCGACAAGGACACAGTGCGATCCCGAGCCCTGACTGTGCACCCGAACGGCAGCGCGGTCGATCAGGCCATGGATGCCTTCACAGATCGGTCTTGATTGTCTCGGCCAGTCGGTCGAGGTATTCGGCGTTGCGTTTGTAGTGCACCCACGGCCCGATTTTTGTGCTCGTCACCAGGTGGGCGCGTTGCAGTACCGCCATGTATTGCGAGGCCGTCGATTGCGAGACACCCGCTCTGGATTGAATGTGCTTGAGGCACACCCCCACCTGTTCGGCCGGTTCGAGCTGCGGCGGAAAATCGCTCGGATCCCTGAGCCATTGCATGATCGCCAGTCGCGCGGGATTGCTGAGGGCACCGAACACTGCCGCAAGCTCCGCGGGGTTCAGTTCATCAGCCACCCTCGAAGCGTACTCCAATATCGCAATATCCCGATCTGTGGTCTACTTGCACGCACATCGTAATATCGCGATATCCAGATAGGAGTAGCTCATGCAGCGAGCAGTAGTCGTGGGGGCCAACGGAGTGATCGGCGGAAATCTCGTCGCCCACCTGCAGCGAAGCGGAGATTGGGACATCATCGGCCTATCACGCCGCGGAGGTATCGACAGCGGACGCGTCCAGCACATTGCCGTGGATCTGCTCGATGGTGAGGAGACTCGACGCCAGCTCTCGCACCTGACAGACGTCACGCACATCTTCTACGCCGCGTATCAGGAGCGCCCCACGTGGGCCGAGCTCGTGCCTCCCAATCTGGAGATGCTCGTCAACGTGGTCACGGCGATCGAGGACAGTTCTCCGAACCTGGAACACGTCAGCCTGATGCAGGGATACAAGGTGTACGGCGCGCATCTGGGCCCGTTCAAAACGCCTGCCCGCGAGTCCGATCCACCGCACATGCCGCCCGAGTTCAACGTCGACCAACAGCACTTCCTCGAAACCCGTCAGGTCGGCAAGAGGTGGACCTGGTCGGCTATCCGGCCATCCGTGGTGTGCGGTGTGGCGCTCGGAAATCCGATGAACCTGGCCACCGTCATCGCTGTGTACGCAACCATGTGCAAGAAACTGGGCGTACCGATGCGATTCCCGGGCAAACCCGGTGCTTTCGGATCACTGTTGGAAATGACCGATGCGTCGCTGCTCGCCGAAGCGACGGTATGGGCCGCGACCACTCCCGACTGCGCGAACCAGGCGTTCAACATCACCAACGGAGACCTCTTCCGCTGGAACAATATGTGGCCTCGCATCGCGGACCTCTTCGGGCTGGGTACCGCCACTCCACTGCCGATGTCGTTGGCCGACGTGATGGCCGACAAAGAGTCGCTGTGGAATTCGATCGTTGCCGAGCACGATCTGAAGCCCACTCCCTACCGCGATGTATCTTTCTGGGGATTCGGCGATTTCGTGTTCTCCTGGGACTACGACGTCATCTCCGACGGTTCCAAGGCACGCCGCATGGGCTTTCATCGTTTCGTCGACACCGAGGCGATGTTCGCCGGATTAGTCGCCGATCTGAGGAGACAACGCATCATCCCGTGACCACACGCCGGTACTGATTCCGCACCCAGACGGCACCGGCCGCATAGGCTGCCAGTGTCGGTACGGGATGAGGAGATCGCCATGTCAGTGAAGTCCGAATCGACGTCCACTCGGCACGTGATGCCCAAGAAGCAACTGCTAGCAGTCAGTATCGGCAACGCGGTGGAGTGGTACGACTGGACTGTATACGCGACGTTCTCGATCTACTTCGCCACTCAGATCTTCTCCGGCGACAACCCTGCTCTGGCGCTATTGAGCACCTTGGCCACGTACTCGGTGGCATTCTTTTTCCGGCCTCTCGGCGGACTGTTGATCGGACGCTTCTCCGATCTGAAGGGGCGACGCCAGGCAATGATCCTGACGATCGCGATGATGTCGGGTGGATCGTTCGCGATCGCTGTGCTCCCTACCTTCGCTGTCGCAGGCTGGCTTGCTCCGATTCTGCTGTTGCTGGCCCGGATCGTGCAGGGCATGTCGATGGGCGGTGAAGTCTCCAATGCATCCGCCTACCTCGCCGAGATCGCCCCGAACGACAGACGGGGCCGCTACTCGTCCTTCTACTACATCTCCACCGGCACAGCCATTCTCCTTGCCTCGCTGCTCGGCGCGTACCTCACCTTCGCGCTCGACGACGCCCAGCTGAACTCGTGGGGCTGGCGCGTGCCGTTCCTCATCGGCGGACTGCTGGGAGTGGTGGGGCTCTGGATGCGACGCGGTATGGCCGAAGCCGACAACCAGGAGCGCAACGCCGTGAAAGCGAAGGCTGTGCGAAACCCGTTGTGGATGACCATGAAGCACCATCCTCGTGCTGTTCTTCAGGTCGTGGGATTCGTTCTCCTCGCAACCCTCGCCTACTACACGTTCTTCTCCGCGATGACTCCGTACGCCGTCAAGCAAAGAGGAGCGGACGCCAACGACGTGTTCGTGGCCTTGTCGATCGCGACAGCGATGTTCGTCGCGTTGCAGTACCCCATGGGCGCACTCGCGGACCGCATCGGCCGCAAGCCGCAGTTGCTCACCTACGCGGCGCTGTTCGCGATTCTGATCATCCCGCTCTCCAAGCTGATCGGGCCGTCGTTCGTCAAACTGCTGATCGTCTTCTGTGTCGGCCTGCTGCTGTTCGCGATGTGCTCGGCCATCATCCCTGCCGTTCTGGCCGAGGCCTTCCCGGCAGAGCTTCGAGGTGTCGGTATCGGAGCTTGGTACAACCTCACCGTTGCGCTCTTCGGCGGCACCGCTCCCCTACTGGTCAACGCATTGTCCGACGCGGGCCACGCCGACTGGTTCTTCTACTATCTCGCGGCGGCCGCTGTGATCTCGTTCCTGACGATGGTGTGGATGCCGGAAAAGCGCGGCCAGGACCTGGACTGAATGCCGGCGACACTACGATCGGATGGCACACACCGTCCGAGGCAGTAGGAGAACCATGCATCCGTTCGACGAGGCAGTCGCGCTCGACGTGGTCGGCGACGGCACCTACAACGGAAAGACGTCGCCGCCGTACAACAACATGGTCGGCCCGTTCGGGGGTATCACCGCGGCGACGTTCATCCGGGCCGTCGAACTGCACCCGGATTGCCTGGGAACGCCGGTCTCACTGACTGTGAATTTCGCCGGACCGGTTGCCGAGGGTGATTTCGAGATTTCCGCCCGCCCGGTGCGGACCAACCGCAGCAACCAGCACTGGTATCTCGAACTGACGCAGAACGGTGCGGTGGCCACGACCGCAACAGCGGTGTTCGGTGCGCGACGTGACACCTGGGACAGCATCGAGGCAACGGCCCCAACCGTTCGCTCCCCTGCCGACACGAAGCAGGGCGGGTTTCCCGATGCCATCGCGTGGGCTCAGAACTACGAGATGCGTTTCGTAGCAGGCGCACTGAGTGATCAGGAATCATCAGACTCAACAGAGACGCTGTGGATTCGTGACACCCCGCCGCGGCCGCTGGACTTCGCAGCCCTGACCTCGCTCAGCGATGTGTTCTATCCGCGAATCTTCCAGCGGCTGGGCACGTACGTTCCGGCGGGCACCATTTCCCTGACGACCCACTACTTCGCGACGCCCGAGGATCTCGAGCAGCACGCCGACGGATACATCCTCGGCACGGCCCGAGCGCGCCGCTTCCACCAGGGCTACTTCGACCAAACTGCGGAATTGTGGACCGAGGGCGGGAGTTTGCTGGCCACCAGCCACCAGGTGGTCTACTACAAGGTCTGACCAGCCGACGACTGCTCCAGCACCCGGCGCACAGCACCACGCGCACCACTGTCCTGCAGCGAACGCTTGGCTCGCTGATACGCACCTCGTAGTCTCGGGCTGCCCGCAAGATCCCCGAACACCGCCCGGTTGGTCAGAAACGCTCCCGGGTTGTCGTGGTCTTCCCACGACAACCGTTGCAGGCGTTCGGAATCGGCGTCGACCATCGGAACGTCCCCGCGCTCGTGGACTCCGCACCACGCGGCGAGGACCAGAGCGGCATGATCGACGGATCGGTCCTCGGCAAGTCGGTCTCGGATCACCGGCAGCACGAATTTCGGGATGCGGGCAGATGCGTCGACGATCTGACGTTCGAGAGTGTCACGAACCGCCAGACTCGAAAATCGTTGCAGCAGTTGCTCGGTGTACTCATCCAGGTCGATTCCCGGTACCGGCGCCAGCGTCGGGGCAGCCTCGGCACGCATGTACGACGCGACGAATTCGCGCAGGTCAGGACTGGCCATCACCTCGTGCACATGGGTGTAACCGGCGAGGATGCCGAGGTAGCTCATGGCCTGATGAGAACCGTTGAGCAGACGCAGCTTCATGTGCTCGTAGGGGGCGACGTCGGTCACGAGTTGCACGCCGACGTCGGCGAAGGGCGGTCGCCCGAACGAGAAGGAATCTTCGAGTACCCACTGCGAGAACGATTCCGACTGGACCGGCCAGCGGTCGTCGATGCCGAAGTCACGCCGCAGGTCGTCGACGACAGTGGGCGTCGTGGCCGGTGTGATGCGGTCGACCATCGAATTGGGGAAGGCGGCTGTGGCGTCGATCCAGTCGGCCAGATCGCTGTCGTGGTGGCGCGCGAAGGACGTCAGCGCGGTGCGAGTGACCGTTCCGTTGTGGACGATGTTGTCGCAGGACATCACGGTGAACGGCGGGATTCCATGGAAGCGACGGGTTGCGAGAGCAACGGTGAGGAACCCGAAGACACTCGATGGCGTGGAGAGGTCCTCGAGGTCGGCGAGCACCGCGGGGTCGGTCGGCTCGAACACCCCGGTCACATCGTTCACGCCGTAGCCGGCCTCGGTGATGGTCAGCGACACGATCATCGTGGCGGGTGAGCTGAGCACGTCGAGCACCCCCTGCGGATCGTCGGGTGCGAAAACAAAATCCGCGACCGAACCGACAACCTGCGCATCGCGTCGGCCATCGGGGTCCACGGTCACGACCGTGTAGAGATGATCCTGAGCGTCGAGGACCTCCCCGATTCGCCTGTCTCCCGGCAGGACTCCCACTCCGCACAGCGCCCAGTCGAGATGACCGGCGGAGAGCAGGCGATCGAAGTAGACGGCCTGGTGCGCGCGGTGAAACGCACCGACCCCGAAATGCACCACACCGCAGTGCAGTTCGTCCGCGTCGTACTCGGGCTTCGCGACGCCCGCAGGCAGATCATTCGATGTGGTGCGACGAAGCTCGATCATGACAGGTCCTCGGGGTCGGATGAACGTGGTGAGCGGTGGCGCTCCCGGGCATGTTCTGCCACCAGGAGCACCACCGCAGTTCAAGGGGTCACACGTCAGGGATCAGCAGGACGACTTGTAGACGTACTGCGCGCCCTCGCCGTCGATGTTGTCGGCGGTGATGACGTGGAAGCCGGTCGAGATCTCGGCGGTCACCGGCTGGTCGTTGATGGCGGCCATGGCCTGCGCAACGCCGTCCGTTCCGATGGTGTCGGGCTGCTGGGCGATCAGCGCCTGGACTGTTCCCTCACGAAGCTGCTTCACCTGTGCGGGGCCTGCGTCGAAGCCGATGATCTTTACCTGATCCTGCTTGCCCGCCTGCCGAACTCCGGTCGCGGTCCCCTCGGCTGCGAACGTGTTTGCGGCGAAGATGCCGGTGATGTCGGGATCCTTGGCCAGGGCGGCCGAGACGAGACGAGCAGCTTCGGCCGGGTCGTTGTGGCTGTACTGCACGCCGAGGTAGTCGAAGGCAGGGTTGGCACCGACGGCTTCCTCGAAGCCCTCCACACGGGCGTCGGCGGTGGATACACCGGGATCGGTGGAGATGACGAGCACCTTGCCGCCGGCCGGGCTGAGACGCTCGATCGCGTTGAACGCCTCTGCCCCACCGCCCTTGTTGTCGGACGAGATGGAGGAGACCGCGATGGACGGGTCTTCCAGGGTGGTGTCGACGAGGACGACCTTGATGCCCGCTTTGGAGGCTGCCGCGAGGGGCGCCTGCATGGCGGCGACGTCGGTGGGCGCGATGAGGATCGCCGACGGGCGTGATGCGACAACCGAATCCACGATCGGCTTCTGCAAGGTGGGATCGAACTTCACCGGGCCCTGGGTGTCGACGGTGACGCCTGCATCCTTGGCCGCAGCTTCGATTCCGCACTGCATGCTGATGTAGAACTCGTCGCCGCTGACGCCCTGGATGAAGGCGATGTTGCCGCCGCCGCCACCGCTTCCGGAGTCGGACGAACAACCCGCCAGGAACATAGCGGAGACCGAGGCGACACTCAATGCAACGACGGCGGTGCGTGATGTGATCATGGTCGACTTTCTTGTAAAGGGTTTGCGATAGAGGGAGTTTGGAAGCTGGCCGGAGCTAGGGACTTCGGGACCAGAGTTTCTTGAGAGAGCTGGGCGATTGACCTCGGCTCGCCGCGTCGCGTCGACGCTGATCGAAGTAGACCGCTGCGATGAGGACAGCACCGACCGCGACCTGCTGCCAGAACGGCTGGACTCCGACGATGACGAAACCGTTCTGCAGCACGGCTGGGATGAAGAGTCCGACGACGGTGCCGAACATGGTTCCGATGCCGCCGAAGAGGCTCGTTCCACCGATGACCACTGCCGCAATGACATTGAGGTTGGTCTGCGATTGACCGGCGATGGCGGTGGTGCCGTACTGGGACAGAGACAGAATGCCCGCGAGCCCGGCGAGAGTACCGGAGAGTGCGTAGACCTTGACCAGGTGCATGTCCACCTTGATGCCGACGCGTCGAGCAGACTGCTCCTTGGATCCGACGGCAAAGGTGTAGAGGCCGAACTTGGTGCGATGCAGCACGATTCCGAAGATGACGACCAATACCAGAGCGATGCTCGAGATCAGGGGAATGGTGGTGGCCGGGAAGTTGCCGTAGCCGATGGTATCGACCAGAACCGGTGGCACGTCGCGGATGTCGACACCTCCGGTGATGACCTGTGAGAGCCCGAGAGCGCCACCCAGGGTCCCGAGAGTCACGATCAGCGGAGGCACGTTGGCCTTACCGATAAGGAAACCGTTGAGCAATCCCCAGCAGAGGCCACACCCCAGTGCCACCACAATTCCGACAGCGGCAACTCCCCATCCGTCGCCGCCGATCGCGGCCATGGTCTTGGCCGAGACGACGCCGGAGAAAACGAGAACGGAGCCGACCGAGAGATCGATACCGCTGGTGACAATCACGAAGGTCATGCCGATGCCGAGAACGGCCAGGATGGATACGTTCTGGATGATCTGGCGGATGTTGCCCCACTCGGGGAAGCTGCCGGGAGCCATGATCGAGAACACGATGCAGATCGCAGCCAATACGAGCACGATCTGGAACACCTGAACTCGGGCCAACTTACCGAGCGCTTCGACGAGATCGAAGGAGTGTCGAGACGGTGTGTCTCCGGGCGGCATCGGCTCGAGGGAGGGGCTGATGGTCTGGTTCGTCATCGTGTCGCTCCGGTGGTTGCGCCGGTCATCGCGCCGACGAGTTCTTCCATGGTCGTGTTCTTGGCGTCGAGGGTGGCCACGCGCTTGCCCATTCGCAGCACCTGAACCCGGTCGGCAACTTCCATCACGTGCGGCATGGAGTGGCTGATGAACACCACGGCCACTCCCCTGTCCGCCACGCGGCGAATGGTGTCGAGCACGTTGCGGGTCTGTACCACTCCGAGCGCTGCGGTCGGCTCGTCGAGAAAGACGACGCCCTTGGCCCAGGCGACGGCTCGCGCGATGGCAATGGCTTGTTGCTGCCCACCCGACATCGCTCCGACCGGGACGGTCAGGCTACGCACGGTGGCTCCGAGTTCGTTCAACGCGTCCTGCGACTGCTTGCGCATCGTGGAGACGTCGAGAAAACCGAGATGGCCGAGCAGCCCTTTCGCCGGCAGTTCGCGTCCGAGAAACATGTTCTGCTGCGCGTTGAGGTGCGGCGCGAGAGCGAGATCCTGGAACACCGTCTCGATGCCGAGTTCTGCTGCGACGGTTGGACTGTCGAGATCGACCGCGGTGCCGTCGAACAGGATCTCGCCGGTGTCGACGGCCAGGCTGCCCGAGAGCGCCTTGACCATCGTCGACTTGCCTGCGCCGTTGTCCCCGATGAGGGCGACGACCTCACCCGGGTAGATGTCGAAGTCGGCATCGTCGAGGGCGCGCACGTTTCCGAAACTCCTCGACAATCCCCTCGCTTCGAGGATCGGTGTCGCAACAGGTGCAACGCTGGCCATGGATACTCCTAGGTCGAATCGAGAAAGCTTCGAGTGCGGGATGGACACCCCCACCGGCGCCCGCAGTACGGTCCGAGGACGTGGTCTGCGAAGCAGGTCGAGCTCCCTACGGGGCTCGCTGTGTTAACGAGTGTGACCCACACAACTCGCGTTGTCACGCGTTTCGCGAAAATTCATGTCACCGGTGACATGGACACCGGCGTCACCCACGGTGGCACGCCTGCGAGAAGCCGATATCGGACCGAAAGGTACCGTCTCTGAACTGCGCCGATACGCAATCTTGCCGTTTTCGACGCTCGCGCAAGCGGGCTGAGGTACCGTCCATGACACCGATGACATATACGAGCTTTACGGAGCCGATGACATCGATGACATGACCATTCGGAGACAGTGAAGGTAGACCCCCATGGCGAAGTTCGACGGCCGGAAGATCTTGGTGACAGGTGCCAGCGGAGGCATCGGCTCGGCGACCGTGCGGCGATTGGTGGCCGACGGTGCCGACGTCGTCGCGGCGGGCCAATCGGTGGATGCGCTGAACAAGTTGGCCGACGAGACCGGCGCCACGCCCCTGGCCTTCGATCTGACCTCCGAGGACAGCGTCCGCGAGGCCGTCGAGGGTCTCGAGCTGTACGGCGTGGTGAACTGCGCAGGATTCGGCGGCGAGATCGCCACACCTCAGGACACCGACATCTCGATCTTCGACAAGGTCATCGCCATCAATGCGCGCGGCGCACTGTTGGTCATCAAGTACACCGTCCCGGCCATGATCGCCGCGGGTGCCGGTGCCATCGTCAACGTCTCGAGCCAGGCCAGCCTGGTTGCCCTCACCGGCCACATCTCGTACGGCTCCTCGAAAGCGGCCCTGGACAACATCACTCGCGTCTCCGCACTCGAGCTCGGCCGACACGGAATTCGAGTCAACGGTGTCAACCCGACGGTCGTGATGACAGAGATGTCTGCGTTCTACTGGGGTCGCCCCGAGATCGAGGAGCCGTTCCTGGCTCAGATGCCGCTGGGACGGTGGGCCACCGAAGACGAGATTGCCGCGCCGATTGCCTTCCTGCTGAGCGATGATGCTTCCATGGTGACCGGAGTGTCGCTGCCGGTCGATGGCGGCTACACCAGTCGATGACGAGACGATGACGAGCAGACGGGGGTAGATCATGACCACCATGCAAGACGTCGCGGCGCTGGCCAAGGTCAGCGCCAAGACCGTCTCACGGGTGTACAACAACGACCCTCACGTCGACCCCGATACCCGTGCCCGCGTCACCGAGGCCTTGAATTCGCTGAACTACGTGCCCAATACGATGGCCACGTCGTTCCGCAACGGTCAGGCGGCAGCCATCGGAGTCGCCGTTCCTGATATCGACGATCCTTTCTTCTCCTCCATTGCACGCGCGGTGGAGGAACGAGCGCGACAGGACGACATGGCCGTTCTGGTCACCAGCCTCGGTCACGACGGCGATCAGGAGCAGGCTCTGGTGGAGTCGCTGCTGCGTAGACAACTGAGCGGCTTGATCATCGCGCCGACCGGCGCACACCACTCCTATCTGGAGCGTTGGATCGACAAGACCCCCACGGTGTTCGTCGATCGGGCTCCCGACGGACTCAAGGCAGACAGCTTCGTCGACGACGATCACGGCGGGGCGGTGTTGGCCACCGACCACCTCCTCGACCTGGGACACACCCGAATCGCAGTCATCGGCGACAGTGCCGGCATCCCGACCAGCCGAAACCGGCTCGAGGGGTATCGGGAGTCGTTGCAGGCACGCGGAATCGACTTCGACGACACTCTGGTCGCTCTGGGTGTGTTGGACCGCGAGGATGCCCGGGTGGCTCTGACCGACCTGACTGCACTCGAAAGTCCGCCTACCGCATTGTTTCTGTCCAACGCGCGAGTGGCGATGGCATGCGTGCCTGTTCTGCAGCAGATGAATCTGCTACATCTGGCGTTCGTCGGATTCGGCGATTTTCCCCTTGCCGATGCAGTGATGCCACCGGTGACGGTGATCGATCAGAATCCCGCTCGCCTCGGCCGGTTGGCCATCGAGCGTCTGCTGGGACGGATCGAGAATCCGAGCAAGCGCTACAAACGCCGCAACATCCTCGGCGTCGAGCTGATCGAGCGTCGATCCTGCACGCCCGGAACCGATCACCGCTGCGACTGATCCTCGAGAGCGTGCGCAACCAGATCGACCTGCAGTGGGGTCGAGAGTTCGGCATCGACCCTCAAATGGGGAACGAGCGGCTTGGCCGCCGGAGCATCCACCGGCCGATGGGCATCACGCTCCGCCCCACGCGCAGCACGCCTGCGCGCCAACAGCTCCGGCGACCCGTCGACGTGCACGACCAACGATGCAGCGGGGGCCAGGTGCGAGACCAATCGTTCCCACTCAGCGCCGGCAGTCAATTCGCGGGTGAACGGTGCGACCAGAACGGGGCGCTGACCGATCTCCACGAGGTCCCGCGCAGCAGCGAGCAGTACGGCGTATCGGCCGACTCGGATGCGTTCCGAGTGCGGTCCCGCACTGTTCCAGTGTGGGCCGTCCAGCAACGAATCCAGTTCGTCGAGAAGCGGATTGGTGAGTGTGTCCAAGTCGAGCAGTGCGGTACCGAACCGTCTGGCAAGCTCTCGACCGAGAGTCGTCTTGCCACTTCCCGCAGCACCGGCAACCATCACAACCGGCAGCCGTTCGCGATCGATCACGGAGACGTCTTGACAGACATGAGTCATAGAGGGAATCATACAAGACAACGTTGTCTCGCACCCTTGATACCGCGAGCACACTCCTCCGATCGAGAGTTCACGTGACCGAGCGCGCAAGCATCAAAGACGTCGCCGCATTGGCAGGCGTCAGCTTCAAGACCGTCTCACGCGTCGTCAACGGCGTGGATACGGTCTTGCCGGAGTTGCGTGAGCGCGTCGAAGCCGCGGTGCAGACGCTCAACTACGTTCCCAATTCTGCTGCTCGGTCGCTGAAATCGGGGTCCGGCAACACGATCGGCATCATCGTCGACTCCATCGACGACGTCTTCTTCGCATCCCTGGTCAGTGCCGTCGAGGATCGCGCGCTCGAACACGGTCTTGCGGTCATCGTCGGCAGCACCGGGTTCGATGCTCAGCGCGAGCGGGATCAGCTGGCCCTGCTTGCCGGGCAACATGTGCGAGGGATCATCCTTGCGCCGGTCGGCGATCACAGCGATTTCCTCGTGCCGCGGCGTCGAACGTTGCCCACGGTGACCATCGACCGCTCGATCTCGGGATTCGATTCGGTCATCGTGGACGATTACGGTGCTGCCAAGCGCGCCGTCGAGAAGTTGGTAGCAAGCGGGCACACCCGAATTGCGTTGCTCGGCTTCGACGATCGACTGCAGACCGCCCAGTTGCGCCGGCAGGCGTATCTCGACGTGCTCGCGGACCTCGGCCAGAAGCCCGAGGCCGCACTCGCTCCTCCGGTGTCGCATGCCGCGGATTCGGTGCGGCCCGTCGTCAAGAAGTTACTGGCACTGCGCAATCCGCCGACCGCCTTCTTCGTCGCCAATGCGCGACATGCCACGGCCGTGGTGTCGGTGCTGCACGCAATCGACCGCACCGACGTGGCGATGGTCTCGTTCGGTAACTTCTCGCTCGCCGACGCCGTCAGCCCGTCGGTGACCTGCATAGACCAAGACCCGTATCGCATCGGCACCCTCGCGTTCGATCGCCTGGTGCAGCGGTTCGACGATCCTTATCTCGAACCGGAGCAACAGGTCGCGCCCACCACGCTGGTGGAAAGACTCTCGCACGCCCTCCCCCTACCCGTACAGAAATGAGACCAACTCCGTGAACCCCAGACTTGTTGCGGGACTGGACCTCGGGAGCACCGGCGTCAAAGTGCTCGTCACCGACGATGCCGGCACCGAACTGCTCATCGAGCAGAGTCCCACACCGTGGCGGCACGGCCCGGGCGGAACCACCGACCTCGCCGCAGAGGACTTGCTGGCCACCATCGGGCAGTTGCTCGACGCCGTCGCGCGTCGGCTGCACGACGTCACCGGCGATCCGGCCGCCCGCATCGACGCCATCGCGGTGTCCGGAATGGGCGAGACGGGCTTCCTTCTCGATGAAGACAACGTTGTCCGCGCGCCGGCCTTCGCCTGGTTCGATCCGCGCGGGCAGGAGCAGGTCGACAACCTGCCGGCCGAATTGCGCGATCGGTTCGCCGGCAAGACCGGGCTTCCCGTCGGTGTGCAGGTCTCCGTCGTCAAGATCGCGCATCTGCGCGACAACGGACTGAGCTTGACCGGGCTTCGCTGGTTCAACCTGCCGGAGTTCGTCGTCCTGTCCCTCGGCGGCCGCGCCGTGGCCGATTACTCGCTGAGTTCGCGCACCGGACTACTCGATCAGGACAGCGGCGAACCGTGGTCGGAGATGTTGGCGCACTTGGGCGTCGGAGCCGATTTCATGCCGCCCTTGGTCGACGCCGGAACAGATCTCGGAACTGCCGACGCGGCAAGTCTTCCCGAGACGATCGCCGGCGCTCGATTGACCGTGGCCGGTCACGACCATCTCGTGTCCGCAGTGTCCGGCGGAGCGATCCCTCACGACCGGTACCACGTGTCGATGGGCACCGCCGAGGTTCTGCTGCGGGTACTCGACGCTCCATTGACCACGGCCGCGCGGAGCAGACTCGCCGAGCATCTCATCAACTCGGTACGTCACGTGGTGCCGGGCCAACACGTACTCGTTGCCGGAGTCAAGACCGGCTTGCTGATGCGACGGGCGTTGCAGCTGTGCGACATCAACGATCGAGCCGGACGCGATCTACTGGATCAGCGAGTGTGCGCTCTGCCTGAAGGTGGGCCGTTCACCGATGGCGGTATCGACATCGCGGGTGCCCGCAACGACGACGGCGTTCTGTCCATCACGGTCCGCACCGACGGGATCGATTCGGCGGAGCTGTTCCGTTCGATTCTGTTGCACGGCAACGACGAAGTGGCTCGACTCATCGAGGCACTCGACGCCGAGGTGCCGCCCGCCAGGACGACATTGCTCACCGGCGGCTGGGCCGGGATGGCCAGCGTGCGAGACGCACGAGCTCAGGTGCTGCCCGGCGTTTCGGTCTCGACCCGCTCGCAGGACACCGCCTACGGTGCAGCACTGTTCGCTGCCCGCCTACTGACGCTCATAGAAATCTGAGCCCACATTTCTGCAGTGAGACAACGTTGTCTTGACTGCGCTCGACCCCAACACCCACCAGGAGAAGAAGATGAACGAACTCACCACCCTCGAACGTCGCGGAATGGCTGCCATCTCCACCGCAGACGGCAACATGCTCATCGTCGCCGGAGATCAGCGCAATGGCATGAAAGCCGTCATGAAGGACGCCACCGACGGACCGGGCTCGATCACCGTCGAGCAGCTCGCCGAGGCCAAGGCCGATCTGGTTCGTTACCTCGGCAATCACGCGCCTGCGATCCTGCTGGACCCGGAGGTAGCACTGCCGAAGATCGTCGACGACGGTGTGCTCTCGCGCAACACCGCGTTGGTGGTCGGCATGGATGCCTCGGGCTTCGAGGAGACCGACGGTCTGCGCTACACCCGCTTCGTCGACGGTGTCACTCCGCGCGTCGTGCGTGATCTCGGCGGAGATGTCGCCAAGATGCTGTTCTACATGCGCCCCGAGCAGCAGGGCGTCGATTCCCGTGTTGCCGAGGAGATCCGCGACCTCGTCAAGGCTTGCTCCGCCGAGGGTCTGCTGCTGATCGTCGAGATCCTGACCTACCAGCTCGAGGGCGAGTCGGACGAGGATTACAAGGCCGGCTTCGGCAAGATCATCGCCGACTCCACACGCATCTCGGTCGAGTGCGGTGCCAAGGTACTCAAGCTGCCGTACCCCGGCTCGGCCGAGGACTGCGCGGCGGTGACCGAAGCGGCACAGGGTGTTCCGTGGGCCGTGCTCTCGGCGGGTGTCGATCACGAGACGTTCATCGAGCAGGTCCGCATCGCCGTCGCCAACGGTGCCCGCGGAGCGATGGCAGGCCGCTCACTGTGGAAGGACAGCATGGCTGTCTCCGCCGAGACCCGCGAGGACCTGCTCACCAACCGCGCACTGCCCCGGCTGCGTGAGCTGAACGAGGCCGTCGACGCCTGATTCGCGTCCTTCGACCGAGCCCGAACTCGCAGTTCGGGCTCGGTCGACGCCCGATGGGTAGCGTGAAACCCATGAACGACGTCTCGAAGCACATCGACATCATTGCCGCGCCTGGGGTGTTCGCCGATCTCGCCACCGCGCAAGAACTGGTGGCCAGGGCTCTCGACGCACGCGGGCTGTCCGGCGGAATCGTCGACGCTGCAACCGGATCCGATGAGGTGATCGTCGTTCCCGGCGACAGAATTCCCGTCGACACGTCGTCGTACAGCAGTGTCATTCGAGTCGACCTCGGGCAGTGCGCACCGGATCGATCCGATGGAATTCGCACTCACATTCGCGGCCGCGGACTCGACGGTCTGCGATTCGCGATCGACAGCGTGTATTTCCACCGCTTCCACCCCGGCACGATCGTGGCGTACGGGGATCACCCGGAGCAGCGCGCCGAATTGCGCGTGCCGGCAGGTGCTGGCCCCTTTCCCGTTGCCGTGCTCATTCACGGTGGGTACTGGCGTTCGCGCTGGGAGTTCGACCTGATGGACGCAATGGCCGTAGACCTGACGGAGCGCGGTTACGCGACGTGGAACGTCGAATACCGTCGACCCGACGAACACGGCTGGGAAACGATGACCGGGGACGTGGCCGCTGCCCTCGCTGCGCTGAACACTGCGCCCGGCGATCTGGATCTGTCTCGAACGGCTCTTTTCGGCCACTCGGCCGGCGGTCAACTCGCGCTGCGACTTGCGGCCGACTCGGCAGGAAAGCCGATGTCACCCGCTCTCGCAGTCAGTCTGGCCGGGGTACTCGATCTGCGGGTCGGGGACGAGAGGTGGCTCGGCGAGGGCGCGGTCTCGAATGCAATCGGTGCGCGATTCGCCGGTGCACAAGAGACGTACGAGGCATCGTCACCGATCTCGAGGCTTCCGCTCGGTGTCCCGCATCTTGTGGTGAGTGCACTGGACGACGATCCCAACCTGCTCGAGATCAGCCGAGCGTACTACGCCGCGGCGTCGGCCGGTTCCGATTCGGTCGCCTCGATCGAGGGTCCGGGCGGTCACTTCGCTGTCATCGATCCCGCGTCGGAGATCTATCGGGACATGGTTCGCGAGGTCGACGCCCGAATCCGAGGTACCCGCGACCACGCGTCCGAGTAAGTCCGTATCGTGCATGGTGTGACGCGGAGCACAACGACGTGTAAGCCGAGACTTCAGGAGCGAGATCGATGAAGAGCACCATGCAGGACACCCCACTGTCTATCGGCCAGCTGGTTCGATTCGGGACGTCCATTCACTCCTCGGCCGAGATCACCACCTGGACCGACGGCGGCCCCACTACGGTCACCTTCGGGGAATTGGGCAGGCGGGCAGCGCAACTGGCGCACGGTCTACGGTCGATCGGCGTCGACGACGATCAGCGCGTCGGAACCTTCATGTGGAACAACGCCCCGCACATGGAGGCCTATATGGCGATTCCTGCGATGGGCGCGGTACTGCACACGCTGAACATTAGACTCTTCCCCGAGCAGCTCACCTACATCGTCAACCATGCCGAGGATCAGGTGATCATCGCCGACGCGAGCCTGCTTCCCCTGCTGACACCCTTGCTGCCGACGTTCGAGACCGTCCGTCATCTCATCGTGGTCGGCGTCGACCCGGCGCAGGTTACTGCACCCGACGGCATCGAAGTGCTGGGTTACGAGGACCTGCTGGCGGGTCAGCCGGAGGAGTTCGACTGGCCCGAGCTCGACGAACGATCCGCTGCCGCAATGTGTTACACCTCGGGCACCACCGGTGACCCCAAGGGGGTCGTGTATTCGCATCGCTCGATCTACCTGCATTCGATGCAGGCCTGCATGACCGACGCGATGGCGATTGCGCAGTCCGACAAGGTCTTGGCCATCGTGCCGATGTTCCACGCGATGTCGTGGGGCTTGCCCTATGCAGCGCTGATGGTCGGTGCGTCGCTGATCATGCCCGACAGGTTTTTACAGCCGGCTCCGTTGGCGGAGATGATGTCGACGTTGCATCCGACGGCGGCGGCCGCGGTTCCGACGATCTGGCAGGCCCTGCTCGCTCACTTGGACGAGCACCCAGCGGATCTGTCGAGTCTGCGTGACGTGGTGGTCGGCGGTGCCGCGTGCCCGCCGAGTCTGATGAAGGCATTCCACGAGAAGTACGGCGTGCATATCTCGCAGGCGTGGGGCATGACCGAGACCTCACCACTGGGCACTTCCGGCAAGCCCGACGCCGGCCTGTCTCCGGAGGACGAGTTCGACTTGCGCTGCACACAAGGCAGATTCGTGGCCGGAGTGCGAGCACGCCTCGTCGGCGATGCCGGTGAGGTGTTGCCGTGGGATGGCAAGACCGTCGGCGAACTCGAGGTGCGTGGCCCGTGGATCACCGGTAGCTACTACCGCGCCGACGCAGACGACAAGTTCGACGACGGCTGGCTGCGGACCGGCGACGTGGGCACGATCTCCGAAGGCGGCTACCTACGACTGACCGATCGCTCCAAGGACATCATCAAGTCCGGTGGCGAGTGGATTTCCTCGGTGGAACTCGAGAACCAGGTGATGGGACACCCGGCCGTGCGGGAGGCCGCGGTCATCGGTGTGCCGGACGCCAAGTGGGATGAACGGCCTCTGGTGGCTGTCGTTGTCCGCGAGGGTGCCTCGGTGACGGCCGAGGAATTGAAGGAGTTCCTCGACAGTCGCGTCGCGCATTGGCAGTTGCCCGAACGCTGGACCTTCATCGACGAGGTTCCGAAAACGAGTGTGGGCAAATATGACAAGAAGCGACTGCGTAGCTCACACGCCGACGGAGCGTTGGAGGTCATCGAGTTGGTGTAGGAGAACACTTCTCCCACGTCGACGTTCGCTGCGTCTCAGCGCGACACCCTCAAACCGCACACCGATGCGAAATCCGTGACCAACGCTTCGATTCGAGGCTTGGTTCGTCGAACTTCACGAAACGCAAACCACCCCCACGCTACGTAAGCCACCGCGGCTACGCAGACCAGGCCGGCTGAGAGGACCGATGTAAGTAACGACCGAGGAGCTATCAGTGCCATGCCGACACCCAGGAGAACGGCCAACCCTCCGGCGAAGGCGGCTACGAACTCGGCCGGATTGGACTGCCGATAGCTCCATTGCACACCGACCCGGTAGAACGCATAAAGTCCGTCGTAACGAGACCTGGCTGCCTCGTTGGGCAAACCCATCGCTTCCAGGTTCTCTGCGAAGACGAATTGCCGTTCCTTCCGCTCGTAAGCCCTGGCGAGCGTCCTCGCGCGGCTGCTGAGATTCTCATCCCGCATTCGCCACAGAGTGGTCGCGATGAGCGGCACGCAAACCGCTACCAGTGCTGATACTGCAGACAGAGCCACCATGTTGTCCCCCTACGCATTCGGCCGATCAATTGGTGACGAGCGTAGACACCTCCACTGACAGCTTGATCGTCTGAGACCTATGAGACGGCGAATGCCAGCGGTGCGGCCCACCGCGTGGACAGCGCGTATAAGTGAGGAGGGTCAGCTAGCTGTCGACCTCGACGCCGTATCTGACGGCGAGTTCAGCCAATCCGTCGTCGTAGCCCTGACCGATGGGTCGGAAGCGCCAAAGGCTCCCCCGGCGGTAGATCTCTGCAAGCAGCATCGACTGTTCGGTCGTCGCTGCGTCGAGCACTGCCGTGGCGACCGTCGAATCGACTCCATCGAGCGATACCGAGACGGCACCGACGTCGCCGAATGTCTTGTCGCCGTCTATGGCTGCGGCGATGACGATACGGGCGCATTCTTCGGGAACGAGTGCCAGATCGATCCGCACACCCTGTTCACTGTCTCCGTCAATGGACATCGAGACGGCGCCGTCCGAGGTAGCCGGAGCGTTGTAGAAAACGAAATCCTCGTCACTGGATACCAATTCGTCGTCGTTGACCAGGAATGCGACGACGTCGACGCCCACCCGCTCGGACTCGTCGGCTCGCCACGAACTGTTCAGCGTCAGCATGGTGACGCTGGGATCCAGATCGACGACACCACCACGCGGCACCAGCGGGGCGATTCGAGACCGCCGCGCCGGAAGCGGAGCAGGCTCCTCGATCTTCAGCTCGCGGTCGATCGATGCGGGCGTCAGCACTGTGAGATCCCGTTCTCTCACCTTCGGCATCCGCGGATCTCCGTCGCCACCGTCCAGGATCAGGATGTCGGTGACGCCTGCGCTGAGATTCACAGCCGGTGTGGCCCCGAGTTGGATCAGGCGAGAACGCATCAGTACGGATTCCGCATGCGAACCACCCATGACCAAGACCCTTCTTGTCTGCCAGGGCTTGGCGACTGGATCGGGCTGCTGCACGGGTGGCTTCGGCTGGGTCTGCGGCCGAGTACCTTTCGGCGTTCCTGGCTGCACATCCCGGAGTAAGTCGAGCAACTCCGACTCCGAGATTATCCGAAGGCCATGGGCGCGAGCCCGTTCGACCTTTCGGCTTTCCGTTGTGGGATCCGAACACACCACCACGCTGGTGAACCGGCTGACGGAGTTCATTACGTCCAGGCCCGCTTCGGTGAGCTGAGCGGCCAAACGCAATCGCGGAATGCGCGTGTCGCCGCTGATCACGACGCGCATGCCCTGAATCAGACCGCCGTCCTCATCAAGAGGACCAGGGTTCTCCCACGTGCAATGTGTGCGAGGAACGGTATCCGGATACAGAGTCAGTCGCTCGGTGCACGTGACGACGGGAAGGGGAAGTTCGAGCGACCTGGCCAGTCGAGCGCTGTGGGTGAACACCTGCGCCAGCACGCGGGCATCGTCGTAGGCGTCGTGTGCATTGGACTGCAACACTTTCCAGTGCGCTGCGAGGGTGGACAGCTTGTGGTTGGGCGTATCGAGTTGTAGTCGCCTCGACAATGCCACGGTGCACAATCGCTGCTTCGTCGGCATGTCGATGCCCGCACGCATCGATTCAAGCTTCAAGAAGCCGTGGTCGAAACTCGCGTTGTGCGCGACCATGGTTCGACCGTCCAGCAAATCCATGAGTTGCGGGGCGATCATGTCGAACGTCGGTGCACCGGCAAGTCGTTCGGGCGTCAGTTTGTGGATGTGCACCGGACCGGGATCGCAGCCCGGGTTGACCAGAGTCGACAGTTCGCGTCCGACCCGTCCGTCCTCGTCGACCGTCAGAGCGGCCACGCTGAGTACCCGATCACGGGACGCCTTCAGACCCGAAGTCTCGACATCGACGACGACCCACTTGTCGCTGCCGCTTCTGAGCGCGTTCCTCACAGAGCTTCCACCTTCGACCGCGTCGGACAGTGGTGGTCACTATGCCGTACGGGCGATCCTCAATACGGAAAATGCCGATCGCGGGTCGCTCTATTTACACTGCGGACCGGTGATGTAGCCCTGCTCGCAGCCATACTGGGTTTGTATGCCTCCGCTGGTCGGTTCCTCTCCACACAGAACTCCGCACCGCTCATACCCATTCATGACACCATCACCGTTTCGATCTTCGGACTCGTTGTACGGATAGCCGGACTCGGGCGACGGCGCGGTCGCAGCACATCTCGGGTCGTTCACCGCGTACGAGCCATCGGTGAAGACTGCAGTGCCGCCGTAATCGCAATATCGCAATTCAGGAGCCGCAGGCGCGACGTACGTGTCGCATTCAGCTTCGTACCCTGTTGTTCCGTCTGAGTACAGGGCAGTGCCGGATTGATACAGGTCCAAGTTTCCGCACTCGTAGGTGACTGGTTGGGGCGGAGGAGCGGGCGGCGGCTCAGGTGCAGCCGGAGCGACGACGGTGGAGCTAGGCAATACCGAGACAGTAGCGCTCGAGCTGCTCGTCACAGAAACAGCATCGCTCGGTGTCTCGTTGGGGTTGCTGGAGCAGCCGACGCAGGCGAGAGCTATTGCGGTGATTGCAATGAACGTTCTCGTGGACATGGCAACTCCGAACCGGTCGAGAATGCGTGGACCCGCCCTCGGCACAGGCCATGTCGGCTCAGTATCGCAGGGAACTCCGCGCGAAAACGCATGATTCGATGTTCGGACCGAGCACTATGCCTCAGTACGCAGGCGTAAGCGGGTTCCACACGACAATTACCACGGGTAATCTCCTCTATGCATGTAGATGCAAGCACAAGGAGCAAATGTGGCCACCCCGCGACGACGAACCCGAGTGCATTCGAGTGAGCTGGCCGAATCCTTCGTCGCTCGTCGGCATCAATTGCGCCTCACTCACGCAGAACTGGCATTGCTTGCGGGAGTTGGTCGATCGACAGTCCAAGCTCTCGAAGGCGGTAAGGACTCGGTCCAACTCGATGGTGCTATCGCAATGGCGGATGCGCTGGGCTGCAGGATCACTCTGAACAATCCATCTGACATTCCTGTGCCGCCGCTCGATCCGCGTTGACAACAGGCTGCACGCCCATTGGCAATCTGTTCGACGCCTGGTCGACTGACACGGATCACGTTCGCAGTTCGTTGTCACCTAGGAGGAACCTTGACCGATCCCGCACGCACCGATGAGTACTTCCTCGGACTCGCACTGGAGCAAGCACAGATCGGCTGGGAAGAAGGCGGCGTTCCGATCGGCGCGGCACTCGTCCACGACGGTGACGTGCTCGCTGTGGGCCGGAACCGCCGCGTGCAGATGGACAGCGCAATTCGCCATGGAGAAACCGACTGTATCGAGCGAGCGGGTCGGCTGCAGGCTTCGGTGTATCGCAACTCTGTCCTCTACACCACGTTGTCCCCGTGCTTCATGTGCGCGGGAACCGCTCTGCTGTACGAAATTCCTCGGATCGTCATCGGCGAGAACCGCTCGTTCGAGAAGTCGGAAAGCTTGCTACGCGAACATGGGGTTGAGGTCGACGTCCTCGACGACGCTGAATGTGTGCGACTGATGGAACGCATGTTGGCAGAGCGACCGGGCCTGTGGCTCGAAGACATCGGCGAAGAGGCATGAGCAGCGCAGCCGAACACGAACCCACCGCTTAGGGTTGTGGACGCGACTGCTGACCCCGTGTGTCGCGAACACTCCGAAGCCAGTGTCGATCGAAGGAGGTAGGCGAAGCCGATGAACATCACCGGGTTGTTCTTCGCCGAGTACGCGCGAGCCTCCAACGACATGCTCGACATTCTCGGCGGTGTCTGGGATTCGTGCACGGTTCCTCGCGACACCCGCATGCTCGAATGCCGGCTGGTCGCGCTACTACAGACGGGACCCGACGACATCGGTAAGGACTTTCCCGCGACTCTCGAAGTGCTCGACGCGAACGGCGAGCACATCGTGAATCAGCGTGGCCTGAAGATCCCCGGTGCCGGTTTCACCGGCGAGAATCGATTCTGGTTCCTGCCGATGCAGATGGTGTTCCGCGACGAAGGACGGCACAACTTCATCCTCAGCGCCGGTGGGGCCACGGCGAGCGTCGGGCTTCGCATCGCCTTCGGCTGACGTCAGCGCGGCACCGGGCCGGTCGAGTGTCTGCCATGCGCACTATTCATCGACGCTCGTCAACCTCTTTGCCGCTGCATCGGTTTCAAGTTCGACTCGGGCCTCCGGGTTGTCGATGTAGAACCGAATCCATTGTTCCAACGCGACCGGGTGGATGTCGAAGCGTCTGCAGTCGAGTTCGATGTATTGGCCTTTCGGCATGAGTTCGATTCTCCAGAGCAAGGTTGTGAAGCGCCGGTTCATCTTCGCCAACTCGTCGACCCTGATCAGAACCATCGGGTACGACTCCATGACCACAGCAGTGTCTCTGATGTCCACCCATGGCACCAGGAGGTCGAATGCCCAGCCGCGGTGGCGAATACCGTCGTCCGAGAGCTCGAGGTAGCCACTGCGAATTCTGCGCAGCAGGATTGGAATAAGGAACGAGGCCATCGACAATCCCATTACCGCTAGGAGCCATCCTGCCCCACCCGAGGTGAAACCCAACGCGATCGTGCAGGTCGACAAAGAGCTGACTATTACGACGAGCAACCGCAAGGCCACCGGGTTGTAGCGCACGGTCGATCCCTGCACCCATCGCCGGACGTCAGAGCCTGTCTTGAGCGACCGCACGTTGGTCCACGCGAAAGCCGCTGTGCTGACGCAAAACACAGCGAATCCAAGAGTCGACAGCGCTTAACCGACCATTCCCTCCATGACGCTCACCACGCACAAGTACAGAGCAATCAGCGCCGCGAACCCGAAGATCGCGCTTCGCGCGATCATCGACCCCGGTGATGCCACCCAGCGCCGCAATTCGCGGGGCCGCACGTCAGAAAATCGCATCCCACGCCCCCGTCGCCAATTCCCCGATTGCTGATCCCGTGTCGGCAACTGCCGCAGCACCATCGTTGATCGCGTCGCCGACGCTACCCAAACCTTCTGTGTACAGGGTGTCGACAGCGCCGGAAGTAAAGATGCCGACGATCGCCCCGCCGGCCGCACCGACGAGAGTCCCGACTCCCGGCACTGGAATCACGGTGCCGATGAGAGCACCCGCGGCGACTGCCGCACCGAATCCGAGACCGCCCGACACTCCCCGACGCGGCCAGATCGCCGCCCCACAGGATCAGACGCAGTAGGGATCGTGCCGGTTCCACTGACAGGCCGGCCCTATCGAAGGCCTGGTGGACTGCTTCAGCGAGACAGCGCCTGCCATGTCGCCTCGCCCGCGCGATACCCCGCCTCGAACAGCCATTGGCCACTCGGAAAAGTCCTCGGGGTCGACCACCACCGTCTCCACGCCACCGTTTCCATGCCGCTTGGGCATGTTCTCAGGATGCGACGGGAACCGATCCTTCGAGTAGGCCAGCTCGAGGGTCTGCCGAATGATCAGCCACGTCTGCGGTGTGAAGCCCACTGCTTCAGCACGTTTCGCAAGGTCGATCCAGGACTCACTGTTCGCGTATCCGCCTTCGAGTACCAGCCTTCGGGTCTCGAGCATCGGAAATACTCCGAACCATATCGGCGGATAGCTCAGCAATGTCTGGTACCAGGCACGACGGCGCTCGGGCGGAATGGGTTCCCATTTGGCCTGTGCCGCTTCGTCAACGCAAACTACGCCGTTCTTGACTACACTTAAGTACATCAAAGTACATTAAGATGGTCATTGCCGTATTTTCGCGAAGGAGGCGTTGGTATGCCGTGGCCTCCACATGCCCGTACAACCAAGAAATGGCAGCCTCGACATCGCCAAGGCTCGAAGGCCGACCGCACGCTTGGTCAAATCGAGGTGTCGATCCCTCCTGCGATCAAAGACCTGGTCTTTTCGCCGTCCAACGAGGCCGCTCAGGCGCAGGAAGCTGCGATCATTGCGGTAGCTCGTCTCGAAGCAGGATTCGGAGAGCACCTCGCGCCGCTCGCAGATTTCTTGCTCCGAAGCGAATCCGTGGCGTCATCCAAAATCGAGAGTGTCGACGCCGGTTGGCATGCGTTCGGTCGCGCATTGGCCGGGGGCAAGGCGAGCGCCGATGCCAAGTCTCAACTTGCCGCAGTTCACGCGCTGAGCACGATGGTCGACGCTGCAGGCCGTGGACCGATGTCGCTCGACACCTTCCTCGACGCACACCGACTTCTCATGGCTCCCGATTTCTACACTGCGAAAGACAGTGGCGCACTACGCGATGTTCAGAATTGGATCGGTGGCAGCGACTACACACCCATCAATGCGCTGTACGTTCCACCGCCGCCGGATCTCGTCCCTGAACTGATGGACGACTTGCTGGTGTTCGCGAACCGCACGGACATGCCGATCATCGCGCAGGCCGCGATCGCTCACGCACAGTTCGAGTCCATCCACCCGTTCACCGACGGCAATGGCCGAATCGGACGCGCATTGATCAGCGCGGTATTGCGCCGACGCGGCCTGACTCGTCGAATCACCGTTCCCCTGGCCTCGGCGATGCTCGCCGACACGACTCGGTACTTCTCCTTCTTGACGGGGTACCGCAGTGGACAGGCGGACGAGTTCGTCCACTATCTGGCTTCAGCCGCTGTGCACGCAAGCGAAGCGTCAGCGGAGTCGGCGCACGCTCTCTCGGAGCTGCCGGGTGCGTGGAAACACGTAGCAAAACCTCGCGCCAATTCTGCTGACGAAGCTCTGCTTGCCCGACTGCTGGAGGTGCCGATCCTTAACGCAGACATGGCGACAGAGATCACCGGAACAACCGATGTCAGCGCGTATCGCGCACTTGGTCGACTGACCGAGGCAGGCATCTTGGAGTTGATCTCCACGAGCAAGCGAAACCAGATATGGGCGGCGACCGACGTTCTGGCCGAGCTCGACGCACTGAGCGCCGCGATCGGCAAACGGACACTCGGTCCTTGAACTCGAGCGCTGGCGGAGGTCGGAACAACGGTTCGGCGGCGGTTAGGCGAGCAACTTCAACCTGACCGCTTGTAGGGCTACGTCGGGCTTCGCATCGCCTTCGGCTGACGTCAGGTACTGATCGTCTCCCGCGCAGCACCTCGCTCCACCACTCGTCGAGCAGTTCGGGCAACGGCTTCGTCGATCAGGAATCCCTTGCGGTCGACGGCCACACCGGACTCGGCACGTTCCAAGTCGGCCAGCAGTTGCTCGGCTTCGCGTACTTCCAACTCGGAGGGCACGAACACCGTTCGTACAGGAGCGAGTTGAGCCGGATGAATACACGCACGACCGACAAAGCCGAGACCGGCCAGAGTGCGGGTATCGGCCTCGAATGCATCGGCATCGCGGAAGTTCCGCGACACCGCAGCAGGCGGCGGATCGATCCCCGCCGCCACGCTGGCTGCGACCACCTGAGCGCGCACGAACGACAGTGACTCCGCCGAGCCGTCGACACCCAGATCGGCAGCGAGGTCCACCTCCCCGATCTGAAGGAACCGCACCCGAGGCGCACGGGCAATCTCAAGAGCGGCGAACACTCCGGCGGCCGTCTCGATGAGGGGCGACACCACCGCGCAACTGCCATTCAAAAGAGCATCGGCCTGCTCGACCTCGCGAGCAGACGACACCTTCGGCAGCCAGAAACCAGTCAGGTTCGGGTGCATCACCGCGCGAATATCATCCTCCTGCAACGCCCCAGGATTGACGCGCACCCAAATCTGCACGTCACCCGGATCGCAGGCAGCCACCCACGCAGCCACCGTCGCACGAGCATGATCCTTGTTCGCCGCGGTGACCGCATCCTCGAGATCCAACACCACCGCATCAGTTCCAGAGTTCAGTGCCTTGTCGAACCGCTCCGGCACGTCCCCGGGAACGTAGAGGTACGTCAGAGCCGACTTCATCCGATGACTCCCGTACCCGCGACGAGGGACTTCGCGATGACGGTGCGCATGATGTCGTTGGTTCCCTCCCCGATGGCCATCAACGGGGCGTCGCGGTAGAGGCGCTCGACGACGAACTCGGTGGAGTAGCCGTACCCACCGTGAATGCGCATGGCTTCGAGGCTGGCGGTGATGGCGGCTTCGGAGGCGAAGTACTTCGCCATGCCGGCCTCCATGTCCACGCGCTTACCCGAATCTGCCTGTGATGCAGCCCAGTACGTCATCAACCGTGCAGCCTGGAGCTGGGTTGCGATGTCGGCAATCTTGAGCTGGATGGCCTGGAACTCGGCGATAGGCTGACCGAATGCAGTGCGCTGCTTCGCGTATTCGAGGGCGGCGTCGTAGGCAGCCTGCGCGATGCCGACACTGCGTCCGGCGATGTTGAGGCGACCGATCTCGAGCCCCGACAGTGCTTGCTGCAGGCCACGGCCCTCCACACCACCGAGAAGAGCATCGACGGGGACGCGCACATCGGTGAAGGTGATCTCACACGATTCGGTGCCCTTGTAACCGAGCTTGCCCATGTCGCGCTGCACCTCGAACCCGTCGGTGCTGGTGTCGATCAGCAGCAACGACATTCCCTTGTGCGCGGGAGTCGTGGTGGTGTCGGTCTTGACCAGTACCGGAAGCACATTCGCGTGGCGTGCGTTGGTGATCCATGTCTTCGCACCGTTGACGACGTAGTGGTCGCCGTCGCGCTTCGCAGTGGTCTTGATGCCTTGCAGGTCGGTTCCGGCACCGGGCTCGGTGAGACCGACGCCCGTTCGCCATTCGCCGGACGCGAGCTTGGGCAGCAGAGTCTTCTTCTGCTCCTCGGTGCCGTGCTTGCCGATCATCCAGCACGACAGGTTGTGGCTGCCGAGAATTCCGGCTACGCCCATCCATCCTCGGGCGAGCTCCTCGTAGACGAGGGTGAACGAGACCTTGTCGAGGTCGAGACCGCCGTACTCCTCCGGCGTCGTGATCCCGAACAGTCCCATGGCCTTCATGTGTTCGACGATCTCGGTGGGGTATCGCCCCGTCTTCTCCCATTCGTTCGCGACCGGGATGATTTCCTTGTCGACGAAGATGCGCAACGCTTTCCGGAATGCCATCTGCTGTTCGTCATACGTGAAGTCCATGATGATGTCCTGTCGATTGGGGTGTCGTCGATCGAAGTGTCACGGTGCCGGCGCGATGGCTGCGGCGAGGTCGAGGATGGCGGTCAGGTCGGTTTCGTCGACCAACCCGAGGACGCGGTCGGCCAGCTCGTTGGCGCGAGAGTCGTTTCCGCAGTTGCCGAGAAACTTCTCCAGCAGACGGTCGTCGCTGAGCGGGAACCCGGCGGAGCCTTGGCTGCCGCCGACGGAGGCGTCGAGCACCCGGCCGTCGGTGAGGGTGAGAACCGCCCTGCCCGACGCGGCCGCCGCGGGAACCTCAGACGGTAGGTTCGTCACCCGGACCTTGCGGGCGGTGACGAGAACGTCCTCGCGTGCGATTGATCCGTCGGTGTAGGTCGAGACGGTGATCGCTCCGTCGTGCAGCAGTGCCGCCACACTCCACGGCAGATCGAACTTGCCGTCGTAGGTACTGCGCGGTGACGCGACCCCGGTGTTGGGTCCGCAGACGAACGGACTCGAATCGGGGTGAACGAACACCTCGATGTCGTCGACATCACTGGCCTGAACTGCGTCGTCGCCGAGCGCCTCCGACACCGCATCGAGCGTCACGTGCATCAGTTGGCAACTGGGGTACGGCTTGATGCCGATCCGGGTGGCTTCCCACCGCGTGCCGAGTCCCTCCGTCAGTGCCGCGAAGTTCGTCGGCCGGTCGGTCAACGCAGCGTAGATTCCGCGTCGACCTTCGAGGACTGAGGACGGGCCGGTGGCACCGGCGGCCGAGAGCCGGGCGGCAAGCACACCGTTCATGCTGGCCGATCCGGGATGCAGCGCCTTGGTGTCGGCGTCGGTATCGAGAAACTCGAGCAGACCCGAACTCGACGACCCGGCGATCCCCAGGGCGTTCACCAACGTCTCGGTGTCGAACTTCGAGAGGTGTCCGGCGACGAGTGCGGCTGTCAACGGCCCTACCGCTGCCGTGGCATGCACACCCCGAGCGTGAAATCCGTGCGGGCTGACTTCGCCGAGGCGGCAGGCGGTTTCGAGCCCGAGAGCTGCGGCGGTCAGCACATCTGCACCCGAGGCCGATACCTGCTGTCCGACGGCGAATGCCGCAGGAAGAGATACGGCCGTCGCGTGAACCAATGCGCCCGCATGCGTGTCATCGAAGTCCAGGGAGTGCAGCATCACCCCGGTCGCGAAGGCGGCTGCCGGCGCGGACAGGCCTCGGGTGCCGGTGAGAGGCCGCGCCTCCGGTGGTCCGCCGAGAGCGTCGGCCACTGTCCAGCCCGGTCGGCCGTAGCCGAGGCGTTGGGCCGCAACGGTATTACCGACGCCGTCGAGTAGGTGACGCGCGGCCGCGTGCCGAACCTCCTCGGACAGATCGGCGACGGTGACACCCGATGCCCACTCCGCCAGGATCGTCGAGGTCACGCCCGCACCTCATCTTTCGCCGTACCGAAGGCTCCCTCCGCCTTCAGTTTCGCGACGCGTTCGTCGTCGTAGCCCAGTTGGTCGCGCACGATGTCGTCGAAGTGCTCGTTGCGCTGCGGTGCTCGGCGGTACTGCTTGGCCTCGGAACCGAAGTTCACCGGTGAGGCGACCTGACGCACGGTGTTGTACACCGGGTGCTCGGTCTCGACCACAAGATTGCGTGCGAGCGTGTGTGGTTCGGTCAGCGCGTGCTCGACGTCATTGATCGGACCGGTAGGCACCCCGGCCGGGCCGAGCTTCGAGAGCCAGTGCTCGACGGTATTAGTAGCGAACACCTCTTCCAGGATCGGCAGCAGCACGTCCTGGTTCTTGCCACGCAGCGAGAAGTTGGTGAACCGTGGATCGGCACCGAGGTCCGGGCGGTCGATGGCGACGACGAGCCGGTCCCAGAACTTCTCCTTCGCGCAGCCGACGATGAGCCAGCCGTCCGTTGCCTCGAAGGCCTGGAACGGAACCAGGGACGGGTGAGCGGAGTTCTTCGTGCGGATCGGCTCGAAGCCGGCGTTGAGATGCCACGTCGCGGGATAGGTGAGCAGCGACATCGCTGTGTCGTACAACGAGACGTCGCAGTCACCGCCGATGCCGTCGCGTCGGGCAGCGTGCAATCCCGAGAGCAGCGAGATCGCGGCGACGAATCCACCGGAGTAATCGACCAGCGACAGACCGGATTTCGTGGGCGGGCCGTCGGGATCGCCGGTCACGCTCATCCAGCCGGCGAGGCCTTGCAGAATGTAGTCGTAGCCAGGCTCTTTCGCGCGAGGGCCGGTCATACCGAAGCCGGTGAGGCTGCAGCACACGATCGCGGGATTGAGGTGCTTGAGCTGGTCGTAGGTGATGCCGATCTTTTCCGGCACGTCACCGCGGAGGTTGGAGTAGACGGCGTCGCTGGTGCGGACGAGGTCCTCAAATACCGCTCGCCCACTTGGGGTCGAAAGGTCCAGTGAGAGAGAGCGTTTGTTGCGGTTGAAGCTCTCGAAGAACAGCGAGTCTTCGCCCTCGTTGTAGGGCGGGACGTAGCGTCCGACGTCGCCGCCGACGCTGGGGTCCTCGATCTTGATGACATCTGCGCCCAGATCTGCGAGGTGCAAGCTACCGAATGGGCCTGCGCCGTACTGCTCGAGGGAGATGATGCGGACGTCTTCGAGTGGCCTCATGCGTCGGAATCTTTCGTCTGTAGTTCAAGGTCCGCCGGGAGTTCGAGCGGGCCGTTCTGCGCTTCGGGGAAGTAGTTCTGCCCGATGCCACTGTCGCGGGTGGCGACCATGACCGAGCGCTTCCATGAAATGACTTCGACGCCATCCTGATTGAGGCCGCGGGTGATCATCGAGACGATGCCGGCGTAAGGCCTGGACTCGGATTTGCGCAGTCCGGTGCAGATGCTTTCGGCGTAGAGCGTGTCGCCTGCGTAGACCGGGTGCGACATCTTGATGTCGGTGAAGGCGAGGTTCGAGATCGCGTTCTGGCTCATGTCGATCACCGAAAGTCCCAGTACCACAGAGACTGTGAAGCCGGAGTTGACGATGACCTTCCCATCGGTGATGGGATTCTGCGACGCCAGATGCGCGTTGAAGTGGTTCTGGTTGGTGTTGAGCGACAGCAGCGTGATCCACGTGTTGTCGGTCTCCGAGATCGTCCGCCCGAAGGGATGTTGGTAGACGTCCCCCACGGTGTAGTCGTCGAAGAAGCGCCCCAGAACGGCCGGATGGATTGCCACCGTGTCTCCTCGTGTCGGTTTGGCGAGTGCCTTACCTAGACCATAAACATCAGATGTTTACGGCGTCAAGGGTTCGAGAAAACCGGTAATCAGCAAGCTTCGCGTGAATCGACTCGATAAAGAGCAGATGTTTAGGTGTTGCGGAGTCGATCCATCTGACGGTACGAGTCGCCGAGGTGGTCGAGATGCTTACGCATCAAGTCCATCGCGGCCATCGAATCACCGGCCTGCACCACGTCGAGCAGTCCCCGGTGGTCGCTGTCCACGCACTGCCAGAAGCCCTCGGGCGCGTGGTCGCGGCCGAATCGGCCGGACAGGACACGGAAAACAGGAGCGGTGATGAGCTCGAGCAGGGGATTGTGGGCTGCGCGCAGCAAGACGAGGTGGAATTCCTGGTTCTTGGCGAAAGTCTCGGGCCCCTGCAGTTCGTTGGGGTCGAAAATCGTCGCGTTGAGCTGCTCGAGGTGCTCATCGGTGCGGCGGAACGCGGCAATGCCCGCCGCCGGAACCTCCATCAGGTTGCGCACTTCCATGAGCTGGTCGACGGTGACAGTCTCCGCGGCGGCCATCAGAGCGACACCGGTTTCCAGATGCTCGCTGATGTGTCCGACGCTGGGGACGGCGACGAAGCTTCCACCGGTCACTCCCCTGGTCGTCTCGATCAGGTTCTGACTGGCCAAGGAACGAAGTGCTTCACGGATGGTGCTACGCCCGACGCCGAATTCGGCCGTGAGCTCGGCTTCGCCGGGTAGCCGCTCCCCTGGCTGCAGCTCACCGGAGAGGATGCGGCTCCGAAGATGGCCGGCGAGAACCGCATACGCGGGGACACTCTTGGCGGTCGCCTTGAGCGGAGCCGATTGGGCCACGTCTTCCCCCTGATGTCGCTCGACTGTTTCTACTGACCGGTCGGCTCGAGCTTAGCCTGGCCGCTGCCTCTAGACGCAGAGATCACGACGGACGATACATCCGCTTTTTAGCAAGAAAATGCGCATACCGGCCCTGATCCAGGCCAATATTTGGACAAAGCCGACGCAATACATCAGAGGTATTGCTTTTCCCGTCGATCATCAGCACTATGACTCATGTCACCTCAGCAGTGACCCCACGACTTCGTAGGACACGCGGAGCACGCCTTTCCGCTCCCCTCGGGCACCGACAGAACGGACGCAGCATGAAACGCATTGGAGTCGACGTCGGCGGCACGTTCACCGACCTCGTCCTGTGGGACGACGACGGCACGGTCGTCGTGCACAAGACCCCGTCCACCAACCACGACCCCTCGATCGGCACGATGGACGGCATCAAAGTTCTCGCCGAACGCGCAGGGATCGACCCGTCCGAAATCGACATGTTCTTCCATGGCACCACCGTGGCCACCAACATCGTGCTCGAACACAACGGCTGCGACGTTGGCATGATCACCACCGAGGGCTTCCGCGACCTGCTGCACATCGCGCGCAAGAAGCGTCCTCTCAATTACTCGAACTACCAGGATCTTCCGTGGCAGAAGTGGCAGCTCGTGCCGCGACGCAACCGTCGGGTGGTCCCCGAACGCATCGATGCCGCAGGAAATATTCTCACCCCACTCGACGAAGATGCTGTACGCGAACAGGTTCGACTGCTGCGTGAGCGAGGCGTGCAGGCCATCGCCGTCGCATTCCTGCACGCGTACCGCAACCCCACGCACGAGCAGCGCGTGCGAGCCATCATCGAAGAAGAGTTTCCCGGCGTCTTCATCTCCCTGTCCAGCGAGGTGGCTCCGCAATACCGCGAGTACGAACGCTTTTCGACCGCAGCGCTCAACGCGTTCATCGGACCGAAGACCTCGAAGTACATCGAGAATCTGGCCGGTAAGGCCAAAGCTGCACAGGTCGGTGAGGACGTGCACCTGATGACCTCGGCCGGCGGGCTCGTCACCTCTCGCAGCGCCAGCGAAATCCCGGTCTCACTCTTGACCAGCGGTGTGGTCGCCGGCCTGCTCGGTGGCTGCGCCATCGGCAAGGCGTCCGGGTACCCCAGCGTCATCACCCTCGATGTCGGTGGCACCTCCGCGGATGTCGGCGTGGCCCCGGACGGCGCGCTGCGGATGAAGCATCTGCTCGACACCCGAATCGGTGACTACCACGCGATGGTGCCGATGGCCGAGGTCGACACCATCGGTGCCGGCGGCGGTTCCATCGCCGTGGTCGACGACGGGGGCATGTTCCGCGTCGGACCACGCAGTGCGGGTGCCGTTCCCGGTCCCGCCTGTTACGGACACGGCGGCACCGAACCGACCTCCACCGATGCCATGGTGATGATGGGATGGCTGCGCGAGAAGAGCTTCCTGTCCGGAACCATGGAGGTCAAGCCCGAGCTGGCGCGCGGAGCGATTCAGACTCACATCGCCGACAAGCTCGACACCCCGCTCGACGACGCCGCGATGGGCATCTTCAAGATCCTCGCCCATTCCATGACCGAGGCGATCAGCCTGCACTCGGTGCGCAAAGGCTATGACCCGCGCGACTTCTCACTGATCGCCGAGGGCGGTGCCGGTCCGCTGTTCGCCTGGCAGATCGCCGACCAGCTCGGCATCCCGCGCGTGATCGTGCCCGGTCACCCCGGCATCACCTCCGCCGTCGGCCTGCTCACCACCGACATCCGCTACGAGGAGCCGACGACGGTGTGGACGTCGTCTGCGGACCCGAACATCGAACTGCTGCAGGAGCAGGTCGAGCGTCTGTCCGCCCTCGCCGTCGCGCAGCTCGAGAAGGACGGCGTTGCAGCCGAGAACATTTCGCTCGAACGCAGCGTCGACTGCCGTTACGTCGGCCAGGGCTACGAACTCCGCGTCGCCGCGCCGGACGGCAACATCGACGATGTGTGGGTCAAGACCGTCGCCGAGGCGTTCCACGACGTGCACGGACGTACCTACTCTCAGCGGTTCGACGACAAGCCCGTACAGCTGATCAACGTCCGCGTCACCGGCGTGGGTGCGGTCCCGCACGTGCAGATCGCCGACATCGCCGTGGGCTCCGCCGACTCCTCGGCCGCGATCAAGACGACCACAAAGGCACTGTTCTGGCAGGACGAGACGTCCGCGCCGCAGTGGGTGGACACCCCGGTCTACGAGCGGTCGTTGTTGTTGGCGAACAACGAGATCGACGGTCCGGCAATCGTCGAGCAGTTCGATTCCACCACGATCATCGGCATGAATCAGCATGCCACCGTCGACGCCGTCGGCCACATCATCATCGAGAGGAACCCCGCATGAGCAAGGCGCTGATGCCCACCACCGGAGTGTCACTGGCCGGCGAATCCACTCGAACCTGGAACGACGTCGAGGTCGATCCCATCACGCTGCGCGTCATCGGCGGAGCCCTGCAGTCGATGGCCAAAGAGATGGCCCAGGTGCTCTACCGCATGGCGTACTCGTCGCTCATCCGCGAGTCCGAGGACCTCGGCGCGGGCATCTTCGACATCAACGGACGTGAGCTGTGCGAATCGGATTCGACTCCGATGCACTGTGGTTCGATTCCCGCCTACATCAAGGGCGTCAACCGTCGCCTCGCCGGAACGTACAAGCCCGGAGACGTGGTGCTGCACAATCATCCGTACCACGGAGCGGCTCACTCCCCCGATTACGGCGTGATCATTCCGATCTTCTGGCAGGGCGAGCACATCGGGTTCGCCGGATGTACCGGGCACGTGTCCGACGTCGGCGGCAACTTCCCCGGCCTGTGCATGGACGTCGTCGATGTGTGGGCCGAGGGCAAGCTGATGGACTCGATGAAGATCTACGAGGCCGGGGTCCGCAACGACTACCTGATTCAGCACATCCTCGACAACGTCCGTACCCCGGAGCAGAACCGCGGCGACCTCGAAGCATTGATCGCGTGCTCGCGCATCGGCGAGAAACGATTCACCGAGCTGCTCGAGAAGTACGGCCTCGACACCGTCATGAGCGCGGGCGAACGCTGGATGGACTACTCCGAGTCCATGCTGCGCAAAAAGATTCGCGAGATTCCCGACGGCAGCTACACCGCACCCATCGGCTACCTCGACGACGATGGCAAGAACCGCGACGAACCGCTCAAGGTGGCCGTGCGGGTGCAGGTCGAGGGCGAGGACATTCTCATCGACCTCACCGGATCCAACAGCCAGGTCCCCACCGCGTTCAACGTCCCGTTCGAGGGTTCGGTTCTGCCGGTGGCCGTCTCGGCCATTCGCACGATTCTGCTCGACGAGGACCTGACCGAGGAGTTCGTTCCCCAGAACGACGGGTGCTTCCGGCCCGTCAAGGCCTATGCCCCCGAGGGGACGATCTTCAATCCGGACTTCCCCGCATCGTGCTTCGCGCGGTTCTCGCAGGTGAACCGGGTGTTCGACTCGATCAATCTCGCTCTGGCCCCGGTGCTTCCGGACCACGCGATCGCGGGGTCGTCCGCCGCTCTGTGCGCCATCGCGTATTCCGGTATCGCGCCGGACGGCGAATCATATTGGGTCTACATCGAAATCAACGAGGGCTCCTACGGCGGCCGCAACGGCAAGGACGGTATGGACGCCGTCGACGCCCTGATGGCCAACACTCGCAACAACCCGATCGAGGAGCTCGAGCTCAACCACGCGATGCGTGCGTTGCGGTACGAGCTGCGCGACGAGGCTCCCGCACCAGGGAAGTGGCGCGGCGGTATCGGCAGTGTGCGCAAGTGGTTGATGGAGACCGATACGTTCCTCGGTTCCGAGGCCGACAACCGGTCGGATCCTCCGGCCGGAGCCCTCGGTGGTCACAACGGTGTGTCCGGCTCGTTCACCAGGAACGCCGGGACCGACCGCGAGGAAGTGTTGTACTCCAAGGTCACTCAGGAGACGATTCGTTCCGGTGAGACGCTGGAGATCAAGCTCCCCTCGGGCGGTGGATTCGGAAACCCGTTCGAGCGTGATCCCTTCCAGGTGCTCAGCGACGTCTGGGACGAGTACCTCACCGAGGACGATGCTCGACGCGACTACGGTGTGGTCGTGAACACCGATTCGTGGACGGTAGACGAGGACGCGACGGCCGAGTTGCGCGCCCGGAGCGCAGCCTGATCGAGGACGGGACCTTCGGCGGTGTCGTCCGGTGGATCGACGACCGGAACGACACCCCGGGGCCCCTGTCCGGCCTGCGCATCGGCGTCAAAGACAACATCGACGTGGCCGGCGTCGAGACCACCTGCGCGTCGGAGTTCTTCGAGCACAACGTCGCCGACACTGATGCTGAGGTCGTCACCCGCCTGCGGCGCGCAGGCTGGTCGGTGGTCGCGAAACTGAACATGGCCGAGTTCGCCGTCGGCGTGACCTCACAGAACTCGGCTGCCGGCCCGTCCTACAACCCGTGGAATACCGCTCGGGTGCCCGGCGGATCGAGTGGCGGCTCAGGGATTGCCGTCGCCGCCGGATCGGTCGACGCGTCCCTGGGCACCGACACCGGCGGGTCGGTGCGCCTCCCCGCCGCGGCGTGCGGAATCTCCGGTCTACGCCCCAGTTGGGGATCGATCAGCAACGACGGCGTGTTCCCGGTGAGCGAGCAATTCGACACCGTCGGCCCGATGGCAAGGTCGGTCGCAGAGGTCGAGGCGCTGTTCGACGTCCTGTCCCCCAGCCCCTCCGAATTGCTCGCCGTGACACGCATCGGTGTCCCGACCGTCTTCCTCACCGCGGACGTGGATCCGGGCGTCGCGCAGACCGTTGCAACCGCGGTGCGCACGTTCGCCGAGCTGGGGTACGAGATCGTCCCCATCGAGCTGGGGCATGCCGCCGATGCCCAGGACATCGTCTACACGATTGTCTACAGCGACCTCGCTCGCCGCCATCGGCACCGGCTCGACACCGAGCCCTCCCGTTTCCAACCCGCGACCTATGAGCGAATAAGGTTGGGCCTGAGCATCTCCGACTCGGACCGCGCCCGTGCACTCACCGGCCTCGATCGGTTCCGTCAGGCCATGACCGCCACGTTCGAGATTGTCGACGCGGTGCTGACCCCGGCCATGCCCGTCGATGTTCCCCCGAGGGACGGGGGCGACGACGTTGTCGCGCTCTCGCGCCGGATGGGACAATTCACGTACCCGTGGTCGTTGCACGACGGCCCGACGCTGGCTCTGCCTGTCGGGTTCCACCCGTCCTCGGGCATGCCGGTGGGAGCGCAGCTGACCGCTGCTGCGCACCGTGAGGGTGCACTGTTCGGCGTGGGTGACCGCTATCAGTCGGTGACCGACTGGCATCGGGCAGTACCACCGCATACATCAGATATTTAACCTGAACTGTTCGCAGATTGCCGCCGCTTTGTCCGATTTTCGCCCACCTTGACGCCCTAAACATCTTATGTTTAGGTGGAAGACAGCTGTTACGTACGTCTCACTACGGGTGGGCATGCGACAGCCGACACTCCCACTTCGGCACCGTCACGCCGATCAGCAAGCGAGGACGCAGATGCATTTACGCCGAATCACCTCGATCATGACAGCAGTGGCGCTGTCCGGCGCGCTGGTGGCATGCGGATCGGATCCCGGCCCCGACGCGGACCCCGCCAATCCGGTCACGATCGACGTCACCGTCTCGGCAGCGGCCGAAATCTACAGCATCCCTTGGCTTGTCGCGCAGAAGCAGGGACTGTTCGAGAAGCACGGCGTGATCGTGGAGAACATCGTTCCGGGCAAGGGCGGCAGCGCGACCATGCGCACGCTGCTCGACGGCAACATCCCCATCGGTGAGGTCAGCTACCCGTCGATCGTGCAGGCGGACGCGGCCGGCTCCGAACTGCGCATCGTCGGCGGCGGAACGCAGGGGCCGTACCCAATGAACTTCTACGCACTCGCCTCGAATCCCAACATCAATTCCATCGAAGACGTCCGCCGTTGGGCCTACACCCGGCCCAACTCGGCGTCCGATGCTCTGACGCGTCTGCTTCCCTCCGTTGCGGGCGTCGACCCGAGCCGGATCGAGCGGGTTGCCTCCGGCGGTATCGGCGAGGGCTTCGCGCTACTCGAAGCCGGCAACGTCGATATCGCACTCGTTCCCTCCATCGTCGCCGAACAGCGGCCGGAGGATTTCAAGCTGATCGTCAGCAGCCCCGACTACATGTCGCGGTTCCTGCAGTCGACGATCACCACAACCAAGGATTACGCCGCGAGTAATCCCGGTGTCGTACGGGCCATCAATGCCGGTTACACCGAGGCGGTGGCGTCCATCAAGGCCGATCCTGTTGCAGCCGCGCAGATCTACGCGGACTACACCGGCTTCGATGTGGAGTCGGCGACCGCGGTGGTCGAGCGCGCAGCCTCGGTCGACACCTGGGGCGGCGGCTTCGACACCGCGTCGGTCGAATCCGCCCAGGACGGCGTCGAAGCGTCCGGCAGCGATCGAGTACCCAATTTCTGCACCCTGTTCGACCCGGAGTTCCTCGCCGAAGGAGTCGAGAACGATGTTCCCGGCGACTGCGACTCCTGACAGCATTTTCCCACCACCAGAAGGTATCGACGTGACTCACGCAGCGACTCGACCCCGCCCCGACACCACCTCTGCCATCGCCGTCGCCTCGTCGGTCTCGCGGCGCTTCGGTGATGTGACCGCCCTCCACGAGATCGACTTGTCCATCGGCCGAGGCGAATTCGTCTCCGTCGTCGGACCCAGTGGCTGCGGTAAGTCCACTCTCCTCGAAGTGTTCGCCGGCCTACAGGATCACGACGGCGGCACCGTGTATGTCGACGGCCAACCACTGACCGGCCCTCGGTCCAAGACTGCGGTGATCTTCCAGGAATCGGCGACGCTGCCCTGGCGGACCGTCCGCGACAACGTCGCGTTCGCTCTCGAAGTCCGGGGTGTCGGGAAGAAAGAACGTCGGTCCCGAGCCGACGAGCTGCTAAACACTGTGGGGCTGAGCAAGTTCGGCGACCACTACCCCACCCAGTTGTCCGGCGGTATGCGCCAACGTGTGGCCATCGCGCGCTGCCTGTCCATGGAGCCCGATCTCATTCTTGCGGACGAGCCGTTCGGCGCACTCGACGAGCAGACGCGACTGGTCATGTCGTACGAGCTACTCAAGATCGTCGAAAAGCTAACGTGCGGAGTCCTGTTCATCACCCACAGCATCCAGGAAGCGGTACTGCTGTCCGATCGCGTGCTGGTGATGAGCGCGCGGCCCGGTCGATTCATCGACGAGGTGGACATCGACCTCCCGCGTCCACGGTCCGAAGACGTACTGGCCAGTCCCGACGCTGTCGCTCTGCACGAACGTATTTGGTCGCGGCTGCGGGACGAGGCCAAGAAGACGATGAGCATCGAACCATGAGTGCCCCCACGCGCGAGATCACGCGCGCCTCAGTCGTCCCCGGATACATCCGGCCGGCCCCCTCCAGACAGCTCGGTCTCCCCGCATGGGGTTGGACCGTGCTCATCCTCGTCGCGGCACTGGTGGCCATCGACATCTCGGCACGGTTCTTCGCCTCACCGCTGGACATCGTTCCGGTAACCGACATGATGTCGACGTCACTGGGCTTGCTGACCGATCCGGACTTCCTGATCGACGAGTTGGGCCGGACGCTGGGCATCATCGTTCTGGCGTTCGTGCTCAGTTCCGTACTCGGTGTTGCCGCCGCGTACGTTCTGTGGCGGTACGAGCTGTGGGACAGAGCGTTTCAGCCGTACCTCAACGTCTACTACGCCGTCCCGACATTCGCGCTCTACCCCATCATGGTGGTGCTGTTCGGTGCCGGCGTGGCTCCGATCGCCATCCTGTCCACCATCTTCGCCTTCGGTGTGGTTGCGTTGAACGCACACACCGGATTCAACGCGGTGTCGCCGATCGTCACCAAGCTCGGGACCACGCTGATGTTGACGCGCTGGCAGTACTTCCGATCGGTGCTTCTGCCGTATGCGCTGCCGAGCATCGTGACCGGGCTCAAGCTCGGGCTCTCGTACGCCGTCATCTCGGTGTTGGCCAGTGAGTTCATCCTGTCGACGCAAGGGCTAGGCCACTTCATCTCCATTGCCTACGACGGGTTCGACATAGCCGACATGTACGCCGGGATCCTCATAGTGGCGCTGATCGCTCTGCTCTCGACCTCGCTGATCTCGCTCGCGCTCAACCGATTCGATTGGAGGCGCCGCTGATGAGCAGCACCTTGGACAGAGTAGCCACCGCCCCGACCACTCCCCCGAAAGCCGCCTCGTCCGCTAGCCGCACCAACGCCCGACGGTTCCTGCCACCCGTGGTCGTCGCCGTCGTCGCGGTGTTGATCTGGTGGGTCTCGGCCGTTCTGGTCGACAGCCTCATCTTCCCGACGCCTGCCGAGGCCATGCGTTCTCTGGTCCAGGATCTGGGCAACGCAGACTTCCGAGTCAACGTCTACGACTCGCTCCGCATCCTTGTACTCGCGTTCCTTGCCAGTACCGTCGTGGGTTCACTGCTGGGCCTGACACTGGGCCTGAGTCCGTTTTGGACCCGAACCATCGCCCCGATCGTGTACTCGATCAACAGCATCCCGAAAATCGTGCTGTACCCGATCTTCCTGTCGTTCCTCGGTATCGGCGCACTGAGCCGATTCGGGTTCTCCTTCTACGCCGCGTTCATCCCGATGTTCCTCGTCGCGGTCGAGGCGACGGCATCGGTCCAACGAATCCATCTCAAGATGGCGGCGTCGCTGCAGGTGAGCTGGCCCAGGCTGATCCGTCAGATCGTCATTCCCGCAGTGCTTCCAGCATTGGCGACGGGTATGCGGATGACCTTCGGCTTGGCATTCCTGGGTCTGCTTCTCGCCGAAATGTTCTCGTCGTCCAGTGGCATCGGCTACGAACTGCTGCGCAACGTGAGCCTCGTGCGGATGGAGAACATCATGGGCACGGTTGTGTTGATACTGGTGATGGCACTGCCACCCACGATTGCGCTGCAGTGGTTGGAGAGTCGAATCACCTCGAAATACGGCGGTCAGTAGTCACACAGGACCCAGGCAGGTTGGCCAGCCGTCGAACAGCCGGGACCAGGCGGTCCAGGCATAACACGCCATCTCGTACTCAAAAATAATCAATCCGGTCTATTCTTGCCGCCACTCAGAGCTATGGTGTGCTAAGTGATCCTCACCATGGCACTGACGGGAACGGCAAATCCAGACGCGCCGGCCCACAAAATTCGGGACTGCCAAATCGTTTTGAGCATACCCGTGCTACCGAATTCGCTGTCTCCGACATGTCGATTTTCCTGGCTAGTACGATCGTTCTGCGACGGGGCTTGACAGACTACGTGCCAGTCGACCAGATCCATGAGTGAATCACGTCCGACCTGGCTGCGAACAAATCCGCCAGTTAATTGCCGAAATTCGACTATCAAGCACGGCCTTGCGACCATTGCATCTAGGTTTGGCATCCTTACTTTGACTCTAACCGAGCGTTGACCAGGACGTACTGAGCCCGGCCAAAAAATTGTCCGAGGTCCTCGCCGGGGATAACGTACAACTCACATGCTCTCCGTGCAGACGTGACTCCAGATCGTGGTTCTGGCTGGAATCCGACTGCTATCGCCTTGCTCTCCACCCTGCCACCGGCACACCTCACTATGTTCTCAAGACTGCGCCAACATAACATGGCGACGTATATACTTTTGACGAGCTGTCCGTAACCGCCCAAGGAGCCGAGCCCGAACATGACGATCGACGATGAGCATGAGACCGATTCGCATACAATCGAGTACCGCCAAGCCGATTCGGAGCTAGGAGGCGATGACTTAGATGAGGAATCAGACGAAGAAAGTCCGTCGTCTTTAACGGCCGACGATGTCGACGACGTACTTCTTTATACCCTTGACTGGAGCGTACAGAGTCTTCTAGAAAGAATAGGAGGAACATTTGATATTAATCCAGCATTTCAAAGACGAGATGCGTGGAATGCGGACCGCAAGAGCAAGTACATTGAGTCACTTATGTTGGGCTTGCCCGTTCCACAGGTGGTGCTTGCCGAAGACAAAACGCGCAAGGGAAGCTTTATTGTTTTGGACGGCAAACAGCGCCTAGTGACGATGAAGCAATTCGGCGACCCAAATGACAGCTTTCGAACATTTAAATTAAAGAATCTTCAATTCTTGAGCAGTCTAAATGGTATGAGTCTGCAGGAGATACAAAACGAGTCTCCCGAGAGCAGGTCTTACGTTGACAACTTCTTGGCACAACCAGTTCGAACTATTGTTGTTCGAAACTGGGGTAAACCTGCCGTGCTATACCAGATATTCGTAAGATTAAACCAGGGAAGTCTTCCGTTGTCCCCTCAAGAACTGCGGCAAGCCCTATTTCCAGGATCATTTTCGTCCTGGATAAACAATAGGTCGGCAAGAAGCGCTGCAATTCATCGCGCACGCCGAACAAAAGGCGAAGACTTTAGGATGCGCGACGCCGAGATGCTACTTAGGTCCGTCGCTCTCCAGCAGAACTTGGAAAGCTATGACGGGGACCTACGCCAGTTTTTGGACACCATGTGCGAAACCGGGAATAAAGATTGGGAATCCAACCGAGAGCGCTACGAGTCGCTTGCAGATCGTACTGAACTTGCGATCGAGAGGACGGAGAAGATTTTCAAATTAACCAATTCGTTCTTGAGATACGACGGTGAAAAGGAGCAGTATGTTCGACGATTTAATATTGCTGTCTTCGACACAATGTGCATCGTTCTATCGTCGGAAGAACTCACAGATAGCTTAGTGTCGCAATTCTCACAGGAAATACGAATGGCGTTCGAACAACTCTGCTCGGACAGTCGAGAATTTGAAAATGCCTTAAAATCGACCACGAAGACAGCGCGCGCGACAGCGACTCGCATAAAACTCTTCGCGGAGGCAGTTGAACGCTGCACCGGGGCAACGCTTGACGCTTCAGCTCGCGCCAATGCATTGCTAGATCGCGTAACGTCCACGTCCAAGAATAAGGCATCTTGAAGTCATGACGTCGCCCGGTTTAGTTTCCCTCAAGGATTCACTGCAAAAGCTGCGGGAGGCTCTCATAGCCGAACGGGATGAATCTCTAAGCTATAGCCGTGCAGACCACGACCGAGCGCTCGGTTTTCGGGTTCTGGCCAGTGCCCACCTCGAGGACTACGCGGAAAGACGGTGTTTAGAAGCTGTTGAATCAGCTAGAGCCAAGCTTGTGCGAGGTCAAATCTCGCGAACTGCAAAATGTCTTCTTATTTGGAACTCAGTTCGGAGCGAAACGCAGCCGATTCCATTGGAATTAGCTGACTTTTCTTCGGACATGGAATCCGCTGTGAAGTCTTATGAGAAGCTAATCAAACGCATGCACGGGATAAGTGGGCGAAACTTTAAGGCAATACTCATGCCACTGGGTCTTCGTGATCCAGATTTTGATAGTCAGCTTTTTGACAAACTTGATGAACTGGCGCAGAAAAGAGGTGCGGCTGCGCATGTCCGAGTTAATAGAGCGAAAACTATGACAGAGCCAGCTCAAGAGTGGCAAATTTTTGACGATCTACTGCCCCTGCTAGAGGAGCTTGACATGCAGATCGCAAATGCATCATCGTAAATGTCCACCGACAAGATCGAAACGGTTTTCGAGAATTATCGACAGCAACTCAAGTCGTCCATGTTCTGAGTGCAAGCTTCAACTATCTACCGTTGTGGACGATCATGTTGACTTGCCTTTAGCAGCGGACTTCAACTGATATAAGCACCCAAAACGCCTCCGCATCACACCGATCTAGGCGGTCAGACTTACCCCTCACCGAAATCCAAGAATTCAGATAGCCTACTTTTTACTTCACAAATCTGCCCCGGTCACTGACGCCGAACGCACATCGCTCGTACGCTCGTACGCTCGTACGCTCGTACGCTCGTACGCTCGTACCCGTGAATAACATATCGAGATAATACATATGGCACGAACGCCGGGATCTCCTCGGTAGGCTCTGCTACTGTGAAATACAAGCGTCTGCGTCCTAGAACGACGTAATTCAGCAGCATCGAAATTTACAGCTCTAGGGTCGACCGGCTATCAGGTACCTTCGATTAGCGCTTCAGCGATCCTTTGCGCCATTAACGGAGGAACCGCATTCCCAACCTGCTTTGCTCTAGACGTTAAGGTTCCAGCAAACTTGAAGGATCTCGGGAAAGTCTGCAGGCTGGCTGCCTCCCTCAAACTGATAGCTCGATCTTGCTCGGGATGACCGAAGCGCCCATTCGAGTAGGAGATACATCTGGTGGTAAGACCGGACGCGGGGCGATCCCACCACATTCGGCCGTATGCATCTGTGTGGCCTTTATGGTCGCGATGGCATTCCGCGATGAGCTCACTGCTCCAATCGCGTCGATCACCACCCTCTGGTGTGGCTCGAATTCTCTGCAAGTTAATTTCGGCTAGCTTCATTGCTGCATGGTCCGGATCTTTAGGGTCAACCGCACCGTCCTTCAGAATGGGAAAGCGCTCGATGGTTTGCCGCACCGTCTTAGCTTTCCTTCGCGTCGAGACGTGAGTTGGAACCGGCATGTGCGCTGCACCAATTCTTGAAGCTACGATAACCAGTCTTTTGCGCTCTTGTGGAACGCCGTATTCCAGTGCCCGCAGAACTGAAAAATGGGTATCATACCCGGCGGAAGCCAATCTCTTAATAAATGAATTGAACGGGCCACCCAGCGCTGGATTCTGAATGCCTGGCACATTCTCCACCACTATCAATTCTGGGCGAAGTGCAAGCGCAACTTTGCCGAACTCAGCCAGCAGACTACGCCGCGGATCGCCGCCCTTCTGGTTCTTGTTTTGCCGGGAGAAGGGCTGGCAGGGAGCGCATCCGGAAAAGAGTACGGGACCGCTGGGCATCAGTTCGCGGATCTCATCGAGCTCGATGCCACGAATATCCGCCTCGATGAACGCAGATCGGGGAAAGTTCTGTCGGAATGTGGTCGCCGAATCTGCATCAAAGTCGATGCCGGCGGCAATGTTCAAACCGGCTTTTTCGAATCCATAGCTCGTCCCTCCGCAACCCGAAAAGAAGTCAATGACCGAGACATCATTAGCTCTCATGTGTGCCTCCGTTAACGAAAATCTCTACCCTACGAAGTATAGCCTGTAGCAGCACGTGGTGTACGGGCACTCTCGCTAGGGCCTGAAGTTGAAACGTGTAGATCTGCTCTCCAGTCACTTTTTCACGTTTCAGCTGTCCACATGCGTACTCCTCCCACAAACCCTTGATAACGCTCGACTCGGGCCCGTCGGGGTTAATCCCAGATCCAGTTTGCAATTCGTGGCGAAATTCCCAAAGCATTTGTTCGGGCGTATTACAAGAGAGAAAGTCTACGTTTGATGACCTCCAGGATAAGACTGTCCGGATAGATTCCCGTCTATTTTCAACTGACGAGATCTCACTGGCCCCGAATGGAAGCTTAACGTCCTCCTCATTCATGCAATGCTTCATCTCCGCTTCAAGCTCCACCGCTGGGATTTCATCGAGCGGCCTGGTCTGCTCGCAGTGCTGATCACCGTCGAGCATTAACAAGAGGTCAGTCCTATCGTCGTGAGCCCACATTGGAACGTAGTGGGCCCAAAGTGTGCTGGCACCGCCAGGAATAAATTTCACCTGTACGATATTCGCGACTGGATTTTGACTGATCGCTCTTTCCACAACCGCTTTGGCGAGCCTGTCTTCTACTACGATTGTTGGGTGTTCGAACTTCGCCCCCACCGCATCGAAAGCGACATGTGCGGAGGATGATTGCGATGGTAAGTCGACTTTACCGTCATCGTTCCGTACTGAAAAAACTTTGATTGCATTCGGTGGTAACGGCCGGATCATCTCAGGTGAGTGCGTGGCAAAAACCATCTGGTGCTTGTACCTTTTACTTGCTTCACAAAGAAACTGTATCAAAACTTCTTGTGCAGACGGATGCAACGAGACTTCTGGCTCGTCTAATAGAATCAAAGATCTCTCATCAGCACTTAGAACCGAATGTACGATCATGACTGCCGCAAACTCCCCGCTTCCAGCAAACGCTTCGGAGTACGTTAGTCCTGCTGTCTGCACGATAATGGTCCAACCACCCGCATTGCCAAAATATCGATGCTTAATTAGGCGAACTTTCTCATAAGATTTTCCTAAAATTTTGTTGACCCATTTCAGCTCATCCGCGGTCAATTCAAATATCGGCTTGATTATTCTTTCACGTGTATACCAAACATCAGTTTGCGCTTCAGTTTCAATAGCGTGAGCAAGCCTTTTAGCTCTCGCTCGGATCTTGTCCTTCCGTGACCTCAACACCTGGAGATCGGTTGCTGCACCGATCTTCTTCGACGGCTCAGAATGATGAAATGCCCAATCGAATGCAGACAGTTGAGACCGGAAGTCTAAATAGACCACCGGTTTAGCGATGGGGTTCCATCTCGTTGTCGATCCGTCGGGGAACGGCTGCTTTCCATGGGTGTAACGTTGCATGCTGTCGGGATCGGAAGTGAGGGGACGACTTGGCTCAAACAGATCGGGGTCGATCTCCCGTTTGGATCGCTGACTCTTCCGCCGACCGATCCTAGTCTTAATTACTTCCACTGTGCGCTTGGCGTAATAAGATTTTCGACCATATATAAAACGATGTCTTGCATCGGCGGGAATTTCGTCCATCGCAGTGCCGAACCAATAGTTCCCCATATCGTTCCCAGCGGGACTGCCCTGCAGTGCTCTGAGCATGGCGGTTTTGTTAGATCCATTCGGTCCCACCAGGGCAGTGACCGGATGCGAAAACTCGATCCTTAGATTCGTTGCCAGGTTCTTGAACACAGGGAATCGGATGTAAGAGAGCGCTGGTTCCAACATGCCGTTGGCCCAGAGCTGCGCGAGTGCCTGCTGATCTCTATCCATCGTCCCAATCCACCGTCTCTCGACTCTTTTCCGTGCCCTCGCGCGTGAATTCAGGCTGAATCCGCGGTTGACTCGATCGAACGCACAAACTCTATCCGACTTTAATCTAGCTGACGGGTGAGCTGGCTTTACCAGTTAAAACGCGGTACATCACCACGTCAACTGACGCAGCTAAACCAATATTCGGGTCATACGCGGCCGCTCGGAAGACAACAGAACCGACGGACGTGGACACGGTTGCTAGGACATACGGCCCTGACCCTCCTTCTCATGCATCGCTTCAGACTCGAACTCGCCAAGTACCGGCCCGCGGCGAGGCTTTCAATCGGTAGCTCCCGCCAGTCATCGCGAATTCGAATTGCCTCGGACAGACTGGACTTGCTGAGCCATTGCGTCCAATGAAGACGGTGATGCCCGGGGGCAGGATGCAGTTCGAGCCTTGCCTTCCGGCCGATCCCCCGAACGCCTGCACCGTCGATGGGCTTCAGGAACGCAGCGACGGGCTCTGCGACCGACCTGTCAGCCCATGACTCGGGGACATTGGACGTCGAGATGCCGTCGAGCACTTCCTGTAGTGCCGTCGGCTCTTCGAGGGCGGGCAACACGCAGTACTTCACGTCGCCGGACAAGCCATCGTCCACGTCGATGGCTTCATCACCACGTCGACGAGTAGCCTGTCGACAGCATTGTCGGCAATGGTCACCGGCACTCCCCTGTTCGTGCTGATGGTTAATCAGACCCCACAGTTCCATATGGGACCGACAGTTCGCAGGGACATCGCCAACGCCGCCAGTGTGTCGGTACCCGATGCTTCGATGGCGGTATGTCACGACTCGACGAGGGGTTCCCGCCGCCAGAAGCCTGTGTGCAGTGGTGCCAGCACCGCAGCTACGACCTGCATGTCCTCGACGACGGCGTGGAGGTAGATCTGGATTGGTGGAACGGCCACCTCGACCGTGCAGGCCACGATCTTCGGCTGCGGGGCCGCAACCTCGACGGAGAAATAGTCGAGTACGGCGGTGCCACCGTGCAGCGCAACGATCTTCGGCATGGCACCGATCTGGCCACGGGCGAACATGATTCGCTCGGACTGCTGTTTCTCTGCGCGGCGTGGCAGGGCAGCCATCGGCACCGCCGAGCCATGAGGCGATTCCCCGACGTCATGAACCCGCACCTGAGCCGTCCGGACGAGAACCCCGTCGCCAAGACTCTGGCAGTGCTCGACAGTTGCGTCCGCAACCGCGTAGTGCCCGACCATCCGAACTCCACCTGGTCCGGCTGGCCCGACGCACCGGGCGTCGGAATGTCCCTCATGGCCACGTTCCTGTGGGCCGTGAAGGCGTCGGTCTACGGCGGGCCGGCGCAGCTGATCGACCAATACGGAGTGTCGACCCTGATCCACGAAGGTTGGCTCGAAGACCCGTCCGTCACCGGATTCACTCGTCGTCGCTACGACCGTTACGTCGAACTCATCACCGCTTGGTCCACCGACATCGGTACCAGCCCCGAGCTCGTCGAAATGTGGCTCGTGCAGCGCTGGAGCGCGCGATTGAACGAAGCACGGAACGGTCGCTACACCGCACCCACGTTGTTCTGAACCGCTCGACATACCATTGCGGCTCAACGGCATTGGTCAGGACAGAAGAGGGTTGGTCATCCGCTCGTCACCATGCGCACCTGCGGGATTCCAGCGTCCAGGTAGTTCTCCCCCACACGAACGAATCCGAAGCGTCCGTACCACTCTTCGAGGTGCGCCTGCGCGGAGAGTTCGACCACCCCGGGATATGCCTCCTGTGCCGCCTTTACGAGTTCTCCCGCATAGCCCCGACCCCGCGCACTGGCGGCAGTCGCGACTCGGCCGATATGAACGGTGTCGTCGACGAGAACTCGAATGGTCGCCAGCACCTCACCGTCGTCGTCCTGCATCCAGAACAACTCCGTCGTCGGAAGCAGGTCCGCACCATCGAGTTCGATGTCGTCGACGATGCCCTGCTCGTGCACGAATACCGCGACCCGAAGCGCCATGATGCGGTACAGGGTGTTCTGGTCCACGCGTGCCAGCGGGGCGTGATGGAGCGTAGGCATGGGGGTCCGTTCAGTCGAAGGTAGGGACAAGGTCACCGATCAATGCCGGGCACTGCGGTCGACCACGTTTGCGATCGTGCGCTGGGCCAGTCGTTTTTGCGTCGCCGGCGGATACGTCTCGGGATCGAGTACCGCCAGAACCACGATGCCTTCCACCGCGGTCGCGATTTGCAGGGCGCTCTCTGCGGCCTCGGTATCGGTGATGTGAGTGCCGAGGTCGGCAACGAGACCCGCTAGGCGAATGAGCCACTGACGCGTGTGGGTCACGTGCGGGTTTCGCAGCTCGGCGTCCGCGATCGCCGCCGCCGCGAAGCCCGTGAAGATTCGAGCTTCGACAATGCGCTCGTCGTTGAGCGGAAGCACTGAGCAGACAACGGCATACAGACGCTCCGCCGCGGACTGCGTGCCACCGGTACCGGCCTCGTCGGCCCGCGCTGCCGTGCGCTCGAACAGGGTCTGTCGCGCGTGTACCAACATCGCCGACCGGGAGCTGAAGCGGTGCATGATCAGACCGGTCGTGCAGCCCGCCCGAGTCGCGACCGCGCGCACCGTCGTCGCCTCGATTCCCACCTCCGCGATCGTGTCCCACACGGCCTGCGAAATGCGATGCCGCGGATCGTCCGCTTCGAGTGTCACTCGTTCCCACCTCCCCTCTCGCCGTAACACTTGTTACGGACGAGCGTAACAGGTGTTACGGCAAGCCATCTTCCGAACGCCGCAGGAAGGGGTTGCCCAGACGCACAATCCGTTTTACTGTTATTCCGTAATTACGGAATAACAACCAAGGAGCTCGAGATGCGACACCTCACCCTGGTTTCGGCAGCCTGCGCGACGGTCCTGTTGATGAGCGGATGCGCCTCCACCGCCTCGGACACCGCCGAGGCCGCCACTCCGACACCGGAGAACTGCGCACCCGTCACCTCGACCGACCTCGCCACCGAAGACGGGTGGATCGGACTGATCGATCAGGCACCCGACACCGTCGGCCTCGTCATCGACGACGGACGCGGCCGCACCGTCGAACACCGGGCCGATCAGGAGCAGGTCCTCGCATCCGCGATCAAGGTGGTGCATCTCGCCGCCTACGCCCAGGCCGTCGCGAATGGCAGCATCGACCCGAACGAGCAAGTGTCGCTCTCGGATTGGGAACGCTGGTACGTACCCAACACCGACGGCGGCGCGCATCCGAACGCCTTGAATCGCTTGGGAATCGCCAACACCGGCACCAACGCAACCGACCCCAATGCCACGGTCCGCATCGACGACATGGTTACGGCCATGATTCAGGAAAGCGACAACTCGGTCCCCGACTTCCTCCGATACCGACTCGGCGACCAAGCCATCATCGACGCGGCAGCAACTGGCGGGTGGGAGAACTTCGAGGTCCCGAGCCTGGTGGCCGACATACTGTCGGTATTCGACCCGGCACTCGCCGACGAAGACCGCTGGGAGACCGCGCAGAAGTGGGCCTTCGATCCGCAGTTCCGAGCCCGGGTCGACGCAGCCGCGCAACAACCGACCTACGAAGACCAGGCCACCCGAGTGGAGAGCAGCTTTCGCGGCGGGTCGGCCCAACAACTCAATGGACTGTATCGCGCCTTCACGGATGGAACCTTCGGTGCCGCGTCGGATACCATTCTGCGCCAATTGGAATGGCAGCCCGCGGGTGACGGCGTTCTCGGCGTGGGGTTCAAAGGCGGCAGCCTCGCAGGGGTGCTCACCCAGGGATTCGAGGTACGGCGCACCGATGGAACGGTCGCGACCGCAGTGTGGCTGATCGATGGTCTTTCTGCAGACAGATTCGAGCAAGCGTATGCGGACGCAGGCGTACAGCAGCAACTCATCCTCGAGGCCATGCTCTCGTCGGACGTACTCGACCGGATAGCCTGCGTGGTGTGAGTTCAACGTTCGAGTCGAGACTGGCAGAGCTGGAAGCTCGCGTCGCCGAGCTGGAACTACGCGACACTCCCGAGCAGGCCGATGCCGCCCCGTCGACGGGAGGGATGATCGCCTATCAAGGCGACGTGCGTCTGCACGGAACTGTCCGTTGGGACATCAGCTACTCTCCCGACGCCATCGTGGATCTGCCCATCTCCTCGATGTCGGAAGTGCTTGCTGCGCTAGGCCATCCGGTGCGGTTACAGATCGTGCGCATGCTGCTCCGCGGGCCAGCGAACGCGGCAGATCTGCACGCCGCGGTAGGAGTCGGCTCCTCCGGCCAGATCTACCACCACCTCAAGACGCTCAGCTCGGCGAACATCGTGGAGCAGCACGGCCGCGGCGACTACCGAATTGCCGCCAAACGGGCTGTGCCGCTTCTTGTTTCGATGCTCGCTGCCGCCGATATCGCCGGTGACCTGGGTACCTGACCGCTACTACCTGCGGTCGAGCGTAAAACGAGTCGTGCTAACTTTCTGACAGTGACGCCGGTCACCAGGAAACGGGGAGTTGTAGTGGGACGTCGCGCGACGGCAGTAATGGTGGGGTTGGTTCTGATGGCGGGCAGCGTGGTCGGCACCGGCACGGCGTCGGCGCAACCCGCGCCCGCCACGACGTGGCTGTGCAACCCGAACGTGGCCGACGACCCGTGCGACCTACCCGGCGACACCACAGACCTGGGCACCGGCGCGGTGACGCCCGGCCCCGTGGCCGTGTCGGAGTCCGACAAGCCCGTCGATTGCTTCTACCTCTACCCCACCGTCACCAACGACGTCGCCCTCAATGCCCCCGGGTACGCGACCCCCGAGGTGGCGTCCATCGCCAGCTTCCAGGCCGCTCGGTTCAACACTCAATGCCGAGTGTTTGCGCCGGTCTACCAGCAGACCCCGTTGCTCGGGCTGCCTCTGGCACTGGTGGGTGCGGCCGGACCGTCGATAGATCTGGCGTACTCCGATGTGCGCGCCGCCTGGGACAACTACATGGCCACCGAGAACAACGGCCGAGGCGTCATCCTCATCGGCCATTCACAAGGCACGTTCATGCTCCGCAAGCTGATGCGCGATACCTTCGATCAAGATGCAGCCCTACGACAGCAACTCGTCGGCGCTTTTCTCATGGGCGGGAATGTCGAAACGGCCCGCGGCAGCACCACTGGTGGCGACTTCACGTACATCCCTTTGTGCACCGAACAGGGCCAGTTCGGTTGCGTCGTAGCATATTCCACCAACACGCTACTGCCGCCGCTGTCGACGTTCGGCAATTCGTCGCTGGATCTGTGGTCTCAGCGGTGGGGATTGCCGAGCGGCCCGCAGTATCAGGTGGCGTGCACCGATCCGGTGGCACTCAGTGGAGACGATCGGCCCGTGGGCATCACCATCCCGAGCGCGCCCTTCGCTTTCGGCATCATTTCCATTCTGCTGCAGTACACGTCCGCGCCGGAGTCGATACCGACCTCGAACTCGACGTGGACCACCAGCCGCGGCCGAGTGGTCGGATCCTGCATCGACGCAGGCGGCTACAACCAATACCACCTGCAGTTCGTAGAACCTCAGCCGCTCAACGAGGTTCCGCTACTCGACTCACATCTGGTTGACATGAACGTGGGCCTCGATCGACTGGTCAGCATCTCCGGTCAGCAAACCACTGCATGGCAGTCGGCTCGCTGACCGTCGACACGAATCAGGGAACGAAAACTACGCCAGCACCGGGAAGAAGGGTGTCGAGGTAGGGAGAGCCCCACTCGGCACCGTACGAGTAGTCGCGGGAATGCGTCACCGTGACCACCACAGGCCCCGGACCGGTGTTCGCCACCACCTCCAGTGGAAGGTACTGCTTACTGAAGAAGTTGTCCGCCGGTGGCGTCGGATCGTCCTGCCAATGACGTAGGTCGGCGGCACCCGTCGCCCCTGTCGCCAGATTTCGCCAGCTCAGGTTCAGATACCGGTAGGGATACTGATCGGCGAACGGGGCAATGTTCGCAGCCGAGAAGGTGGCCACACCGGGCTCGTCGCCCACGGTGGCCTTCATCGGAATGGTCTGGAAGAAGCCGCCGGGGACGGCACCGGGAGCGATCTGGAAACCGGTCACGATGGGAACCTGGAGGTTCGTCACCTGAGGGGCGGCCGCTGCCGAACCCGCTCCGATCCCGAACGCCAGGGGCACAGTCAGGGCCGTGGCTACTACCGCTCGCCGCAATGACTTTCGCATACCTCATGCCTTTCGTCGATGTCGCGCAATGGGATTCCGAGTCGCTCCAGAATCGGCATCCATCACTTCAGGTTGAAGCTGAAACATCAACTGGCTGTTGAGTGTTTCTTCTCTTCACCCTCTCAGGCGAAATGTCCGATGTTCCCGTCGTATACCGATTCGTGACGGGGTCGTGACCCGAAGGACGTTAACAGACCATCTGACCCGTTCGATTTACCTGCCAAGAGGTGATGCACTCTGCAGCCACCGGTGAGGACGAACGAATGAGGCAAGTCCGCAACATCGTGGCCATGTGTGCCCTGGTCGCAGCTACCACCCTGACCCTTACGGCCTGCGGGTCAGATGCACCGACCAGCACGGATGCAGCGCCGGTCACCAGTGCCGCTCCCGCTCCGTCAGCGGGTGGCTCTCCCGATACGGGCGGCGGCACCGGGACGGACGGACCAGCGGAAGAGGCTCCCGAAGTCGTAACACCGTTACCGGCGGAGCCCGCCGATGAGGGGCCTGCCGCGGTGCCGCCTGCTCCCAACCGCGACGACGTGAACGTCGACGCACGCGACTTCGAACAGGCCGGTGGCCAGTACTTCTTCAAGTCCCCCAGTGGGAATGTGTTGTGCGCATTCAATTCGTCCAACGCTCCCGGAACGATCGTGGGCTGCCAGGTGCGCTACTCGGTACCGGGCAACACCGGGCGCGAGTGCGCGAATACGGCAAACAACACCTACGGGGTGAAGATCAACCAGGACGGGACCGTCGAACAGATCTGCACCAACCAGGGGATTTTCGTCGGCGATCCGAACAATGGCGACGTCCCGATACTCCAGTACGGCCAGGTCATCGGAGTGACAGGCAACTTCTGCCGGTCCACCGAAGCCGGCATTACCTGCTACGACGGCGACAGAGGCTTCATGATCTCCCGCGACGTCAACATCGCTTTCTGATGAAGGAGCTCCGAATGATCCGAAAAAGTGCTCTACTCGCGTCCACTGCTGCCCTCGCTTTCGCGCTGACCGCCTGCGGCGGCGAGGAGGCCCCCGCGGCTGCACCGACCCCCGCCTCCAACGCCGCATCGGCAATTCCTGCTCCACCGCAAGTGACCATTGCCAACCCCCCAGTCGACACCACGGACACCGCCACCGCACCGGAGACCGCCGATTCATCGCCGAACAGCGCGAACCCGGCGGACAACACTGCACCGATCACTCCCGTCGACCCGGCCCGCTACACCGCGTACGGCGACCAGGTCGGGTGGAAGTCCCCCTCGGGCAAGATCTATTGCAAGATCGGCGCTTTCGAATTCTCGTCCGGTTGCCAGTCGGGAGATGCTCCCGTACCGGACGGCGCGAATTGCGTCACCCCGTCGTTCACGATCGACCAGCTCAGTAAGGGCTTTTACATGTCGCCGGGGAAGGTGACACCGACCTGCTTCAACCAAGGCGAATTCGGCGTCGAGAACGCGCAGACGTTGGAATACAACACCTCCATCACGTTCAATGGGATGACGTGCTTCTCCCGCGTCGAAGCGATGATCTGCGACGCCGGCGGCGGGCACGGCTTCGTGTTGTCGATGCAGCAAGCGACATCCAACTGATGACGAGACACAGCAGGCGAATGGCCTTCGTCGCCATGATGTTTACCGGCATTCTCCTGACAGGATGCAGCAATTCGGACGAACCAACGGATGCAATGCCGTCGGTCATCCCCACCGTGGTCGCGGGTGTGTCGGCGACATCGACCGAGGCCGCGCCGCAAATGACGGTTGCGCCGCAACCGGGTGGAGTCCAGCCCGAGTCCGATTCTGCAACAACACCATCGGTCGACTCTGTGCCGATCACTCCCGTCGACCCGGCCCGATATGCCGCTATCAACAACGAGGTCGGGTGGAAGTCGCCGTCGGGCAACGTCTATTGCAAGCTCGGCTCCACCGCCTTCTCGTCCGGCTGCCAAGCGACCGACGCACCGGTGCCCGACGGCGCGGACTGCGACAAACCACCGTTCTCGGCCGACGAGATGAGCAAGGGCTTCTTCCTCGACCCGGGCAAGGTGACTCCGATGTGCTTCAACCAAGGCGCTTTCGGGGTCGAGAACGCGCAATCGCTGGACTACAACACGTCGATCTCGCACCTCGGCTACACCTGCTACTCCCGCGTCGACGCGATGGTCTGCGACGCGGGAAGCGGGCACGGCTTCGTGTTGTCGATGCAGCAGGCGACCTCCAACTGATCAGCCAGCCTCATCCCGTCGAGGTTCCATGACGAAGTCGTTCAGATCGGCCCGCCGAGTCATTTCCCAGTAGTCGACGATGCGCCACGGCAACGTCGAGACCACACGTCCGACGTCGTTGCGGTACCAGTTGTCCATGCCGCCGTGCGACCAGATCATCTTCGCGTGCGCCTCGTCGTGCTTGCGGACGTACTCCGTTTCGACATCGGCTTTGCACTCGATGGCTCCGATCCGTTTGTCCACCATGTCTATCAACACGTCGACGATGTAGCGGACCTGGCATTCGGCGATGGTGATGTAGCTCCCCCCGTGACCCAAGACCGTTCCCGGACCGCAGGTGATGAAGAAGTTCGGGAAGTCCGGGACGGTGATGCCGAGATACGCGTGCGCATCCTCCGGGCCCCAGATGTCGCGGATGGACTCACCCGATCGGCCCCGCACGTCGATCGGCGTCAGCAGCTTGTGGGTCTCGAAGCCCGTCGCGAGGATCACCACATCGACCTCGGTCTCCGAACCGTCACGTGCAACAACTGAATTCGAGGTGATAGATGCGACGGCGTCGGCGATGAGGGTTACGTTGTCGCGCTTGAGCGCGGCGTACCAGCCGTTGTCGAGCAACATCCGCTTGCCGAAGGGCGGGTAATCGGGCAGTGACTTCTCGATCAGATCCGGCCGGCCTTCGAGCTCGCGTTCGATATAACGGGTGAACACCCGGCGGTGGGCGTCATTCGCCGGGTTGATCGAGCGCTGCGGATGCTCCCACTCGGGATCGACCTGCAGCGAGCTGTGCACCCGATCGTTAAAGTTCCAGGCCAGCCGCGTCCGGTACCAAAGTCTGTACAAGGGAACGACATCCATCAGATAGTTGGCATCGTCGCCCATCTCGGTGAAATACACGTCGCTCGACGACACCCACTGCGGCGACCGCTGGAACACCGTCGCATGCCCCACCGTCGACGCAACGGCCGGCAGCACCTGCATGGCGCTTGCCCCGGTACCGACGATGGCGACCCGCTTGCCGGTCAGATCCAGATCGGCCGGCCAGTTCGCCGTGTGGAAGATCGGACCGTCGAACGACTCGAGCCCGGGTATGTGAGGCACCTTCGGCCGATTGAGCTGACCGGTAGCGGTGATCACCACGTCAGCGGTTAGCGTTTCGCCGTCGACCGTCGTGACGATCCAGCCCTGCCGCTGCGTGTCGTACTCTGCGGTCGCCACCTCGGTGTCGAAGCAAATGCGTTGCCGCAGATCGTGTTCGGACGCAACATCGCTGAGGTACTGCCACACCTCGTCGCGCTTGCCGAAGTGGGTGCTCCAGGCCCGCGGGGCGAAGGAGTAGGAGTAGAGGTGGCTCGGGGTGTCGACGCCGGCACCGGGATAGGTGTTCTCGAACCAGCCGCCGCCCACGTCGGCGTTCTTTTCGAGCACGGTGTGACTGATGCCCGCCTCGTGCAGCTTGATGGCGGCGAGCATCCCGGAGACGCCGGCACCGATCACGATGACGGACAGATCGTTCGGAGCCGCCACCGGAGTGTCCGAGGCAGTGAAGCCCATGTCCTCGGCGACCATGACGCCGAACTCGGGAGGAACCTGCTCACCGACAGCCACGCTGATCATCTCGACGAGGTGCTCCGAGTCGGGTGACGGCACCGCCATGGGCGTGCCCTCGTGGAACGCGCAGATCGCGTCGAGCGCCGCGGAACGGATGCGGTCGGCAACGGCGTCGTCGAATCCGCCGGTGTCGTTGTTGTCCATGCCCCGACTACGGGTGGGGCGATAGGGATCGGTGAGCCAGGTGCGATCGCCGGTCAACTGGTAGAGCACCGCCACCAGCGTGGGCAGGTTGGATGCGGTGAGAGCGCGCGAGAGCCGGTCTCGATCGATCCGGCCCACGGTCTCCGCTGCCGTTGCTGCGCCTGTGGACACCGGTACCTCCTACTGCTTCAACCAACTCCGACAGCTCAACTAACCACGGTTAGGTAATTTGCCGCAAGGGTTTCGCGATCTCAAGATTCACTGCACTTCAACCCTTGACAATGTGGCCCACGCCACACGATGCTTCATGGCACTACCTAACAGCGGACAGGCGAAGGGAAACACCCATGGAACTTACCGAGGCGATGCGCACCACCGGCACCTGCAGGCGGTACCTCAGCGATCCTGTTCCCGACGAGGTGTTCAAGGCCGCGTTCGACGTCGCCCGCTTCGGCCCGCAGGGTGGCAACCGTCAGCCCGTGCGGTGGATCGTCGTGCGTGACGCCGCCCGCAAGCAGGCGCTCGCCGATCTCTATCTCCCGATGTGGGACGCCTACTTCGCCGGCATCACCGGCGGAACCGTCGCCGTCGGGGCATTGCCCAAGACCGTGCAGGACGCTGACTACTTCGCCCGCCACCTTCACGAGGTGCCCGCCATCGTGGTGGTCTGCGCCGCGCTGGACGGACTGCACCCCACCGATCACGAACTCGGCCGACTCTCCGTCGTCGGCGGCGCATCCATCTACCCCACCGTGCAGAACCTGTGCCTGAGCCTGCGCGATCAGGGCGTCGCGACCGCGGTGACTACGTTGCTGTGCCACGAGGAACCGGCCATTCGCGAACTGCTCGGCATTCCGGACGACTACATCACCGCCGCGCACATCGCCGTCGGGTATCCGGAGAAGTCGTTCCCGCGCAAGCTCACCCGTGATCCGGTGGAGCAGATCGTTGCGGCAGAGACGTTCTCGCAGCCGATGTTCGACACCGCTGCCCTCTCCCCTGCCCTTTAACAGCTCGCACCTCGAGGAGTCCGCCGTGCCCGGTACTGCCATTCACCATCGCTCCCCCATCGGCCGCGCCACCATCGGCGATCAGCTTCGTCGCCATGCGCGGACTCAGCCGAACAAGGTTGCGTTCATCAGCTACGCGGCGGACGGCACCCGAGAGGTCACCACCTACGGCGAACTCGATTCTCGCGCAAACCAGTTCGCCAACCTGCTGGTCGATCTCGGGGTGACCGCGGGCGACCGCGTCGCATCGATGGCGCGAAACAGCGTCGACGTGGTGGTGGCGTACTACGGAACACTCAAGGCCGGAGCGGCCTTCACCGGCATCAACGTGATGTATCGCGCGGCCGAGGTGAAGCACCAACTCGAACACGCGGAACCGACTGTGGTGGTGGCCGATCCGGCCTACGCCGAGATCATCTCCTCGGTGAAGCCGGACACCACCACCCTGGTGACGTTCGGTACCGAATACGCCGCACTGACGGCGAACACTCCGTCCACCGAGCCGGACGTCGAGATGGACGAGAACGACGTCGCGATGGTCATCTACACCTCGGGAACCGAAGCGGCTCCCAAGGGCGTGATGATTCCGCACCGCAACTTCCTCATCTCCACAGCGCCCGCGTGGAGCTGGGGCCTGCGCACGGGACCGGAAGACACCTGGTTGTTCGTCATGCCCTTCCACACCATCGCCGGACTCGGCTCGATGACCACCCTCACGCTGATGGGCGCGACCCTGGTGCTGCCCGCGACGGTCGACCCGACCCAATCGCTGCGCATCATCGCCGCCGAGAAAATCTCCGTCATCGCACAGACGCCGACGTTCTACCTGGCCCTGGCCCGCGATGCGCAGTTCGGCCCGGAGGCCGTCAGCCAGGTGCGGCGCTGCCTCACCTACGGTGGCCAGGTGTCACCGCACACGATCAGCGCCTGGGCCGCCGCCGCACCCGAGGCCATCTGGGGCACCTACTGGGGACAGTCGGAACTCTCGCAGCTCGGCTCGGTCGGCTGGTTCTCCACCCTCGACGACATCCCCGACGGCGACGCGTCGTGGATCGGCAAGCCCGTCACCCACCTCGAGATCAAGGTCGTGGACCCCGCGGGCAACGAGAGCGAGATCGGTGAATTACTCTGCCGCACTCCGTCGGTGATGCTGGGCTACTTCAAAGATCCCGAGCGCACTGCCGAAGTGTTCCGAGACGGCTGGGTACACACCGGCGACATGGTGCGCATCGACGCCGACGGGAACCTGTTCTTCTACGATCGGATGAAGGACATGATCAAGTCGGGAGGGATGAACGTGTCGTCGCAGGAAGTGGAACGCACCATCCACACGCACCCGGATGTGCTGCGCGCCGCCGTCGTCGGGGTGCCCGACCCCTACTGGTCCGAGGCCGTGACCGCATTTGTCATCGCCCGCGACGGGGTGACGGCCGACCCGGCCGCGATCATCGAATACTGCCGCACCGAGTTGGCGTCGTACAAGGCTCCGAAGTCGGTACACATCGTGGCCGAACTGCCCGTCGACCCGCAGGGCAAGATCCTCAAGCGTGAACTGCGACTGCTGGCGGCGGTCGAGGAAACCGTATGACGCAGCCCGATGCTGTGACTCCACTCCCGCGGCAGCTACGTACCCGGCAACGCCGAGAAGACATCGTCGCCAACGCTGCGAATATCTTTGCGCGCGAGGGCTACTCGAATGTTGGTATGCGCGATATCGCCGACGCCGTCGGTATCAAGGGTGCCAGCCTTTACCACCACTTCCCGTCCAAGGAAGACATCCTCTTCGCGATCTGTCTGACGGTCACGCAGGAACCGGCCGAGGAGAACCTGCCGCTGCTCGACGCGGCCGGAACCCCCACCGAGCGCCTGTCGTCTCTGGTGCGCGCGCACCTGGTGCATCTGAACCGGCGACGGGTGGAGTACATCGTGGGCCTACACGAGCTGGCCTCGCTCACGTCCGAGCACCGCACTGTTGTCGAGGACTATCGCCGTCAGTACCAGCGACGCGTCCGCGACGTGATCACCGCCGGAATGCGCAGTGGTGAGTTCACCGTTCCGGATGCGCGGCTGGCGTCGTTCGCACTGACCGACATGCTCAACGGCATCAGCAACTGGTTCCACGACGGCGGCGAACTCAGCATCGAGGACGTCGCCGACAACTACGTCGAATTGGCCGTTCACCGCATTCTGGGGGCATCACATGACAATTGACGGTCACTGCGACCCCGAGTTCTCAGCGGTGCGTGACGCGCTCGCGGCCAACCTCGACAGCGGCGAGGAACTCGGCGCGTCCATCGTGGTCGACATCGACGGCCACACCGCCGTAGACCTGTGGGGCGGCTATCGCGACACAGAGCGCAGCCAGCCGTGGGAGTCGGACACGATCACCAACGTGTGGTCGACGACGAAGATGGTGACGTGCCTGGCAGCGTTGATGCTGATCGACCGTGGCGTGCTCGATCCCGACTCGCCGGTCGCGACGTACTGGCCGGAGTTCGCAGCCGCAGGCAAGGAGAACATCCTGGTGCGGCATCTGATGTCGCACACCTCGGGCGTCTCGGGCTGGGACCGGCCGTTCGGCGAAGAGGACCTCTACGACTGGGAACTAGCAACATCGCGTCTGGCCGGGCAGGCACCATGGTGGGATTCGCGCACGACGTCGGGCTATCACGCTGTCAGTCAGGGCCACCTGATCGGAGAAGTCGTCCGCCGCGTCACCGGAAAGTCGTTGCGGCAGTTCGTCGCCGATGAGATCGCCGGGCCACTCGGTGCCGACTTCCAGATCGGTGCCGTCGAGGCCGACTGGAATCGGATCGCCGACGTCGTACCACCACCCCCACCGACCGATGATGCCGTGCCCGACCCGACGATGGTGCGTCGCAAAACATTTCTCGGACCGTTGGTGCAGGCCTCGTCCGCGAACACCCCGGCGTGGCGCGGCGCGGACATGGGCGCAGTGAACGGGCATGCCAACGCACGATCGGTCGCCAGAATCCTGTCGGTCATCTCCCGAGGCGGCACCGTGGACGGCATACGACTGCTGAGCCCCGAGACCATCGACACGATCTTCGAGGAGCAGACCAACGGCGTCGATCTTGCGCTGGGCATTCCGTTGCGCTTCGGCCTGGGTTTCGCTCTGCCGCAACAGGAATCGATGCCCTACATCCCCGACGGCAAGATCTGCTTCTGGGGCGGCTGGGGTGGATCGCTGACCGTTCTCCACCCGGAATCGAAGCTGACCATCTCATACGTGATGAACCGAATGGGGCCCGGAATCATCGGCTCGGACCGGGCCGAGCGGTATGTGCGGGCGGTGTATGACGCCATCTGACGGCGGGCTGGATGATCGCGGGCCACTATCATCCATTTTTCACACGCTCTACTGGACAGATTTTGCAGATTCCGAAAGTCCAGCGGCGCTCACCTACCGCGCCGGAACGGTAATTCCTCGCGCGTCGAGGATTGGCCGCACTCCTTCGGCGAAGTAGTACGCCTCCTCCAGATGCGGGTAACCCGAGAGGATGAACTCGTCGAAACCGGCATCGTGGTACTCCCCGATCAGGTTCGCCACCTCCTCGTGCGAACCGACCAATGCGGTTCCCGCGCCGCCGCGAACGAGTCCGACTCCGGCCCATAGGTTCGGGTAGATCTCCAGAGAGTCCTTGCTGCCGCCGTGCAGTGCAGCCATTCGACGCTGTCCCTCGGACTGCGACGACGAGTGCAGCGCGTGTGCCGCAGACACCTGCTCCTCGGGAAGCTCGTCGAGGAGCTTCTGTGCGACGGCCCAGGCCTCTTCGGACGTGTCGCGGCTGATCGTGTGCAGGCGAATGCCATAGGTGAGCTTGCGGCCCTCGGCGTCCGCGAGCGCCTGCACCTTCTCGATCTTGGCGCGGGCGTCGGCCGGCGGCTCACCCCACGTCAGGTACGTCTGTACCCGCTTGGCCGCGACGGCCAGAGCAGGGTCGGAGGAACCGCCGAACCAGAACTCCGGCAATGGATCCGGCGCTTCGGACACCCTCGCATCGGCGACCTTGAAGAACTCACCCTCGTGGTCCACCGACGGCTCGGTCCAAATGCGCTGCACCAGTTCGAGGAACTCGTCGGTGCGGGCGTAGCGCCGATCGTGGTCGATCCAATCCCCGAAACGACGCTGCTCGACGTCGTCGCCACCGGTGACGATGTTGAACAACACCCGACCCTCCGAGAACCGCTGCAACGTCGCGGCCTGCTGCGCCGCCAACGTGGGCGGCGTGAGGCCGGGACGGAAGGCGACGAGAAACTTCAGCCGTCGGGTGCTCTGCAGTAGAGCTGCCGTGGTCAACCACGCGTCCTCGCACCATGTTCCGGTCGGAGTCAACACCCCCTCGTAGCCGAGGCGGTCCGCGGCCTGCGCAACCTCGGTGAGGTAACGCAGCGACGGACGACGAAACCCGGCCGGTTCACGGAGGTTGCCGGAGGCGTGAGACGCGCCGACGATGGAGCGGCCGTCGCCTGCGGTGGGAAGAAACCAGAAGATGCGTGCGGTCACGTGTGAACTCCTACGACGTGGTGGGTGATCAGTTGGTGGAGGCGGTCGCGCCGGCGATGGCGTCGTTGTAACGCGTGTCGACGAAGTCCGCGAACGTGTTGCCGCCAGGGATGCTTCCGCTTTCGACGAATGCATCGAAGAGTGCTTGCTCGGACTCGATCACTTTGTCGTCCAATGCAATTGCGGGTCGCTGGCTTCGTCCTTGCGCTAATTCACCGGCAGCCGGGTCGATCCCGACGGCCGCGGAGTACGCCGCAGCCCACTCGGCCGGATTGGCGTCCGCCCAGGCGGACGCCTTGGCCAGACGAACCACGAAGTCCTGCAGCGCAGTGTTCTTCGCGGGATCGTCCAGCGCCTGCTGCGACGCGATACCGAAGCCGTAGCCGTTGGCCACGCCCTCGGCGGTGGTCAGCGTCTTGGAGCCGTTCTGGACCTGCGCAATCGCGGTGAAGGGATCCCAGATCGCCCAGGCGTCGACCTGACCCGAGGTGAATGCCGTCAACGCATCGGCGGGCTGGAGGAAGACCAGCTGAACGTCGTCGGTGGTCAGTCCGGCCTTCTGCAACTGCAGCAGCACATGACCGTGCGCGGAACTTCCCTTGCCCACTGCGATCTTCTTGCCCCGCAGGTCTGCGAACGACGCGAGAGTCGAATCTGCCGGCACGAGAATCTGATCGCCACTCGCATCGTTGGTGTAGGCGGAGACGACCTTGATGCGTGCGTTGGCTGCCACGCCGAACACCGGAGGCGTGTTGCCCGTAACCGCGAAGTCGATCTGGCCGGCCGTTGCGGCCTCCACCTGAGGCGGGCCGGAGGTGAAGGTGGAGAACGCAACATCGTAGGGAGCCGAGTCGAGCTCACCCGACGCGCGAAGCAGAGCTTCGGTGCCACCCTTCTGGTCGCCGACGTCGAGGGTGACGGTGGCGAGCTGATCGTTCGAGACGAGTTCGGGGGCTTCGGTGGTCGCGGTATCGCTGCCACGAGAGACGCAACCGGTGAGGCCGGCGACGGTCATGGACAGGGCAGCGAGAACGCCTACGACGCGTAGGGAGCGGGGTCGAGCGTGTGACGACATGGGTGAAAAATCCTTCGTATCAGTGAAATCAGTGGACGCCGAGAGCACCGAGCAAGTGCGTGCGAATGCGGGAGAATCCGGCTGTTCCTCGGTCGCGGGGACGAGGCAGGTCGACGTGGACGGTCTCGGCCACGGCACCGCCGTCGAGCACCAACACCCTGTCCCCCAACGCAATCGCTTCGTCGACATCGTGGGTGACCAGCAGGATACCGAAGCCGTGCCGCCCCCACAGATCGAGCAGGAGTGACTGCATGGTCAGTCGCGTCAGTGCGTCGAGTGCGCCGAACGGTTCGTCGAGGAGGAGCAGTTCGGGCTCCCCCACCAACGCCCGTGCAAGTGCAGCGCGCTGAGCTTGCCCACCGGACAACGTGAGGGGCCACGCGTCACGCTTGTCGGCGAGACCTACTTCGTCCAGAGTCGCGTCCGCGGCAGTCAATGCGTCGTTGCCCGTGACGCCTGCGGTGTTCAGACCGTAGGACACATTCTGGCGGACCGACCGCCACGGAAACAGGCGTGGTTCCTGAAATGCCACCGCGGGATGTCCGGCCACATGCCGCTCCCCCGTATGGTCGGTCGACAGTCCGGCCAAGACACGCAGGATGGTCGACTTGCCGGAGCCGGATCGTCCGACCAGCGAGACGATTTCGCCGCGTTCGATGGACAGGTCGACGCCCTTCAACACGTGGCTGGATCCGTAGAACTTGTCGATGCCGTGCAGGGTGGCGACGGAGGTCGTCGTCGTGGTCATGAATTAGGCATCCAATCGGTATCGGAGGGCTCGCTTTTCGAGGACTCGTACGAGGCCGTCGGTCGCGATTCCCATCAGCGCATAAACGACGAGTCCGAAGATGATGGTGTCCAAGCGCAGGAAGTCTCTGGCGTCGTTGATGATGTGGCCCAGTCCGGATTCGGCGTTGATCTGCTCGGCCACGATCAACGACAGCCAGGCGATGGCCAACGACTGTCGCAGTCCCACCAGCAGTTGCGGAGCGATACTGGGCAGGATGATCGTGGTGAACCGTTGACGCCACGAGAAGCCGAGTACGACAGCGGTGTCGAGGAAGTCGCGATCGAGCTGACGGATGGCCGAGTACGTGTTGAGGTAGAGCGGAAATGCCACTCCCAGAGCGATGAGCAGAATCTTGGGAGTCTCGCCGATCCCGAACCACAGGATGAACAGCGGGATCAATCCGAGGTGCGGGAGTGCGCGCAGCATCTGCAGCGGCGGATCTACGGTTGCCTCGGCGAGCTTCGACAGTCCGACGAGCGCTCCGAGCACCACCCCGATCACCCCGCCCAGCACGAGCCCCTGAACGACGCGGGTACCGGAGACGGCGAGGGCCTCGACCAGCTGACCGTTGCGCAGCAACTGCACGCCCGCGTCGAAGACCAAGGATGGTGCCGGCAGCACTCGCTCGGAGAGAACTCCGGCAGCGCTGGCGATCTGCCACAGAACGAGCAGCACGATGGGTGACAGACTGCGTAGGACGGTCCATCGATACCGCTGCCACACCGACTGTTTCGGTGACGCGGGCGCAGGGTCGGTGTCGCTGACACGCAGGTGCACGGGTCCCGCGGGTGGGGCGTACGACGTGACGACCATGTTCACGGGCCTTCCGGTTGATGACGAGCAGGTTCGACTCACCACCATCTGTCACGATGCCGGTCCGAGACCAGGGTTCGAATCAGCGTGAATACAAGTCGGGCAGAATCGGACATATGACTGTCGAGCCCATCCACACCGAGCGCCTGACCCTTCGTCTGTACGAACCCGACGACGCAGACAGGATTCTCGCGTACTACAGCGACCCGGAGGTCTGCCGCTACCTGCTCCACGAAGCGTGGACACACGCCGATGCGGTTGCTGCGGTGGGCAAACGGATGAAGCGATCAGGCTTGAACACCCAGGCACTCGCGCTGGTCGTCGAGCACGAGGGAACCGTGGTGGGCAACGTCGAGGCGTGGTTGATCGACGGATCCCCGGCTCTCGTCGAGCTCGGGTGGACGTTCTCCCCCGACGTGGCGGGCCGCGGATACGCCACCGAGGCGGTGAACGCGTTGGTCGAGCACGTGTTCTCGCTACCTCAGATCCACCGAATCAGCGCACAGCTGGACGGCCGCAACGACGCGTCGGCCCGGTTGGCGGCGCGGGTCGGGATGCGGCAGGAAGCGCATTTCCGCCAGAACTGGTGGTGCAAGGGTGAATGGACCGACACCCTCGTCTACGCGATGTTGCGCGAAGATCGCTGACCACCAACATGCAACGTTCACCTCTACGTCGGTTCCGCGACATCGGCCGGTGACCGGAGTGCGACAGTCTCCGGGGAACTTCACTCGCGCTCATAGGAGTTTCACGAATGGCCTCGCTTCGTAGAGCGGCCCTACTGGGCACACTCGCACTGGTCTCTGTCGTCTCCGCGTCCATGGCCGGCGTTGCCACGGCCGCCCCGGCACGGACGGCGTCGCCGCTGTGTCAGGTCGCAGACCTGCTCCCCACCGGATCGTCTTCGGGCCTCGGCTACCAATGTGCCGAAGCGGGTGAGCTTCTCGATCTCCCGATCGGTGATGTGCGCGCGACGCAACCCTCGCTCGGGTACGACGAGGTGTACTACAAGCTCGGGCGATACACACTCGGCAAGGACGAGATCAACAAGAAATTCGACGACTGGTGCGAGGCCAACGGTCAGGAGAAGGCCGCCTCGGCGTTGCCCGATGCGCGACTGGACAATCCGTCGTCGTTCACCTGCACCGTCCCCGTCGGCCAGGAAACGCCCGACACCATCGCGCCCATGAAGACTGTTGCCATCGGGCCGGGCGGAGTGCCGTACCTGACCGACGGACACCACACACTCACCTCGTTCTACGAAACGGCCGACGGTGGACCGAATCTGCACCTCCGCCTGCGGGTGGTCGCAAACCTCAGTGACCTGAGCCCCGCCGATTTCTGGGCACGGATGAAAGCCGAGAAGTGGGTATGGAACTACGACGTGGACGGCAACGAGGTTCCAGTGGAGCAGCTTCCGTCAGGAGTCGGTCTTGCGAAGTTCCAGAACGACAAGTACCGGAGCCTGATGTACTTCGCTCGCGACATCGGCTTCACCCCCGGCACCATCCCCTTCCAGGAATTCTATTGGGGTGCATGGGTTCGCGACTCCGGAGTGGTGGACATCAGCGGTTGGGACAGCAACAACCTGGCAAGCTACCTGAGCACCGTCGAGTCGGTCTCGCGTGCTCAGGTCGCGGCCCCGAAGGACACTGTGATCGACAGTGGCCGTACCGCAGCGGAACTCGGTGCCCTGGACGCCTGGAACGACGGAAAAGCAGCCACCAAGGGCGAGTTCGGGAAGCTTTCGGCCCCGTACTCGGACGCCAAGCCCGGCAAACTCGCCTACGCCTTGCAGTACAAGTCGGGACTGCCCCGGTAGTTCCACGTCGCGGTAGATCCAAGTCATGTCGCCGGGCCGGCGTTGTCACAGACCGGCCTGGCGGCGAGATCGCAACCGCACGGCGACAAAGACGACGAAGGCAATCGCGACCGTCATCACGACGATCTTCTGCAGGATTTCGGCATACGCGTCGACCAGGTGCCAGTTCTCGCCCAGCTGATAGCCCGCGGTGACGAAAATCGTGTTCCAGATCAGACTGCCGATTGTGGTGAGTACGAGGAATTTCGTCATTGCCATCCGCTCGATTCCGGCCGGCAGGGAGATGAAGCTGCGAAACAGCGGGACCATGCGGCCCAGGAGCACTGCCTTCGATTCGTGCTTGGCGAACCACGCTTCCGTTCGGTCGAAGTCGCTGGCCTTGATCAGTGGGATCCGTGCCACCAGTGCTCGCGTGCGCTCGCGTCCGATGAGCGCACCGACCGCATAGACGATGACCGCGCCCAGGACCGAGCCGAGCGTCGTCCAGAAGAGCGCGGCACCGAAGGAGAACACTCCCTGACTGGCCGAGAACCCGGCAAGTGGGAGAACGAGTTCGCTCGGGATCGGCGGGAACAGGTTGTCGGCGCCGACGACAACGGCGGCACCGGGGCCGCCGAGCGCATCCATGACGCCGACCGCCCATCCGGCCAGCCCGTCGAGTTGCTCGGTTTCGGCAGTTGCGGCAATCAGCAAGTTGGACATATTCATTCCCCTGTTCGTTGGTGACGTCTCCGGTCGAGACGGCCACTGAGAACGCTAGAAATATTTCGACTGGGGGACATCGAGGAAAACCGTCGACCGTTCATAGGGACTCCCCCGTCGAAACCCTGCGGTTTACCGCAGTATCAGCGGCCACATACCCCGCTACGCTGCTCGAGTGCCCGGAAACGACGTCGTACATCCACCTGACCTGGCGGATCGGATTACCGTCAGCTTGTTTGTTCGGCGTTGGCTGATGGCACTTGCCGGAGTTCTGCTCGGTAGCCTCACGGCGATCGCGGCCCTGCTGTTCTCGGTTACGGCAGTACTCGCCCTCACTCTGGCGCACATCCTCGGCCGCTGGGGAACGCCACTTCGGAGGGCAGTCGATGAGAGCACACTGGCGTTGTCCGAGTTGGAGATTCGTCGTATCACCCGCTTTCACGGCACGGTGCACACGGATGCGGCGACCCCTCGACGTTGCCGCTGGTATCTCGGTATGCGCTGGTCTATCGGACTACTCGGAATCGGCGTGGTCCTTCTTCTGATGCTCTGTCTCGTCGTGGCCGGCTCGATGATCTCGGCGTGGATCCTGAACGGCAGCTGGGGCCTGATCGAGAACTCCGACCGAGTCGACGGTGGACTCGTAGCGGTCGCGGCCGTACCTGGGATCCTCTTGATCTTCGTCGCGGCCGTCGGCGTGGCAGGGGTGGGATCGCTGGACCGCTGGTTCGTCGTCCAAGTACTCGGCCGGCAGTCGGATCGGTTGCTGCACCAGCGGGTTGCCGAACTGACGAGCAGCCGCGATCACGTGGTCGACGCCATCGACGACGAACGCCGCCGGATCGAGCGCGACCTGCACGACGGTGTACAGCAGCAATTGATTGCTCTGGGAATGCTCATCGGCCGGGCCCGCCGGGCCGACGAACCCGACAAGGTGCACGAACTGCTCGCACAAGCCCAGGCAACATCGCAGGGGGCGATCAGCGAGCTACGCGAGGTCGCAAACCGGGTGTACCCGATCGCGCTCGACAAGGACGGCCTGCGCGCAGCTGTCGAGACGATGGCCGAGCGGGCCAGTGTTTCCGTCCGACTCACCTACGAACTAACGGAGAGACTACGTCCCGCTGTGGAGACGGTTCTCTACTTCGTCATCTCGGAAGCCGTGACCAACGCAGCCAAACATGCCTTCCCGAAACTGTTGGAGGTCAACGTCACTCACCAGAAGTTCGACCGCGTACTGGCGACCATCACCGACGACGGAACCGGCGGGGCCGATCCGTCCGGCACCGGCTTGTCCGGGCTGGCCCGCCGCGTCGCGGCCGTAGACGGCACCCTGACCGTGCACAGCCCGGACGGCGGCCCGACCGTCGTGATGGCGAGCGTCCCATGCGGGTGATCGTTACCGAGGACTCGACGCTGCTGCGTGAGGGGCTGGTTCGTCTGCTCGCCGAGGAAGGCCACGACGTGATCGCGTCCGTAGGCGACGCCGACGCGCTCCTGGCTGCCGTGGAACGGGATCGTCCGGACATCGTGGTCACCGACGTCCGGATGCCTCCAGATCACAGCGACGAGGGACTGCGAGCAGCACTGACCATTCGCGATCGATGGCCGGAGGTGGCGGTGCTCGTACTCTCCCAGTACGTCGAAAACCGTTACGCAGCAGAGCTGATCAGTGGATCCGGAGGCAAGGTCGGATATCTGCTGAAAGACCGCGTCGCGCAAGTCGACGAGTTCCTGGACGCCCTCGACAGGGTGGCCGACGGCGGGACTGCCTTCGACCCCGAAGTGGTGCGACAGCTGTTGTCTCGCACGACACGATCGGATCCCCTCGAACGACTCACACCACGCGAGCGCGATGTTCTCGAGCTGATGGCGCAAGGGCTCACCAACGCTCGAATCGCAGCCGATCTGTACATCTCGGTGAGCTCGGTCGAAAAACGCATCAACGCCGTGTTCGACAAACTCGGATTGGCGAACTCCACCGGTATCAGCCGACGCGTCATGGCTGTGGTGGCCTACCTGCGCAGTCACAGCGATCCGTAGGTGGCGGATCCAGGCTGAACAGTCGTCAGTTCTCCCAGTCCGACCACAGCGTGCGGTACGGGCCGTCACGGGCGATGAGCTGATCGTGCGTGCCGTCCTGCACGACCGCACCAGCGGCCATGACCAAGACTCGGTCGGCGTCCTGCGCAATGCGCAGCCGGTGCGCAATGGTGATGATGGTACTTCCGAAGAGAAGCTGCCGGACCGCTGTTTCGAGATGGCGAGCGGTGAGCGGATCGAACTGCGCCGTTGCCTCGTCCAAAACGACCACCTGCGGTTTCGCCAACACCATGCGCGCCAACGAAAGCTGCTGTTCCTCGACAGGAGTCAGCGGCCGTGGTCCTTCCGCAATCGGCCGGTCCAACATGAATGTGTTCAGCAGGCTCGCCGCGCCTACTGCTGCCAGAACCTCAGCGAGGTTCTCGTCGTTTGCCGTCGGTGCGGCAATGCGCAGGTTGTCGGCAACACTGCCACTGAATACGAAAGAGTGTTGCGAGAGCATTCCCACCGTTCGACGCACTACCTCGGAGGGCAATTCCGCCAGCGGAACGTCGCCGTACCGAATACCCCCGGATCGAGGGGCATCCAGTCCCGAGATCACCCGTCCCAAGGTAGTTTTCCCAGCGCCTGACGGCCCGACGATCGCAACTCGCTGACCGGCGGGGACCGTCAGCGTGATGCCTTCCAGTACGTCACGGACCGACCCTCGGGATGGATCGCAGGGATACGAAAAGAACACTTCCGACACGATGAGATCGGCAGTGGTGTCGACGGAAGTGCGACCGTCGCTATTGTGGCTTTCCAGTACCTTTTCGGATGCACTGCTGTGAACAAATCCTTGCAAGCCCAATATGCGAGCGAACGCCGCCCCGCCTACCTGGAGTTGATTCTGATGGGCGAGCACGGTGTCGATGTGAACAGCCAAATTCTGCGCGTACAAAGCTCCGGCCGTCACCACAGCAAGTGGCGTTGCATCGTGGAGGTAAGCAATCCCGCCGAGTAGCAGCACCATGGCAATCGGAATATTGCGACCGAAATCGGCGATCACCCAGAAGGTCGACTGCAATCGCAGAACGCCCCGTTCAGCATCGCGGACGTCGTTGCAGGCGTTGATGATCCGCCTGTCCCACCACGACCCCCAGCCGTGCCGAGCCAAGGTGGAGGCTCCGGCACCGGACTCGGCCAACACCTGCGTCGCGACAGCCTTTGCAGCTTGGTTCGCCAGGAAGGCGGGGCGGGATCTACGCAGGAACCAACGGGTCACGGGAATCAAGATCGGCAGGCACAGCAGAAACGCGACGAGATACTCCCACCCGAGTAGGACCATCGCACCGAGCGTCATCACCATCATCAAAGAGGTGACGATCACCGCAGGCAACGAATTACGAGTGCCCCGCACCAATGCATCGATATCCCTGGTCACCCGGCTGAGTAGCTCGCCGACGGGGATCGCTTCCACCGTCGCCAACGGTGCCGCGAGGACCGACCTTATGGCGTCCTCTCGGAGTTCTGCCGCGATCGTCTCGGCCAGCACGCCGGACAGGTACGTGGCCAACCACAGCGTGACAGCCTCGATCGCCAACGCGGCCAGCATCCAGCCTGCGATCGCCCACACTCGATCGGTCCCGTTCCGAACCTGATCCACCACCAGGCCGAGGAGGTAGGGAGACAGCAGTCCAGCCGCCACCGACGCGGCGTACGCCGACAGCGACGCCAGCGCCATGCTCCGATGCCGACGCAGAATGAGGACAGCTGCGCGGCGGACCTCGGTCCGATCCGCAACAGGAATCACCGATGCGGGCACTACGCTTCACCTCGCAGCCGACGGACCAGCCCTCGATATTCCGGCAATTGCAGAAGGTCTCGGTGCGTGCCCACAGCGGCGACGCCGTCTCCTGCACCCCCGAGCACGATTACTCGGTCGGCGTGCACCAGACTCGGGACACTGTGTGTCAGGACGACTGTCGTCCGGCCGGCACGCAGTTCACGGATACCCGACACGACGGCGGACTCGGTAGAGACATCCAATGCAGCCGTGGGATCCACCAGAACAAGCACCTCGGGTGCAGTACTCAGCGCCCTGGCAAGCCGCAGGCGCTGCCGCTCGCCGCCCGAAAACTCCATCGCACCAGCAGTCATGTCACTATCGACGCCATCCGGAAGGGCCACGAGTATGTCGGACGCCATCGCGGCCGCCACCGCCGAACGTTGCCGCTCGACGTCCTCGAACCCTATGTCGCCCAGACCGTCACATGGTGGAGTAAGTACTTCACGCAACGTTCCGGAGAACAAATAATCGTCGGTGCCCACGATCTGAACCGTCTGGTGCCGACCAAGGGTGGCATTGGCGAGTTCGAGGCTGGTGGTGTGCCAGTCGCGCACATCCAACGACGTCACTCCCGTGTATGCGCCTGGGGTGATCGACGCGCCGATTACCGACTCGAGCCGCTTCAACGCTGCAGGGAAGTCCTGCTGACGAAGTGCGGGTGTATGACTGATGGGATTGTCGGCCAACCATTCTTCGATTCGCTGTTGCGAAATGACGCCTGCTGCCCTGAGCTGACGAGCCCGCATGATGTAGTTCAGCGGATTGCTCAGAAATACGGTGTACCCGTATGCGGTGACGACGTCGCCCACCGTGATCGTGCCCGACAACGCCAGCTTCGCACCGACGGCGACGGTGACGATCTTATAGATTCCCGACACCACCCCTCGGAATGCCGACGCTTGCGCATCGGCCTTCGAAAGATCGGTTCCGGATCGCTGAAGCGTCTGAGACGACGCAGCATAACGCTGTAGAAAGGTCTGCGCAGTGCCCAAACCTCTGATTACCCTGGCACCACCACCGATGTCTCGGGCAACCTGCGTCAGGTCGTCACTTCGTTTGCGTTGCGTCACCTGACGACGCCGATAGTTCAGCAGCACAACATCGTTCGATATCAGTGCGATGACCGCGCCGACCAGGATCACCAGGCCGAGCTGCCACGACGTGGCCAGCATGGCACCCCCGACCAACAGCACCGCGATCAGCCCGCCGATGCCGCGAGCGAGTGCGGAAACCCCGTTGGCGACGCTGCTGATATCCACCATGCCGAGGTTGACGGCGCTGTATGCCGATGGTGCAACTCCCAGGTTGGACGTCCGCCTCGACAGCACACGCATGAGCGAGACTTCGCACTCGACACGGAGGAGCATGCTGGTGCGTTCTTCGGCAAGTATCGCCACCGCGCCACCAGCGGCGATCGCCAAGAGCACGGCACAACGGTGCACGATGTCCGTGACGGTCGTACTCGACGCAACAATTGCGTCGATGGTGTTGCCGATCCACCATGGAGTTAGCGCGAAGAACAGCATCCAGCAGCAGGCGAAAGAAGTCGCCAGTGTAAGTCGCCGCAGAATATGGACACCATCGAATACGGCGAAAGACGATCCGGGTATCAGGCGCCCGAGACACCGCTTCCGGTGGTGCATGGCTGCGCTGTCGTCGGTTATTGCCTCGTAGTCTGAACTGCCCGTGACGCACCCGCCGATCTGCTCGAACGGACCAAATACTTCCCAGCATTCAACATACGCCACCAACTCTGCTCAGCCTGCTACCGCTGATCGCGTCGACTCGCAGCCAAGCGTCACGAAATCGACACGTAGAAGGCCTAATTGGCGACAAAACACCCAATTGTCGATAACCGCCCAGTCAGCGCAAACCTCATCTTCCACGCCGGCGCGATCGGTCTTGTTTGTTGTTGTTCGCCGAATACACAGCTGCGCCGAGCCGATTCGACTACCAGCGATCGACGTGCAGCACCGTCTCGATCGGATCCCGCGGAGCGATCTTGAACGTCTCACCCGTGTAGTACGCCGTCGGAATGAGCGCACCCTGGTGGAATCCCTCGGGGATGCCGAGTAGCTCGGAGATCTCGGCTTCCTTCGCGAGATGGATTGTCGTCCAGGCCGTTCCGAGGCCACGAGCGCGTGCGGCCAAGGCGTAGTTCCACACCGCAGGTAGCAGCGAACCCCACAGTCCCGCTTGATTACCGGCCGGAAGCGTCTTACCTGCCTGGATGCATGGAATCAGTAGCACCGGAACCTCACCCATGTGCTCGCCGAGCCATCCGGCACTGTCTCCCACGCGCTTCTGTACAGATGCGCGTTCCGGATCGTCGGCGAACAAGGCCGATGCGGAATGCTTCGATGCCTGATATTCGGCAAACAATTCGCCGTAGATCGCACCGATCTGGGCGCGAAGATCAGGATCGGTGACGACGATCCACTGCCACCCCTGCTTGTTCGAGCCGGACGGTGCCTGCAGCGCGATCTCCAGACATTCCTTGATCAGCTCCATCGGCACCGGCCGCGTCAGGTCCAGGCGCTTGCGGACGGTGCGTGTCGTGGTCAGCAGTTCGTCGGGAGTCAGATCGACAATCGGAAATGAAGTCACCTCTCGATCATGCACCATGCGGTCGCCTCTGTGCCCGATCGACCAGTTCCTCGTTCGCAGCGTCCCACTGCGCGGCCATGGACCTGCCCCCGTGCCCATCACCCTCGTCGACGATGAGTGTCGATCCGGGCCACCTCCGGTGCAGACGCCACGCAGTGAGGGCGGGTCCGGATACGTCGCGGCGGCCGTGGATCAGGACGCCCGGGACATCGCGTAGACCGCCGGCACGATCGAGCAGAGGCGGATCGTAGAACCCGTCGTGCGACCAGTAATGCGTGGCCAGCCGCACGAAGGCCAGCCGGAATTGGTCATCCTCCCACCTGGGATCGCGTCTGATACCGCCGGTGCCGATCGAAATGTGGACGTCTTCCCACAATGCCCATTCTCGGGATGCATTGTCGCGCAACGCGAGATCGGGCGAATTCAACAGTTGGGCGTACGCGTCGACCAGTCGACCGTGCCCGCGGCGATAGCCGACGCCGGCCTTCTCGGCGAAGGTGGCGAAACGATCCCACGCTTCGGGGAAGATCGCGCCGACGCCCTCGGTGATCCAATCGATCTCTTCACGACCGGTAGTGGTGACGGCGAACAAGACGACGCCGAGAACACGCGTGGGATGTGCAAGGGCGTAGGCGACGGCGAGGGTAGATCCCCAGGACGCGCCGTTGACGATCCACGACTCGACGCCGAGGTGCTCACGCAAGGCCTCGATATCGGCAATCAGGTGCGCAGTGGTGTTGGTGGCCAACGACGTCGACGGATCCGACGCGTGCGGAGTGGACCGTCCGCACCCGCGCTGCTCGAATCCGACTGCGCGAACACGGGACAGGTCGAAGTGTCGACGAAACTGACTGGCGTTCAGGGTCCCGCCTGGTCCGCCGTGCAGGTAGACCGCCGGGACGCCGTCGGACGGACCCCATTGCTCCCAGTAGATTCGCTGCCCATCCCCTACATCCAACATCCCGTGCAGTGTCGGCTCGTCCTCCGGAGTCATACCGCCATCACATCACTGGATGACCGTCAGCATCGGACGAATCGCCGCCCATGCGGTGGCGTCGACCCAGGAGGGGTTGGATTGCTGCGGCGATCGGAATACCTCGAGCATCGACAGTTCCTCGACGGACTGAATGTCCGACGCGAGGATCGGCTCATCGAACAGCGTGATGTCGGTCGAGACCTTCCACTGCGGGCCGGGGACCGGGGTGCCGGTCAACCGACCAGCACCCCAGATCCCGCGTCGCGGATTGCTACTGACCCAGAACAGCACAGGTTGCCCGGGTTTCATCAAACGCGTTCGGTAGTTGTCGGCGACGCACCAGTTCTCGTGAGCACGTCCGGCTTCGACCATCGGTGTCAGATCGGTCTTGTGCGGATTGCACTTGATCACCCACGCGCCGAGTGTCTGGTCGGTAATTGCCCGTACGGTCACCGCAGCCAGCGTACCGAGCGTCAGGCCACTGCGTCGTTGCCCTGCGCCGCCGAGACCACCAGATTGTTTGCAGTCAGCCCGTTTCCGTTCTTGACGGCGTCGACCCACTGGTCGGTGGACGCCACTGCTGCGAAGTTGGACTGGTAGAGCACCATCAGTGCCTTGTGCAGTTGCTCCGCAGAGACAGTGCCCGCCTCGTTGGAGAGGTTGATCGCACCGGTGGCGTCCGACAGGATCTCGACGGTCAGATCCAGCGATTCGGCGTCGGCGCTGGAGGCGAGGTCGCAGTTGTTGGTCATATATCCGACGATCGTGACGGTGTCGACGTTGTTGCCCTGCAACCACTTCGCGACGTCGGTGCCGGCAAAGACGCTGCTGTACTGCTTCTCGACTCGCTCGAAGGAGGGCTGCACGACGGCCTGAATGTCGGGATGCAGCTCGTACGTCGGGGTTCCCTTGACGAAAGCGGGCGAACCTTCGGGCATCTCGTGCTGCACGATGGCGACCGGAACGTCCTGCGCTACAGCAGCTTCGATGGATCGAACGATGTTGGCCAACGACTCGTCACGAGGCGGGTACTGGATCTTCAGCACACCCTCGAAGTACTCCTGCTGAACATCGATGACGATGAGGGCTCTACGCGGTGCAGTCATGGGCGTTCTCCTTCAAGTGGCGTTCTCGGTCGAGACTCATACTTCGGCACCGGCCTTGCGTTCACGAGTGGCACGGATGCATACTTTCGATGGATTTGCGCCAACGTTTGAGATCGGAGTCGGCCATGCGCATCGCGCTCTACGTGTTCGACGGCATCACGATGTTCCACCTCGCCGCGCCGTTGATGGTGTTCGGCGAGGTGACCCGACTCGGGCTCGCCGCGGATTGGGAGACCCGAGTGTGGTCCGACAAACCAGGCACTATCCGCACCGAGGAGGGGTTTCCGATCGGTGGGATAGCGGGTCCCAGCACCGTCGACTGGGCCGATATCGTCATTGTGACGTCGTGGCCGGAGTCGTTGCCCCACATAGGCACTGACTTCTCGGAAGCACTCCGCAGAGCTCATGCCCGAGGCACAGCGATCGCGGGTTTGTGCCTCGGTTCGTTCGCCGTGGCAGACACCGGGTTGCTGGCCGGCCGCCCCGCCGTCACGCACTGGACCAAGATGACCGAGCTGCGGGAGCGAAATGCACACGCCGGCGTCGACGAGTCGGTGCTCTACATCGACCACGGAGACGTGATGACCTCTGCGGGAACCGCGTCGTCGATCGATTCCTGCCTCCACATCGTCCGCAAACACCTCGGCTCGGCGGCGGCGACGCGGGTAGCGCGCAGTCTGGTGGTCGCACCCCATCGCGACGGCGGTCAAGCGCAGTACATCGAACGTCCGGTCATCGAGGCATCGGGAGACACCGCAATCGCCGACGTACAGAGCTGGGCACTCGAACGACTGAACGAGCCGTTACCCATCGAGCGACTGGCCGAACACGCGCGCATGAGCCGACGCAGCTTCATCCGTCAGTTTCAGCTCGAGACAGGGTCCACGCCGGCCCGCTGGGTGTTGGACAAACGACTCGAGGAAGCGCGAAGCCTGCTCGAAACGACCGATCGCAGTATCGAGAACATCGCTGCCCTGTGCGGGTTCGGAAGCGCTGTCACTCTGCGTCAGAACTTCCGCTCGGCATTTGCGGTGACGCCGACGGCCTATCGACGGCAATTCGCCGTCGGTTGTGCTCCCACAGGTGCGGTCGACAGGCAAGGATGAGCGACGTGATCCTGTGGATAGTTGCCGGAGTAGAACTCGCCGCCATCATCGCTCTCGGTGTGGTCTTGATCGTCTCGCGCCGAAAGTTGAAGCACACGCGCCGAGCGCTCGACCGCGCTCTCGAATCGCAGCAACGACGTAAGCGGCGCGGCCTGGTGCCCTTCGCGATCAGAACTGCCTTCCACACCACGGACCTACTCATCAACAAGGGCTTCGGCGCAACGGTCCGCAATTCCGTCGAAGACCTCGCCGGCTGGGCCAAGGTGGAACGACCCGATCTGGCACGCATGACCGCCGACGGCGACATCGTGGTGATGTTCTCCGACATCGAGGGGTCGACCGCACGCAACGAGGAACTGGGCGATCGCGGCTGGGTGAAGCTGCTCGAAAAGCACAACAAACTGATCTGCAAGCACGTCGCAGATCACGGAGGACATGTGGTGAAGAGTCAGGGCGACGGCTACATGCTGGCCTTCTCCGATCCCGGCCAAGCTGTGCGCTGCGGGGTGAAAGTGCAGGAAGCATTGCTGAACAGCCCCGATCGGTGGGACCGCATCCGGGTGCGTATGGGCGTGCATGTCGGCAGCTCGGTGCGACGCGGCGACGACCTGTTCGGCCTCAACGTCGCCATGGCGGCACGGGTGGCCAATCAAGCCGACGGCGGCGAAATTCTGGTCAGCGAACCGGTGCGAAATGCCATCGATACCGCACACGATCTGACCCTCGGCACGCCCCGCGACGTCGAACTCAAAGGAATGAGCGGAAGCTTCCAGTTGTATCCGGTGGCGCTGCCGGTGCTGCCCAACACCGAGGTCAAACAGCTCGACTAGATCTACTCGCCCACAGCCATACTCAGCAGGTGGTAGCTCAGACACTTGCCGTGTCCGTCGAGAACAGGGCTACCTGTCACTCCCCCTCCGAGCACGCCGGGTAGCTCGAACACCAACCCGGAGACCAGAGGCATTGCAGTGCGGCGTACGTCTCCGGTGAGCAACGGTGCGAAGTGCGTGGCAACGGCATCGACAGTCAGTTCGCGGGAAAGTAACTTGTAGTGTTCGTCGGTCCGCGGAAAGACAGCGAGAATGAGTGTGTCGCCCTTGTCCCCGGTTCGCACGTCGGCGACATCGTCGACAGTCGTCATACCGTCACCTCCGTGGTGTGTACAGCGGTCGTTACCTGTGCCCGTGGAATCAGGCACGATCTGATCGCGAGAACCTCGGCGCAACTGCTCCGTGCGCCACCTCCCCCGGCCGGGCCGTTGGTGTACAGACTTTCGACTTCCCATCCCACCAGTGCAGCGGCTTGGGCGTCGGGCACCTTCGCGGTCACGCGCAGTCGCACTTCGGGGACATCGGTTATGGACGCAAGTCCGCGGAATGCCGCACCTGCCCCGATGTATTCGATGCCCACATTCTTCGCCGGAATGCCATGGACCTCCCACAGTCGTTGCTGCACAATCGCTCCGGCGAGCTCAGCGCGTTGCAGTGCGCGTGGTCCGGCATAGCTGATCTGCCCTTCACCGAGCCAACCGCCGCGAAATCCGAGGGTCACCTTCAACTCCTCGGGCCGGGTACTGCCCGTCGCCCCGGACACTGCTACCCGATCGGGTCCGACGGTCTCGAACGCGACTCCGGTGAAATCGGCGGAGACGTCCGGCGTCAAGTATCTGGTTGGATCGCCTACCTCGTAGAGCAATTGCTCGGCGCACGTTCGCCGCGTCAATTCCCCGCCGGTGCCGTCGACTTTGCCGAATTCGGCTGTGCCGTCGGCACGTACGTCCCCGAACGGAAAACCCAGATTTGCCAGACCCTGCACGGGCTTGGTGACCGGGTCGGCGAAGTAGCCACCGGTCAGTTGGCCCGCGCATTCGAGTAGATGCCCGACGGCCGTCCCAGCACCGAGCGTCTCCCAATCCTGCCCCGCCCAACCGAACTCGTGCATCAGCGGCGCGAGATACAGCGCTGGATCGGCAAGACGGCCGGTGACGATCACGTCGGCACCGACGTCGAGTGCGGGCAGTACCGCGTCGGCCCCGATATAGGCGTTGGCCGACACCAGTTCCTCGGAATGCTCCGACAGCGGGCGGCCGGTCTCCCACACCACCGGATCGATGCGACGTACCGCGTCGAGCACGTCGTCGCCGGTGACAGCAGCGATGCGCACCGGACGCGAGCACACCTGCTCCGCCACCTGCGCGACGACCGCGGCTGCCGCTACAGGATTCGCGGCTCCGGAGTTGGTGACGACGGTGATGCCCTGCTCGGTGGTCGAGCCGAGTACAGCGCGCATGCGCGCTGCCAGGAGCGGGTCGTAGCCCGTCGTGGGATCGAGCAATTTTCGGGCCTGCCCTGTCGCAACCGTCCGCTCTCCGAGGCACTCGAAGATCAGATAGTCGAGCTCGCCTCGCTCGGCCAAGATCTGGGCGGGGTCGATGCGGTCGCCGGCAAACCCTGCGCCCGCGCCCAATCGGACGGTTCCGGGGGCGCTCACGATACCCACACCGGGATGACGCCCGTCGCGAAGGCGACTCCGAGCATGCCGAGGCTGACCAGCCATGCCCACCCCAAGGTATGCCGGATGTGCCTGCCGATATCGACCTTGGCCAGACCGACGAGGAGGTAGAACGCGCCCGTCATCGGACTGATCGGGAAGCCGACGGTCTCCTCACCGATGATCGACGCCTGAGCGAGATGGATTGCGCTGATACCGAATTGGTCGCCGACCTCGATGAGTACCGGCAGCACACCGAAGTAGTACGCGTCAGGGCCGAAGATCAGACTCATCGGTACCGCGAACACCCCGACGATGAGCGGAAGTGCGGGTGCCATCCAGTCCGGAATCACGTTGGCGGCGCTGACGGCCATCGATTCGATCATGCCGCTGCCATCGAGCACACCGAGCAGAACTCCGGCGGCGAGCAGCGTGCCCACCATCAGCATCGCGCCGACGGCATGCGCTTCGATACGCGCGGACTGTGCCTTCATGCCCGGGTAATTGATCAGGAGCGCAACGATGGTCGCGATGATGAAGCAGGTCTCCGGAGGCGCGACGGCCGCGATCAGCGCGGCAAGTGTCGCGACGACGAGAACGGCGTTGACCCAGAACAGCTTCGGACGTAGCAAGCTGGGCTCGTCAGGCTTGTCGGGCTCTTCTGGGGTCTCGTCGCCGCCTGAACCGGATGAGGCCGGCTCGTCGGTTCCGCCGACAGCGGGTACGGGGATTCGCTGACCGATGCGTGCCGTCGACTCCTCCACCTCGGCCGAGACATCACCTGCTGCGACCTTCGCCAACCGTGTCCGCTCACGCCGTCCGAGGTAGTACGCGATGGCCAACGCGAACACCACGCCGGCAATCTGCGCGGGAATCAGCGGCACCCAGAGCTCGTTGGCGTCGACGCCCAATGTTGCGGCCGCCCGCGCCGTCGGGCCGCCCCAAGGCACGATGTTCATCACGCCCGCACCGAGCCCGACACAGGTGGCCAACACCAGCCGACTCATGCCGAGGCGCTCGTAGATCGGGAGCATCGCGGGAACCGCGATCAGGAACGTCACCGCGCCTGCGCCGTCGAGATGGGCGACCAGAGCGAGAGCCGTCGTAGCAACGGCGACGGTCGGCGGAGCACTGCCTGCCCACTTCACGATGCGCGCGATGAGGGGATCGAACAGCCCCGCGTCGCGCATGATCCCGAAGAAGACGATCGCGAACAGGAACATCGCCGCGACGCCCACCACGCCGCCGAGTCCCTCCTTGACGAACCCTGCCACCTCGGACGGCGAGTTGCCGGCCAGGAACGCCGCGGCGAGTGGAACACCCGCGAGCGCCACGATCGCCGCGACACGTTGAGTGAACAACAGCAGCAGGATGACGGCAATCGTCCCGAAGCCGAGCAATGACAGCATGTGATCTCCTTCATCGAATACGACGAGTGTTGTGCAGATCACTTACGCAGTCCAACATCAGTTGGGTATAGATTCATGCACTGTGGGCATAAACCTGGGCATCGCCCATCTACGCGCAGTCGTCGCACTCGCCGACCACGCGAGTTTCACCGCAGCGGCTGCCTCCCTGATGGTTTCTCAACCCAATCTGAGTCGTACCGTCGCCGAGGCTGAGCGTCGCCTGGGCGTCCGACTCTTCGTGCGCACTACCCGCAGCGTCGACCTCACCGGTGACGGACACGAGGTGACGGCCTATGCCCGTCGGGTATTGCTCGAATTCGACGACGGCTTGGAGCAGATCGGACGCTTCGTTTCCGGCGATCGCGGAACCGTCACCATCGCGTGCTTGCCGTCGATCGCGGCAACGTTCCTCCCGCCGTACATCGTGGACTTCCGCAACAGCCATCCCGACGTCTCGGTGCACATCAAGGACGGGCTGCGCGACGACGTGGTGGCCTCCGTCCGCGACGGCTCCGTGGATTTCGCGGTGGTGGCAGCTTCGGGTCGAGCGAACGACCTGATGCGTACGACGGTCAGCGCCGATGCGTTCGTCTGCGCGCTACCGTCGAATCACGCTCTGGCGCAGCGCAAGAGCCTGAGGTGGACCGACCTCGCCGGCGAGCCGTTCATCGCCTTCGGCCCCGAATCCAGCATCTCGTCGCATGTACGACTGGCTCTTGAGAACGCGGGAGTCGACGTCGGACCGTCGGTTCAGGCACACAACGTAGCCGCCGTGGCTGGCCTGACCGCGGCGGGACTCGGCATCACCGTCATCCCAGAATTGGTGGTGCCGATGATGTCGTTCGCGAGCCTTATCTACCTGCCGATCGAGCCGACCATCCATCGCACCATCTCGGTCGTGCAATTGCCGGGGCGACGCCAGAGCGCTAGTTGTTCGGCGTTTCTCGACATCTTGGTGCCGCCACGTAAGGAATGAATGGTCCATTCAGTACGTCTGAGCGCGTGAAAGTCACATTGATCCGAACGGGGCGGGCTGCGGACGGTTTCCGGGGCGGGTGGTCGACCCGAGTGTTGTTGCGCCCCTGAACGAATGAATGGTCCATTCACGACGTCTGAGCGCGTGAATGGACCATTCATTCGTATTGGGGGTGAGCCAGAAAGAACTACTGCTTCGCCGACTCCAGAGCCTCGTTGAACGTCTTCGACGGACGCATCACGGCGGCGGTGGCTTCGGGGTCGGGGTAGTAGTAGCCGCCGATGTCGACTGCCTTGCCCTGGACCTCGTTGAGCTCGGAGACGATTTTCTCTTCGTTGTCTGCCAACGTCTTTGCCAGTGCACCGAAGTGCTTGGCCAGTTCGGCGTCCTCGGTCTGCTCGGCGAGTTCCTGTGCCCAGTACAGCGCGAGGTAGAACTGGCTACCACGGTTGTCGAGTTCACCGGTCGAACGCGACGGGCCCTTGCTGTTCTCGAGCAGCTTGCCGGTGGCGGAGTCGAGTGCCTTGGCGAGGATGGTCGCCTTGACGTCGCCGGTCTTGGTGCCGAGGTCTTCGAGACTCACTGCCAGAGCCAGGAACTCGCCGAGCGAATCCCAGCGAAGGTGGTTCTCCTCGATGAGCTGCTTGACGTGCTTGGGAGCCGAGCCGCCCGCGCCCGTCTCGTACAGTCCGCCACCTGCCATCAGAGGAACGATGGAGAGCATCTTGGCGCTTGTGCCGAGTTCGAGGATCGGGAACAGGTCGGTGAGGTAGTCGCGCAGGATGTTGCCCGTCGCGGAGATGGTGTCGAGTCCGCGGACCAGACGCTCCATCGTGTACCGGATGGCACGAACCTGCGACATGATCTGGATGTCGAGGCCCTCGGTGTCGTGATCCTTCAGGTACTTGCGCACCTTGCCGATGAGCTCGTTCTCGTGCGGGCGGTACGGGTCGAGCCAGAAGACGACCGGCATTCCGGATTCACGCGCACGCGTCACGGCGAGCTTGACCCAGTCCTGGATCGGAGCGTCCTTGACGATGCACAGACGCCAGATGTCGCCCTCTTCGACGGTCTGCGTGAGCAGCACCTCGCCGGTGGCGATATCGGTGATGTTCGCGACGCCTGCCTTCGGTACCTCGAAGGTCTTGTCGTGCGAGCCGTACTCCTCGGCCTTCTGCGCCATCAAGCCGACGTTGGGAACGGTGCCCATCGTCGTCGGATCGAACTGGCCGTTGGTCTTGCAGAAGTTCACCATCTCCTGGTAGATCCGGGAGAAGGTCGACTCGGGGTTGACGGCCTTGGTGTCCTTGGGACGACCGTCCGCTCCCCACATCTTGCCGCCGGCGCGGATCATCGCGGGCATGGATGCGTCGACGATGACGTCGCTGGGCGAGTGGAAGTTCGAGATGCCGCGAGCGGAGTCGACCATCGCAAGCTCCGGACGGGTCTCGTGACACTTGTGCAGGTCTTCGATGATCTCGTCACGCTTGGACGCCGGCAGCGTCTCGATCTTGGTGTACAGATCGGACAGGCCGTTGTTGACGTTGACGCCGAGCTCTTCGAAGATCTCGTTGTGCTTGGCGAACGCGTCCTTGTAGAACACGCGGACGGCATGGCCGAAGACGATCGGGTGCGAAACCCGCATCATCGTCGCCTTGACGTGCAGCGAAAGCATGACGCCGGTCTCGTAAGCGTCCTGCATCTCGGCCTCGTAGAAATCCAGAAGCGCCTTCTTGCTCATGAACATCGAGTCGATGACGTCACCGTCGGTGAGCGAGACCTTCTCCTTGAGCACGATCGGCTCGCCGTCGGCGGGCAGCAGTTCCATCTTGATCTCGCGGTCGCCGTCGACCACGGTCGACTTCTCACCGTGGTAGAAATCGCCCTCACGCATGTGCGCGACGTGGGTGCGCGACGCCATGGACCACTCGGTCATGCTGTGCGGGTGCTTGCGCGCGAATTCCTTCACGGCCTTGGGCGCGCGGCGATCCGAGTTTCCTTCACGCAGAACAGGATTGACCGCGCTGCCGAGGCACTTGGTGTACCGGTCGCGGATCTCGCGCTCTTCGTCGGTCTTCGGGTTGCCGGGGAAGTCGGGGATCGCGTAGCCCTTGTCCTGTAGCTCCTTGACAGCCGCGAGCAACTGCGGCACCGAAGCGCTGATGTTCGGCAGCTTGATGATGTTGGTTTCGGGCAGCTGCGTCAGCTTGCCCAGCTCGGCGAGGTTGTCGGTCACTCGCTGGTCTTCGTTCAGGTAATCGGGGAACTCGGCGAGGATGCGGTTGGCAACGGAGATGTCACTCGACTCGACGTTGATCTCGGCCGCGCTGGCGAAAGAACGTATGACCGGAAGAAACGCGTGAGTCGCCAGCATCGGCGCCTCGTCGGTCAGTGTGTAGATGATGGTCGGCTTCTTCGCTGTCATGTTCGCCTTTGCCTCAGTTTCAACGTCGTCTTTTGGATGCGTTCGTCGTCAACTTTAATCTTCGAACCCGCCGCTGTGCGTGCCTGTGGGGTATCCCTCCACCAGCCGTTCTAAGTTACCGACCAGTACGGCGCTCAAAGGATTTCGTGGCCTTGCCCCGGGCTGCTCCTGACCACCGCCGGAGCATCCGATTTGCCCGAATCGGAACAACGAGCCCCTCCCCGACCGTTGAACGGATCATGACAACCTACAAAACTGTCAATCCTGCCGACGGCACAACTGTCAAGGAATTCGAGACTCTGGACGCGGCCGGCGTCGAGCGCACACTGGCCGACGCACACGCCGGTTTCCAGACGTGGCGCAAGACCTCACCGAAGCACCGTGCCGAAATTCTGCACAAGGTCGCCGATCTCTACACCGAGCGTTCCGACGAACTGGCCCGGACGATCTCGATCGAAATGGGTAAGCCCCTCACCGAATCCCAAGGCGAGGTCGAGCTGTCGTCGAACATCTACCGCTACTACGCCGACAACGGCCCCGCGCTGCTCGAGGACGAAAAGCTCGACGTCCCCGGCGCGGAAGACACAGTGCTGCAGCGCAAGCCGGTGGGTGCCCTCGTCGGCGTCATGCCGTGGAACTTCCCGTACTACCAGGTGGCCAGGTTCGCAGGCCCGAACCTGATGGTGGGCAACACGATTCTGCTCAAGCATGCGCCCAATTGCCCGCAATCGGCGCTGCTGATGGAAGAGATCTTCCAGCAGGCCGGACTACCACAGGACGCGTACATCAACATCTTTGCGACCAACGATCAGATCGCCGACATGATCGCCGACCCACGAGTGCAGGGTGTCTCGCTCACCGGCAGCGAGCGGGCCGGAACCTCCGTCGCCGAAACCGCCGGACGCAATCTCAAGAAGGTCGTCCTCGAACTCGGCGGATCGGACGTGTTCATCCTGCTCGACTCCGACGACATGGACGCCACCGTCGAATCCGCGACCCGGGCACGGCTGTCCAACGCCGGTCAGGCCTGCAACGCCGCCAAGCGCATCCTCGTCGCCGAGGAGTACTACGACGACTTCGTCACCAAGCTCACCTCATCGTTCGAGGCCGTGCAGACCGGTGACCCGCTGGACGCGAACACCACGCTCGGCCCACTGTCGTCGCAGACCGCCGCCGATACGTTGATCGAGCAGATCGACGACGCCGTCGCGAAGGGCGCGACGCTACTGACCGGCGGTAAGAAGATCGATGGACCGGGTGCATTCGTCCAGCCGACTCTGCTCACCGACGTCACCCCGGACATGCGCGCGTACAGCGAAGAGCTCTTCGGACCGGCAGCGGTGATCTACAAGATCGAAAGCCCGGAGCAGGCAATCGAATTGGCGAACTCCTCGGCATACGGCCTCAGCGGCTCGGTGTGGAGCACCGACCTCGACAAGGCCCGTGACGTCGCCGAGCAACTCGAAGTCGGCATGGCCTTCGTGAACGAACACGGCACCACCTTGCCCGGCCTGCCCTTCGGCGGAGTCAAGCGTTCCGGCGTCGGCCGCGAACTGGGACCGTGGGGCATGGACGAGTTCGTGAACAAGAAGCTCGTCAGAGTTTCCGCGAAGTAGTTACTGTTGGCATGGCTCTGCGGGCAGTTGTCCGGGGAGCTTCGTCATGCCGCGGTCATACTGTCTCGATGATCGTCGAACATGCTCTGCTACACGTCGTCCCCAGTCGAACCGACGAATTCGAGGCCGCGTTCGCCGACGCGAAGTCGATCATCTAATGGATGCCGGGGTTCATGAATCTGACACTGTCCAAAGGCATCGAGCAGCCCGATGTCTATCTACTGCTGGTGGAGTGGGAACGCCTCGAAGACCACACCGAGGGCTTTCGAAAGTCCGACCAGTATCAGGGCTGGAAGACTCTGTTGCATCACTTCTACGAGCCGTTTCCCAGCGTCGAGCATTTCGACCCGATACTGCGGGCGTAGGAGATAGGTTCGATTCTCGACCCCTCGCCGCTTCAAGGAGACACTCGTGGCCAACGCTTCGTCGTTCGTATCCAAGCAGGACGACATCGAAATCAACACCTACACCTGGGCTACCCCGGCCGACCCGGCTCGCGGCGTCGTGCAGATCGCGCACGGACTCGCCGAACACGGCAGCCGCTACTCCCGATTCGCCGCCGCCCTGAACGATGCCGGATTTCATGTCGTCGCGTCCGATCATCGCGGCCACGGGCAGTCGATCGTCGACACTCCGGGTGATTTCGGTGCCGCCGCGTTCGCCGGGTTGTGGGCCGACATCGAGCAACTCGGCGAATCGCTACTGAACAAGTACCCGGACCTACCACTGTTTCTGTTCGCCCATTCGATGGGTTCATTTGCTGCACAGCATGTTCTGATCGAACGCTCGGATCTGTACGAGGGTGTGGTGTTGTCGGGATCGACCACGCTCGACATCCTCGCGGCCGGAATGGCCGACGCCCCCGCCGGCGACCTGAGCGTGTTCAACGCCGCCTTCGAGCATCGCACCGGGTACGAGTGGCTCTCACGTGACGAGGCCGAAGTGGACGCCTACGTCGCCGATCCGCTGTGCGGCTTCGACCTCCCGGAGTCGACGGTCCCGGCGCTGTTCGGTGAGGCCGAGAAGCTCGCCGATCCACACAACCTCGAGCAGATCCGCACCGACCTGCCGCTGCTCATCACCTCGGGAACCGACGACCCGCTCGCAGACGGCGGACAGTTGATCGAAACCCTCGCGTCCCGATACCGCGAGGCCGGCATGAGCGACGTCACCGTCACCCTCTACCCCGGTGCCCGCCACGAGATCCTCAACGAGACGAACCGTGACGAGGTCACCGCGAACATCATCGGCTGGCTCAGCGACCGCGCCGGCTAGGACTACCGCCGTCGAAGCTGCACGGGCTGCCCGTCCTCCGGGAAGGGCAGCGACGTGAAGTTCAGCGGCGCAACGTAATCGGGATCTACCGACCAGTCGAACCGCAGCAGCAGATGGTGCATGATCGTTTTGATCTCCGCACCCGCGAAGAACATGCCGATGCACTTGTGCACGCCGCCGCCGAACGGTTCCCACGCATAGCGGTGCACCTTGTCCTCCCGGCGATCATCGGCGAATCGGCAGGGGTCGAATTTCTCGGGGTTCGGCCAGTACTGCGCCATGTGATGCGTGAAATGCGGGGCAACCGACACATACGTCCCTGCGGGAACGAACTTGCCTTGCACCTCGGTGTCCTTGACTGCACGGCGAGCGACGACCGGAGTGGGCGAGACCAAACGCAGGCATTCCTTCATGACCAAGTCGACACTGCGCAATTCGTCCAATTGCGCGAGCGTCGGCGCATCCGTGCCCAGCGCCTCGGACTCGGCACGGCACGTGTCCTGCCACTCCGGATGCTGGCCGAGGTACTGCATCATCGTCGAGAGTGTGATCGTCGACGTGTCATGGGCAGCCATGAGCAGGAAGATCATGTGGTCGATCACTTCGTCGTCCGAGAAACGCTCGCCGTTCTCCCCTTCGATGTGGCAGAGAACCGAGAAGAGGTCGTCGGTTTCCTGTGCGCGCCTGGCCGGTAGGTAGCGGCGGAAGAAGTCGTCGAGCACAGCCCGGCCGTCGAGTCCCCGCTTCCACCGCGTTCCCGGAACCCGATAGCGCACGATCGAGGTCGCGGCCTGGACGCACGCCACGAAACTGGCGTTGAGTTCCGCGATGTCGGCGTCGGTGCTGTCCTCGGCACCGCCCATGAAAATGCTCGTCGCAACTTCCAGCGTCAGGGCTTTGAGCGCGGGGTAGACCTGGAAGTCGCGTCCGCCCTGCCAGGCGTCCAATCCTGTTGCCGTGACCGGGTTCAACGCGTCGACGGACTTGGTGAGGCGGTCCCGGGTGAAGGCCTGCTGCATGATTCGGCGGTGCCGCAGATGCTCCTCGGAGTCGAGCAGCATCAGACCGCCGTGGAAGAAGGGCCCGATCAGCAGGGACCACCCGTCGCCGTTGACGAACGCCTTGTCCGCGTTCTGCAGCACCTGCTGGCACGCGTCGGGACCGAGGACGGTGATCCACTTCTGCCCGGCCATCGTCAGCCACGACACTTCGCCGTACTTCTCCCACCGACTCCCGAGCAGTTTCAAGGGGTCGCGGATGTACTCGAGGGTGTGGCCGACGACGGGCAGACCGCCGTCGCCGAACACCGGTTGTAGCGTCGAATCAGCAGGTGGAGCTGCGAGAGCACGGGACATTGTCGACCTCCATCAATCTGACAGAGCGTCCTGTCAGATGAGATGTAGTCTGCGTCACAGTTATCTCCTCTGTCAAGATCTATCCATGGCCTCCACCACCCGCCGCTACAACGGCATGAGCGCCGACGATCGCCTTGCCGACCGTCGCGCCCGACTGCTCGAGGCCGGGCTCGAAGTGTTCGCGGCAGCCGGGGCGAAGGGCGCAACGATGACCGCCATCTGCGCTCGCGCCAAGCTCACCGAACGCTACTTCTACGAAAACTTCAGCAGCAGAGACGATCTCCTCGAAAAAGTGGTGGATTCGATCTCCGACGAGATTCGAGCCAAGGCCATGGACGCACTGCACTCCCCCGCACCTACCGTCGAGGAACAGGTGCACAACGCGATCGCCGCATTCGTCGACGTGCTCACCGAGGACGCACGCAAGGGCCGCGTCGCGATGATCGAATCGCTGGCCGTCGACTCACTTCGGGCGTACCGACGAAAGTCCATGCGCGCGTTCGCCCATCTGGTGGCCGAACAATCGCGCGAGCTCTACGGTGAGCAGGCCTTTCCGCAACCGCAGTCGGAGATCAACGGCCTGCTGTTCATCGGCGGACTCGCCGAACTCGTGATCGCCTGGCTGAACGACGAAATAGACATCACGCCTGCAGACATCGTCGACGCCGCAACACGACAGTTCATCGCGACGGCGCACCGCTGAGGTGCCTTCGGCAGTGGCGTGAGTAAGTGCCGCGGACGGCACTTGTTCGCACCACCGCGCCGAAGGCGCACTCCTACCGGCCGAAGTGTGCCTTCGAGATTTGCCCGTGCACACCGACGGTCTTGTCGACAACCTGCGAGACGGTGAAGTTCGCGGCCGCGGACAGGTACGCATACGCCGTCGCGCGGTCCATGCCGAGATCCGTCTCCAAGAAGTTCAGAGCATTCACCACTGCGCGCCGCATCGCCGCGTTGAGATCCGAACTCTGGCCACCGACGGCACCGTCCGGATCGGACAGGCCGATCGGGATCCACGAATCCTCGTTCTCGGCAAAGGGATACGAGTACGCGACGGACGGGGCGTCGCCGCTACCGGCCTTGCAGACGGTGAGACGGAAGGTTCCGCGCAGCGATCCCTCCATCGCGGTCAGCGCCACCTCCCCGTCGCCCATCGCCATGTGCGGATCACCGACGTAGAACAACGCACCCTCCGCAAACACCGGGAGGTAGAACGTCGATCCGACGCTCAGCAGACCGACGTCGATGTTGCCGCCGCCGAGCGTCGGGGGAATCGAGTTGGCGTTCGGGGACGTCAGACCCGGATCGCTGGCGAACGCAACGCCCATCATCCCCATGAACGGTCGCAGCGGAAAGCGCACTGCCGCATCGCCGTACCGCATCACGCCCTGCCCGTCCTCGACTGCGGTGAACGTGGACACGTTGCCGTACTGCGTCGGGTCACCCGACTTCCTGCCGTCGCCTCCGATCGGCGGCATGACCTCGTCGAGGCTGATTCCCGCAGGTGCCTCACCGGACGCAGTGACCGCCAGAGCGCCCTTGCCGTGCCTGCTGGACACCACGCCGTACGGAACGCGTGGAATCGCTTCGAGCGTCTCGATCTTGAGCACGTCGCCGCGCTGCGCACCCTCGACGAACACCGGGCCCGTCACCACGTGCGGTCCGTCGACGTCGAAGTTGCGCACCGTCCGGCCGTACCCGCCGGCGATGTCGATCGCGTCCTGAAGAACATCGGACTCGGAAACACCTTTACCGCCGAAGAATTCGACGGGATCGCGGCCCTGGTCTTCGAGGATCCCTTCGTGGCTGAGCGCGTCGATGGTCACCGTCTCGCCGGACTTCATCTGCAGCACCGATTCGGACTCGACCGTCGGGACGTACCCCCACAGGACCTTGTCGACCTCCGAGCTCAGGTAGTGATCGCCGGAGATGTCGCCGGCTCCGGGCTGAAGAATCCCGGCGGCGGTAGTTGCCGGTGCCGATGAACTCGCAGCGGCAGTGGTCGTCGAGGACGTCGAACACGCTGCCGTTCCAGCAATTCCGACGCCCGCTCCCAGCGCGGCCACCGCCTGGATGAATCCGCGACGACCGATCCCCTTGGTGATCGTCTCCGCTGCCTGCTCCGCCATCGACCGCGCCATGGTGCCTCCTGAATTGTCCGAATCTCGAACGTAGATCAGGGGTGTTTCTCGGCAGTTACGAACGCGCGTCGCCGCAATTGCTCAGCTGGGGTCGCTGCCGCCGATCGCCGACCACCAGAGCGCGGTGACTGCGGCCAGCAGACTCACTGCGACGAACTGAGCGAACCCTCCCCCGTCGACGATCAGCCACAGCAGCCCGATGAAGGGGCCGGCCACCGCGGCGGGGGCGTCGAGCATGATTCGGCGGCGCAGCGATCCGAATCTTTTACTGCGGGTGCGTAGGTCGGATTCGTTGAGGCGCGGAGCATCGAGCGGGGCACCGGGAGGCATCGACGACCGACGACGACCCGACGGCAGCGCAAGAATGCCTGGTTCGATGACAAAGGCGCGACGACCGAGGATCGACCCACTGATGCGGGCAGCGGCATCGGGAACGATCGCCAGCAGCCCAGTGTGGAAGTAGACGGGGTACCAGGCCCGACTGCCGTTCTCGTGGACCTCCAGGTATCCACGCGAGCGCATCCGGTGTTGAAACCGCACTCGCCGCAGAGTGGTTCGACCAGAGGAGCGCATCGCGGATCGAGCGGCGAGCAGAGCACACCCCGCGGACGAACCCGTCCAGACGAGCACGACGAACGCAACCAACAGGCCGAGTGGAGTGACGAAAGCGGTCGATGCCGCGACAACCAGACTGATTGCCGCGACACCGACCGGATAGCCGAGCCCGTTCTTTATTTCAGGAACCCGACCTTCGACATGTCGATGTCTCCGAATCCTGGAGCACCGAAGTTGGCGAGATTGGACTTCGTCGCGTACGTCGACGGACGCTGGAACATTGTCAGGCTGTGCCCCTCCGCCCAGATCGCCTTGTCCGCCTCGTTGTAGTCGGCGATACGTGCATCGTCGTCGAGCTCGCCGGCCGCCTTGTCGAGCAAACCGTTGATCTCCTCGGATCCGACCTGGCCGTAGTTCTGCAACGTACTGCCGGGCGTCAAACGGAAGATGCCGTCACTGCTGGACGTGTACGGCGTTCCCTCCCAAGTGAAGTGGGTGACATCGAAGGCACCCACCAAGATGTACTTCTCGAAGAAGTCGTCCGACGGCACCGCATCGATGATGAGGTTGGCACCGACGGCCTTGAGGTTCTGCTGGATGATCTGTGCTTCCTGCGTCGCATTGGGAGTATCGGCCGGAATGATGTCGTGCAGATCGAGCTGCTGACCGTCCTTCGAGCGGAACTCACCGTTCATCGTCCACCCCGCGGCATCGAGTTCGGACTTCGCCTTCTCGGGGTCGAAAGTGACATCGCCGTTGTTGGCCTGGTAGCCCTTCTGACCGTCGACGTAGATATGACTGTTCAGCACCGTCGGGCTCGACGTGATCTGGCCGAGCTGGGACGTAGCCAGGTAATCGCGATCGATCGCTTTCATCAGAGCCAGCCGGACGGCCTTGTCCGACGTGATCCGGCCCGACGCACCGTTGAAATCGAAGTGGCGGTACTGCGGACCCAGGCTCTGCCGTAAGTCGACGTTCGGGATACCCCGGGCCACCTTGAATGCATCAGCACTGCTGCCCAATTCGTAGTAGTCGACCTCGCCGCTCTGCAGCGCTCCGACGGAGGCCGTCGAATCGAGTGGGAGGTAGGTGATGGTGTCGAGGACCGCTGGGTTCTCACCCCACCAATCCGGGTTCCTCTCGACGACGATGCGCTTTCCGCCGGGCTCGATGTTCCGAACGCGGAACGGCCCCGCGGTAGCGGGCATCGTGGTCACCGATCCGGTGTTGAACGCCTCGACGGTGTTCACCGACTCTGCAGGCATCAGGGGCACGAACAGCGAACGCCAGTCGCCGAATTTTTCGTTGAAGGTCAAGATGACCTGCTGGTCGTTCTCGCCCCGAACCACCGATTCGACCTTGTCGTAACCTGCGGTGGACGACGCCTCGTAGGCCGGGTCTTTGCCGCTGTTGGCCGTCCATGTCGCCACGAGGTCGGTGTAGTCGAGCGGCCGACCGGTGCTCCACTTGGCTTTCGGGTTGATGTTGTAGGTGACGACCTGTTTGCCGTCGACCTCCGATTCGGTGATGTCGGTGAAGTAGTCCGACGCAGTAGTCAGGCTCGCATCGGCCGCCGCGGTGAACGCCCTCGGCATCAATGCAAGGTAGTACCGTGCCGCATCGACTGTGGTGCCGTCGATTTGGTAGTAGTTGTAATTGGTCGGCACCTGCGAGAGCGGGAAGTTCATGTTCCCGCCCTGTTGCAGATCGCTGATCGGATGCGGATTGATCTGCGCTCCGCTCTCGAAGGACGCAGGCGCATCGGGGTTGGGCCCGGTATCGCCTGAGCTGCACCCCGCAACCAGTCCCACAGTGGTCACGGCCACCGCGATCGGGACCAGTGCCCGAAATAGCTTGGCTCTCATCAGTTCACCTTTCTCAGTGTGCCGTATCTTGCGGGTCAAATGGCGTCGGCCAGTTTTGCGGCCTCGGCGATTCGGGCTCGTTGGAGCACGGGATCGGGGATGGGGATGGCTTTCAGAAGTGCCCGTGTGTACGGGTCCTTGGGTGCGTCGAAGATCTGCGCCGTCGGGCCCTTCTCCACGAACACTCCGTTGCGCATCACGGCCACTTCGTCGGCGAGGTGACGCACCACCGACAGGTCGTGCGAGACGAACAGATACGCCAGGCCGAGCTCTTCCTGCAGATCCTGCAGTAGGTTCAGTACACCAGCCTGGATCGACACGTCGAGCGCAGACACAGGCTCGTCGAGGACCAGGATCGACGGCTTCAACGCCAAAGCCCGTGCAATACCGACACGTTGACGCTGCCCGCCGGAGAATTGGGTGGGATACCGATCTGCGAGCTCGGGACGCATTCCGACGGTGTCCATCAGTTCCCGAACCCTGCGGGTGCGCTCGTCGACCGGGACGCCGTTGATCTTCAACGGCTCGGCGATGATCTCCCCCACCGGCATACGGGGATCGAGCGAGCCCATCGGGTCCTGAAACACGATCTGGATGTGTGCGCGCAACTTCCGTTGCTCGGCCCGGCTCAGGCTGTAGGGCTCGACGCCGTTGATCTCGATCGAGCCTTGCTGCGGCTTCACGAATTCCATGATCTCGAGCAGGGTCGTCGACTTGCCGCAGCCGGATTCACCGACGATGGCCAGAGTGGATCCGGCGTGCACGTCGAAGCTGATGCCTTGTACGGCAGGTACTTCCCCGGCCCGACGCCGCAGCACGGAGCCCTTGAACATCGGGTAGCTCTTGTGCAGATCGGTCACCGACAGCACCGGAGCATCCTTCGGCACGGTCACCACCAACTCCGCCGGGGCCTCCGACCGCGGAGCACCCTCGAATTCCGCCTCCACCGACTCGGCCGTAGCCGCATCGATGCGGATGCACGCCGCGCTGTGATTCGGGGCAACCTGAATCAACGGCGGTTCGCCTTTGTCGCAGGCCTCCGTGTGCAACGGGCATCGGGGCCCGAACGGGCAGCCCGTCGGGAGATTCACCAGAGCGGGCGGCGTGCCCTCGATGGGCACCAGCCGCTCCTGCGCGGGACGATCCGGGCGAGGGACGGAGCCGAGCAAGCCCACGGTGTAGGGCATGGACGGGTGTGCGTACAGCTCGTCCACCGGAGCAGTTTCGACGGCACGACCGGCGTACATGACCATGGCCCGATCGGCAACGCCGGCAACGACTCCCAGGTCGTGCGTGATGAACACGACGCCCGCTCCGGTGACGTCACGGGCCGTGCGCAGCAGGTCGAGGATCTGCGCTTGGATCGTGACATCGAGAGCAGTGGTGGGCTCGTCGGCGATGATGAGATCGGGATCGTTCGCGATGGCCATCGCGATGACGACGCGTTGGCGCATACCGCCGGAGAACTCGTGCGGATACGACTTCGCCCGTATTTTCGGATCTGCGATGCCGACCAGATCGAGCAACTCCAAGGTGCGCTCCTCGACCTTTGTCTTGCTCAGCGACGGGTTGTGCACGGAGATCGCTTCGGCGATCTGGTCGCCGATGCGGTAGATGGGAGTCAGCGCCGTCAGCGGATCCTGCGAGATCATCGCCACCGAACGCCCACGCTCACGGGACATCTCACGATCGGACAGACCGAGTAGCTGACGGCCGTTCAGCTCGATGGACCCGGTGACGCGTGCGCTCTGCGGGAGCAACCCCATGACGGCCAGGGACGAGACCGACTTACCGGAGCCGGATTCGCCGACGATGGCCATGACCTCGCCCTTGTCGATCTGATAGTCCAGACCACGGACTGCCGTGACGCGGCCTTCTTCGCTCGGGAAGCTGACTTCGAGTCCGCTGACCTTCAACACCGGCACAGTCTCAGCCACGTGCCTGTCCCCTCGTCGAGTTCGGATCGAATGCGTCGCGCAGGCCGTCGCCGACGAAGTTCGTCGCCAACACGATCAATACCAGTGCGCCACAGCAGAACGCGAACAGCCACGGATACGTCAACGCGGACGACGTCCCGTCCGCGATCAGTGTGCCGAGCGATACGTCGGGCCGCTGGACACCGAAGCCGAAGTAGCTCAGCGACGCCTCACCGATGATGGCAATACCCACGTTGAGCGTGACGTCGACGATGAGGATCGAGGCCATCGACGGCAGCACGTGCTTGCCGATCACGCTGCTCGGCGTTGCGCCCATGTACTTTGCGGCACGGATGAATTCGCGCTCGCGCAGCGATCGCGTCATCGCCCGGATGATGCGCGAGGTGATCATCCACGCGAACGCCGCAAGCAGCAGCACCAGGATGAAGAAGCTCTTGTCGCGAAACAGCGGCGAGCAGATCGCGATGACCAGGAAGCTCGGGACGACGAGCAGAACATCGGCGACCCACATCAGGGCGCGGTCGGTCCAACCGCCGAAATACCCCGCGACCGCACCGACAACACCGGCGAGCACCGTGGAAATCAACGCGACAAGCATGCCGATGATCAGCGACTTCTGCAGACCACGCAACGTCTGAGCCAAGACGTCCTGCCCGATCTGGTTGGTGCCGAACCAATGCCGGGTGGTCGGCGGCGAGTTGAGCGCGTACGCGTCGAGTTCCTGGTAGGTGAACGGGATGAAATGCGGGAGCACGAATGCGCCGACGAACATCGCCACGAGTACCACGATGCCCACCAGCGCCGGCCGGTTGCGCAGGAACCGGCGCAACACCAAGCGCCTGCGGGTGATCGGAGCCGTCGAGTCGCTCGGGCCGTCCACCGCGGTGATCTCGGGAACCACGGGTGTCGCCATCGCCAGTCCTTTCTTTCGTCCGAGGTGGTGGGTCAGTCCGCGTAGCGAACGCGCGGGTCGAGAGCGGCGGTGAAGATGTCGGTCAACATGCCGGAGACGAGCACCGACAGAGCCGTGAACAGCGAAACCGCAAGCGTGATGTTGATGTCCTGACTGGTGATGCCGTAGATCAGCCAATCCCCCATGCCGTACCAACCGAAGACGCGCTCGGTGAACGTGGCACCGGTGATCACCGCGCCCATACCGAACGCGAACAGCGTCGCCATCGGGATCAGAGCAGTACGGAAACCGTGCTTGAAGATCGCGCGGCCGCGGGTGAGCCCTTTGCCGCGCGCCGTGCGGATGTAGTCCATGTTCAGCTCGTCGAGCATGGAGCTGCGCATGTAGCGGCTGTAACCGCCGATGGTGAACAACATCAGCACGACGGTCGGCAACAGCAAATGCTGTGCGCGGTCGATAATTTCGTTCATCAGACCGGGGGCGAGCGTTGTCGACGTCTCACCGGTGTATTGGAAGAACTGGCTACCGGTGCTCTGATTGACCTGCACAGCAAGGTATTTGAGAACCGGTGCCAGAACCAGGATCGGAGTGCTGATGAGGATGAACGTCACGACAGTCGCGACGTGATCGAAGATCTTGTACTGCCGGACGGCACCGTACGCACCGACGAGCGTTCCGAGCACGGCGCCCAGGACGGTGCCGAGCACTACCAACCGCAGCGAGACGAGGATGCGTCGCCACAGTTCGTCGTTGACGGAGCCGGCCGCGATGGTCTGACCGAAGTCACCATGAAGTACTGCCCACAGCCACTTCAGATAGCGCAGCACGGGGTTGTCGTCGAGATGCAGCGCCGCGCGCTTGGCATCGAGTACAGCGCTCGACGGCGGCGGATTGCGACTGAGCAGATTGGACAGCGGATCGAACGTGAGCGAGGCCAGAAGGTAGGTCAGAAACGTCGCGATGAGCAGTAGGACGACGTAGTTCAGCAACCTCCGCGCAAGATAACCGCCCACGCGCAACCACCTTCCATCGAGCACCACGGCCGTGCCCGATGGCACTGCTCTCGGCATTGTTCACACCGCGTGTTACCTGCTTGTTTCGTTAGCGGTGGAAACAGACATTCCACAAGATAGCACCACGAATTCGTCTTTCGTTCACGGTAGCGGAAGTACCTCCGGTACATCGGACAATGCGGAACACGCGGTGCCAGAACAAGTCTGAACATCGAGTTTACGAAGGTTCACCTAAATCATCGGTTTCTGGAACGAATTCCCGACATTGCGGACAAGGCCGGAAATAGGTGCTTTCAGCTCACATCGGTAGATTCTCGACCATGCCGACTGATTCCACACCCGACGGGTTCGCCTTCGAGCGGTTCGATGTCATCGACGCCGGATCCATCGCCACGACCTTCGCGGCCAAGGATCACCGATCCGGGCTGTACATCCTGCACTTCACGAACGACGAGGCCTTCGTCGGATACTCCGACTCCGTCGCAGCCCAATTCGCCGCCGACCGCGCCATCTGGGCCGACATCGACTCGCTCGACTTCACCCCCGGGACCGAGGACAAGCTCGAGCAGTTGACAACGCTCGTCTCGCAACTGACCGACCTGCGTCAGCGTCCGGCGGAGCCGACCGCGATCGGCGACGCACCGAGCGCGAAAGCCGCACTGCCGAAGGAACGCGCCAAGCGCGCAACGCTGCTGGACGCGGCCGTCGGGCAGAGCCGTCGACGGTTCTGGGAGCTCTCCGACCACATCGCCTACCCCGCCATCCGCAGCATCGTGGCCGACTACATCAACTCCTCGATCCCCGACCCGGCGAACACCGAGAAGTACCTGTGGCAGATCAGCGCTCTCTCCGACGCACAGGACGACACCGGTCCGCGACGTCTGCTGACACTGACGTGCGGCGGCTTCGAGACCCTCCGCGTCGACGAGATCATGCACGAAGACGACACGATCGAGCTGGACCTGCGCATCAATACCAACGTTCCGCGCGACCGGACCGACGAGCAGCTCGAGATCTCCAACGAGACCGTCAGCGCCGGACGCGGACCGTACCGAGACGAACGCGTGTGGTCGTGGTCGATCGACCTCGGGGCGCTGCTGGAAGAGGACGTGGACGTCGACCTGGGTATCGACGACGACACGTTCGACGACCTCGCCTACGGCCTCAACGCTCGACTGATGCGGTCCGGAAACTCAACGGGCGCAGCGGCACACAACCACGATCTCGCTGCCGACCTACTCGCCGAGGCGTACCGGCAGCTGTTCGAGGCCGAATGAGCGAACGGCTGTGGTACGTCTCGTACGGGTCCAATCTGCTGCGCGAGAGGTTCCACACCTACCTGACCGGATCCGACGAGCACTCGGAATTCGGCGCGCACCCGCCGGCACCCACCGCGTCACTACCTACCGAACAACGGTGGCTGTGGATCGATCATGCGCTGTACTTCGCGGGAGTGTCCCGGCGCTGGACCGGAGCATCCGCCTTCGTGTCGACGAACGTCGATCCTGCGAATCGTTCTGTAGCGCACGGCTATCTGATCGAACGAGCCCAGTTCGCTCACCTGGCCGCGGTCGAGAACGTCGTCGCAGCCATCGATGTCGGGGCGACGGAGACGCTCGCCATCGGACAGTGGTCGCAGCTGGCAGTGGATCGCCAAGGCGAGAGCTTCCGCGGAAAATACGATGCTCTGCTGCGGCTCCCGGACATCGACGGACTGCCCGCGTTCACGCTGACCAGTTCGATCGTGCGGGCGCGCGGCGCACCGTCGAGCAGGTATCTCTCGACGATCCGGCGCGGCCTGAACTCCGGGGTGTTCGATCTGGACGTCGACGCCTACCTCGACGCGGCCGTCGAACGATCGGCGGAGTTCACTTCAGCGCATCGAGGTTCGTCTTCAGCAGCAGCACGTTGTAGTCCGACCACCGAGATGCAGTGAAGTACAGGTCTTTTCCGCTCGACATCGGATGAATGAACGGTGCGTAGATACCGCCCGCCGTCTGGTTCGCGTCGAGGATCGTCTTCGGCGCGCTCCACGGTCCCTCGGGATTCTCGGCAGTGCGCGCGACCAACGTACGAGAGTTCTCGTCCCCGTACATCATCACGTAGCGGCCGAGGTAGTCGCTCCACGCAACGGACATCTCGCTGACCGGGCCCTTGACGATGGCGACGGTATCGCCGATGTTCTTGGACCACTGCTTGGTTGGGTCAGGATCCTGCGTCGAGTACTCGTACGCGTCGAGATTCTCGATCTGGTCGGGTGCGACCCGAGATACGAACGCGTCGCCGAATCGTCCGTTGGGAGTGCCGAACTGGTACAGGTACTTGCCGTCTCGGCTCAACGCATAGGCGCTCTGCTGAAATTTGCCCTGGCTCTCGTGAACGTTGGTGAAGCCCTCGATCGTGACACCCTTGTTGACACGGATCGTCTTGGGATCCGTCGTCCAATTCTGGCCGTTGTCGGTCGATTTGGCCGTCGCAGAGTAGTTCGTGATCCAGCGACCCGGAGCACCCCAACTCTGCACCGACATGAAGTTGATGTACTGCGTGCCGCCGATCGCGATGGCCGCCGTGGGGATGGTCGTGTCCTCGACGCTCGGTAGCTTTGCACTCGAGATGATCTCGGCGGCGTAGCGTGGATTGTTTGCTCGGACAACAGCACCCGAGGTGCTGTTGTTCGGGTCGGCCGGGCCGATCTTGATTCCCTGGGAGAGATCGGTCGACGCCTTGTCCGACCGGAACAGAGCATTGCTGCGCCACTGCGCATTTCCCGAGGAGCAATCACCGAACGTGTCGCCGAACGCCGTCAGGATCTGGCCGGAGCCGTTGTCCCAACTGATACCCAGGTCGGTTCCCGACATCGCCAGAGTGTTGTAGGTGTCGTTCACGCTCTGCGGGCCGGTGACCCAGGCGATGCTCTGCGTGTTGCCGGTGATGCGCGGAAGAGGCCCCTGCGGACCCTGGGGGTTCTTGCCCGACATCCCCGCGCTGCCCGAGGACCCGAAGAGCGGCGACGAGCCAGGTCCGCCGAGGCCACCACACGGCTCGGCCGAGACGGTAGGCGCGGTCAGAGCGCTGAGCCCGCTCACTGCCAGTGCCAGGACAGCCCCGACAGCGATCTGCCGACTACGTACACGCATGGACGAACCCACCGTTTCCCGTGTGACCCACGATACTCATGTGACTGATGGGACGAGTGTTACGCAAATCTACTCATCGCGCAACAAATGGGTCGTGTCGGTACTTGACAAATCGTCTACTGCGGGAATGACACTCGTGTGATTAGCCGCTGATCATGCGGGCGTGCGTCGTGTCCAGAACCAGCAGGGCTAGGCCTTGGACCACAACAGCCGTTCCGTGGCCCAACGCCTGGTCGGCAGTGATCCGGCGGCCGAAGCGAGGCTTCCTGACGGCGATGTGCGCACCGGTCGCGATGTAGAGGACGTCGAGACCGGCGTTTATCCACAGCAGCCGGCTCAGGCTCGCCGACGTCGGCGGCTTCGAACTCAGTGCGCCGGCACCCGCGATCGCCAGGTCGATCGCACCCCACCCGGCCGTCTGCAGACCGAACGCTCGTCGTGCGGGCGACGAGCCGCGCAACGCCAACATCGTTCCGGCGAGCACACTTCCACCACCCCACACCGTGAGACGACGGCCGAGCCGCTCGGCGACGACGGGAGCTTCGATTGGGGTCATGGTTTCCAGTGTGCCGTGTTCGGCGGCAGCGCAGTTCGAGGATGGAGCGCTCGACAGATGGCGCACTCACCGGGCCGTGCTGATCACCAACCGAACGGGTTCGAGTCGGATCCGGGCAGCCAGCTGTTACCTCGCGCGAACCACCCATTGGCTTTGATCATCTTCTTCGCTGCACGCTGATTGCGGCCGATCAGGCGGTCGAGATACAGGTGGCCGGCCAGATGGTCGCACTCGTGCTGCAGACACCGAGCCAGGTAGCCCTCGCCCTCGACCGTCACCGGATTCCCCTCCACATCGACGCCGGTGACGCGGGCCCACTCGGCGCGTCCCGTGGGGTACCGCTCCCCCGGGACCGACAGACAGCCTTCGGGGTCCTCCGGGGCGGGCATTGTCTCCGGGATCGCCGACGTCTCGAGCACCGGATTGATCACGTGCCCGCGGTGACGCACTCCGCCGTCGCGCAGGTCGTAGACGAAAGCTGCGCGGGGATCACCGACTTGATTGGCTGCGAGGCCGGCCCCGTGCGCGGCGGTGTTCGTTTCGAACAGGTCGTCCACGAACGCTGCCAGTTCCGCATCGAACTCGGTGACGGGATTGGCTCGGGTCGTCAGACGCGGGTCGCCGGCAATGAGGATGGGTCGAATCGCCATGCGACGAGGTTACTGTCGAAGCATGGCCCATTCCCGTCGCTCCCCCACGGCTCACCCCGCGGACAAGGTCTGCGCATCGTGCGGGCGGAGAATCGAGTGGCGCAAGAAGTGGGAGAAGAACTGGGATGACATCAAGTACTGCAGCGACGCGTGCCGGCGGCACAAGGTGAGCACCACCGACAAAGAACTCGAAGGCAAGATCCGAACCCTGCTCGACGCCAGATCCCGCGACGCCACGATCTGCCCCTCCGACGTGGCACGAGCACTGTCCGACGACGGATGGCGCGAGTTGATGGAGCCGGTCCGCCGCGCTGCTCGCCGCATGGTCGACGCGGGAGAAGTCGAGATCACACAGAAGGGATCCGTCGTCGATCCGTCAACCGCGAAAGGACCCATCCGCATCCGGTGGAAGCGCTGACCTACGCCGCAGAAACGTGTCGGTGGGTGGGTATAGCTTTCGTGGTGTGAAGACATGGGGGGATGTGTTCGAGCTCGGGAACCAGGAATTGGTCTCCGAGCTCGCTGACGTGACCTCCCTCGAAAACGCACTCGCAGCAACCAGATTGACACTGCTCGCCGAAATCGACCGACGCGGCTTGGCGATGAAACTCGGGCACTCGTCCGTCACCCGCTGGTACGCCCGATCGGTCCGGATCACCGACGGATCAGCCGCCCGCCAGAACGCACTGGGATACTGGCTGCACGATCACCACACCGTGCTCGACGCCCTCGCCTGCGGTGAGATTCACGCCGCGCACGCCGCAGCAATCGCCGAGGGCTACGACGTCGTCCTGCTGGCCGACCCCACCCTCGACGAGCAACGACGCGACGCAATCGTCGCCGAACTCCTCGACACCGCGATACGCAATACCGCCGGTCAGGTCACCTCACGTGCGCAAGCACTGGCGCACTCTGCGGCCGACGACGCCCGAGCTCGGCACGAGAGGGACCGACGCGAGCAACAACGACGAGAGCAGGAAAAGCGGGAGCAGGAGCGTCAAGATCAGGCGGGACGGAGCGATCATTCATCGACTCCAAGCGGCAGGCTGCCCGATCCGGAACCGCCTGCACCCGAGCCTGTTCCGCCGACTCCCGCGCCGGCACCGGTGTCGGAGAACCCGGACCTGAACCGATTCGATCTTCATCCTCTCGCGAACGGTCGTTATCAATTCGGTGGCAACGCCGACCGACTTCTCGCCGAGAAGCTGCTCACCGCCCTGTCGGCGTTGACGGCACCGCGGCCCGGTCCCGGTGGTGAGCGCGACCCACGGAGCCCGTCGAAGCGGCGAGCCGACGCCCTTGATCAGATCCTCGAACGACACCTGCGCGGCAGTGGCCGCGGGTCGGCGGGCGGGTCGCGGGCGTCGGTGCACCTGATCGTCCCACTGCGGGACCTGCTCGTTCGCGACAAAGAGCAACCCGGAAGTACAACAACGGATTCGATGAGAACCGGTGCCGGCCGTCACGGTGCCGGCGGCGACGCTGTGCGTCACGAAGAGGGTGACAGCACCGGTCCCACTGGCGGGCGTTCTGACGGCGCTGCCCGAGGCGATACCGATGCTCGCGGCGGAGCACCAACCGGTGGTGATGGCGGCGGGCAGAGGTCTGCGCCCGAGCCAGGCGATGCCGGTGCCCGCGGCAAAGTAGCAGCGGGCGGTGATGGCGGCGGGCAGAGGTCTGCGGCCGAGCGGGGCGACGCCGATGCTCGCCGCGGAGAAGCAGCCGACGGTAATAGTGCCGGTGGTGCTGGTGCCGGGCGGAAGTCTGCGCCGGAGCCGGGCGACGCCGACTGGCCGTTCCACCTCGACTGGACCGGCCCGATCAGTCGCTCCCTCGCCGAACTCCTCACCTGCGACGCCGACCTGACCCCGGTCATCGTCGACGACCACGGCGTCCCGCTCGCTCTTGGGCGCACCACCAGGCTCGCCAGCGACGACCAACGCATCGCCCTGACCATCCGCGATACCTGCTGCGTGATGTGTGGCCGCCCCGCGCAGTGGTGCCAGGCCCACCACGTGAAGTTCTGGGAAGACGGCGGCGTAACCGATCTGAACAACCTCGCGTTGGTGTGCGGGGAATGCCACCGCCTCGTCCACCACGGCGACTGGCAACTGATCATGGGCGAGGACGGACACCCGTACGCCATCCCACCCGAATCCGTCGACCCCCGAAGACAACCCATCCCCACCTACCACCGACGAAAACGTCGCGCAGCCTGAGCACAGGTCAACCGCGCAACTCTCGCTTGAGCAGCTTGCCGCTCTGGTTGCGCGGTAACTCGTCGACGAACGTGACTGTCTTGGGCACCTTGAACGGCGCGATGCGACCCTTGACGTGGTCGATCAACGCCTCCGCCGACAACTGCTGCCCGTCCTTCAGTACGACGACAGCAGTGACCGCCTCGATCCACCGGTCGTCAGGGGTCCCGATCACCGCGACCTCGGCCACCGCCGAATGGGTGTAGATCGCATCCTCCACCTCGCGTGACGCGACGAGAATGCCGCCGGTGTTGATCACGTCCTTGATCCGGTCGACGACGGTGATGAACCCCTCGGCATCGCGGGTCACCAGGTCGCCGGAATGAAACCACCCGTCCGAGAACGCATCTGCCGTCGCCTCCGGTTTGTCCCAGTAGCCGTCGCACAACTGAGGGGAACGGTAGAGAATCTCGCCGGGCTCACCGTCCGGCACATCGTTGCCGTCGGCGTCGACGACGCGGGTCTCGACGAAGAACACCGCGCGGCCGCACGATGCCGGCCTCGCTTCGTGCTCAGCAGGCTGCAATACCGTTGCCAGCGGCCCTATTTCGGACTGCCCGAAACAGTTGTAGAACTCTATGTCCGGATACCGCTCTCGCAGTCGGGTGAGCACTGTGACCGGCATGATCGACGACCCGTACTGCGCCTTCTTCAACGACGAGAGATCGCGCGTCTCCAGATCGGGGTGATTGGCCAGCGGAACCCACACCGTCGGTGCCAGGAACAGCGACTTGATCTTCTCTTCTTCTATGCGGCGCAGGATTTCCGGAACGTCGGGTCTACGCATCAGACGCACCGTGGCACCCACAGACAGGTAGGGCAGCATGAACACGTGCATCCCCGCCGAGTGGTACATCGGCATCACGAGCAGAGGATCGTCGTCCTGAGTGAACCCGAGCGCGATGACACACGAGACGTACTCCGCAACCAGCGCACCGTGAGACATCATCGCGCCCTTGGGTTTCGACGTCGTTCCGGAGGTGTACAGCAACTGAGCGAGGTCGGTCGACTCTGCGGCGGGTTCGAGTTCGGAGCCGTCACCGTCCGTGCTCAGTACATCGGGAAGGGAGACCACGTGCTCGATTGTCAGGTCTCCACGAACGGACTCGAGGGTGGCCGTCAACGCCGGGTCCACGAGAACCACGCGGGAGCCCGACTGTTCCAGCAGGTACTGCAATTCCTCGCCCACGAGCGCGTAGTTGATCGGAACGTGCACCAACCCGGCTCGCGCACAAGCAAGGAACGCGACGACGTACGCATCCGAGTTCACGCCGTACGCCGCGACGCGGTCACCCTTGTTCAATCCCAACGCGATCAGTCGTCGGGCGGCGCGGGTGACCGCGATATCGAGTTCTCCGTATGTGTGACTGCGTCCCTCGAACGTCACCGCGAGACGGTCGGGGAATTTCGCTGCCGACCGTCGCAGGACGCCGTCGACGGTGTTCACTCGTGTTCCGCTGCTCATCACCCGACGTTATAGGACGTCCAAGCATTTCGTCCCGTGTTTGGCTGCCCTTACGGTTCGCACAGGACAAGTGGGGCATGCGGGAAGGTATGACAGCCAAACAAGCACTGGACAGCCTCGAATCGGCCTCCTTTCTCGACGGAGCCAGCAACGCGATCAACGGAGTTCTCGCGCCCGCACTCGACGACACCGCCATCGGTTCCGCGCTCCGCGGCCGGTGGATCGGACACCCCATCCACCCTGCGCTGGTCAACGTCACCATCGGCAGCTGGACGAGCGCAGTGGTACTCGACCTGATGAATCACCAGTCCCGGGCGAGCAAACTGGTCATCTCCGTCGGGCTGGCGTCCGCACCGGCAGCTATCGCCACCGGCTGGGCCGACTGGTCGACGATGAACGTTCGCCAGCGACGGGTCGGGATGATCCACGCGGCCTCGAACGCGACCGGCGTATTCCTGTTCCTCGGCTCCTACCTACGACGCCGCAAGCACACCGACGGTGTTGCCAAAGCGCTCGCCGCGGCCGGTCTCGCTTCCGCCAGCGTGGGTGGACTCATCGGAGGTCACCTCGCCTACAGCTCGACCAGCAGTGACACGACATCAGTGGTTCAACACCACGCCTGACGCCGCGGAGTGCGCATCAGCGGTCCGGCCGTGGACTGTACGCAACGAGCCTGAGCAACATTTCCGTACGCCGTACGGTAGACTGCGTCGGCCCCGGGCGAACCAGCGCCGGGGGCGGCGAAAGGCGACTCCCGCGCAATGACTCCAGCCCAGCCGATGATCTCCACTCCGCCAGCCACACCTGACCAAGACCTGTCCACCATCATCGTTCGCGGTGCCCGCGAGAACAATCTTCGTGATGTGAGCCTCGACCTGCCCAAACGTTCGCTCGTCGTGTTCGCCGGCGTCTCCGGGTCGGGCAAGTCATCGCTGGTGTTCGACACCATCGCAGCCGAGGCGCAACGACAGATCAACTCCACGTTCACCGCGTTCGCGCAGACGTTCCTTCCGTCCTACGGTCGGCCCGACGCGGATCTGATCGCCAACCTGTCGGCCGTCGTGATCGTCGATCAGAAGCGTCTCTTCGGTGGCCCGCGTTCGACGGTCGGCACGATCACCGACATCGGGGACTGGCTACGCATGCTGTGGTCCCGCGGCGTCACGCCGTCGATCGGGTACGCCAACGCGTTCTCGTTCAACGACCCCGCCGGAATGTGCCCCGAGTGCGAGGGGCTCGGCGAAGCAAAGGTCGTCGACCTCGGCGAACTGGTGGACGAGTCGAAATCCTTGCGAGAAGGGCCGTTCAAGCATCCGGACTTCGAGGTCGGCAAATGGCCGTACCGGGTGTTCTCCGACTCGGGTCTGTTCGACCTGGACGTCCCGATCGAGCAGTACTCGGCCCGCGAGCGCCACATCTTCTTCGACGCCAAGCCCGGCGAGGTCGAGGTGACGAACCCGGACGCAGTCATGAAGAGCTACGAGGGCATCGTCTCTCGCTTCCGGCGCAGCTACCTGGCGAAAGACGCCGATGCGCTCAAGGGAAAGTCCAAGCTGGCGTTCGAGCGCATCGTCACCCGCGGCACCTGCGAGGCCTGCGGCGGCTCCCGCTACAACGAGACCGTCCGAGGCGCCACCCTCGAAGGGCTTTCCCTCCCCGAGGCGTTCGCCATGCAGGTATCCGAACTCGCCGACCGCATCGACGGCTGGAAGATCAAAGGCCTGGGCACCTTCACCAGCGAAATCGTCACGCAGCTCCGCAGACTCGTCGATCTCGGGCTGGGCTACCTCAGCCTGGACCGCGCTACGTCGTCGCTCTCCGGTGGTGAATCGCAGCGCATCAAGATGGTCCGGCACCTGGGAGCCACACTCAACGACATGCTCTACGTCTTCGACGAGCCGACCACCGGGTTGCATCCTCGCGACGTGCACCGCCTCGACGACATGCTGCTCGCGCTCCGCGACAAGGGCAACACCGTCCTCGTCGTCGAGCACGACCCCGAGGTGATGGCCATCGCCGACCGCATCGTCGAGATCGGACCCGGTGCAGGAAAGGCCGGCGGCACAGTCGTGTTCGAGGGAACCTACGACGAGCTGCGTGACGCCGACACCCGGACCGGCGCCGCCCTGCGGCGTGAGAACATCGAATTGCGCACTCCCCGTGCTCCTTCCGGCTGGCTGAGCATCACCGGAGCACGCACCCACAATCTGCGCGACGTCAGCGTCGACGTTCCGCTGGGCGTGCTGACCGCCGTCACCGGGGTCGCCGGTTCCGGCAAGTCTTCTCTCATCCACGGACACCTCCGCGAGGCCGCGCCGGACGCCGTCATCATCGACCAGGCCCCCATCCGCGGATCGCGCCGCTCCTCCCCCGCGACGTACACCGGACTCCTCGACCCGATCCGCGCGCACTTCGCCAAGAAGACCGGCCAGCCACCATCGCTGTTCTCACCCAACTCCGACGGTGCCTGCCCCGACTGCCAGGGCAGTGGCGTGATCTTCACCGATCTCGGATTCACCGACCCGGTGACCAGCACGTGTGAGACGTGCCAGGGCAGGCGGTTCCGGTCGGGCGCGATCCGGCACACCGTCGACGGCGTCAGCATCGCCGACATCTTCGAGATGTCCGTCGAGGACGCGCAGGACTTCTTCGACGTCAAGAAGATCCGCGACATTCTGCGGCGGTGCCGAGACGTCGGGCTCGGCTACCTCTCCCTCGGCCAGAACCTCTCGTCGTTGTCCGGTGGCGAGCGCCAACGCCTCAAGCTCGCCACCGAGCTGGTCGGATCGTCACCGGTGTTGGTACTCGACGAGCCGACGACCGGTCTGCACCCGTCGGACGTGTCGAATCTGATCGCGTTGTTGTCCGGGATGGTCGACGAGGGCAGATCGGTGATCGTCATCGAACACAACCTCGACGTCGTTGCCGCTGCCGATTGGGTCATCGACCTCGGCCCCGACGGCGGGCACAACGGCGGCCTGATCACGTTCACCGGAACGGTGGACGGGCTGCTCACCTCGGACACCCACACCGGGCGGTACCTGGCGCGCAACCTGGGACGGTGACCGAAGACTCGATAGTGTTGGCCCTCCAGGGACATCGGACACAGGAGTGGCAGTGCAGCGTCGATCGGTACGAATGATCTCAGCAGGGTTCGCGGTCGTCGCGCTCGTTGCAGCCGGGTGCGGCAGTTCGACGACGGATGCACCGCCTGCCACCCCGTCCGCTGCGTCGAACGGGGAGTTTCCCAAGTCGATCGCGTCGGGCTCGGACGGCGGGACCGTCACCATCGACGCGATGCCCCGCACGATCGTCTCGCTCAGTCCGACGGCGACGGAGACCCTGTTCGCCGTCGGCGCGGGTGAGCAGGTTGCGGCCGTCGACGATCAGTCGGACTATCCTGCCGACGCGCCGAAGACCGGCCTGTCGGCATTCACGCCGAGCCTCGAGGCGATCGTCGCGTACGACCCCGATCTGGTGATCACCTCCACCGACTTGGGCATTGTGACATCCACCCTGGCCGAGGCGGGGGTCCCGACGCTGTTGCTGCCGGCCGCGACAAGCCTCGACGACGCGTACTCGCAGATCGAACAAGTGGCCGACGCGACCGGGCACGACGCCGAAGGCGACGCGGTGGTCGCGCAGATGCGTGACCGGATCGACGCCGCCGTCGCCAGCGTGCCGACGCGCGCAGAGCCACTGACGTATTTCCACGAACTCGACGACACGCTGTATACCGTGACCAGCCAGAGCTTCGTCGGGCAGATCTACGGCCTCTTCGGTCTGCAGAGCATCGCCGACGGCTCCGATGCAGGCGACTACCCGCAGCTGTCCGCAGAGACGGTGATCACCGCGGACCCCGACGTGGTCTTCCTCGCCGACGCCCAATGCTGCGGAGTGACAGCCGAATCCGTCGCAGCTCGGCCGGGCTGGGGGTCGATGCGCGCCGTCCGGGACGGCAGGATCTTCCCGATGGACGAGGATCTGTCGAGTCGATGGGGTCCTCGCATCGCGGACCAGGTGGAGGCCGTCGCCGCGGTGGTGCAGCAGATTCCGGCGTGAGTCACTCGTACCCGATCCGCACCTCGTCCACGAACTCCTCTGCTGCCCAACCCAATCGAGCCCTGGCCAAGTCGGGCAGGGTGACCGTCATCTGTACGAGGTACTGATCCACAATGTGGTGGACGACGACATAGCGGGTCCGGGCGAACAGCGTCCGACCGTCCCAGTCGTATCGACCGGCGATCGAGACGGACGGGAGTCCGCGCAGCGGTGCTCGGTCGCGACTGACTTCGACCCAACCCGGCAACGCCCGTGAGTCTCCGAACCCGCACTTCAGCAACGAGATCGGGTCCACTGATCGCGTGAACTTACCCACCAGAGCCATTGCATTCGGCACGAACCCGTCGACGGCATTCGCCGGCGAGCACAGCACCGCGGTGGCATGCGGGAACAAGTGCTCGGGAACCAGGTCCCAGCCCGGCATTGTCGGCAGTTCGAGACCGAATCTCTTGCATTCACTGCGATGCACAGGCACGAGTTCGACACCCTGCTGCTGAAGGAAGCTTTCGATCGACCCCTCTCGAACCGTCACCGAACAGCATCCCTTCGAGCAGAAGTCGATGCAGCTCGGTCTGCGCGGATACGCTCGCGCAGACTGGGCGGACGCAGCAATTCACGTGCATCGTCCTGGCCCAGTTGCGCACGAGCCAAGGGATTGTCGCGACACCATTGCAGCAGAGCGATCAACGAGTTGGGCTCGACCTTCTTCTCGCACACCATCAGCATCAGTTCCTGATCCGATTCGCTGTCGGCTTCGCGATACACAACGCGGACAGTGGGGTACAAGTGCGGATGGGGTACGGCCGGATTTGGATGCGTCCGTGGTTGCAGGTCGACAATCTCGTCCCACGGAACAACCGTGACGTCGCTGGTCACCTTCCATGCCCGACGTCGATAGATCTCCTGCACTATGCCGTCGGGATGCAGTGAAATTCTCGTCCGGTTGACGATGACGAAACCGAGGACGAAGCACAGCAGCACCACCGGGGCACCGACGAGCGTCGATATCTCCGCCCTGAACTGGCGACGTCCGGGTTCGTCGTCCCTCCAGTGGAAGTACGACACGCCGAGCAGAACCGCGAAGGCGAAGATCAAGGTCCGGAGCAAAAAGTCTCCGCGCCCAGGCACCGCCAAGCCACGTCCCACTACGGCAACATCGATCGGTCGTACGAAACGCGACAACCGAGCCGATCCGACACCGGACAGCATCACCGACTGCCCGAGTGCCACAACCACAAAAAACGCGAGCCAAGACAATCCCATGAGCACGTCCGGGTGCAGATGCTCGAACAGAACCACCACGGTCACGAGGATTGCTACAGATGTCCCCGCAAGACCGGCGAACGCTATGAGCCACCCGATATGGACGCTGCGCCACAGTGGAACCCACAGTGGCTTCTTCGTCCCCACAACGCTTTTTTGCAATGAAATCTTCTGCCACGCAGGTATTCGATCGTCTCCACGTTGAATCATCGCAAAGTCCATTCGAATATTTTGGACACGGTGTGGCTCACGGTGCCACCGACAAAGGTTCCCAACGCGAGCCCAGCGGCACCGCCGGCAACCGTTCCGGGCCCCGGAATGAACGAGCCTGCCGCGCTCCCGAGTCCCGCGAGGGCGTAGGTGGCGTAGCTTGCGGCCGCGAGACCGACGGCCGTGCTCGCTGAATTCACCAGGATTGCCTCGGTCGGATCCACTCCATCGTCGATATCGTGGGCAATGGAGGGAATCGTTCCGGCAACCGCACCGAAGGCTCCAAGCCCACGGCCGATGTTCCTGGCGACGTCGTCAATGGAACTGACACCTGGAAGTTCCAGCGCCCTCTTCGTCGCGTCGCTCATGCCACCGATCACCGTCGATGCTACGGTCGTCGGCCAGTCCGGCATCCACGAGAACGATCCGTCCGGGTTCTCGACGAACTTTCCCGGCGGGCTGCCCAGCGCAAGAGCGGTCAGCAGCTTCGTTGGCTCGGCCAACTGCTGCGCAGCGTCGAGCGCCGCCCGCTCTGCCTGCTTCAGAGCATCTTGGATGTCTTCCGTCAACTGCGCTGCAGCAGAGCGCAGTTCGTCGGCCTGGCGTACTTTCTCTTCGCCCAGGCTGTCCGGAATCAGCGCGATCATCCCGTCGGGATCGACCACACCGTCTGCCCGTACGGCGAACCCGCTCGCGGTCGCCGCCGACACCTGCGCCTGCAGGTGCACCTTCGCGGCCTCGACCATTCCTGCTGCGGTCTCGAATGCCTTACCGAGCGAATCGATCTCACCGCACACGGAGCTCATCCGGGAGCATTCGGTCACCACGCGCTCGGCCGCTGCGCCTGCTGCGTCGCCGGTCCATGTCTCGGAAAGCACATCCTGTTCCTCCAACACCCCGGTGCGCTGGCCGTTGACGCGGTCGACGATCTCGGCCAGTTCGATCATCGTCTTGCGCATCGACTCCGGCTCCCAGCCGGCGACGTGCGGCACGGTCGGTGTCATTTCGGCTGGTCCATCGCAGCGAGGCGGCGGGCGAGTTCGTCGTCGGCGATCTCGTAGTTCTGCGCGACGCCGCGGGCAATGTCTGCGACGCATTCGGCCCGGCCGGCCAGTGCTGAAACGGCTCCCGCCGCCGCTGCCGCGGCCGCCGCACACGCTGCGCCGAAGTCGCTACCCTGCAGCGCATTCTCGGACTCGCGGAACGGGGCGAGGGTATCCAACTCGGCGATCGCCTCCCCCGTTCCCGACAACACATTCGAGAACTGCCGCAGGATCACTGGATCCACATTCACTGTCATGACGCTCCCCCGAGTCGCACCGTATCGACGCCCGGTGAATCGGCGTCATCGGGTTTGACGCCCGTGGGCTCGGATCGGTTCCGTCCGGTCCGATTCCGGAGTCGTGAATGCGGCGGGTACCGTTGGCCCGGCTAACGATATAGGGGGTGCTCGCCATGAACGGCCGTCGACTGTCGTTCGCTGCCGCGGCCGGACTCGCGGCCGCGATGGGCGTCGGGCGCTTCGTGTTCACGCCGCTGCTACCGATCATGGTCGACGCGGCGGAGGTGACGCCGAGCAGCGGTGCCGTCATCGCAACCGCGAACTACGCCGGCTATCTCGCTGGCGCAATCGTCTTGTCCGTGCGACCGTCGATCAACACGACGACATCGTTCCGACTGTGGACAGTAGTCCTCGTCGCCAGCGAGTTGGCCATGGCCGCAGTCCATTCCACCGCAGCGTTCTCTGCCCTGAGATTTATGGCGGGCCTGGCGAGCGCCGCGGTTTTCATCGCGTGCGCGAGCACCGTGACGAAACATCGCGCCGACGGTGCCTCACCCGGTATCGCGTTCGGCGGCGTCGGCGCAGGCATCGCGGCGTCGGGCATACTGACGTTGCTCGTCGGGCCACATCTGTCGTGGGAGGCGCTGTGGGTGTGCTCGGCTCTACTGACAGCGGTCCTCATCGCCCCGGCATGGACGCTCTCGGTGCATCCCGAGCCCACAACGCGGGCTGCACCCGGCGAGATCGACCGCAGGACCCGAACCGTATGGCGGACATTGCTGTTCGCGTACTTCCTCGAGGGTCTCGGCTACATCATCGTCGGTACGTTTCTCGTGGCGACGGTCGGTGACCACGGCAGCACATCGGTGGGTCCGGCGGTGTGGATCGTCGTCGGATTCGCCGCGGTACCGGCGACGGTGCTGTGGCAGGCAGTCGCCCGCCGAACCAGCATGCGCAACGCCCTGGTGGCAGCGTTCGCTTTGCAATCGATCGCAGCGGTACTCCCCGCGCTCACCGGGAACACCGTCGCCGCCGTGTTCTCGGCTCTGCTGTTCGGCGGAACGTTCATGGGCATCACGATGCTGACGATGAGCACCGCCCAGACACTGCCCATCGGACGTACCGCAGCGACGCTGACCGCGCTCTACGGCGTCGGGCAGGTACTCGGCCCACTGATCGTCGCACCCGCCATCGGCGACTCCTATTCGATCGCCTTCGCGGTGGCGACGGGGGTGCTCGTGATCGGGACTGCCGGGGCCGTACGAGTGGCCGGACTGACCGCGTCGCGCTGAGGACAGCGCACTCGGCTCAGTGCTGAGGGTCGTAACCCGGGACTTGTGCCAGAGTCTCGAACGTTCGTGCTCGGCCCCATTCCACGTGCGCGAACGCAACAGCGGCAGCCAGTTCCGGGTCCCCCTTGGCGATGGCGTCGACGAGGGAGACATGCTCCCCGTGTCGCAGCGACGGATCCCGTTCGAGATTGGCCATGTTGAGTCGATTGCTGCGCTCCCGCAACGGTTCCATGATGACCGGGAACAGCCGGTTGGCGGACAATGCCTCGATCCCCGAGTGCACTCCTGAGCTCGCGTGATGGAACTCGAGTAGATCGCCCCGGTCGAGCGCCGCACCTGCACGGGACACGGCGTCGACCAACGACGAGGAATCCGAGCCCGCCGCCACTGCGGACGCTGCCCGTCGAGCCACGAGTGGCTCGAGCGCGGACCTGATGTCGTACAACTCGTCGACAGAACTTCGAGTCACGGCCGTCACCACGGCAGGACGTCTCGGCGACAGAGTCACCAACCCGGCTGCTTCGAGCAACGGAAGAGCCTCGCGAATCGGCACCCTCGACACCTGGAGCTCGGTTCCCAGATTGCGCTCACTCAGCGTTTCACCAGGCCGGAGGCGGCCGTCGAGGATGCGTGTTCTGATCGCGTCGAACACCACACGCGACAGCGACTCGCGACCTTCCGTGGATGCCATGATGTTTGTATACCAGCGAGCTGAAGGTATACCGCGCATCCGCAGGCTCCGGCGGTGGATGTCGCCACGCTAAAACGTCCAAGGAAAGCAGCAGGGGAGAGCATTTGGAAACGCAAGTGTTACTGCCAGGAAACCTCCAACGGCGCGCATCTCCGTAAATTCTCCGCTGTTGGTATACCACTGAGCGAGAGGCACTGGGATGAACGTCCCGACCACGAACGAGAAGCAGTCACCGATCGACCCACCGCCCGAGGCGGCCGGTCTCAGCGAACAGATCGAGGCGTCGTACTCGAAGATCGGCCTCACCACTGCACACTTCGGCATCGTCGCCATGGTCCTGTTCGGTGTGTTCTTCGACGCCGTCGAACAGAATGCCGTCGGCATCACCGGTCCGCTCCTGCGTGAATCCTGGGGTCTCGGTGGCACCGAGATCGGACTGCTGAACACCGCGACGTTCACCGCCGTCGCACTCGGCCGCATCCTGGCCGGCGCGGTGATGGACCGTTTCGGTCGTCGAACCCTCCTCGGTGCGAACCTGCTCGTCTTCGCGTTCGGCTCGCTACTGTGCGCATTCGCACCCAACTACGAGGTGTTGGTGGGCGCTCGATTCATGGTCGGTCTCGGACTCGGCGGCGAAATCGCTGTGGCGGTGATCATGCTCTCCGAGTTCTTCTCCGCCAAGCATCGCGGTACCGCGGTCGGCATGATCAACGTCGCAGCGGCCGGCCTGGGCAACATGCTCGCTCCACTGTTCGGCGTCATCGTCTTCGCCATCTTCACCGGTGACGATCGCTGGCGTTGGCTGTTCGGTCTGCTCGTGCTGCCCGCACTCGCAGTCGTGTTCTATCGCCGCTCGCTTCCGGAAACACCGCGCTTCCTCGCGGCGACGGGCCGTGTGGCCGAGGCAAACACCGTCATCAACCGCCTCGCGCAGGGCAAGCTTCGTGGCGCGCTCGACTCCGAGGTTCAGTACTTGAACGTCGACACCTCGGTCGACGAACAAGCCGCACCGCGCGCACGGTGGACGGAAATGTTCGGCAAGCGTTACCGCAGAAGCACTCTCGCCCTCGGCATCGCAGTCTGTATGTCCTACGCAGCCCAGATCTCGATGCTCACCCTCATCCCCGTCATCCTGACCGAGCGGGGAATGTCGATTTCGAGTGCGCTCTGGTACACCCTCGTGATGCAGTCCGGGTCGCTGATCGGCGCTCTGACCGCCGCGCTCATCGCTCGTGAGCTTCCACGTAAAGTGACGTTGACCTGCGGAGCGGCGCTCGGCGTCGTTGCCGGACTCGGATTCGGCTTCTTCGCAACCTCTATCGGCCTCGTACTGCTCTTCGGTGCGCTGTTCAATTTCTCGGTCATCATCCTCAACACGACTATCTGGCTGTTCGCACCCGAGCAATACCCGACGCGAATCCGTGGCCTCGCGACGTCGGTGATCCTGGCACTGGGCTCCCTCTCCGGCGGACTGTTCCCGCTCATCGCCGGAGCCGTTCTCGACTCGTCCGGCGTGGGTGCCATGTTCGGGATGCTGGCGGGGCTGTTCATCGTGTGCGCGATCGCCGCTCAGTTCCCGAAAGAGACCTTCGGACAACCCATGCCGGAAGATGGCTGAACCGTGAAGATTCTCTTGGTCAACCCCAACTCGAACACTGCAACGACGCAGCTGCTCGTCGACGTCGCGCGGCGCTGGCTCTACGACACAGAATTCACTGTCATCGGGGTCACCGCGGGTACCGGACCGGCGATGATCACCGGCACCGAACAGTTAGGTGCTGCCGGAGCGGATGTCGTAGCAGCGGCTCTCGACGCGATCGAGCACCATGACCCGGCCGCCGTGATCGTCGGCGCGTTCGGTGATCCCGGTGCGGCCGAACTCCGAACCCTCGTCGACATTCCGGTCGTCGGGATCGGAGAGGCAGGAATCCTGCACGCCGCACGAGGCGGTCGTCGCTTCGCAATCGCCACCACCACAGCCGATCTCGCCGCCCCACTCGATGCACTGACTCGCGCCACCGTGCCCGACGGCGATTTCGCGGGTGTGTTCCTCACTGCGTCATCGCCGTTGGTCCTCGCCGAGGATCTCGCATCGAGCGTTGTCGAACTGGGAACAGCGGTCGATGCGGCAGTGGCCGCCGGAGCGAGCGCCGTCGTCATCGGCGGCGGACCGCTGAGCGATTCGGCTCGGCGGCTGGCGCTGCGCACCGACGTGGACGTCATCGAGCCGGTTCCGAGTGCCGTTGCGATGGTCGTCGACAGAATCTCGAGCGCGGTGCGCAGCTGAGCTACCGTCGCCCGAAGGCCCTGGACACCAGCCAGCCCTCGACCATTCCGGCGAGAAAGATGCCCGCGATCGGTGCGTACTTGCGCACCGGTTCGGGCATCAGGCTCAGCGCGTTCAATTCGCCGCCCATCGGGCTCGCAACAGCAGTCCTCACCGCTGCGGGCGTGGTTGGATCGGCCGTAGCCGGACCACTGAGCAGCGCACCGAGATTGACGGCGAACTGCTGCAGCACCTTGTTCGAGACCGCGACGATCGCGCCCTTGCCGAACGAGACGATCTTTCCGCTGATGACCAGATCGGTGTTCAACGTCAACCGCGAGCGGTCGCCGATCGCCTCGACCGACAGATCCACCTGAGCCTCGGCATCGCCGTTTCCGTGCGAGTCCGCGCCCTTGGCTTCGAGGGAGAGCGTGCGGGTCTCGGCGTCGACGTCGAGGAACCGAATGGTGCCCGCGTACGAGGCGCTGATCGGCCCGACCTTCACTTTGACCCCGCCGAGAAAAGTCTCGCCGTCCTTGCCGGTGATGGCGGCACCCGGTACACAGGTCGCCACCTTCTCGACGTCGTTGATCAGCCGAAAGACGTCATCGGCCGATGCGTCGATCTCGAGGGTATTGGTCAGTATCACTGGGAAACTCCGTTCACACAGCCGACGCAGCGGCGCTGTTCGGCGCACGAGTCGATGGCCTCGACGATGGTCTGGTATCCGGTGCAACGGCAGTAGTTCGAGGCGACCACCTCTCGGATCTCCTCTTTGGTGGCGTCCGGATGCTCGGCGAGATAGCCCTCGGCCAGCATCAGAAATCCCGGCGTGCAGAATCCGCACTGCAGGCCGTGGTGGTCTGCGAATGCCTGCTGTAGGTCGCTCAATTCGCCGTCCCGGCCGAGTGATTCGACGGTCCGGATCTCCGAGCTCTCGACCTGCGCCGCGAAGGTCAGGCAGGCGCGAGCCGGTTTGCCGTCGATCAGAACGGTGCATGCACCGCACACGCCGTGCTCGCAACCCACGTGAGTTCCGGTCAACTGCAGGTCGTGTCGTAGCACGTCGACCAGGGTGCGGCGTGGTTCGCTGATCACTTCGTGCTCGGTACCGTTGACGGTCAGTTCGATCAGTTGCTTGTTGCTCATGGCCTTCCCTTCGCCAGTGCCGCCTGTACTGCGACGGGAGTGATCGGTGTGTCGTTCAGTTCCACTCCGGTGGAACGCAATCCGTCGTTGACTGCATTGAGGACCGCGGCCGGTGCGCCGATCGTTCCACCCTCACCTGCCCCTTTGGCTCCGGATTCGGTGAACAGGCAGGGAGTTTCGAGGTGATGGATCTCGATGTCGGGAATCTCGCACGCCGTCGGCACCTTGTAGTCGATGAAGCTGGCGCACAGCGGGTTTCCATTCTCGTCGTACGACACCTGCTCGAACAACGCTCCTGCGATCCCCTGCGCGATCCCGCCGCGGCACTGGCCCTCGACGATCTTCGGATTGATCGCGACCCCGCAGTCCTCGACACAGACGTACTTCAGGATCTCCACTTGTCCGGTGCCCTCGTGCAATTCGACGACGACGCCGTGGGTGGCGTTGGAGAACGTGCCGTCGTTGAACACGTCGAAACTCGCCGTCGCGGACAACCCCGGCTCGACCCCCTTGGGCAGCAACTGTGCCTTCAGATACGCGACGTCGGCGATGTCCCGGTAGGTGACGTACTTCGAGTGGTCGTCACGCTGACGCACCCGCCCCGAGGCCAGCTCGACGTTGTCGTCGCGAGTCTCCAGCAGGTGCGCGGCGATCTCACACAGCTTGTCTCCCAATTTGGTCGACGCCAGCGCCACCGCACTGCCGCCGATGGTGATCGAGCGAGAGGCGAACGATCCGAAGCCGTAGGTGATCCGGTCGGTGTCGCCCTGCACGATCTTGACCTGATCGACCGTGATTCCCAGTCGGTCGGCCACGATCTGCGCCATGGTGGTCTCGTGGCTCTGACCATGGCTCATCGTGCCGGTCGTCACGACCACGGTTCCGGAGGTGTCCATCCTGACCTCCGAGATGTCGAATCCCGGGACCACGTTCATCTTTCGGGCCGCAAAGGCGCTGCTGCCGTAGCCCGTCCGCTCGCTGAAGCACGAGTACCCGATGCCGATGTGTCGGCCGTCGGCAGTAGCGCGTTCCTGAAGGTCGTACCAACCGCCGTCCCGCAGCGTCTGCTCGCACAGGTTCAGCGCCTCGAGGTACGAGCCCGGGTCGTAGGTGATGTTGTTGACCCCGGTGTACGGGAACGCGGTGATCACGTTGCGACGCCTGATCTCCACTGCGTCGAGCGCCAATTCGCGGGCTGCTCGCTCGAACAGCCGCTCCATCACCATCACGTACTGCGGGCGTGACACTCCGCGGTACGGCGCTGTCGGTGCCTTGTTGCTGAACACGGAACGGCCCCGCACCCGGTACGCCGGAACCTGATACACCCCAGGCATTTCGGCCGAGGCCATGAGCGGTTCGATGCCCGCGGTGAAGGGGTAACACGAGTACGCACCCATGTCGCACACGACATCGGCGTCGAGGCCGAGAATGTGCCCCTCGGAATCGAACGCGGCCCGCACGTCGTACTGCTGCTCGCGTGCCAGGAAGGACGCCGTCAGTGCGTCCTTGCGATCCTCGATCCACTTGACCGGGCGACGGAGCTTCAATGCAGCTGCCGCGACGGCGATCTCCTCGCGGCCGACGACGCACTTCTGCCCGAACCCGCCGCCCATATCGGGCACGACGACCCGAACCTGGCGTTCGTCGAGACCGAGGCACTGCGCGGTGACTGTCCGAACCTGGTGCGGGACCTGCGTGCAGATATAGATGATCAACTGTTCGTCGCGGTCGTCCCAGTAGGCAATGCATCCGCGGGTCTCGAGCGGCAGTGCGTTCTGACGCCCCGTTCTGGACTGCACGGACACCACGGTGTGTGCGTCGTCGAATATCTCGTCGATGCCCTCGGTGGCGAACATCTGCACGTCCACGACGGTGTTGTTCGGCACCGAATCGTGAACCAGGGGCACGCCCTCGGACATGGCCTGATCTGCGGAGGTGACGGCGGTGACGGTCCGGTAGGACACCCGGGCTGCTTCGAGTCCGTCCTCGACGCTGTACGCATCGGCGGCGACGACGATGGCCAGCGGCTCACCGACGTAGCGCACGACGTCGTGTGCCAGCACGGGCATGTCGGTGGGCACGAATTCGCTGAGCGGACGGGACAATTCGGCGCGGATCGGCCGAAGGACCAAGTCCGCCGCGGTGAAGACGCCGCGCACTCCTTCGACTCCGGCGACATCACCGACGTCGAGACCGGTGACGTCACCGGCCGCAACGGTGCTGCGCAGGAACTGTGCGTGCAGCATGCCCGGCATCGCGATGTCGTCGACGAATCTGCCGCGGCCGGTGAGCAATCGAGGGTCCTCGCGGCGTGCAACCGAGGTGCCGACGAACTTGGGTGTGAGAACCTGATCGACGCTCATGTGGGCACCCCTTGCGATACCAGTGCATCGCTGCAGGCTTCGGCCACCAATGTGCGAACCAGGGTGCGCCGGTACTCGGCAGTGACCATGCCCTCGTCCTCCAATTCCAGTGCCTCGGCTGCGGCGTCCGCACAGTCACCGAACGTTCCACCGGCGGCCAGAACGGCCTCGCCTGCGGACGATCGGACGGGAGTCGCGCCCACTCCTGCGAGAGCGACGCGTCCACCCACCACGGCCACTCCGTCGAGATCGAGCGACACCGCTGCGCCCACGATCGCGAAGTCGCCTTGTCGTTCGGCATATTCGGTCACCGCAGCGTGGGGTGCCGGGTTCGGAAACACGATCTCGACGATCATTTCGTCGAACGCGAGATCGGTGGAGTAGTACCCGAAGAAGAACGAGTTTGCCTCGACGGTTCGCCGCCCCCTCACGCTCTCTACGACGATGCGGGCGTCGAGCAGGATGGCGAGCAAGCACCATTCCGCGGTGGCGTCCGCATGAGCGATGCTGCCCCCGACGGTGCCGCGAGTACGGATCGGATAGTGCCCCACCCACCGCATGGCCTCGCGAAGAACAGCGAAGTCTGTTCCCACATCGCCGGATTCGACGTCGTGGTGGGTGGTGAGCGCTCCGATGTGCAGGCCGTCGGATTCGCGCCTGATGTAGCTCAGAGTGTTCAAACCACCCACGTCGACCAGGTGTCCGGGCCGGGCGAGGCGGAAGTTCATCATGGCGACCAGGGACTGGCCTCCGGCGATGATCTTCGCGTCCTCGCCCAGCTCGGCCAGCAGCCGTACTGCACCCGAGACATCGCGTGCCCGGTGGTAGTCGAACTGTGCGGGCTTCATCAGACCCGAGCCTCGCCTGCGACGACCTCGGCGGGTTCGTCGACGAGGGTGTCGAGTTCGCGGCCCTTGGTCTCCGGTGCGAAGTACGCCATCCAGATCACCGCGAACAACACGAACGCGGTGACGATGCCGAAGGTCAACGGAAGACCCAGGATCGGCCACATGACCGAACCGAACAGGAGAGGAGCGAATCCGGTGGCCACCCGACTGACCGAGGATGCGTAGCCGAATCCCGAGGCGCGGATGTTGGTGGGGTACAGCTCGGAGACGTAGCAGTACAGCACCGGGATGGTCAGCTGAATGACGAATCCGAAGATGCCGAGCCAGATCAGCGCAGCAGACTGGATGTCGAGCATGACAGCGAACATGACCAACGCACTACCGGCGATAGGACCCGACAACCCGATGACCCACTTGCGGCCGAATATCTCGACGATGAACGCGGAGGTGAGCACACCGACGATGCCGACTCCGGTCATGAGCGTCGTACCGGCGAAGGCTGCGAATTCTCCGTAGCCCTCGGCCCGCAGGATGGACGGCATCCAGCTGAGCGCTGCGTAGTAGAGCAGCATGATGGACACGAACAGCATCCAGGCTGCTGCGGTGATGCGTGGACTGTAGCGCCAGACCGATTTCAGCTGTGTCAGAGCCGCTTTCATGCCACCCGGACCCTTCGGTGCCGTATCGGCGACGATGACGTAGTCGACTGCATCGGATCCGGTGCGGGTGACCATGTCGTCGATGACGGCGCGGGCCTCGACTTCACGTCCGACCTTGGCGAGGTAGATCGGCGACTCGGGGATGCCGCGTCGAACCCAGAACAGCAGCAGCGCAGGCAGAACCATGAACAGCAGCATGTAGCGCCAACGAACGTCTCCGTCGATCGGGACGAGAAGCGTGGCGACGACGCCGCAGATGGTGGCACCGATGGGCCACCAGACGTCCATCGCGGACAGAATTTTGCCGCGAATGCGGCGTGGTGAGAATTCGCTGACCAACGCGTAGTCCACCGGGATGCAGCCGCCGAGACCGAACCCGGCCAGGAACCGCAGGATGATGAAGATCTCGAAGCTCGGCGCGAAAGCGCCGAGGACCGAGAACAGCGCAAAGATCAACAGCGTCAACGAGAATGCGCGCTTACGCCCGACTCGGTCGGCGATCGTTCCCCACACGACGGCACCGACGGCCATGCCGATCAGGTTGCCGGTGGCGACGAGCCCCCGCTCGGCCTGGGAGAGGTCCCAATAGGTGCCGAGCAGCGGAGTCAAGAATCCGTTCAGCGCCACATCCCAGGCGTCGAACATGTAACCCAGCCCGCCGATGATGAAGATCTTGCCCTGCACACCCCATTTCCATGGGAGCTCCTGTACTACCTGATCACCAGTCTTCATCGCAGCCTCCGGCGCGGTGTTGTGGTCCGAGGTCGTCATCGGACGAACGAGTAATGGAATTTCTCGTCGTCGCTGTCGTCGAGCGGAGTACCGCTCCACAGCCAGTCGTACGAGATGTCGGACTCCCCATCGAACGACGCCAGTGTCGCGTCCCGCTTCTGCTGCTCGGGTCCATCGGGTATGTGGTAGAAAGTCTTGTTCTGCAGGCTCGCGTCCTGCACCATCCGCGCGTGCCGGGCTCGGCGAAAGACGTAGCGCGCCAACGCGTCGTCGATTCCGCTCGAGGTGACCTTCGCGAGTTCCTCGGCGAGCACGGCCGCATCTTCCATCGCCTGCGACGCGCCCTGCGCCTGGTACGGCAGCATGGCGTGGCAGGCGTCGCCCAGCAACGCGACGCGGCCGTCGGTCCAGCGAGGATCAGGTCTGCGGTAGTAGAGCGCCTGGCACAGCACGTTCTCATCGGCCTTCGAGAGCATCGCGTGGGCGCGGTCGTCCCAGTCCGGGAACGTCCCCATCAGTTCCTCGGGCCCGACGAGCCGCGGTCCGCCGTCGCGAACCTCGTCGGTACACGGGGCCAGCGCAACGACATTGAGGTACTCACCGTTACGGATCATGTAGTGCACCAGGTGTCGGTCGGGTCCGTACCAGATGGTGCTCTGGTATCGGTCGACGAGCCAGCGGGTGGCCGGGTCCTTGACGATGCGATCACCCGGAATCAAAGCGCGATAGGCCATTTCACCGGAGAAGACGAGAGTATCGGGTAGACCGATCAGGTCGCGCACGGTCGAACGAATACCGTCGGCTCCGATGAGCAGGTCCGACTCGTAGCGTCTTCCGGTTCCGGTGACCGCGACGGGCCGCGTCGGATTCGTTCGATCGACCTCGACGACCTTCGCGTCGGTCTCGAACACCACGACCGGGCCGGGGCCGTCGGGGTCGAGGCACTGTGAGTGGATGGCAGAGTGCAGGTCCGCGCGGTGGTAGTGCCAGTAGGGCGCATTGAACGTTTTCTTGCAGTACTCGCCGAGTGCGGTGAGCGCGATGACCTTGCCGTTCTCCCACCGCCTGCGCACCTGATCCATCGGCTCGGTCTTGATCGCTTCGAGTTTGTCACGCATTCCGAGAGCGATGAGAATGCGGCTGGCGTTCGGTGCGGTCTGGATGCCTGCTCCGACCTCGCCGAGCTCGGCAGCGGCTTCGAGCACCGTCACCTGGATGCCCCTGTGCCGCAAAGAGAGCGCCGCGGTCAGCCCACCCAAACCGCCGCCCGCGATCACCACTTCGATCGGTGCCATGTCAGCTCTCCACCAATCGACCTTCGGTGACGACATCGATGCCGTCGATGGTTACGGTGCAGGCGCGCATTCCGATGTCGAGGTGCGCGTAGGAATCTCGGCCGAGTACGGGATGCGGGCCGGTGGACCACAGGAAGCTGCCTGCAAAAGCTCGGGCGTCCATGCCCATGATGTCGTCCTTGCCGTACATCGCCGCAGCGAACCAGTCGCCGGTCTTCATCAGTCCCCAGCCCATGTGAGACAGGTAGCGCGCCCACTTGTCGTTGGAGTCCGCGAAGAACATGTTGAGCAATGCAGCTTCACCACCGCCGGTCACCTCGTCGATGTGGCCGTTGGTGACCGTCAGCGTCGTCTCGTCCCGGACGTATTCCTTGAACGGCAACAAGATATCGCCCTCGGAGAGCACGATCTTTCCATTCGAGATCTCCGGCCAACACAACACCATGGTGGACGGCCAGTGATCCCAGCGGCCCTTGTCGTCGGCGAAGCCCACCTGGAACTCGGGCTGTGAATTGCTCAACTGCACGGTCAGATCGGTGCCTGCGTCGTTGGTGATGTGCATGGTCGAGCCGCTGCGGATCAGATCGACCCCCGCCTGGACCCGTTCTTTGTCGCCGTCCTGCGGCATGTTCCGGATCAACACGTCCGGGGCGTCGCAGACGAAGATGATGCGTGTGCCGGCAGCCAGAATTTCCTGCTGAATGGGCGCATGGATGAAGCCCTCACTGGTGAGGTCTACCACCAGGTCCGCACCCTTGAGCATGTCCTGAGCCACCGAACTGTTCATGACCGAGACAAGCCCGGGGCCTGCACCGGTGTGCGTGCTGGGCATCGGCGCGGGGCTGCCGCCCGGGACGGTGGCCGCGAGTACCTGTGCGCCCAGGCTCTGGGCCGCTCCGAAAGCAGCCGAGATGTAGTCACCACGGCTCGACGGTTCCGCGAGAATCACCACCTGTTCTCCGGGCTGAACTTTGCACAGCTCGAGCTGACGGGTGAAGGCGCGCAACAGATCAGCTGATCGCAGATCGAACATCTCGGTTCCTCTCGTGATCGTTCTCGGTCGTTCGTATCTCGGTGATACCGCCCAGTCGGGCAAGATCTTTCAGATAGGGCACTTCGTCGCGTGCGTCTTGCAGTTCGCGTCTGGAGACCGTCGCCGAGACCGATCCGACGGTCTCGGCCATCTCGACGATGGTGCGGCCCTGCGGCCCGACAATCACGCTGTGTCCGGCGAACCGCGGTCCGTCGCCGGTCTGCCCGGTGAGCCCCGCTGCGGCCACGACAACACCGTTCTCGAGTGCGCGGGATCGTGTGAGCAGCTTCCACACGTGCAGGCGGACGTGACCGAAGGCCGACGGCACGGCGATGATATCGGCTCCTCGCTGCACCAGATCGCGGACGGTCTCGGGAAACCCTGCCTCGTAACAGATCACGACGCCGATGGATCCGAACGGGGTGTCGACCACCAGACCGCTCTGCGCACCCGGGGTGAACACCGCGTTCTCACGGTCCCACAGAAACCGCTTGTGTCCCAGGGCAAGCAGACCGTCCGGACCCACGACGAGTGAGCTGTCGAAGACGACTCCCTCGGAATCGCGGAACACCATTGCCGTCACCAGAACCGTATCGGTCTCGGCGGCGAGTTCTCCGAGCGCGATCGATGTGCGGCCGGGCACCGACTCGGCCATCGCGTCGATGCTGCCGAGATCGTAACCGCTGGCGAACAGTTCGGGCAGCACGATCACCTTGGAGCCACCGGCGGCGAGAACACGGACTTCCGAGCTCACCGCGTCGATATTCTGCTGCCAGGCGCCGGTTCGCGAACTGGTCTGCACCACAGCGATATCGAACGTATCGACCACCGGCCGAGCGTCGACGCCGCGCAGATGCGCCGAGGTGGTCATTGCGCCACTCGATTCATGTCGGTTGTGTAGAACGGGCCGGCCAACCTGCCGAGGAATCGATGTTCGAGCGTGTCGACGTGCAGATCGTCGGTGAGCAAGCCCGGTCTGCTGGTCACCGTCGTGACGGTCCCGAGCACGAGAGTGTCGGAACCGAGTGCGATTTCCTGGAGCGTCCGGCATTCGAGAGAGACCAGGGATTCGAGCACCGACGGAGCCGAGACAGACACCGATGGAACGGCCGTCATGTGCGAGAGCTCGAACTCGTCGACGTCCGCGTCCACTGTCGCGAAACTTGCGGTCACCGCGTTCACAGTCTCCGCCGACGGGATGTTGACGACGAATTCGCCGGTGTCGCGGATGTTGACCAACGTGTCCTTGAATTCTCTTGGAAAGCCGATGCGCTCACCGATGGAGATCATCAGGGTGGCCGGGTTCCGTGAGGCGACGTTGAAGAAGCTGAACGGTGCCAGGTTGCGAACGCCGGTGCTGGACACCGTGGAGATCCAGGCGATCGGGCGTGGCTGCACCGCACAGGACAGGAGTTTGTACACATCCCCCGACGACATCGAATCGATGTCGTGGCGGGTGCGGTCCGTGAGCTCCAGAGAGTCGCCTACCTGGGAAGTCATCGACACGAGCCTTCTTTCGATTGCGTTGCAACCGGTCGTGCAACCGATTGCGTTGCCCTGACGATAGAGGGGTTTCACGCTCGATGTCGAGCATTGGCCAACAAATCGAGGACCAATTAATGGCACCGTTACACGGGCACCGGCCGCGTAACCTCCGCCTTACTCTCCGCGCAGACCGGCTCGCGCAGAATCGGCCGCACTGCCGGGCCGACGCGGGGGCCCGTACCCCTCCGACGTCCCGTCCACGATGCGAACCTCGTCTTCCCACGGCACTCGATACGTTCCGGCCGCCAGATCACGGACGAAGGTGTACGGGCAGTCCTGCGCGCCACCGGCCAACGCCGTGTACCCGCGATGTCCGAGCTGATAGATGTTGTTCTCCACGCCCCACTCCCGCCGAGCAGCGTCGGCGCAAGCCGGTTCGATCGACACCGTCACCACCCGATCGGGGGTCGAATCGCCGCGCTCGACGATCGTGCCCTCGAAGTCGCACACCATCGCCTCACCCATGGACGGGATACCGTTGCCGTCCTCCCCGGCCAAACAGACCGAGGCCGTGTACGCCAGGTTGTGGAATGCATTGGCCTCGTTGGTGATACGCCAAGACTGCCGAAGCGGGAACTTGTACCCGGCCGTGCGCAGCAGCACATTGGCACCGCGGTAGCTCGCTTCACGGGCGACTTCGGGGAACATCCCGTCATGACAGATCAACAGCGACAGCACCGAACCCTTCGGCCCCGCGCAGACCGGTAGGCCGATGTCGCCGGGCTCCCAGGGCTCCTTGGGCGTCCAAGGATGAAGTTTGCGAACGTACAGGGCTATCTCACCCTGATCGTCGACGATGATTCCGGAGTTGAACGGTGCTCCGCCGGGGTTGCGTTCCATGATGCTGAAGCACCCCCAGACCTGCGACTCGCGGCACGCCGCACGCAATCGCTCCACCTGCGAACCGTCCATGTCGCACATCACCTCGTCGGACGCCCACGAGGACTTCCGCAGGCCGTGCAACGAATACTCCGGGAACACAACGAGGTCGAGTGCGGCGAACCCGGCCTTCGCCTCACGCAGTTGCCTGCACACGCGATCGGTCGTCTCGTCCACATCGGCCATGCTGGTGATCAGCGGAACCTGTTGCTGCACCAGGCCGAGCGTGAGAGACGTCGGCGATGGATTGAGACCACCCAAACCTGTCATCAGAAGTCCGTTCCTCGGGGGCAACTTATTGCGCAAACGATTGCGCACGGTGCTAGCTTAGGGGCCAGTAGGGGTCGGGGTAGGTCCGACGGATGATCGAGGGGAACCGCAAGTGGACAGCACCAGTTCGGGGAGCGTCACGCTCAAAACGGTCGCGGCTGCTGCGGGAGTGCATGTCTCGACCGTCTCCCGAGCGCTGCGCCGCGTCGCGCTCGACCCGGCCGGCGCCAGTGCCGGAGATCTGCGACTGTTCGAGCTGGCCCGCGAGATGGACTACGTGCCCAATCCCAACGCGGCGAGTCTGACCACGAAGAAATCCACCGCCTTCGGCGTCCTGGTGCCACGACTGACCGATGTGGTCCTCTCCGCGATGTACGACGCCATCGAGGAAACGGCCAACCGGGCGGGCTACGAGACGTTCGTCGCGAATACCCACGACGATCCGGTGCAGCAGCGACGACGGATCGACCTTCTCCTCGGCCGCAACGTCGACGGACTGATCTTCGGCGACGCCCGCCTCGACAGTGAGAACCTCGAAAACCTCGATCGTCGGGGGATCAAATTCGTCCTCATCAGCCGCCGATACCCCGGGATGGCGTCGGTGACGTGCGACGACCATCGCGGCGGCTATCTGGCCGGCGAACACCTCGCCCGACTCGGCCACACTCGCGTGGGCATCGTGTCGGGTCCGGCCTGGGCCAGCACCGGAATCGACCGGCTCGAGGGCTGCCGCGCAGCTCTGCACGACGCGGGCATCGACGTCCCGGACGAGTACGTTCGGGAAGAGGGGTTCGATCCCGATGCCGGAAGACGCGGGGCGAGCGCCCTTCTGGCGCTGCCGACTCCCCCGACGGCCATCTTCGCGACCAACGATTTCAGCGCCATCGGAGTGCTCGGCGTGTTGCGTGAGTCGGAGCTGCAGCCAGGACGCGACGTAGCCGTCGTCGGCTACAACGACATCTCGATCTGCAGCGAGTTGACCGTTCCGCTGACGACGATTCACAGCCCACACCGCGAAATCGGGACGCGCGCAGCAGAAATGCTGCTGGCGGTCACCCATGGACTTCCGGTGTCCTCGATGGCGTTGACACCGACGCTCGTCGTGCGCGACTCGACGGTTCCGGGACGGACTCGCCCCTCACCCGTCGAGAGGCCGACCGCGGATCAACGCGTCGGTACGTGACCGAGGTGGAGCCGTCGCCGGTCCTCGCTCGGTGACCGCAAGTGCTGCAGCAGCATTGGCCCGCAGCGCCGCGTCGTACAGACCGAGCCCACGGGAGAGTCCCGCCAACAACACCCCGGCGTGAGCATCGCCCGCACCGTTCGAGTCCACCGCCTGCACCTCGAACCCCGGAACCGATTGCGATGTTCGTCCACCGCCCGCGATTCGACAACCGTCCGGACCGGTACGGAGCACCACCGCCGCATCGGGCCGCACCCTCGTCACCATTTCGGCCGCGATGGAGTCGATATCGACCTCATCCGTCATGAGCATGCCCTCGCGTAGATTCACGCTCACGATGTCGGCACGGGCGAGAACGGCGTCCACCACGTCGCGGTTCAGCGTCGCGATCAATGGGGACGGATCGAACAGCACCGTGACGTCCGCGGGAAGCGTCGGTAGCCACGCGGTCAGTGCCGCGGCGTTGCTCTCGTGCGCCAACCCGTAGCCGGTGACGTACACCAAGTCCGCACTCCGTACCCCTGCCGCCTCGAGGTCTCCGATGCTCAGTTCCGCCTCGGCCCCCGGGTAGGTCACGAACGTGCGCTCGGTGTTCGCATCGACGAGGGCGATGCAGAATCCCGAGTCCTGCTCAGCAGGAACAGTGTTGACGACAAGAGCACCGCTGGAAGACAGAGCTTCGCGGACGATCGAACCGTAGTGGCCGGACCCGTATCTGCCGGCGAAGATCACCGGCAGGTCGTCACGAATCGCAGCGACCATCACGTTGAGTCCACCGCCCGCGGTCTCGTTCAGTGACGTCGCCACGACGTCACCTCCCGGAACCGGCACTTCGGGTACGGCCATCACCACGTCGACGATCACCTGACCGGTGTGGATCAATCGCGGAGTCACCGAGAAACCGTCTCGGTTCGCCGCGCTCCACCGGTGACGAGATAGAGCCCGGCGGCGATCACGAACGACGCCACCCAGCCGAGTCCGTTGTCACCGATCCAGCTGCCGGACAGCGGTCCGGTGTAGATCACGTCGCCGTCCACCGTGATCGCCGTGAACAGAAAGCCCACCACGATTCCCGCCGCCCAGCTCGCGAAGGCGTACCAGTTGACTCCGCCGGTGTACCAGTAGCGACTGGTGTTGCCCACGTTCATGATCGATGCCGCGTCGTACGTCTTTCGTTTGATCATGTCGGACATGAACACTCCCAGCCACGCGGTGAGCGGAACTGCCAGAACCGAGATGAACGTGATGAACGGGCCGTAGAAACCGTCGGAGATCAGCATGAAGTAGATGGCGCCGACGAACGTGACGAACACGTCGACTCCGACCGCATAGACCCGCTTGATCCGAAAACCGAGGGTCAACGTCGTGAGACTGGCCGAATACACCGAAAGATGGTTGGACAACAGCAATCCGCCGAATGCGGTGATCAGATACGGAACGGCCATCCAAGCCGGCAGAATTTCTCGGATTGCCGCAACCGGATCCGATGCGGACGCAAGGCTGTTGTCGCCCGCCGACAGCAGCGCACCGAGTCCGATCAGCAGAACGAGAGGAATTCCGGCTCCGGCCGCGCTGGAGAGCACCAACGAGCCGGCTCCCACACTCTTTCGCTGGTACCGCGACATGTCGGCTCCGGCATTCGCCCAACCGATACCTGTTCCGGCAGCGATGGTTCCGACCCCGATGACCATCGCGCTGATGGATCCGGCCGGAGTACTGGTCACTGCAGTCCAGTCGACGGTGGCGATCAGGAAGATCGCGACGAAGATGTTCAGCGCACCGAAGATCCACGTCGACCAGCGTTGAATGACGAGGATCGCCGCATGCCCCAGACCGCTGACCACCAGTGTCAGCACGATGAAGACGACGATGGAGACGATCGTGACGACGGCGTGATCCTTCGCGACGCCGGATCCACCGAAGATCAGTGTGAAGATCGACAGCAGCACAAATGCCGCGGTCGTGGTGTTGACGGTTTCCCAGCCGAGTCGCGACATCAGTGAGACCAGTGTGGGGCCGATGTTTCCGCGCACCCCGAAGGTTGCCCGCGACAACGTGAGACTGGGTGCCCCGCCACGTTTGCCGGCAATCGACACGATTCCGACGATGGCGAACGAACCCGCCGCGCCCACCAGCGCGACAATCAATGCTTGCCAGATGTTCAGACCGGTGAAGACCACCAGGGTTGCCCCGAGCGGTAGACCGAGGATGGAGATGTTCGCGGCGAACCACACCCAGAACAACTGCAGCGGGTTACCGTTGCGCTCGTCGTCCGGAACGGGCTCGATCCCCCGAGTTTCCAGCGACAATACGTCGACTGTCGTGTCCGATGCAGACGTGGAAGCGGATGAGGTCATGGTTGTGCTCCAAGGGTGAGTCGAACTGTGTCAGTTCGTGTTACGGAGAGCGAGCAGTCGATCGACGATGGGCTCCAGATCGAGCTTGTTCACGTCGGTTACCGTTCGTATCGCTTCGCCGGGCCACGCTGCCAGGCCACCGACGGCACCGCGGACAGCACCTGCTATCGCTGCGATGGTGTCGGTGTCGCCGCCGATGGTGGCGGCTGCCAGTACGACGTCCCATGGGTCGTCGTACGCAACGGCCAATGCGAAGGCCGCTACCACTGATTCCTGTGACGCGACGGACGTGCCGATGACGTCTGCCACTGTGTCCGTGATGTGCCTGTCGGCGGACTTGCCGACCAGCTCGACAGCCCAACGAATACGGGCTGCGATGTTTCCGCCGGCGACCCAATATCCACGGGTGGCCCCCTCGGTGGCGGCGGCGACACCGATGTCGACCGCCTCGTGCAACTCGGCACCTGCGATCCCGGCACTGATGGCACCGGCAACCGCTGCGGCGGAAGCTATTCCGAGAGAGGTGTTGTGGGTGACGAAGCTGCAACTGTAGATCGCGTCGACGAACGGCACGATACCGCCGTCCAACGATGCCGCAATTGCCGCGGGTGTGATTCGCATGGCCGCACCGTTGGTGCTGCCGAACTTGCCCGCCTCGTTCGGATCGGAGCCGTCGAGTATCCGTTCCACGGCTCGCTTGGTTGACGGCCCCAGCAGATCCAGCGATCCGCGCGCGGACATCTCGGACTCCCACGCGATCAAGGCGCGGGCGAAAGCCGAGGGATCGACCACACCGTCACCGTCGACGATCAACTGCGCCAACATGATCGCCTGCTCGGTATCGTCGGTGATCGAGCCTGCCGACATACCGTGCGCGATGAGCTGACGCGGACCGGCGGCAACGAATCCGCGCAACTGTCCGTAATCCTCGACGATGTCCTCCCGGCGCATCGATTGCGTCGGCATTCCCAGGGCATCGCCCAGTGCCAGTCCGTAGAAGGCCCCGAGGGCGCGGTCACGCGAAGTAGACATGTACACAGTCCTTGCCGGTGAGGCGATGAGATAGATCAGGAGTTGAAGGTGAGATGGAGCCGAAAGCGCTCGGGTGCAAGGAGACTGACGACTTTTTCGACGAATCGACCCGATGCGTCCCGACTGACCCGGATGCTGTGCAGGTAGGGAGTGCCTACCGGCACTTCGAGAACTGCCGCGTCGGCCGAGTCCACCGGAACCACCGACACCCATTGCTCGCCACTGGCCGCCACGAGCCCCGCGGACCTCAAGGTTGCCGTCAGTGAGTCCCCGGCCAATCCGTTCTCGGGCAGGTCCGCGAGCGTTCCCAGTGCCGGAACACGGCTGCGCTCCAACGACACCGGACGCCCGTCGACCACGTGTCGCACTCGATCGACGGCAACGAAGTTCAGAGTCGAAGTTCCGGCCTCGGCAGCCAGTTCCGGATCCACGATGCGCTCGATGCGGAGAGTGCGGGTGTGCATCTCGACGCCGGCGGACGACAGCGCCCGAGCCCAACCGTCTGCGGTCTCGATCTGATGGCCGTCGAAGGTGACGAGCGATCCTATGCCGCTGCGCTTTTCGATCAGCTTTTGATCTTCCAACACACTGAGCGCAGAGCGAATGGTTCCGCGGCTGACCGAGAACTCGCGGGCGAGTTCGTTCTCTCCTGGCAGGAACGAGCCGGAGGGGATGTCGCCGGACTCGATGGTGTTCTTGAGTGAGGCGAGCACCTGGTGACGCTTGTGCCGCGCACGCTCCGATGTGCGCTGGGTCATAGCGGGCTCGGTCATGTCAGTACCGTACATCGTGAAAGTGAACCTGTACAGAGCCTGTTCATTTTTGCCGAACTCTCCAGTGGACGGCATGTCGGGACAGCCCCAGTCTTCGATGGGTGCTGGCCGGAATACCGCCACGTGACGGAGATCGCGCCGGGCCTCTACCTGGGCTTTCCTCTTGCGGTACCGAGCGCTCTGCACTTCTATGTTTGATACGCCCTCGGCACAGGGAAGGCGTCGAACTGGCGCACGTGAGGCACATCGATCCGAACGCGCCACTACATCCGAGGAGAATTTCACATGCCCACCACAGTGGCCGATCAGCTCGTTCGAGGACTCGTCGACGCCGGCGTACAACGCATCTACGGCATCGTCGGCGACAGTCTCAATCCGGTGGTCGACGCAGTGCGTCGTACCGGCGGATCGGCCAAGGGCGGTATCGACTGGATTCACGTACGACACGAGGAGGCCGCGGCCTTCGCTGCATCGGCCGACGCGCAGACCACCGGCGCTCTGGCAGTATGCGCAGGTTCGTGCGGCCCGGGCAACCTGCATCTGATCAACGGCCTGTTCGACGCACACCGTTCCGGCGCACCGGTTCTGGCGATCGCGTCGCACATTCCCAGCAGTGAGATCGGCTCGGGCTACTTCCAGGAGACGCACCCCGACCGGCTTTTCGGCGAATGCTCGCTCTACAACGAGTTCGTCTCCACCGCGGAGCAGGCACCTCGGGTGTTCCGTGCGGCGATCAATGCCGCCATCACTGGGGGCGGGGTGTCTGTTCTGACGCTCCCGGGCGATATCGCCGAGCTGTCGGCCGCCGGAACGATGGACCCCATCGCCATTCCCTCGGCACCGATCGTCACACCGCCCGCGGCGGACATCCAGACACTGGCCGACGCCATCAACAACGCCGAAAAAGTTGCCATCTTCGCCGGTTACGGCGTCAAGGGCGCCCATGACGAGGTGGTCGCATTCGCCGACACCATCGGCGCTCCCGTAGGACATTCGTTGCGCGGCAAGGAGTTCATCCAGTACGACAACCCGTACGACGTCGGCATGACAGGTTTGCTCGGGTACGGAGCTGCGCACGCCGGGATCCACGACGCCGATCTGCTCATCCTGCTCGGCACCGACTTTCCGTATCAGCAGTTCCTTCCCGAGAACGTCACGACCGCGCAGATCGACATCGATCCCACCAAGCTCGGCCGTCGAACCTCGGTGCAGTACCCGATCCACGGTGATGTTCGCGCCACCCTGAATGCATTGGCTCCGTTGGTCACTCGCAAGACAGACCGACGCTACGTGGAGAAGTGGGTGGACAAGCACAACGACCTGATGGGCAAGACCGTCGGCGCGTACACCCGCAACGCCGAGAAGCTCGTTCCGATCCACCCCGAGTACGCCGCCTCGGTGCTCGACGACCTCGCCGCCGACGACGCGGTGTTCACCACCGACACCGGCATGTGCAACGTGTGGACCGCGCGCTACATCAACCCCACCGGCCGTAGAGCTTTCGTCGCGTCGATGCTGCACGGATCCATGGCCAACGCGTTGCCACACGCCATCGGAGCGCAGTTCGCCAACCCGGGCCGCCAAGTTGTCTCGATCTCCGGCGACGGCGGCTTCTCGATGCTGCTCTCCGAACTCTTGACCGTCGCGATGTACAAGCTGCCCGTCAAGATCGTGCTGTTCGACAATTCGACGCTGGGCATGGTCAAGGCCGAGATGCTCGTCGATGGGCTGCCCGACTTCGGCGTCGACGTGCCCCAGGTCGACTACACCGGCATCGCTGCTGCAGCAGGTCTCCACGCGCAACGCGTCGAGAAGCCCGAGGACATCCGCGGCGCACTCGAGGCGGCTTTCGCGGTCGACGGCCCGGCACTGGTCCAGTTGATCACCGACCCGCTCGCGCTGTCGGTGCCGCCGACCATCACCGGAGAGCAGATCAAGGGATTCGCGCTCGCGATGAGCAAGGTCGTACTCAACGGCGGCGTCGGCGAGGCGGTTCGGATGGCGAAATCGAATCTGCGTAACGTGCCGCGCCCGTAGATCGGATTGCAGCCCGAGAAATCGGCGCGATGGGTGGCCCTCGAGGTCTCACCCGTCGCGCCGAGTTCTGTCGCAGGTGCCTCGATCCACCGGTCGACGTCCGGCCGACGTCGATCGCCAGGTTTGCGGCTATTCTCGACGGACCGCCCAAACCGGACATCACGATCCGGGAATCGATCGTTCGGAAGGCACCACCATGGCCATCGACTACACCCGCAAGCCCTCGACCGGGCAATCCTCGGCACCGCAGGCCGGAGCCCCCGTCAGCCTGAGCAAAGTCACGCTGTCCAAGGCGTCGCCGACGATCAGCCTCACCAAGTCCGGCGAGAAGCAGGGTTCGATGCGGGTGAACCTGAACTGGTCCACCGGCGCACCCGCTGCACAGCCGAAGAAGAAGGGCTTCCTGGCCAAGCTGGCTGCCGCGTCGTACGGTTCGGGCGGAGTCGATCTCGACCTCGGGTGCCTCTACGAATTGCGCGACGGCTCCAAAGGCGTCGTGCAGGCGCTCGGTAACAGCTTCGGTTCTCTGCAGGATGCGCCGTTCATCGCTCTCGACGGCGACGACCGTTCCGGTTCGGTCAGCGGCGGCGAGAACATGCACATCAATCTCGCCCACCCCGAGAAGTTCGCCCGCATCCTGATCTTCGCGATGATCTACGACGGCGCACCGAACTGGGCTGCCGTCGACGGAGTGGTGACGCTCTACCCCACCAGCGGACCGCAGGTGGAGGTACGACTCGACTCGGCCGAGAACTCTGCGCGGATATGCTCGATCGCATTGTTGGAGAACACGTCCGCCGGAATCACGGTCACCCGTGAGGTCGAGTACATCCAGGGCAGCCAAGCCGACCTGGACAAGAAGTACGGTTGGGGACTGCGCTGGGCGGCGGGACGCAAGTAGTCAGAGAGGTTGCGGCGGAGTCATTTCCAGCCGGACGCCGATCAACCGAACCTCTCGATTGTGGTCGAGACGATCCACCAACGCCACCGCGGCCGAGGTCAGAATCTCCGGATCGAAGGTCGGCGCACCGACGATCGGCGCGCTGACGGTGTGCGTCTCGAACGGTGCGTAGCGTATCTTCAGTGCCGCTCGCACGGCCGGCCGGTTCTCGGCTTCGATGTCCGCCAACACTTTCGACGTCAGAGCCGCGACCTCTTGCCGAATCACGGCCCAATCGGCGACGTTGGTCTGGAACGTGACTTCGCGACTGTGTGATCGCGCTACCCACGGCTCGGACGTGACCGGCGCGAGATCGATACCCCGCCCCTTCGTACCGAGCCAGGGGCCGATCTTCGGTCCGAACGCCGCAGCCAGGTCCGCATCGTCGGCATCGGCCAATTCACGAACGGTCGAGATGCCCAGTTCGGTGAGCCTCTTCGAGATCTTCTTGCCGATCCCCCACAGCGCGTCGGTACCACGCTCACCCATCACCTCGAACCAGTTGTCCTGCGTCAGCCGGTAGATGCCCTGCGGCTTGTCGAAGTCGGTGGCGATCTTGGCTCGTAACTTGTTGTCTCCGATACCGACCGAGCAATGCAACCCTGTCGCGTCGAACACCGCGTCGTGCACTGTCTTGGCAAAGCGCTCCGGGTCATCGGTCTCGACACCGAGAAATGCCTCGTCCCAGCCGATCACCTCGACTACGACACCCAACGTCCGCAGCGTGTCCATCACCATCGCCGACGCCTCGTCGTATGCCGGTTTGTCGACCGGGAGAAAGACCGCGTCGGGGATCTTCTTCGCGGCAATGCGCAGCGGCATCCCGGAACCGACACCCTTGGCCCTCGCCTCGTACGACGCCGTCGAGACCACACCGCGCTCGGTCGGATCTCCCCTACCGCCGACCACCACGGCTTTGCCCACCAGATCGGGGTTGCGCAGCACTTCGACGGCAGCGATGAACTGGTCGAAGTCGACGTGCAGTACCCATCGGCGACGCCCTGGGTCGGTTGGGGTGCTCCCGGTCATGGTGCCCAGTGTGCCCGTGGTGTCTCATGGCGCAATGACGAAATCGATATCTCGCACCATCGGCCGGGTCGTACTCGGGGCGTTCCTCGTCTTCGCCGGCCTGAGCCACCTGTTCTGGGCGCGCAGCACTTTCGCCGCCCAGGTGCCCGGGTGGGTGCCACTGAGCACCGACTTCGTCGTGCTGGCATCGGGGGTCGTCGAGATCGCGCTCGGGCTGGCACTGCTGTTCTGGACTGCTCGCGCACCGCTCGTCGGCTGGGTGGTCGCGGCCTTCTTCGTCGCGGTGTTCCCCGGCAACGTCTCACAGTTCGTCACGCACACCGACGCGTTCGGCCTCGACTCCGACACGGCACGAGGAATCCGATTGCTGTTCCAACCACTGTTGATCCTGTGGGCGCTGTGGTGCACCGGGGCATGGGCGAAGTATCGACTGTCACGACACGGGCGCAGCCGGAGTCAGTAGGCGGACCGCTGCCCGGCAGGAACGATGCCGTGGTGCAACTGGGCCACGTCGGGGTGTGCACGTGTGCGGGACTTCCATGCGTTCTCGCCGTAGGTGCTGTAGATGGGGTTGTCGGGGTCGTTCTCGACTCCCCGTGAATGCTGCGCCAATTCGGCAGGCAGTTCGATCACCGGTACGACGGCATCGAGCGCCGGGCTCAAGAAGTGTGGCACCGATATCCGGTCGATGCCGGGCCCAGGCGCGACCACCCGGTGCCGCGTGGCCCGGAGGTAACCACCGGTTGCCACTTCCAACAACTCGCCGATGTTGACGATGAATGCCCCGGCCAACGGCGGCACATCGATCCACGTATCGGGAGTCGTCTCCACCTGCAGTCCGGACGAATCCGGTTCGACGAGGAGCAGCGTCAGCACTCCGGAATCCTTGTGTGCGCCGACGCCCTGCGAGTGATCAGGCGTACCCGGGTAGCGCACGACCTTCATGAGGGTTGCTGGTGCGGTGGCGAAGGCCTCGTCGAACACGTTCCGGGATGCGCCGAGCGACTGCGCCCAATGCCGGAGGAGACGGAGGCCGAGGCTCGAGACCGTCCGCTCCCACTGCTCGAACGTCTCCCGGAATCCTGCCGGCTGCGAGGGCCACAGATTGGGGCCCTGAAGATTCCAGTAGCCTTCTGCACCCTCGATCGCCGGCCGTTCGGGTCCGATGTCGATCTGCTCCCGCCAATCCACTCGGCCGTTGGTCAGCTCTCCACCCACCCGCGAATAGCCGCGGAAATGAGGGCTCTTCAGCTGACTGATCTCGTCTTTGACATCGTCCGACACAGCAAAGAACTCCCGTGCCAGACGCAGCACGTCGTGCATTCGCTCGGTCTCGATCCCGTGCCCGACGAGGTAGAAGAAGCCCGACCGATGGGCGGCCTCGCGTAGTGCCCGCTCGAACGCGGAGGGGTCCTTTTCGGCCGAAGCAAGATCGAGAACAGGAAGCATGCTCGCGATTGTCCTCCCTACCTGACGCGTCGGCCAGCACTGTTGAGGTTCCGTGAATATCCATGCGCGAATGCCACACTGGACGCCATGAGCCATGGAGCACTCGACATCACAGTCGTCGGTCACGGCGCAGCCACCTATCCGCCCGAGCAGTGCACGCTGTCGCTGACCGTCCGTACCGACGGACGAACGGCGGAGTCGGCGTCCGAGCCGGCCCAACAACTCGTCCGCGAGCTGACGCGTCTTGTCGAGCCGCTCTACAGCAGCGACGGCGGCCCCATCGATCGATGGTCTGTCGATCAGGTGCGGCACTCGCGGAACCGGCCGTTCAACCACGACGGCGAACAATTGCCGTACGTCTACCAGGCGGAGGCGTCGGTGGAAGTACAGTTCAGCCAGCTCGACCTCGTCGACGCCTTCGTCTACGCAGCCTCTGCGCTCGAGGGTGTGTCGATCGAGCACTTCGATTGGGACCTGACCGAATCGAGCCGGATCTCGCACACGCTGGCAGTACGCGAACTCGCCGTTCAGGACGCGGTGGCCAAAGCCGAGGCTTACGCGTCGAGCCTGGGGAGAACGAGCGTGCACGCCGTCGCGGTAGCCGATCCAGGTCTGCTGCCGGGGACCGCCGAGCACGGCGGCCCCGACGCCTCCCCTCGCATGTTCGCCGCGAAGTCGGCCCCAGCCGGGTTCGCGCTCAAACCCGAGAACATCACGATCGTTGCGAGCGTGCACGCCCGATTCACCGCTACCTGACTCCGCGCGCATACGCTCGAACCATGAATCGAGACGATGCCCGACGCCTCTGGCCGCGGCCACCGCTGTTGCCTCGTCCGATCCTGATGGATCAGCGCTGGGAACGGCTGGTCTTCTTGCATTGGCAAGTCCCGAGTTCGGCCGTCGCCCCGCTGCTTCCCGAAGGATGTGAACCGGACGAGTTCGACGGTTCGACCTGGGTCGGCCTGATCGGCTTCCATATGGTCGGTGCCGGACTCGGATATCGGCACCCGGTTCCTTATTTCGGTACGTTCGGGGAGATCAACGTCCGGCTCTACTCCGTCGACGCAGAGGGTCGACGCGGCGTCGTGTTCAGATCACTGGAGGCGTCCCGACTGGCAGTCGTGTTGGGCACCAACGTCGCTCGCATTCCGTATCGCTGGGCATCGATCGACATCGACGACGACACCACCACGATCGGCTACCGCAGCAGACGGCTCGCTCCCCCGCATCGCGGTGCCACTACCGATTTCGGAATTGTCCGAGGAACACGCGACATGTCCGAGAACTCACTGGCAGTGTTTCTCACCGCGCGATGGGGGTTGCACACCTCGCTGGCCGGCCGGCTGCTGTACGTACCGAACGTGCACCGACACTGGAACCTGGTCGATGCCGAACTGACCCACTGCTCCGACGAACTCGTTGCTGCGGCAGGCCTGCCCGACGTCAGCACACGACCGCCGGACTCGGTGCTGTATTCACCGGGAGTCGAAACCCAGTTCGGAAAGCCCTACACGGTTCGCGGCCGGTAGAAGATCACGTGTCCCGAGGACAGCTCGACTACCCAATCGCCGTGGGCCTCGTCGCCTTCTTCGTAGCTCGAGCTCGACGTGACGCTTTCCCGCAACACGAGATAGCCGGAATCGAGCGGAAGGTCGAACAGCAGCTTTGTGCCGTCCGAGAATTCGACAGCCGGCTCGTCACCCGTCGACAACCGAACCACAGTGGCTCCGATGGACGGGAGACCTTCGACAGTAGGCACTTCCGTACCGGGATGCTCCGGGGCCGGCCACGACTCGACGCCTCCATCCGGTCCGCACAGGACGGTGGACCCGTCTGCGGCGCAATACTCCCAGGATTCGACTTCGTCGCGGGGACGAGCCACCACTGTGTGCCCGCCCGCGAACGCCATTCGCAGCACGCCCGATCGGTCGTAGTCGACGTCCTCACACATGAGACCGTGCAAGGCCGCGAAGGCTCGTAAACCCTCGAACTGATTGTCTTCGTCGACCGTGAGGTCATTGATCACCACTTCGCTGAAGGAAATGGTGGCTCCATCGTCGAATTCGATGGTCAGATCGAAATCGAGCAGAATTCTGCTGACACGGTGCTGGTCGACGGCGAGTTTCATCGACTTCGACTGTGCCACACAACCGAGCCCCGGTACACAACCGAGCACGGCGCACCCCGGGTTGTTTGGGACTGGAGAGTCGTCGGTGTCGCGATCGGTGCGTACAAGTTCAGTTGTGGGAGAGGTGGTTTCGAAATGCGGAATGCCCCCGACCGTGAGGTCGGGGGCATTCCGTTGAATTGTGTTCGGCGGTGTCCTACTCTCCCACACCCTGTCGAGTGCAGTACCATCGGCGCTGGAGGGCTTAGCTTCCGGGTTCGGAATGGGACCGGGCGTTTCC
>NZ_JBNQFW010000006.1:0-300420 GCF_050321865.1 Rhodococcus sp. IEGM1428 | reverse complement strand
GTTCCACCAGGAGCACCGCTGGTTGGCTACGTTCGGAAGGGATAACCGCTGAAAGCATCTAAGCGGGAAGCCTGTTCCAAGATGAGGTTTCTCACCCCCACGAGGGGGTAAGGCCCCCGGCAGACCACCGGGTTGATAGGCCAGAACTGGAAGTACAGCAATGTATGCAGGTGACTGGTACTAATAGGCCGAGGACTTACCACAAAGAAGCTACGCGTCCACTGTGCAATATCTGAAACAACACACGAGTTGTTCAGTCACAATCGAATACACGAATCCGCTACCCGCACACGTGTGGGTGACAGGTTCGCTCGTGACACTGTTTCGCAGAGTTACGGCGGCCATAGCGGAGGGGAAACGCCCGGTCCCATTCCGAACCCGGAAGCTAAGCCCTCCAGCGCCGATGGTACTGCACTCGACAGGGTGTGGGAGAGTAGGACACCGCCGAACACCCGTTGTAAGAAGGGGACCCACTTGGTGGGTCCCCTTTTTGCGTTTTGTATCCAAATCCGAAAGGACGCCCGTGTCGGAAGACAACAACGATCGTCGCCCCTCTCGAGGGGACGGCGGCAACCGCCCGAGCGAGTCCCGAGATCGCAACCCCCGCGCTCAGGACCGTCGCGCCGACCCGCGTCGTTCGGACGGTCCTCCTCGCAGACGTGGTGGTGAGGGTGGGTTCTCCGGCGATCGCCGCGGTAACAGCGCATCATCCGACCGTCGACCCCCGCGGCCCGACGAGCCGGATCTGCCCGACGAGGTCGAAGCCGGCCAGCTCGAGCCGGCAGTGCGCCGAGATCTGCTGAGCTTGGACAAGAACAATGCCACTGCTGTGGCCCGTCACCTCGTGATGACCAGCAGGCTGCTCGACGACGATCCCCAGTTGGCGCTGCTGCACGCGCGCGCTGCTCGTCAGCGAGCAGGACGTATCGCCGTCGTTCGCGAGACCGCGGGTATCGCGGCCTACCACGCCGGCGAATGGGCCGAAGCCCTGTCCGAGCTTCGCGCCGCCCGGCGCATGGCCGGCGGGCCAGGTCTCATTGCCGTGATGGCCGACTGCGAACGCGGACTCGGACGTCCCGAGCGCGCCATCGAACTCGGTCGTAGCGACGAGGCTCGCGAGTTGACCGGCGAGGAAGCGTCGGAGCTCCGAATTGTCGTGGCCGGTGCTCGTATGGACCTCAACCAGTTCGACCAGGCTGTCGTCACCCTGCAGACCCCGGACCTCGACGCATCTCGCTCGGGAACCGCTGCGGCTCGCCTGTTCTACGTCTATGCCGATGCGTTGGTTGCCGCCGGTCGCGTCGACGAGGGTGTGAAGTGGTTCCTCAACGCTGCTGCGGCCGATGTCGATGGTGAGACAGACGCGGAGGAGCGAGTCGAGGAGCTGTCCGGAGGCAGTCGGTGACGTTGCTGCGCGACGCCCACGATGTCCTGCTGCTCGATCTGGACGGCACCGTCTACGCCGGTAAGGACCCCATTCCCGGTGCAGTAGAGGCGCTTTCGGGTGGTTCCGAGAAGCAGTACTTCGTGACCAACAATGCCAGTCGTGCGCCGCAGGACGTTGCCGAGCATCTTCGTGGTCTCGGTTTCGACACTTCTGCGGAGTTCGTCGTCACCAGTTCCGAGGCAGCTGCGCGTGTTCTCGCGGGCAGACTGGACGCCGGTTCGCGTGTCCTCGTCGTCGGTACCGACGCGTTGGCGAACGAGATATCCAAAGTCGGCCTGGAGCCGGTCAGATCTGCCGACGACGACCCGGTCGCAGTTGTGCAGGGTCACTCGGTCGATACAGGCTGGAAGATGCTCGCCGAGGCGGTCCTCGCGGTTCGTGCGGGTGCTCTCTGGGTAGCGACGAACATCGATGCCACCCTGCCGACCGAGCGAGGACTCGTTCTGGGAAACGGCTCGATGGTCGCAGCGGTTCGCAACGCCACCGACGTCGAGCCGATCGTGGCGGGCAAGCCGGCCGCGCCGATCATGCACGACGCCATCGAGCGCAGCGGAGCGCATTCGGCGTTGGTCGTCGGAGACCGGCTGGACACTGACATCGCGGGAGCCAATGAAATCGAGCTGCCGTCGCTACTGGTGTTGACCGGTGTGAGTACCGCCGCTGAGCTGCTTCGTGCTCCCCAGCATCTGCGACCCACCCACATCGGCCCCGACCTCGGGGTGCTCAACCAGGACGAGTCCGCGTCTCGCGTCGACAGCAAGGACGGTTGGGCGGTCGGCATCGACGGCGGAGTGCTGTCGGTGCGATTCGACCGGGACACGGCACCGGATGTGTTCGAGGGTGCTCTCGCCGTGCTGCACGTTGCGTGGTCGGGCTCCGAGTTCACGGAGGTGCGCTTCGAGGGCACTGGTCTCGGCGATCTGCGTTCGCTGCTCGGGTGTTGACAGCGTCCGGACAGCGGCGGCGATCAGGCGTTCGTCGTACCTATCCGATAGCGTGAAGGGCGATGAGCACGTCGATTCCGTTACCAGGACAGCACCGGCCGAGCAACGCCGGCGATGAGTCGTCGGCCGATCCCGACACCGTTCGAGCCGAGGTAGCCTCGCTCCTGAGCCAGCTCACTATCGTGTCGTCGGACCACGAAGAACCCGAGGCCGTGGATTCGGATTCCCTCTCGCGCGATGCGAGTTTGTTGGACCGCGCTCACGAGGTGCTCGTGCGCGCCCTGACTACCGTCGACAAGACCTGACGTGGCTCGTCGCGCACGTGTCGACGCCGAGCTGGTTCGGCGTGGGCTCGCGAGATCTCGCGAACACGCGTCGGAATTGATCGAGGCCGGTCGAGTGAAGATCGCTGGGACCGTGGCCTCCAAACCGGCAACGGCGGTGGAGCCGGGTACGCCTCTGCTGGTGGCCGAAGAAGACAACGAGGTCAGTTGGGCCTCTCGAGGTGCTCACAAATTGCTCGGGGCGCTCGACGCGTTCGAACCCCTGGGCTTGACCGTCGAACATGCTCGATGCCTCGATGCCGGTGCGTCCACCGGTGGATTCACCGACGTACTCCTCAGTCGCGGAGTACGGGAGGTTGTCGCCGTCGACGTCGGATACGGCCAGCTGGTGTGGCGGCTGCAATCGGACGACCGAGTGCACGTCATCGATCGCACCAACGTCCGGTCGATCGCTGCCGAGACGATCGGTGGACCCGTCGACGTCATCGTCGCCGATCTGTCGTTCATCTCGTTGAAACTCGTCCTTCCGGCATTCGTCGAGTGCTCGAAGCCGGGCACCGACATGGTGCTGATGGTCAAACCGCAATTCGAGGTCGGCAAGGATCGCGTGGGTGCCGGTGGCGTCGTGCGAGATCCCGCGCTGCGAGCCGAGGCCGTAGAGGACGTGGCGAACGCGGCCGTCGGCCTGGGTTTGACTGTTCGTGCGGTGGCGGCAAGCCCACTGCCGGGCCCGTCGGGCAACGTCGAGTACTTTCTGTGGCTGAGGGCAGGTGCAGGCGAGGATCTGCCGCGTACCGACATCCCGGAACTCGTCCGGCTCGCGATCGAGGAAGGACCACAGTGACTCCGTCCCACGCAGCACCGGAACTGGAGTCGTCTCGAGAGATTCTTCTCGTTGCCCATCCGGGCCGACCGGACATCGCCGAGACCGCACGCCGAGTGGGCAAAGTGTTCGACGAAGCGGGCATCTGCCTGCGGGTACTGGTCGACGAAGTGGAGCCCTCGAAGATCGAGGCGTCCGACAAGCAGGAGCACGATCACGTGTTCGTCGCGGATATGCGGCTCAACGTCGTGGAATTCGGCCCCGACGCGGCGGTCGGCTGTGAGATGGTCCTGGTTCTGGGCGGTGACGGAACCTTTCTCCGCGCAGCCGAACTCGCGCAAGCAGCTTCCATTCCGGTTCTCGGCATCAACCTCGGCCACGTCGGCTTTCTCGCCGAGGCAGAGGCCGACCATCTCGAAGATGCTCTGGCCCGCGTCATCGCCGGTGACTACCGCATCGAGCAGCGCATGACCTTGGACATCGCAATTCGCGTCGGAGATCAGGTGGTCGACCGCGGATGGGCACTGAACGAAGCGAGCATCGAGAACGGGTCGAGGCTCGGAGTGCTCGAGGTGGTGCTCGAAGTCGACGGTCGACCGGTTTCTGCGTTCGGCTGCGACGGAGTCCTGGTCTCCACACCGACGGGCTCGACGGCATACGCCTTCTCGGCCGGTGGACCTGTGGTCTGGCCGGAACTCGAAGCGATACTGGTCATTCCGAGCAATGCACATGCGTTGTTCGCGCGACCGCTCGTCACCAGTCCAGAGTCGATCGTCGCGGTCGAGATCGATGCGGGCGGGCACGCGGGATTCGTATTCTGCGACGGCAGGCGCACACTGAGCCTTCCGGCCGGTGCTCGCGTCGAAGTGGTGCGGGGCGCGTCACCGATCAAATGGGTCCGACTCGATTCGGCACCGTTCGCCGACCGCATGGTCAAGAAATTCGAACTGCCCGTCACCGGGTGGCGGGGGAGAGCGAGGTAGGGATGCTCGAAGAGATTCGAATCGACAGCCTCGGAGTCATTTCCGGTGCCAGCGCACAGTTTCACGAGGGGCTGACCGTCCTCACCGGTGAAACCGGTGCCGGCAAGACCATGGTGGTCACGAGCCTGCACCTGTTGTCGGGTGCCCGCGCCGATGCAGGCCGGGTTCGGCTGGGCGCGCAGCGCGCTGTGGTCGAGGGGCGATTCAGTACCGATACCGCGTCGGAGCAGGTGATCGACGACGTCGACAAGGTACTCGAGTCGTCGGGAGGTCAACGCGACGAGGACAATTCGATCATCGCTGTGCGGACCGTCAACTCCGACGGCCGCTCTCGTGCGCATCTCGGTGGGCGCAGTGTGCCCGCATCGGTTCTGTCGAACTTCACCGACTCGTTGCTGACGGTGCACGGTCAGAACGACCAGCTGCGTCTGCTGCGGCCCGATCAGCAACTGGCTGCCCTGGACAGATTTGCCGGCGACGCGGTGGCGTCCCTGGTCTCGAAGTACCGCAGTGCTCGCAAGACGTGGCTCGACGCTCGCAACGAGTTGATCGACCGCACCGAACGCAGTCGCGAGCTGGCGCAAGAGGCAGATCGTCTGCAGTTCGGCCTGCAGGAGATCGACTCTCTCGCACCAGAGCCGGGGGAGGATCGTTCCGTGGCCGAGGACGTGCGTCGGCTGGGTGATCTCGATTCGTTGCGTGAGACCGCAGAGGGTGCCTCGGCGGCACTCGTCGGGAGCACCGAGGAGGCGTCGGACACGACATCCGCGCTGTATCTGTTGGGCGAGGCTCGTTCTCGCTTGGAGCATGCCGACGACGCTGCTCTGACGGAGCTGCTGCCGCGACTGAACGACGCGATGGCCATCGTGGGCGACATCGGTGCCGATCTCACCTCGTACCTGACGGATCTGCCGTCCGATCCGGGTGCGCTCGACGCGATCCTGAACCGCCAGGCCGAGCTGAAGTCGTTGACGCGGAAGTACGCCGCCGACGTCGACGGGGTCATCGCCTGGGCGGAGGATGCCCGCGAGCGCCTCTCGCGCATCGACACCTCGGCCGACGCCTTGGCCGAATTGAGTGCCACGGTCGACGCAGCTGCGGTCGACGTCGCGGCGGCGGCTCAGAAGCTCAGTGCGGCCCGCGCGAAGGCTTCGCTGAAGCTCTCGAAGGCGGTGAGCGTCGAGCTGGCCGGGTTGGCGATGGGAAAAGCCAAGCTGCAGATCGATGTTCGAGCTTTGCCTGCCGGACCGTCGGACACCGCTCCGATCCTCGTCGACGGTGCCGAACTGCATGCCGGCAGCAACGGCGTCGACGAGGTCGAGTTTCGCCTGTCCGCACACGACGGTGCCCAGGCTCTGCCGATCAGCAAGAGTGCGTCGGGCGGTGAGCTCTCACGGGTGATGCTCGCCCTCGAAGTGGTGTTGGCGGGCTCGGACAAGGGCGCCACGATGGTGTTCGACGAGGTCGACGCCGGTGTGGGTGGTCGCGCTGCCGTCGAGGTCGGGCGTCGGCTCGGCCGATTGGCTCGCACCCACCAGGTCATCGTCGTCACGCACTTGCCTCAGGTCGCGGCGTTCGCCGATACACATCTGGTGGTCGACAAGACCGATGCGAAGAAGGGTGCGGCGAACAGCGGCGTTCGGACGCTGTCGTCGTCGGAGCGGGTCGTAGAGCTCGCCAGAATGCTCGCGGGTCTGGACGATACGGAGACCGGTCGCGCGCACGCGGAGGAGCTGCTGGCCACTGCAAACGCAGATCGAGCCGCCCTGTAACCTTTGGTGCTGATGTGATCAGTGTGGTAGTTGTTTCGGCGCGCCTCCATCGCCGGGCGTGTCGATCGGGTCATCATGGTCCACATGAAGATGCCGGCTCTGCTGTCACGTAGTCAGGATTCGCTACCTGGAATCACCGGGATCGCGCGAGTCGATCGCAACACGGCCAAGCTGCTCAAACGGGTCGGGCCCGGCGACATCGTCGTCCTGGACGAGCTGGACCTGGATCGTCTGACCGCAGATGCGCTAGTCGAGGCGGGGGTGCTCGCGGTCGTCAACGCGTCGCCGTCGATCTCCGGGCGTTACCCCAACCTGGGTCCCGAGGTCATCGTGGCCAACGGCATCACCTTGATCGACTCGGCCGGCACCGAGATCTTCAAGAAGATCAAGGACGGCACCAAGATTCGTCTCAACGACGGCGGTGTCTACACCGGCGATCGGCGTCTCGCCAAGGGTGAGGAGCAGAGCGAAGCCGAGATCTCCGACAAGATGATCGAGGCCAAGACCGGACTGGTCGATCACCTGGAAGCGTTCTCGGGCAACACGATCGAGTTCATCCGCACCGAAAGCCCGCTGCTGATCGACGGTGTCGGCGTGCCGGATATCGACATCGATCTCAAGGGCCGTCACGTCGTGATCGTCGCCGACGGACCAGGTCATGCCGAGGACCTGAAGAACCTCAAGCCGTTCATCAAGGAGTACTCGCCCGTCATCATCGGTGTCGGTGCGGGTGCCGACACCGCGATGAAGGCGGGTCATCGGCCCGATCTCATCGTCGGCGACCCCGAGGACGTCACCGCTCAGACGCTCAAATGTGGTGCAGAGGTGGTACTTCCGGCCGATTCGGACGGTCATGCGCAAGGACTGGAACGCATTCAGGACCTCGGAATCGGTGCCATGACGTTCCCGGCGAGCGGTGCCGCTGCCGATCTCGCTCTGCTGCTGGCCGATCATCACGGAGCCTCGCTGATCGTATCGGTCGGTAGCCCGGCCAGCCTCGACGAGTTCTTCGATCGTGGTCGTCGCAACACGAACCCGGCCGCGTTCATGACGCGTCTGAAGGTCGGGGCCAAGCTGGTCGACGCCAAAGCTGTGGCCACTCTGTACCGGAGCCGAGTTTCCGGTGGCGCGATTGCCCTGCTGATTCTCGCGGCCCTCGTTGCCGTCATCGTGGCGTTGGCAGTGTCCAACATCGGTGGTGAATCGTTGGACTGGGCGATCGACCTGTGGAACCGGTTCGCTCTGTGGTTCCAGGGGTTGCTTCCGTGATTTCGCTTCGCCAACATGCCATTTCGCTGGCAGCGGTATTCGTCGCTCTGGCCATCGGCATCGTGCTCGGTTCGGGTCTGCTGTCGAGCGGTCTGGTCTCGGGTCTTCGGGACGACAAGACCGGCCTCGAAAATCAGGTGGACGATCTGCAGGCGACCAACAACCAGCTCGGTGAGCAGCTGAACTCTGCCGACGGGTTCGACGCCGCAGTATCGGGCCGGGTTCTGCGAGACACCCTGGTGGATCGTTCCGTGGTGGTCATCACCACCCCTGACGCAGATCCCGGTGACGTCGACGGAGTCACCCGCTCGATCGGAGCGTCGGGAGCCACCGTCACCGGCCGAGTGTCGCTGACCGACGCGTTCGTCTCGGCGGCGAACGGCGACGACCTGCGCACCCGACTGACCAACGTCATTCCCGCCGGCGTGCAGTTGCGCACCGGCGCGGTGGATCAGGGAAGCCTGGCGGGTGACCTGCTGGGCTCGGTGCTGCTGCTCAACGTGCAGACCGCGCAACCCCAGTCCACCCCGGAGGAGCTTTCGCTCGCTCTGGAAACGCTGCGCAGCGGCGGGTTCATCGCCTACGACAACGGTGCAGTCGCACCCGCCCAGCTGGCGGTCGTCGTCACCGGTTCCGGTTCCTCGAACGTCGAGGACGGCAATCGCGGGGCCATCGTCGCTCGATTTGCCGGTGCTCTCGATTCGCGCGGTGCAGGTGCGGTGCTGGCCGGCCGGTCCGACGCCGCCGAAGGCAACGAATCCATTGCCGTCGTACGCGCTGATTCGGCTCTGTCGTCCTCACTGAGCACGGTGGACAACGTCGACCGTGAAGCTGGACGGATCACCACCGTTCTCGCCTTGGCGGAGCAGCTGGACGGTGCGTCGGGTCGGTACGGCACCGGAGCGAACGCGAATGCCGTCACCGTCGGAGCGCCCGCGAGCTGATCGGTGCCCGCAACGAGCGTGTCGTTGGCGGTGAGGTACGTACTGGTGTTACCGTGAAGTCCCGTGGGTAGCAGGCCCAATTTTCATGCTGTACCTCTCTTATCAGCCCCCTGGTAGGAGCAAGCCCTGCAGATTCGTCACGGGAGCCTCATTGTCACGCCTTCAGTCGCGTTCCGACACCAAGCACATCTTCGTCAGCGGGGGCGTCGCGTCTTCGCTCGGAAAAGGTCTGACGGCGTCGAGCCTCGGCCAGCTACTGACCGCACGCGGACTCCGCGTGACCATGCAGAAGCTCGATCCCTACCTCAACGTCGATCCCGGCACGATGAACCCGTTCCAGCACGGTGAGGTCTTCGTCACCGAGGACGGCTCCGAGACCGACCTCGACGTCGGACACTACGAGCGCTTCCTCGACCGGGATCTGTCCGGCTTCGCCAATGTCACCACCGGGCAGGTCTATTCGACGGTCATCGCCAAGGAGCGTCGCGGCGAGTACCTGGGCGACACCGTTCAGGTCATCCCGCACATCACCGACGAGATCAAGCGTCGAATTCTGGCGATGAACGGGCCGGACCTGCAGGGCCATCAGCCCGACGTCGTGATCACCGAAATCGGTGGCACCGTCGGCGATATCGAGTCGCAGCCGTTTCTCGAAGCAGCGCGCCAGGTTCGCCACGACGTCGGCCGCAACAACGTCTTCTTCCTGCACGTGTCGTTGGTTCCGTTCCTGGCACCGTCCGGTGAGCTCAAGACCAAGCCCACCCAGCACTCCGTGGCTGCCCTGCGCAGCATCGGCATCCAGCCCGACGCATTGATCCTGCGCTGCGATCGTGACGTGCCGCCGGGACTCAAGAACAAGATCGCGCTCATGTGCGACGTCGATGTCGACGGCTGCATCTCCACTCCCGACGCGCCGTCGATCTACGACATTCCGAAGGTGTTGCACAAGGAAGGCCTCGACGCCTACGTCGTCCGTCAGCTCGGTCTGCCGTTCCGAGATGTCGACTGGACCATCTGGGGCGGATTGCTCGAGCGCGTCCACCAGCCACGCGAAACTGTGCGTGTCGGCCTCGTCGGCAAGTACGTGGACCTGCCCGACGCCTACCTCTCGGTCACCGAGGCGCTGCGTGCCGGCGGATTCGCTCATCGCGCGAAGGTCGAGATCAAGTGGGTCCCGTCCGACGAGTGCTCGACGCCTGCGGGGGCGCAGGCTGCGCTCGGTGACGTCGATGCCGTGCTCATTCCCGGCGGTTTCGGCATTCGCGGTATCGAGGGCAAGCTCGGGGCCATCGAGTTCGCCCGCACGCGCAAGATTCCGCTGTTGGGGCTGTGCCTCGGATTGCAGTGTGTGGTCATCGAGGCGGCTCGTTCGGTCGGTCTGACCGACGCCAATTCCGCCGAGTTCGATCCCGACACCAAGGATCCGGTGATCTCCACGATGGCCGATCAGGAAGACGCCGTCGCCGGTGACGCCGATCTCGGCGGCACGATGCGCCTCGGTGCCTACCCGGCAACCCTGCAGAAGGGTTCGGTTGTTGCCGCGTCGTACGGCACCGAAAGCGTCTCGGAGCGTCACCGCCATCGTTACGAGGTCAACAACGACTACCGGGATCGAATTGCCAAGAGCGGCTTGGTGTTCAGCGGTACTTCTCCGGATGGCCATCTGGTCGAGTTCGTCGAGCTGCCTGCATCGGTGCACCCGTTCTTCGTCGCCACCCAGGCGCATCCGGAGCTCAAGAGCCGGCCGACCCGTCCGCACCCGTTGTTCGCATCGTTGATCAATGCGGCTCTGAAGTACAAGGCTGCGGAGCGCCTGCCGGTCGACGTTCACGGTGACACCGTGGCGGCGGAGGAGTCGGACGCCGCCGCCGAGACCGTCGGATGAGCGAGCCCCGACACGAGTTCACCACCCTCGACTCGACGGCGGCGTACTCCGGTGCCATTCTGGCGCTTCGGCTCGATCAGGTTGCGATGCCCAACGGGCGCAAGGCCGAGCGTGAGGTGGTCGAGCATCACGGCGCGGTCGGGATCCTGGCCGTCGACGATCAGGATCGGGTGGCCATGATCGAGCAGTACCGGCACCCCATCGGGCGACGCCTGTGGGAACTGCCGGCCGGCCTGCTCGACGCGCCGGGGGAGCAGCCGGTCCTGGCGGCTCAGCGTGAGCTCGCCGAGGAGACCGGCCTCGCCGCCGGTACCTGGTCGGTGTTGGTCGACGTGCTGGCCTCGCCCGGGTTCACCGACGAGGCCGTGCGGATCTTTCTCGCACAGGACCTGACAGAGGTGGATCGGCCCGAAGCGCACGACGAGGAAGCAGATATCGAACTCTCCTTCGTGCCTATGGACGAGGCCGTCCGTCGTGCACTGGCAGGAGAGATCGTGAACGCGTCCGCCGTCGCGGGCGTGCTTGCATTCGCTGCCGCCCGCGCCGCAGGCACCGAACTGCGCCCGACCGACGCTCCGTGGCCCGATCTGCCCACGGCATTCGAGAAGCGGAAGAGTTCACGAAAGTAGCCACCGTGATCGGCCAGCAGATTCAGACGTACCTCGACCATCTGGTGGTCGAGCGCGGTTCGGCACAGAACACGGTGTTGTCCTACCGTCGGGATCTGTTGCGGTACGAGCGGTTTCTCAGCGGCTACGGAATCGCCGATCTGGCCAAGGTCACCGAGAACGACGTCACCGAGTTCGTGCTGTACCTCCGGCGCGGCGATGAGGAGTTCACCGCTCTCGCAGCGAGTTCGGCTGCACGCACACTGATTGCCGTCCGCGGATTGCACCGGTTCGCTCTGGCCGAGGGGATGGTCGAGCGCAACGTAGCGAGCGAGGTCAAGCCGCCGCAGCCTGCCAAGCGATTGCCCAAGTCGCTACCCATCGACCAAGTGGTGGCACTGCTCGAATCGGCGTCGATCGCAGGGCCCGATGCACCGCGCGGACTGCGTGATCGAGCACTGTTGGAGTTGCTGTATTCCACCGGGGCCCGAATCTCCGAGGCCGTGGGGCTGGATGTGGACGATATCGACACCGAGTCGCGGTCGGTACTGCTGCGCGGCAAAGGCGGCAAGCACCGCATCGTCCCGGTCGGCAGGCCGGCGATCGAGGCGATCGACGCGTACCTGGTGCGTGGGCGACCAGGCCTGGTTGCGCGGTCCAACCCGGCCCTGTTTCTCAACGTGCGCGGCGGCAGGTTGTCTCGGCAGAGCGCGTGGCAGGTACTGCAGGACTCGGCCGAGCGGGCCGGGATCAGCTCCGGCGTCTCACCACACGTTCTTCGGCACTCCTTCGCCACGCATCTGCTCGACGGCGGTGCCGATGTACGCGTGGTGCAGGAACTGCTGGGGCATGCGTCCGTGACGACGACGCAGATCTACACTCTCGTCACCGTCACCACACTGCGCGAAGTGTGGGCGGGAGCGCATCCGCGGGCGCGATAGCACGAGGTCGAGCGCTGGTTGTCAGCGTGTCCGGTGACAGCGTGGGTGCCTCAAGCGGTAGCGTTTGCGTGAACTACTCGAAGACGAACAGGACAGGGGAGCGCTGGAACGTGTCGACACCGCAGCCGCCAGCGGCGGAGTCAGCCTCGGATCGTGCGCATCTCGAAGGCGCGCTGTTCCATACGCGTCAACCGGAGTCCAGTCGCGAGTCGCGCGACATCATTCCCGCTCCCAACGAACTCGGGCCCACCGGTCGAAAGACGCGGTCGGTTCCGGATCCCCAACCGCTGGCCAGTCATGGCCCGGCCAAGATCATCGCGATGTGCAATCAGAAGGGTGGCGTCGGCAAGACGACGTCGACCATCAACCTGGGTGCATCGCTGGCCGGCTACGGTCGTCGCGTGCTGCTGGTGGACCTCGACCCGCAGGGCGCACTGTCCGCGGGCTTGGGCGTCGCGCATCACGAACTCGATCTCACGGTCTACAACCTTCTCGTCGAGGCGAAAGTCTCTGCCGACGACATCATCATGCGGACTCGCGTCGAGAACCTCGATCTGATGCCCAGCAACATCGACCTCTCGGCCGCCGAGATTCAGCTGGTGACCGAGGTGGGCCGCGAGCAGACGCTCGGGCGGGTGCTGCATCCGATTCTGGATCGTTACGACTACGTGCTCATCGACTGCCAGCCGTCGCTCGGTCTGCTGACTGTCAACGCGCTCACATGCGCCGACGAGGTACTGATTCCGATGGAGTGCGAGTACTTCAGCCTCCGCGGCCTGGCACTGCTCAACGACACCGTCGAAAAGGTGCGCGATCGTCTGAATCCTCGGCTGAAGTTGGCCGGCATTGTGGTGACGATGTTCGACGCCCGAACGCTGCACTCTCGCGAGGTGATGACACGGGTGGTCGAGGTGTTCGGGGACGTCGTCTACGACACGGTGATCACTCGTACGGTCCGGTTCCCGGAAACCAGTGTGGCCGGTGAACCCATCACCACATGGGCTCCGAAATCCGGCGGCGCGCAGGCGTACCGCGCTCTGGCGCGCGAGGTGATCTACCGGTCGGGTCCGTGACCGTCGACGCTGCCGACGAGGCCCCGATAGAGGTTCCCGCCGACGCGGATCCGTCGAAGTTTCGGGTTCGGTTGCTCAACTTCGAGGGTCCGTTCGACCTGCTGCTGTCCTTGATCAGTCAGCACCGCATGGATGTCACCGAAGTGGCGCTGCACACCGTCACCGACGATTTCATCTCGTTCACCAAGTCTCTCGGTGCCGATGTGGGACTGGACCAGACGACGGAGTTCCTGGTCGTCGCTGCCACGCTCCTCGATCTCAAGGCAGCTCGTCTGCTGCCCTCGGGTGACGTCGAGGATGCCGAGGATCTGGCGCTGCTCGAAGTGCGAGATCTCCTGTTCGCGCGGTTGCTGCAGTACCGAGCCTACAAGCAGGTGGCCCTGCTGTTCGGTGAGCTGGAAGCTGCTGCGCTGCGGCGGTATCCGCGATCGGTGTCGGTGGAAGACAGGTACGCCGATCTGATCCCGGAGGTGTTGCTCGGCGTCGACCCTGCCAGGTTCGCAGACATCGCCGCTGCCGCCTTTCGGCCCAAGCCGATTCCGCGGGTGGGGCTCGATCACATCCATCAGCACGCCGTCTCGATTCCCGAGCAGGCCGAGTGGCTGTTGGAGAACTTGCAGGGCCGCGGCCTGAACGAATGGGCGTCGTTCTCGGAGCTGGTACAGGACTGCGAGGTGCAGGTCGAAATAATCGCGCGATTCCTGGCGTTGCTGGAGCTGTTCCGCCAACAGGTGATCGCGTTCGAACAACCGGAGCCGCTGGGCGATCTCCGAGTGAGCTGGACCGGCAAGGACGAAGGACCCATCGTGGTCACGGAAGAGGACTACGCATGAGTGCCGACCCCGAACTCGAGCTCGAGGACGTCGACGATTCCGAGGAGTTGGACGACGCCACCCTCGCGTCGGCGCTCGAAGCCGTGTTGCTGATCGTGGACACCCCCGCGTCGGACGAGCAGCTCGCATCCGCCGTGGGTACATCGGTCGCTCGCGTACGCGCCTCCTTGAACGCGATGGCCGCAGCACTGACCGAGCGAAGCAGCGGAATCGATCTTCGCTACGCCGGTGACGGGTGGCGTTTCTACACCAGAACCGCGTACGCGCCCTACGTCGAACGGCTGCTTCTGGACGGCGCTCGGTCCAAGCTCACACGCGCAGCATTGGAAACCCTGGCCGTGATCGCCTATCGTCAACCGTTGACCCGCGCACGAGTCAGCGCCGTACGCGGAGTCAATGTCGATGGAGTGATGCGTACGTTGCTCGCCCGTGGACTGATCTCCGAAGCAGGAACGGACCCGGAGACGAACGGAACGATGTACTGCACCACCGAGCTGTTCCTCGAACGGCTCGGGCTCGCATCGCTCGGTGATCTACCTGAACTGGCACCGCTGTTGCCGGGTGTGGACCTGATCGACGAGATCAGTGACAGCATGGACACCGACCCGAGAATGACCCGCTCCACCAAGAACCGCGGATCGAAACCCGATCCGGCAGCCGAGCTCGACTCGGACGACTGATAGGTAAGACAAGTGAACAAGCCCGCTCGCCGTGATGGCACACCGGACCGCAACAAGAGACAAGACCCACGCAGGAAGCCGACCGCAGGTAGGTCGGACACTCCGCGTGACGCACGCCGCGGAGATCGCACCCGCGACGCTGCGCCCCGTGACGGCGCCCCTCGCGCCGGTGCACCTCGAGCCGGAGGACCCCGCGCAGGCGCTCCCCGAACCGGAGCACCCCGGACCGGAGGCCGACCGGATCCCCGCAGAGGCGTCGAGCAGGACGAGTTCGATTACAAGCCTGCCGACACGGGCATCAACGACCGCAGCAACGACGCGGTGCCCCGCAAGAAGCCGTCGCGTCCCAAGCCGCCGAAGCCGCAGAAGAAGCAGGTTCCGACGACCACGATCAGCAACGCCAAGCCGGCGAAGCACCAGCACACCGATTCCTCGCCCCGCAAGCACGTGCCTGCCGGTGAAGGTGTTCGTCTGCAGAAGGTGCTCGCGCAGGCCGGTGTCGCATCGCGTCGTGCCGCCGAAGAACTGATCGCCGACGGCCGCGTCGAGGTCGACGGACGCATCGTTACCGAACAGGGCATCCGTATCGACCCGAACATCGCCGTGGTCCGCGTCGACGGCACCCGCGTCGTCGTGAAGGAAGAGCTGGTTCATCTCGCGATGAACAAGCCGCGTGGATGGCAGTGCACCATGTCCGACGACCTCGGACGCCCGTGCGTCGGCGACATCGTCTCCGAGCGCGTCCAGGCGGGGCAGCGACTGTTCCACGTCGGCCGCCTCGATGCGGACACCGAAGGGCTGTTGCTCTTCACCAACGACGGTGACCTTGCTCACCGCCTGATGCACCCGTCGTTCGAGGTCTCCAAGACCTATTTGGCAACGCTGTTCGGCACCATTCCCCGCACACTCGGCAAGCAGCTGCGTGAGGGCGTCACTCTCGACGACGGCCCGGTGAAGGTCGACGGCTTCCAGCTGCTCGACATCTCGGACGGCAAATCACTCGTCAAGGTGACCCTGCACGAGGGCCGCAAGCACATCGTGCGTCGGTTGTTCGACAAGGTCGGATTCCCCGTCGGCCGCCTCGTGCGTACCGATGTCGGCAACATCGTGCTCGGCGATCAGCGTCCAGGAACACTGCGTGTCCTCGGCCGCGGCGAGATCGGCAAGCTCTACGAATCCGTAGGCCTGTGATGAGTGCGCTCGTCGTGGCGATGGACGGGCCGTCGGGCACCGGTAAGTCGTCGGTATCGCGTCGGCTCGCGTCGGCACTCGAAGCAAGCTACCTCGACACCGGTGCGATGTACCGCGTCGCGACGGTATGGGTGTTGCGTTCGGGCGTCGAGCCCACCGATGCTGACGCAGTCGCGAAAGCTGTTGCTGCCCTTCCCCTCGAGATCGGCAAGGACCCGCTGTCCGAGACCGTGTTGCTCGACGGTGAAGACGTCAGCGGCGAAATTCGCGGCGACGCCGTCACCAAGTCCGTCTCGGCCGTCTCTGCCGTGCCTGCGGTGCGCGAGTTGTTGGTGCAGATGCAGCGCGATCTCGCGAGCTCGTCCACGCGAATCGTGGTGGAGGGCAGAGACATCGGCACCGTCGTTCTTCCCGACGCCGACGTGAAGGTGTTCCTGACGGCCTCACCGGAAGCGCGTGCAGAGCGTCGCAACAAGCAGAACGTAGAGCAAGGTCGCGGCGACGACTACGAATCCGTGCTCGCGGATGTGCAACGCCGTGACCATGCAGATTCGACAAGAGCAGTGTCACCGCTTCGTCCCGCCGAGGATTCGGTGATCGTCGATACCAGCGAGCTGGATCTCGACGGTGTGATGGAGCGCTTGCTGCTCGTGGTCAACGACAGAACTGGAGCAGTGTAGTGAGTGAAGAATTCTTCTCCGGCGCAGCGGAAACCGCGGGCGACGGAACATGGAGCGACGAGGGCGAGTGGGAGTACGTCGACCTCAACGAAGGCGAAGACGGCGAAGATGCCGTGGCCGTTCCGACCCTCGCCGTGGTGGGGCGTCCGAACGTCGGCAAGTCGACGCTCGTCAACCGCATCATCGGACGACGTGAGGCCGTGGTCGAGGACGTCCCCGGCGTCACCCGCGACCGAGTGTCGTACGAGGCGAACTGGAGTGGTCGACGATTCCTGGTGCAGGACACCGGCGGTTGGGAGCCCGACGCCAAGGGTCTGCAGCAATCTGTTGCGCGCCAGGCCGAATTGGCGATGAACACCGCCGACGCGATCCTGTTGGTCGTCGACGCTCGTGTCGGTTCGACGACGACGGACGAGGCAGTGGCACGAGTACTGCGCCGGTCGAAGACTCCGGTTCTGTTGGTGGCCAACAAGGTCGACGACGGTCGCACCGAGTCCGAGGTTGCCGCACTGTGGTCGCTCGGTCTGGGGGAGCCGCTGTCGGTTTCGGCCACCCACGGCCGCGGCACCGGCGATTTGCTCGACCGTGTGCTCGAGGCACTGCCCGAGACGCCGCGTGAAGGTATCCCCGGTGGGGGACCCAGGCGTGTGGCTTTGGTCGGCAAGCCGAACGTCGGCAAGTCCTCGCTGATCAACAAGCTGTCGGGTGACGAGCGCTCGGTGGTGCACGATGTTGCCGGCACCACCGTCGACCCGGTCGACTCGTTGGTCGAATTGGGCGGTAAGACATGGCGATTCGTCGATACCGCAGGCTTGCGCAAGCGCGTCAGTCATGCCAGTGGTGCCGAGTTCTATGCGTCGCTGCGCACCAAGTCCGCCATCGAGGCTGCCGAGGTCGCGATTCTGCTTCTCGATGCCTCACAGGTGATCTCGGAGCAGGATCTGAGGGTTCTGAGCATGGTCTCCGACGCCGGCCGCGCGCTGGTCTTGGCGTTCAACAAGTGGGATCTGGTGGACGACGATCGTCGTCAACAGCTCGAGAAGGAGATCGATCGCGATCTCGCTCGGGTGCCGTGGGCGCAGCGAGTGAACATCTCGGCGCAGACGGGCCGCGCCGTCCAGAAGCTGGTTCCCGCTCTGGAGACGGCTCTGGAGTCGTGGGACAAGCGTGTGCCCACCGGACGCCTCAACACGTGGCTCAAGGAGGTCGTGGCGGCCACTCCGCCGCCGATGCGTGGCGGACGTCTGCCGCGCATCATGTTCGCGACGCAGGCCAGCACGAGGCCGCCGACGTTCGTGCTGTTCACCACCGGCTTCCTCGAGGCCGGCTACCGCCGGTTCATCGAGCGGCGTCTGCGTGAAGAGTTCAACTTCGACGGCAGCCCTGTGCGCGTCTCGGTGCGAATCCGCGAGAAGCGGGAACGGCCGGGCAAGGGCAACAACCGCTGACGTTTCCCGGTCTTGCCCCTGAGCAGGCGATTTCCTCTCAGGGGTAGGGCTGGGGTAATCTCAGCAAGCGCCTTTCGAGGCGCGGCGGGCTGTGGCGCAGTTTGGTAGCGCACTTGACTGGGGGTCAAGGGGTCGCAGGTTCAATTCCTGTCAGCCCGACACAGATAGATGCAGGTCAGAGGCGGTTTCGGAGAAGTCCGAGACCGCCTTTGTTGGCTCAAAATGGGGTTCCGTGCCGCTCAGTGTCACTACTCGTTCCTTAGTCGATTTTTGATGTCCATAGGCGTCCGCCTCGACCGCGCTGACTGAGCCGAGGTTTCGGCCGCTTCGACCGCGTGAATCTCGAATCCCGGATCACTCTCTTGTGGGGACTGTCCGAGCCCTGACGGCGGTCATCCACGCGTGTTCGCACCGAGCGATCTGGACCCTTATATCGGGTAACTCAGTCGACCTAGCAATGGCCGATGTCAACCTTGTAAATTGCATTTTCCGCGCCGTATGCCTTGAAATGCCAGTTCAGCACAGTTTTGCTCTGCAAACGTCTCGGTGAGCTGCGTTGGGGCATGTATGGACTTCCGACCAATTCAAACACCTGCGGTGGGCCTCCCCGATCCCGTCGAAGCGGTGGCTGTGGAGCCTGAGATCCCGCTCGCCGCCGCGAAGCGAATCGCGAGCGCTATGGAGTCCTCCCGCTAGGGGGAACACGTAGGGCGTATGCGGCCGCGTAGAGACGGTTCACGAACTGATGCATGCGAACGGTCACGTGGCGTTGCCGGAGCACCTGGTCGCTGTCGCCACCTCCCTGGTCGACGCCGCAGATAGCCGGACCGAGACGGGGGAGCGGGCCTACGCCGTCGCCACGTTCGGCACCTGGATAGCCGCGATCGACCACCAACACAGCACCACCCGTCATCTGTCGCCGTCCGCGCGCGAACTCGTCACCGCGACACTGTCGGGCATTCGGCGGGAGTATGCCGCGGCGGGGACCGACCCCGTACCCCGCGAGACCCACTACTGGCCGACGACATCAAACTCCTCGTCGAGACGGAGCGGGAACGATGCCGAGGCTGGGCCGACGAGGTACTCGAACACCGCGATTCCGCGATTCTGCTCCTCGGGTTCGCCGGCGCATACCGCCGCAGCGAATTTTCGGAGATGGTGTGCGGGGACATCACTGTGCATCGGTACGATGGTCTGCACATCCGGTTACGGAAGTCGAAAACCGACCAAAAAGGCAAAGGAGCAGTGAGAGCGCTGCCGTACATCGACTCTTACGAGACCTGCCCACCCTGTGCGTACGTCCGCTGGGTCCAGGTCGTCGCGGCCTTCGATGTCGGTGGCCGTCCGTCTGTGATCCGCCTACTCCGGAAACAAGAACTGTTCGGCGATCACGTGTGTCGTGGAGGGGTAAACCGCACTGCCGCTCGCGTACCGCTGCTCCGGGCCGTCGCGAAGAACGGGAACCTCGGCGACACTGAGTTGTCCGGGGCCGCTATTCACCAGACCATCCGCCGCCGCGCCACGCAGGCCGGTTTCGATCCCACCGCGCTCGCCAAACTCGGCGGACACTCGCTCCGCGCCGGATTCGTAACGCAGGGCACCCGCAACGGTGGCGACGGATCCGCCATCGCCCGCTAAACCGGACATGCCAGCCTCGACCCCGTCGAGGTCTACCGCCGCGAACACGCACCGTTAGCCGGAAACGCCGTCAACGAAATTGGGTTGTGACGGGTTTGATGGCTGCTTGGTTTCACATCACTCGACGGTCTTGCTCAAGACTGGCGTGCGGGCAGTCGCCCGTGTTTTCTGATCCAACTGGTTCCGTCTTCATCAGCGAAAGTGATGTCGACCTCCACCTGTGCCGCAGAGCGGTCAAATGGCCCGCATTCATAGACGACCTCAGCCTTGCCGTTCATCGCGAGTACAGAAGGAAACTCGACTGCCATGTACGCCTGCAACTCCCGCTGTATCGCCGGGTTCAGGCGCGCGCTCATGTGACCAGCCATCATGTCGGCGGCTGCGGGGCCAATTCCGGGAGACCACGGGTTTGCCCTGGATGCTTGGGTCAACAGCGGTCCGAGTATTCCTGACAGTCCTTGACTCATGAACTGGCTAACGGCTTCTCCTGCCGTTCGACCATCTCTGGCGGGAGCACACCGCACGCTGGTTCTCTGACCATCCTGATCCGCGACATACACGTCCGCGGAGAGGTCAGTGATCGGCCCGGCGCTGCCATTGCTGACGGTAACCGTCCAAAGATTGTCGCCCAGCGGAAGAATTGCTACGGAAGCGGTTATTGCACGGACTCGTCCCGCATTCCCACCACCGGCGCTAGTTGATAGGTGAAACTGGTTGATGTAGTCCCGACCGACACTGACATTCTCCGATGTCGTGGTGAAGTGCGGCGCAGCAGATTCCGCCCCGGCTGCTGCGCCCCGTTCAGGGTGGGGCGGCTCCGCGTGTTGTGCCCGCACTCCATCAATTTGCAACGATCCGCTCGTATGAATATCGGTTGCCAGTACCCCGCTGCCGCCGAGAACTGCTACATCTCGAATCGTTATGTCGCCTTCAGTAGACAATCGTTCTAGACGTACTCCAACAATTCGTGCCGCTTCGGGAGCGTGCTCGGCCACCTGCCGTAGCACCTCCTGAGCCGCCAATCTGAGATCTTCGTCTGCACTGGCTTCGGTTTTCGACAGCTGTTTGGCCAAAAGTTGCCGCCGCAGAGGCTCTTCCGGGTCAGACTCGAGACCTTCTACTTCTGCAGCTACCGCGCTGTACTTCGTTGACATCAAACGCTTCAGGGCGGCATATGCATCGGCGAAAGCCTGCGTAGCGACGCCGGAAGCACCAGCTGCCGCACCTGTCGCTATGGCCGTGACGATTGGTTCCAGTGCATCCATCAAGACCGACTTTCTGAGTTAACTAGTTGCTCGCTGGTAATAGTAAGTGTCGACACCGACAGCACCGCGAACCCATTTGGCATCGGGAACTGCCCCGGTTTCGGAAGTCGCCGCTGCGACCCATGCCGCCGGGCTACTGCAACAAGATCGGCGTAGGCAGGGGAGCAGCGGATTTTGAAACCAGTCCTCATGGAGCGCAGATGGCCTACTTCGTTTCGTTAGGATGAGCGGCGTGCACCTGCTCGAGGTAGACGGTGCGCTCCTTCACGAAGAACCAGATCCGCGCCGTGCCTCTGCTTGTCAGCTTGTGCTGCCAGCGTTCGTGGACCTCGTTGCCGCGGGTGACCGTGCCGAGGTCGCCACGTAGCGGATAGTTCGTCGGCGTCTTCGCCAAAGGCGTCCGCGTTAGAAAGTCCCATGCATCAGCCAGTGGATTACGAATTGTTGCGGAGAGGTCCTGCCAGCCCTTACGCGCATTGCCGGTGGCAAAGCAGATTTCGTACTCGACCTTCTTCGTCGGACGAGGAACAATCTCGCCACGCTTGCCCGCCACCGTTACGGACGCTCAACAACGACATCATCGTCGCCGGAGTCAAGCCAATCGAGATCGGCTCGGCCAAGACCGGCGGCAATAGCGATCGCAGTCTCGCGCCACGAGGCGAGTTCCGCAAGTACCAGATGCGGCTGGTCGGTGGAAAACGACGCGCGCGCGGCGTCGACGAGGTCCTGCGAGCAAGCACCCCGATCCTCGGTGGACAGAGCCAACATCCAAGGAAACACCCGAGACATTCTCTCAGCCAGCGGGCCGTCATCATCGATGGCGACCCCAATGAGCTGTGCGGCGAACTCAAGCATGCGGACGCGGCCCTCCGCCTCGCGTTGTGACATGAGTACGAGAGCCTCGCCATCACGTCGAGTCACCGTCACCGGATGGTCCTCGGCTTCCGCAAACACCTCGGCTGAGTGCTTGCTCAGATCCGACGATCGACGAGTCGAAGTACGAGTAACTGTCGTGGGCATACGCCAGATTGTATTCGGAACGTGTTCGGAAGTCCAGTGTCAACCGCTCACATCCCGGGAGACGTACCGGGCATGGACGGCGACGGCGACAGGTGAACCGAAGAGCTCCTGCAGCGCACCCCCAATCCGCTCTTTTGAGACGAGTCCGCGCCCTGATAAATCCCTCCCACTGTCACCACCGAACTCCACCGCCAGAAAGCAGAAGACCCCCGAACCTGACATGAAGTCAGCTATCGGCGTTTAAAGCGGTCGAGCTGTGAATGGGGAGTCCTCGTCAACGTGTCTTGACGGTGCGGTAACTATGCCAGCGGCATGTCGGAAGCCTGGGATCCTCTTCCGGCTTAGCGGTCCACGCCGCCAGCGTCGCACCGCGCACCTTGCGCCTGGGGGAGTCTCACTCGCAACGACAACCGGCCCGATGTTGGCTAGCTCGAAGACCACCTCGTCTCCATCGTGGACCTGGCCGACCCCGGCTGGGGTACTTGTGGCCAGAACGTCGCCAGGCTCGAGCACCATCCACCGAGCTGACACAGGAGATCAGTGCAGTGACGCTCCAGATCAAGTCGGATATGTCGGCCCTCTGTGGTAGCGCCCCGTTGACCCAGGTGTGCGGTTCCGGATCCTCGAATCGAAAACGATCATTTGCAACCGCTACCCGGCACCGCACCGGAGGTCTCCAGGTCCATACGACGGACAATCGGCCCGCAAGAACACCGACGCCCGCCCCGATCGCCCCAAGATTTGGGGGGGTGAAGCCCGGGGTTAGAGCACGCGAGCCAGAAAGTCCCTGGTTCGCTGCTGCCTCGGATCGGAGAGCACAACCTTCGGATCTCCCGACTCGACGACGTAACCGTCTGCCATGAAAACCACTTCGGAGGCCACTTCCTTGGCGAATGCGATCTCATGGGTCACCACGACCATTGTGATGCCGCTTTCCGCGACTTCACGCATGACATGGAGAACCTCCCCGACAAGTTCGGGATCGAGTGCCGACGTCGGCTCATCGAAGAGCATGACTCGCGGACGCATCGCCAAAGCGCGGGCGATGGCGACGCGTTGTTGTTGGCCGCCTGACAGCTGTGCGGGGTGTGCGTGAGCCTTCTCAAGTAATCCCACACGGTCCAGTAGTTCCTCGGCGCGCTGTTTGGCCTCTTTCGCCGGGGCCTTCAGTACATTGATCGGGCCCTCGGTTACATTTTCCAATACGGTCTTGTGCGCGTATAGATTGAAACGTTGGAAAACCATTCCTATACGGGCTCGCTGTGCGGCAAGCTCTTTTCCGGATAATTCCTTGAGCTTGTCTTTGTTACGTTGGTAGCCGACATATTCTCCATCCACGATTATCTCGCCGGCATCGATGGTTTCCAGATGATTGATGCATCGAAGCATCGTGGATTTTCCTGATCCCGACGGCCCGATAACAGCAGTGACCGATCCTTCCGGGACGCTCAGGCTCACGTCTTTGAGGACGTGAATTTTACCGAAAGATTTCTGGATGTGTCGGACTTCGACAATTTCGGACACGATTTTATTTCCAATCGCTTGGGCGTGCGGGAGGGTTGTTCTGTTCTACTGCTACAGCCTCGGCGTGGTCGGTGAAGGAGGTGAAGCCTTTTCCTACAGATCGCTCCAAGTAGTGCTGGCCGATCGACGCGATGGTCGTGAGCACGAGATACCAGAAGCACGCTGTGAGGAGAAGCGGTATGACCTTGAAGTTGACGGCGTAGATGTCTTGGACGCGTGAGAGAAGATCGCCACCTGAGATGAACGCAACCAGTGAGGTGGCCTTGAGCATGTTGATCGCTTGGTTAGCGGTCGGAGGTACGATGACTCGCATCGCTTGAGGCAACGTGATTCGACGCATCGCCAGGCTTTCGGTCATACCCGAGGATAGTGCCGCTTCGCGCTGGCCCGGGTCGACGGAACTGATTCCCGAGCGCATGATCTCGGCCATGTACGCTGCCTCGTTCAGGGTGAAGCCGAGAATTGCGGCTACAAAGCCTGTGATGAGAGTGTTGGTGGGTGTCGATATGGAAATGTCCGTGAAAGGGATTCCGACCCCTAGGACCTTGAAGATAAGTGCGAGGTTGTACCAAAAGATGAGCTGCACAAGAAGGGGTGTTCCACGAAATATCCAGACATAGAGATATGAGACAGTGCGTAGTACCGGGTTGGCGGATAGGCGCATGATCGCCAGGAGAGTGCCGAGGACGACACCGAGGATCATGCATATCACCGTCAGGACGATCGTGTTGACGAGGCCGGCGAGGATATCGATGTTGAACAGATAGCTCCATGCAACGTTCCATTGCATGTTGGGGTTTTTTGCCAGCGACCACAGCAGCATCGCACTCAGTAGCAGCAGTACCGCCGCGCTGACGTATTGACCGTACTTCCTCCTGCCTTCGATCAGTAAGGGAGCTTCACGGGTTCCAGAATCGATGATCATCACTTTGCTCCATTTACGGTCGGCTCGGGAATTGCCATTTCGCTCAGTTCCCAATGGTCGAGAATTTTTTGGTATGTTCCGTCTTTCATGAGCGTGGTCATCGCAATCACTATCGCCTGACTCAGCCCGGTCTCGCCCTTGCGGATTCCGACTCCATTCAGTCCGGCACCGTAGAAGGTGTCGACCATCTGGAGCTCGCTGCCGGAGGCCCGCACTTGTGCGCGGGCAAGAGCGTATTCAACCGGAACCGTGTTGACTCTCCCGTTGTACAACGCCAACTGTGCATCGGCGACCGTCGGAAAGCTATTGATCTCGATCGCCGATCTACCTGACTCCTCGCATTTGTCGGACTGAGCGTCCACTGCCATGATCGATTTGGACCCGATCGGCCCGGCGACCGAATGCCCGCACAGTTCTTCGAATGTTGAGATCCCTGTCGGATTACCCTGTTGGACAACGAATGTCTGCTTACTGGCGGCGTAGTCGACGAAGTCGATCTGTTGCTGCCGCGCTACCGTGTCGCTGAAATTGCCCATCACGACATCGAAACGCCCTGACAACAGGCCCGGGACCATCGAGACGAACTTCGTGTTGGTCATCTCTGGCCGAAGTCCGAGCTTCTGGGCCACCGCGACAATGAAATCGGCCTCGACGCCGGTAATTTCGCCGTCCACGGTTTGCAGATACGGCGGCTGCGAGGTCTCACCACCCACCTGAAGCGATCCGCTGCTGCGAACCGATTCCGGCAACAGCGCGCGAGCCTCGTCGTTCACTGCAAGCCCGCCGACAGCTGCAGAGGCAACCAAACCTGATCCCGGTGGGCCACTTCCCAGTTCGATTCCGGACGACCCAATGCTGCAACCGGATACCAACAGCGGCACCAACGCCGCGACGGCAACGATCATTCTAGGCTTCATGATGGCTCGCTCTTCTATGTCTGTCGAGTTTGATGGGTCAGTTCGAACGCTTCAAGGAGGAGAAATAGTCGCTGACACGATCGAGGCCTTTGTCCAGAGTGGTCTCATCCGCCGTCAGCGTGATCCGGAGGTGGTGTTCACCAGCGGGGCCGAATTCCCGCCCGGCCCGTAGCAACACCCCCCGCTGGGACAGTTCGCGGACGACGTCGATCGAGGGTTTCGAGTGGTCGTATCGAGGGAACACGAACAGTCCACCCTCTGGGACGGTGGTCTCGAATGCGGGAATGGACCTCAAATGTTCGATGACTCGGTCCCGCCGATCCTGAAATCGATCTCGCATGTCCGCCGCCCACGGGAGTTCGGTCCGCAATGCGGCAAGTGCCGCGCGCTGAGCGATCGAGTTGACCGTCGTCAAGGTGTTGCGGTGGATCAGACGGATGTCGTCGATGATGGGTGCCAACGCCACGGTGTAGCCGACTCGCCATCCAGACATAGCTGATGTCTTGGACATGCTTTGGCAGTAGATCAATTGATCGCGCCACGCGTCGATCTCGATTGCGGAGACAAACCGACGGTCGTCGAAGGTGAACCGATCGCAAACTTCGTCCGAAATGACAATGACGCCGTGCGCCGATGTCAGCGTGGCGAGGGCTGTCAGTTCCGAGTGAGTGAACACTGCGCCCGAGGGGTTGGACGGGTTGACCAGAACAAGGACCCTGCACTCGTGCAATCTGCTCTCGATCGCCTGAAGATCGAGATGACCGGAGGCATCGAGTGGTACGTGAACAGGAATGGCCCCGGCCATGTGGGCTGCAGCCTCGAACAGTGAATAACTAGGGTCGAGCAACAGCACTTTGTCCCCTGGAGACAAGGTCGACGTCATCGCCGACCATGCCCCGGAGCTAGCGCCATTCGTCACCAGCACATGGGCGGGGTCGTAGTCGTACCCCGAGACGGCGGAGGTGATGCGTGCGACTTGCTCACGCAGTTCGGGATCCCCCCTGGGATCGCCGTAGCGTGTGCGGCCCTCACGCATGGCCTCGACGGCGGCGTCAACAATAAGAGCTGGGGTCGGAAAATCCGGGTCGCCGCTGCTGAGCATGACGACGTCTGCCGCCTCGCTGTGGACGGTGGCAGGACGCAGACTCTGGGTGCGTAAACGTTCGACCAGTGCTGACGGTGTGTACATCGATTCCTCCGGGTAGGACTGAGGGCTGACAGAAGAACGTGACGGCGGTCCGATCGGCGCTGTCCAGGCCTCATCATGCGAAATTCTCAGACTGCCCGCCGCGTTTCGAGAGCCGTAACGACCACGCATCGCGGGGGACGGCTCCGTGTGTTCAGGCCGCAGTCAATTGGACTCTCGCTCCTGTTCCATCCGTCCGTTCTGACGAGCGGATGATCTGAGTACTAATTACATACTGCGATTCATGTCTCACTTGAGTCTGGCACCTCACGGGATGGGAGTCAACGAATATTCCGACGTTGCCTGTAACGTTCTTGTTTCCTCGAATTCAGTCTCCGATCACGCAGGGCGGACAGAAGGCGGCACCCGAGATCGTTGCTTTCGTTGTTTGGTTGCGCGTCAACGCTTCTAAGGTCGAGTTCGTTCAATGAAATCGATAGTGTGACCCGGGTGCACAACGAGAACCGATCCGAGCTCGAGCTCTGCTACGGCAGACTGTGGGAGTATCTCGACGGGCAACCGCGCAACAGCGCAACAGCGCACTCGCTGCGCACTGCAGAAGGTCGATCCGCCGGTAGGTGCCTCACCTCGTCGGGCATGCCGTTCGGTCCTCACTGCACCGCGTGAAGCCGATCTATCGGTGGAATGTTGTGAGGCGGATCCGATCGTGCACCCGGAGGCCTGTTCGTAGGAGCGCGCACGGTCCTTCGTCTGCCCACCACGCCGCCTCGAGACGCGCGTGCCGCATACTCTGTCTGTTCAGCGCTTTGAGCGCCGACATGCGCCTGCGCAGATCGTAAGTGATGAAGCCGCACTCGATTGTGCGGTCATTGCTCCTTGATTGCGCAAGCTCATGAAGTTCTGGTTGAGCGCTCCTGTGCCGGCGAGCGGGTGCGCCTGATCAAATGTCGTTGTTGCCAGGCCTATTCACATGCGGAGATAGTTGGACACGCGCGTTCGCTGCTCTTCGTCGATTCCATCGTGATTCTTCAGGGCCTGCTCGAGTCTCGCGCGAAATTGCAGGGCGTTGATCCCGAATCGAACGAACACATCGGCGGGGTCGGGGCCACCGTAAGGAACCCACTGCTCAGCGTAGGCGAGCAGTTCGGCGTCCGTGGACATGCAATTCTCCGTACATCTTCCGAAAGTTGGTGTACGCGGGCGCGTTCGGCCGAGCGTGAGGTGTTGGATCGTTCGGCCCAGTCATGAGTCATCGGTCGTGGGACGCTGTGCTCGCCGATGTCATGGCGCGGATCTGGCGTGCTGCGACCGACAGGCCAGCGAGGTCGCGGCGGCCCGACAGTCGCAGTGAGCGTAGTGCCGTCTGGGGTTGCCTGAGGCGGTGGGAGGTCTGGGTTTCCCATTCTTTGACTCGGTCGAGCGCAGAGGAGTCCAGGGATGTCTGCGTGATGACCTCGGTGGTCAGGGCGCGGACCGAGTGGTACAAGTCATCGCGTAGTGCCATGCGTGCCAGCGCGTTCCAGCGGTCGGTCCGGTCGAGTGCGGAGACGTCGTCGAGGATGGTATTGGCGGTGATGTGGTCTTTGAGTGTGTAGTACACCTCGGTGGCTGCGCCCGCGTATTCCCCAGTCCTGTCGACAATTTCGACGACGTCGAGTAGGCAATACAGATCCACAAGGCCAGCGATGTCGCGCGCGATCTCCCGGGGGAGTCCGCTGACCGTTGATTCGCGGACGCGTGCGTCCACGATGTCTCGGTCTACGGGGCTCAGCCACGTTGGGACTTCTCTGCGTACGCGCTCGACTATTGGTGCGTAGCGGGTGATTTCGCTGTCCAGGGGCACATCTTGGGGGCGGTGGGTGAGCAGCCATCGCGCGGCTCGATCGAGTAGTCGATTCGAGGCGACGAACAGAAGATCCTCCTGATGCGGGTCGAGGTGAGAGTCTCGTATCGTTTGCCAGGTGCGTTCGAGCTTGAAGATTTCTTTCGACAGGTAGAAGACACGTACCGCAGCCGGTGCCGACGCCCCGGTGTCCTCGAACAGGCGGTGCACGTAGGTGATACCGCCGCGGTCGACGACCTGGTTGGCCACTATCGTGGCGACAATGTCCCTTCGCAGGGGGTGCGCAGCGATTTCGTCGGCGAACCGGGTCCACAACGTTACGGGAAAGTAAGAGAACAGCACTGGAGCGAAGTACGGGTCGTCGATCAAGGTGTCCGCCAGTAACTCGGACTTGAGTGTCAGTTTGACGTGCGCGAGCAACGTGGCGAGTTCGGGCGAGGTGAGTTCGCGTAGACCCCGGGATTCGTCGTCGAGGTCGCGGGAGACCGGGAGGTTCTCGAGTATGGGATCGAGGCGTCCGCTGTCGGCCATGGCTGCGATCTGCCTCAGGTGCATCGACACCACCCGTTTCGCATTCGTGCGATTCATGCCCAGCGTTTCGTTCTGCCGGTAGTTGTTGGCCACGACCAGCTCTGCTACTTCGTCGGTCATCGACGCCAGCAGCTCGTTCCGCTCGGTCGATGCGAGTTTGCCGGCACTGATCGCTGACTGCAGGAGGGTCTTGATGTTCACTTCGCGGTCCGAGCAGTCCACCCCCGCCGAGTTGTCGAGAGCGTCCGTGTTGATGCGCCCGCCGATTCGGGCGTACTCGATACGTGCTCTCTGGGTCAGGCCGAGGTTGCCGCCTTCGGCGACGACGGTGCATCGGAGGCTGGCGCTATCGACGCGGATGCCGTCGTTGGCTTTGTCGCCGACGTCCGCGTGGGTTTCCGACGATCCTTTGACGTATGTTCCGATCCCCGCGTTCCACAGTAAGTCCACTGGAGACTGCAGAATGTGTTGAATGAGCGCGTCGGGTGAGATCGCCGTGACGTCTGTTTCGATTCCCAGAGTGACTTTGACCTGCGATGTCACGGGTATGGATTTGGCTGTGCGTGAGTGCACTCCACCTCCGGTGGAGATGAGTGCCGGTGAGTAGTGGGCCCAGGTCGAGCCTTTCAGCTCGAACAGTCTTCTCCGTTCGGCGTGTGAGGCCGCCGGGTCGGGGGAGGGGTCGAGGAAAATGTGTCGGTGGTCGAACGCGGCCACCAGTCGGATGTGGTCGCTGAGCAACATTCCGTTACCGAAAACGTCCCCGCTCATGTCTCCGACTCCGGCGACGGTGAAGTCGGTGTCGGTATCGAGGCCGCATTCGCGGAAGTGCCGGCGGACGCTCTGCCACGCTCCACGGGCGGTGATTCCCATTGCTTTGTGGTCGTATCCGGTAGAGCCTCCGGATGCAAAAGCGTCGTCGAGCCAAAACCCGCGCTCGGCAGAAATCTCGTTGGCGATGTCGGAGAACGAGGCAGTCCCTTTGTCCGCTGCGACCACCAGATACGGGTCGTCGCCATCGTGGCACACGACGCCGGGCGGAGGAACGACGGCGCGGGTGTCGGGGTCGCGGTTGTCGGTAACCGAGAGCAGCGCGCGAATGAATGCTCGGTAGCAGGCAACTGCTTCGGCGTGGATTGCAGCGTGCCCGATAGCCGCGTCGCCGTTGGCGGCGGCTGCCCGTTTGACCACGAATCCGCCCTTGGCACCGACCGGAACGATCACTGCGTTCTTCACCGCCTGGGCCTTGGCGAGACCGAGTATTTCGGTGCGGAAGTCCTCGGGTCGGTCGGACCATCGCAGCCCACCCCGGGCGACGTCACCGAACCGGATGTGCACGCCTTCCACTCGCGGTGAGCACACGAAAATTTCGTGTGCTGGACGCGGGTCGGGAAGAAAGGCCAGATCGCTGGGCGCGAGCTTGAGGGCGAGCGCCCCGGTGCCAGCGACGAAGTGGTTGGTTCGAGTCGTGCTCTGCACCAGCGCCACGTAGGCGCGCAGAATACGGTCCGCATCGAGGTGGACGACGTCGTCGATCATCTCTGCGATGGCTGTTGCAAGCCGCTGCCCCTCGTCGTCGCGGTTGCCGGCGAAGTCAGGGCGGTGCCGGGTTTCGAACAGTTCGACGAGGGCGATCGTGATTGCGGTGTTCTCGCGCAGGACGGCTTCGATGCGTTCACGGCCGTATGGCAAGTCGCTTTGCAGCAAGTAGCGGGCGTAGGCCCTGAGGACGCTTACCTGACGCCAGTTCAGCCCAGCTTCGGTGACCAAGCCGTTGAGGCTGTCCGATTCGGTGAGTCCACGCCATACAGCCTGGAACGCATCGGTGAATCGCTCACCCAGTGATTCGTCCCGCATCGGCCGGCGAACGTCCACTCGGAACCTGTACACGTGAGCGGTGAGTCCGTCGGCGCGCGTGGTGTCCGTCGGAAATTCGTCGATGAGGTCGAGTCCGAGCCCGTGCAGCACGGGAAGGAACCAGGACAACCTCACACCAGCTCCTGCCGCGTATACCGACACCACCGCGCGGGTCGCGTCGTCGCCCGCGGACGAGAACTGCACGTGAGCGTGGATGTCTCCCGGGGCCAAACCGTCGAGAACCGAGATTTCGTCTGGCCGCGGCTCAGACCGAAACAACTCGTCGAGATGGTCTGAGTACCGCACTTCGTCGGCACGGGAGGGGATAGAGCTCATCGTGGTCGTCCTTGGTTCGATCGCGGATACCGATGCTGCACGGGGTATGGACATCGAGCTGCAGCAACGTCTTTGGATAGGACCGGGCCGGTTGCCGGGGTAATGCGAACGTGCCGGTCCGGGCGGGTGCGTCATGTCCTGTAAGTTCCGACACCGGCGAGCGTTGTCCTGCAGGCATCAGTTCGGGCGCACGAAACTTTGCGGGAGGTGGCGTGGACGCCTTCTCGTGTTCGCGGTACCCGCCCACACACCGTGGTGACAAATTTCCCGGCCGAATCAGGTCCTGACCAGCGACGCTTCGTTCGCGGGCACGGAGGAAAAGTAACTCCTGAGCACAGTCGCAGCTCGCGCGATGCTGTCCGCGTCGGCTGCGAACGACAGTCTGAAGTGGCCTTCTCCGCTTGGCCCGTATTCCGATCCCGCACGTACCAAAAGCCCTTGACCGCGCAGCTCGGCGGTCACTTGTTCCGACGGAACATCGAGGTCGTACCGCACGAACGAGTAGAACGTTCCGTCGACAGGATAGGGACTGAGGTGTGGGATGCCGGCAAGGAGCTCGAGCAACAGGTCTCGGCGTTCGCGGTAGCTCGCGACCATTCCATCGATCACCTCGTGGCCGGTTTCAAGGGCGGTGTGCGCGGCCAGCTGTACTGCGGTGTTGACCGAGCCGTTGAAAGTGCGGTGCACCCGGGAAGCTGCGGCGATGACGTCGGCCGGTCCAGCGATGTAGCCCACGCGCCAGCCGGTCATGGCGTAGGTCTTGGAGAACGTCTGCGCGTAAATCGTTCGTTCGCGCAGTGATTCGACATCCAATGCCGAGGTGAACACTGTGGGTCTGTACACGATTGCGTCGTATGCCTCGTCTGCGATGACAAGTGTGTCTGTGCCTTCGATCATCGTGCCGAGAGCGAGCAGTTCCTCGCGGGTGTGCACGATGCCAGTGGGATTGCACGGGTTGGAGAACACCATCAGTTTCGCGCCCACGAGCGCGTCACGGAGTGCGGGTAAATCCCAGTGCATGTCAGGGCTCAGTCCTACGAACACTGTTGTACCGCCAGCGAGTTCGACGAGATCGGCATACAGCGAGTAGCACGGCTCTGGGATAACGACACGGTCTCCGGGACCGACGGTCGCCAGGATGGCCGATGCGAGACCAGCAGTGGCACCGTGGGATACGAGGATCTGATCCTGGTTGTACTCGAGACCGTCTCGTGAAAGTTTATCGGCCAGTGCGTGCCGCAGAGATGGCAACCCGTTCTGGTCGGCGTAGTGTGTTTCTCCCGCTTCGAGGGCAGCGGACGCTGCGCCGATGACTGCGGTGGGGGTGTCGAAGTCGGGTTCGCCCATCGCCAGGGAGACCGCGTTCTCGGGAGCCGAGCCCATCGCAGGACGTTTGGATGTCGCCGCGACTCGTAGGACGGCGGGGGATGGTTCAAAGGTGGTCATGCCAGCACGCTCTGGGTTGTGTGCGCAGTTGCTCGGATACGTGCGCGCAATTCGCTCTCGAACTTGTCGATCGTCGCCAGCTTGGCCGTGACCTCGGCCAAGCGAGCAGGAGCTACGACGGCTACGCCGTCGTCGTCGGCGACGATGATGTCACCGGACGAAACCACGACGCCGCCGCAGGCGATCGATTGTCCGATCACGCCCGGTCCGTTCTTGGTCGGCCCGGTCGGGGTAACTCCGGTCGCCCAGGTGGGCAGGCCCACCTCGGCGATGGCTTCGCGGTCGCGGATAGTTCCGTCGATGACCACCCCTGCAACACCTTTCGCGAGGCAAATCTCTGCCAGTAGGTCACCGAACACTGCGCGGTTCCCGTCGCCTCGCCCGTTGATGACCAGGACGTCACCGACTTCAACTTCATCGAGTGCCCGGTGGATGGCAAGGTTGTCACCTTCGCGGGTGTACACGGTCACTGCCGGGCCCGCGCAACGTGCACCGGTCCACTGCGTCTTGATGCTCGCGCTCATGAGGTTGAGGCGGTCCTGCGCGTCCCCGATGTTCGCGGCCGGATACCCGGCGATCGCTGCCACGGCGGATGCGCTCGGGCGGTCGAAGTCGTTGGTCACCGGGCAGTTGTCAGCCGAGACATTGATAAACAAGGAAGCTCTCCTGTCAGAGGAAGGAATGCCGAAATGTGCATTCAGGCTTAAATGATTGATAAGTTGTAAGTGAGACTAGTGTCTCGAATTGGAACTGTCAACGGCGAGTTTTGTGTTTCGGCTAGGAGTGGCGGCTGATCTCGGAGTAACCTCTCAGTTGAGAAAGAGCCGGGTACGGATGCTCCGAATCGGGTACAGCGATGGAGGTTTTGGGTTTGGCGCTATCGGAGGGCGTGCTCGCAGCCGAGCACTCGCTCAGTCTCCTGAATGGCCAGCGGTCGCAAAAGGGCGCTAGACGCGACACGATCCGCAACAAACGCAGGCTGCTCGCTGCCGCCAGCGAGCTGATACGCGATGGTTCCGACCTGAACATGCAGAACGTGGCGGATCGAGCGGATATCGCCATAGCGACCGCGTACCGCCATTTTTCCTCGGCCGAGGCGCTTGTCAACGCTTACGTCCTCACCATCATCGACGACCTGATCGGGTACAGTGCCGGCTGCAAAGCCACAGGTAGAGAACTAATTTCGTCGTTGCTGGACCACTGGATCGGACTGATCCAAGAGCACGGACATGTCATGGTCAACTTCAGATCGCGACACGGATTCTTCGAACGACTCAATGCGAAGGACCCCGTTGTGTTGTTGGTCCAAGTCGCCTGGGGTCGTCCGATCTCCGAGTACTTGGCCGACCGACATCTCGACCCCTCGTTGTCGTCGCATGCACTATTTCTGTGCAACTTGCTCTTCGACCCCCGGGAAGTGCTGGATTTGATGAACGAGGCCGGCCACTCACGGAGAGAACTCGGTCCTCGACTCCTCTCATCGATGGACGGCGCACTGAGCGGATGGGCGGCGCTGGCCGATTGACGATCCTCAGTGGTCTCGATACCGCTGAGCGTCACCTCCATCTCCAACAGTTGACCGGCCCGTGACATAGCCAGACGGAACGTTCTAGCTCACGCGTGCCCACCCCAAAACGGACGCTCGACGGTCACGCCGGTTTCCGGGTGTCGGCCGGCTTGCAGCCGCAGCCAGTCGGTTGCCTTCACCGCGAGGAGCGTGTCATCCGGTCGACATCGAACGGTGACCCGACGGGCCTGCCGAACTGGAAACTCGGGTGCGCACCCTTCAGGCGTGCAGAAATGTGTGCCGGGCTTGGCCAGGGCTGTGCAGCCGGACCGAGTCTCATCGGTATCCAATGTGAGATGATATCCTCATTTTCGGGAACTATGGCGGGTTCAAGAAACCCGGTTGCACATTCCGCTCGTCCAGCGGAGATGCCCACCGAACGTTCGTTTATGAAAAGAAAAGAGTCCCAAACCCATGGCAGTCGAGATGTTCTACGACGACGATGCTGATCTGTCGATCATCCAGGGCCGCAAGGTCGCTGTGATCGGATACGGAAGCCAGGGCCACGCGCACTCGCTGAGCCTGCGCGACTCCGGCGTCGATGTTCGCATCGGCCTGGCGGCAGGCTCGAAGTCCCGCGCCAAGGCGGAGGAGCAGGGCCTGAAGGTCGGTACGCCCGCCGAGGTGTCCGAGTGGGCCGACGTGATCATGGTGCTCGCACCCGATACCGCTCAGGCCAAGATCTTCTCCGAGGAGATCGAGCCCAACCTGAAGGATGGCGACGCGCTGTTCTTCGGCCACGGCCTCAACATTCACTTCGACCTGATCAAGGCTCCGGAGTTCGTCACTGTCGGCATGGTCGCACCGAAGGGCCCCGGCCACCTCGTGCGTCGCCAGTTCGTCGACGGCAAGGGCGTTCCCGCGCTCATCGCCATCGATCAGGATCCGAAGGGTGAGGGCCAGGCGCTCGCACTGTCGTGGGCCAAGGGCATCGGCGGCACGCGCGCAGGCGTCATCAAGACCACGTTCAAGGAAGAGACCGAGACCGACCTCTTCGGTGAGCAGGCCGTGCTGTGCGGTGGCACCGAGGAGCTCGTCAAGGTCGGCTTCGAGGTCATGGTCGAGGCCGGTTACGCACCCGAGATGGCGTACTTCGAGGTTCTGCACGAGCTCAAGCTCATCGTCGACCTCATGTACGAGGGCGGCATCGCTCGCATGAACTACTCGGTGTCCGACACCGCGGAGTTCGGCGGCTACCTCTCGGGACCTCGCGTCATCGACGCAGGTACCAAGGAGCGGATGAAGGCCATTCTGGCCGACATCCAGTCGGGTGAGTTCACGCGTCGCCTGGTCGCCAACGTCGAGAACGGCAACACCGAGCTCGAAGGCCTGCGCAAGGAAAACGCCGAGCACCCCATCGAGGTCACCGGCAAGAAGTTGCGCGACCTGATGAGCTGGGTCGACCGCCCGATCACCGAAACGGCATGATCGCACGAAACGGTTGACGAATGTGCTCAGGCAGACAGCTACAACAACTACGGAGGTTTGAGGTGCGAACAGCGTTTCCTCCGCTGCAGCTGCCTCGGCCGCAGTGCGACGAATGGGAATGGCAGGTCCGAGGGGCATGTCGTGCAATGCCCGTCGGTATGTTCTTTCCTCCCACCGAACTGCGGGGGTACTCCCGTTCGATTCTCGAGAAGGATGCAAAGCGGGTCTGCGCGCAGTGCCCAGTAATCGAACGGTGCCTACAGCACGCACTCGAATCCAACGAGCCGTACGGTATTTGGGGTGGGTTGACCAGAGCCGAGCGCTTGTCGGTCAGCTCGACGCGACGTCAGAGCACAAAGTTGGAAGAGTCGGTTTCTGTTGGCTGAACAGCATTCGCACACCCCTTGGCATGCCTGTTTCGTAGGTCAATTCAAATGAAGTCGAACCGCGGGGGCGAACCCTAGAGAATAAATCCGGTGGTCTGCGCCTCGACGGGACGGAGCTTTCCGCAAGACTGCAGGCTCACGGCCGGGTTCCCACTACCACCGGCCTTGCGCGTTCGATTCCAGGGGATCGAACGCTCGCCGGACAGCTCCTGCTTCGGTGGGCAGCAGCCCTCGGCGAACCGCGTGCCGAGATCGTCGACGTCGACGATCTCGGCACCACGTACTGCCTGTCTTGTTCAGTGCAGCAGGGTGTCCATGAAATCTGCCCCGAGTCGTCGGACTGCGTCGGTGTTCATCCGGTACCGAACGACTCGGCCGTCACGCTCACCGATCACCAGGCCTGCCTCGCGCAGTTTGCGGAGGTTTCGGGAAATCTGCGCTTCCGATGTGTTCAATTGTGCGGCTAGATCGATAGTCGCACGTGGCTCTCGCAGAATGTGGTAGCAGATCTTGACCCGCATCGGGTCGTTCAGTGCTTCCAATCGGTGTGCTATCAGGTCGAAACTGATCGGGCCTGCTTGGTGGAGCGGATATTGAACGACGATCGGCATTCCACTGACGTGCTTTACCACGAAGTGGGGGGCGGACCAAATAGACGGAACTCCGACAACGGATTCTTCTTTTACGCTCGCGAACGCGTGGTACAGCTTGTCGAACACGACGCGCGTGGGGTCGTTGTAGGTCCGCGCAGTATCGCTGGTATCCGCGATACTGATGCCGCCACGGATCTGGAGCTCGCGTTGCCGAAGCATGACCTCGCCCGCCAGCCTGGGCTTTATTGCACTCCATTGTCTGCGAAAATGAGGCTGAGTGCCGGCGTCTGCAAGGATGTCCGCGATTTCCTTCCTGCAGCCATCCGGGTCGTCGAGAATGCGAGTGGCTATCTCCGAACGCTCTCTCGATAATCGCTTCGTGTGCGTCAGCAGATCGTTTCGTAGCCGTTCCCTCGTTTCCGGAAACTGGGCGGAATAATCTCGCAGTGTTTCGATGATGCATTTCGCACTGGTCTCGAGAAACAAGTCGGGAGGGTAGTCGACGACGCCTTGTAATTCCTGGTCGAAAGATACATCGGATGACAAATCGAGCGGGAACAAGAACCGAGCCCGCTGGACCCCCCACATCGGCGACCAGAGCCGGATTCGGGAGAGCAACGACGGTGGCAACTCGATGAGGGCGGACGAGATCAGGTCTCGGCTGCCCCGGTGATGCTCCGGGTGGGTGAGAGCGTGTAGATACGCGGCCAGCTCGGCCAGTTGTGAAGCGCGATAGACGAACTGCCGAGCTTCGGCCCCTTCTACGACTAATGTGACGGCCATGTGCCCTCCCCTACGTATGCGTTGACACGGATCGATTCCTCGAAGCGGTGGATTGGCTCGACTGCCGCGACTCTATGAACCATTGTCGCCGGGGCCGTCGTTCAGTTGGTTCCTCTCCTGGCCAGTATGCGGCGTGCCCGCTCCACGACGGGCTTGTCCACCATCTCGCCGTCGATTACGCCGACAGCAGAATGTTCGGAGCCTGCGACGACCCTCGCTGCCCACTCCAGTTCGCTCGCAGAGGGAGCGAACGCCTCGTTCGTTCTCGCTACCTGGGCCGGGTGAATGCAGATCCGACCTCCAAAGCCCAGGGACGCGGCGTACGCAGCATCATCGGCGACAACGGTCTCGTTTTTCGTGTCGAGAGTGACGCCGTCCAGCGGCGCGGCCAGTCCGAACGCGCGGGAGTGCGCTACCACGGCGGACCGTGAATACTGCAGTGCTGCACGATCTGTCGCGCGAACACCCAGATCTGTGGCAAGGTCGACGTTGCCGAAGCCAATCCGCACTACGGACGGAGCCGAACAAATTTCGGGAAGGTTCAGCAATCCCCATGCGGTCTCTACGGTGGCGACGATCGCGTGCCTGCCGGGGCGTAGCGCCGCGGCGACGACGTTTATGTCCCCGATTGTCTCGACCTTCGGCACCATTACCGTCACGTCTGCGAGATCTCCGAGACGCTTCAACTCATGGAGCTGCCAATCGGTTCCCGATCCGTTGATTCGTACGATCGCTCGACTACCGTTTCGGAGCCAGGTGATCGCGTTACCGAGAGCGTCGGCTTTATCCGCCTCCGCTACCCCGTCCTCGAGGTCGAGGACAATACCGTCGGCTCCGCTGCTGTCGGCTCTGTCGAATCGCTCGGGTCGGCTCGCCGGCGCGAACAAGAGACTTTTTGCGCCTGAGATCCAAGGCTCGCGGTTATTGGTCACGTTGTCACCGTCTTTCCTTTACTAGCGGACGGCCAGTTCACAGGGCTACAGCGAGAATTGTGACCAGAATCAGGGCCACCACGGATGCGATGGAGCTGACCAGAGTGTTTATTTTGAATGCGCCGCTCGTTGTCAGGCCCAGCAGCGAGCGAATCAACCAGAAGCCGTTGCTGTTGATATGGACGGCGAACAGGGAACCAGATCCGATGGCAAGCGCAACGAGAACGAGCGGCACCGACCCGCCGACCAACGAAGGCGCGATGATGCCAGTAGCGGTGATCGCGGCGACGGAGATGGATCCGACGCCTAAGTGAGCCAAGGCCGCGACTGTCCAGGCCAGCAGGACGATCAGCACCGAATTGGTGGTCTGTGCGTTCGAGAACAATTTCGAGACCACTACGGCGATGTCGGTGCCGGCCACCACCGTTCCGAACGCGCCGCCTGCGCCGGTGACCAGCAGAACGCTTCCGGCCCGCTTGAGCCCGTCACCGATAGCGGCCTCGACTCGGTCTGTTCCCTGGCTACGGCGGGCGATCACGTAGGCCACCAGCAAGCCGATCAGGAGTGCAATGGTGGGATTGGACAAGAATCCGACAACCGGGGGCACTTCGCCGGCGACGACATCGACAATGGTGCCCGCTGCGATGAGCAGAACAGGAAGCAGGACTGTGGGGACCAGAGAGGTCCAGAGGCGTTGCCGCGGCGGACCAGCGACGACGGTTCCGGTTCCGGTACCGGATTGTGCATGGCTGGCAGTGCCACCGGGATTGTCTGTGGTCGGCAAGCTTTCGGCCAACGGGGGTGGGACGTCGTCGGTGACCGTGTCGGTATCCGGGTTCCAGATTCGGTCGAGAAGTGCGCAGCTGAAGAAGGTTGCGATGAGCACAGTGACCGGGCCGAGAACGAATCCGTACACAAGCACCGAGCCCAGGGATATTCCGAGTATGCCGGCGATGGCGACAGTTGCAATCCCCGGGACGACCATGGCCAGTCCGACCAAGCCGCCTGCGAGCATGCCTGCAGCCATCCGCGGTAGGTGATGACGATCGGATTCGGATGCCGCATCGCGTATCAACGGTGCAGCGAGGACGAACTGCACGTCCGGATACACCGACGGGAAGATCGTGCACAGCGCCAATCCGAGAGCGTAGGGGAGCCTGCGCGGCCCGATCGATCGCAGAAGCTTCCGGACCAAAGCTTGAAGAACGCCTGTCGCTTGAAGGAGCGAGCCCAGCAGGAGGCCGAACCCGATAAGGAGCCCCAATTCGGCCATCAGTTCTCCGAAACCTGTGGTGATTGCTTCCGCGGTGCCACCGAAGCCAAGGCCTCCGGCGATTCCCAGATAGATCGATCCGAGAATCAAAGCCAGCGTCGGGTTCATTTTGACACGCACGATGAGCCCGATAACTATGGCGACTGCGACCAAGAGGTGCAGAACGATCCAATTGCCGGTCATGTTGTAGTCCTTCGTGTTTGGGTTGGAATGGTGCGTCTCTCAGCCATCGATGTGTGCCGCGAACTCGTCCCATTCGTCGTCGATTGCGATTGATCGCAAGATTTCCTCGGTGTGCTCACCGAGTCGGGGCGCGGGACGGGCCACCGATCCTGGCGTTCCCGACAGACGCGGGACTACGTCGTGCATGGGAATGACACGGTCGGGGTCATCGGCATCCGGGCCGTCGATGAGAACTCGCCGAGTCCTGAAGTACTCGGAGCGCACCAGATCGGAGATGTCGTAGACGGGTGCTGCGGTGATTCCGGCGCTCTCCATGACGCCGAGATTTTCGGCAAGAGTCGAACGGGCGAAATACTCACCGACAATGGCGTCGAGCGCGTCCATGTTCGCGACTCTGGCTGCGTTGGTGACGAACCGAGGGTCAGTCACCAGATCGGACCGGTCCATGACGCGGAAAAACTGCTCGGCCATGGGCTGCGTGGACCCGGACATCGCCAACCACTTGCCGTCGGAACACTCGTAGACATTGCGGGGTGCGGAAATGTTCATCCTGCTGCCGGAGCGTTCGGGAACGAGACCGGTCAGTGCGTAATTGAGCGCCTGCGGACCCAGCGTGGAGAAGAGTGGTTCGAATAGAGAGAGATCGATGTCCTGTCCCTCACCCGTCTGTTCGGCTTTACGAACGGCTGCGACCGTTGCGAATGCGCCGTAAATTCCCGCGATCATGTCCGCGAGGGCCCCGGGGGGAAGGACGGGCGGGCGGTCGGCGAACCCGTTCATGGCAGCAAACCCGGACATTGCCTCGACCAGCGTCCCGAAGCCGGGACGTTTCGAGTGCGAACCCGTCTGTCCCCAGCCCGAGATACGGGTGACAACGAGCGCCTGGTTCCGCCCACGCAGGACCTCCGGGCTCAGTCCGAAGCGTTCGAGATCGCCGGGCTTGAAGCTTTCGACGAGGACATCGGCGGTTTCGACGAGACGCAGCAACAGGGTCAGGTCGAGGTCGCGCTTGAGGTCGAGCTCGATGCTCCTTTTGTTGCGTCCGTATACTTTCCAGTGCACCTCGACTTCTTCGACCTGCCAACGTCGTAAAGAATCTCCGACGCCTGCCTGTTCCACCTTGATTACGTCCGCGCCGAAATCGCCGAGCATCATCGTCAGCTGATTTCCGGCAACCAACCGGGAAAGATCAAGGATTCGTATTCCACCGAGCAGAGAATCCACTGTGACTTCGTATCCTTTCGTTCTGTGATGTCGGCGAGACTCGCTCACGGCGGGTTGCCCGCAGGAGGTGGTCGCAGGAGCACCGAGTAACAGAGTGTGATGCCGACTTCATCAGGGAAGGCGGGTGCTCCAGATCACTATGCAGGCACTGTTGGAGGTCCACAAGACCATTGACCGAAGCAGTCAATGGTCGTCCCGTTTCCCGGTCCGGATTGCTGTCGGTGCGTCTGCCCGGCGATACGAGCCGTGGGATCCGTTGTGTCTCAGCCTTACTGAGGTACACATTCACGGCCGGTATCTGCACCTGTCACAGCTGATGCGTTCGACACGCACCGGGTGGAAATCGGGCGTTGCGCGAATCGGCACATCGGACACCACGGGCTTGCGATCCTGCGCACCGAGACCCACCGCCGCACAACTCATCGCATGCATGGGGAATCGGACCCCGACCTCGTCACCGCGATGTGAGTCAATTGCTTGAGACCATAAAATCGACGAAGCATGTGCGGACTGGAGGGTTGAGCTCGACATCCCGCAGAATTGTCAACATTGCTTGACGGTGCGGTAACTGCCGGTTAGGCAGAGGGCGTCTCGTGTTTGATTTCTTCCCGGCCGCGGAGGTGTCTTTTCATCGGACTCGAATGCGGACCATCTTCGAGGTTTCGGCTTTACAGGCCAATTCGATGGTGATGTATCAGGGAAGTGGGCGGCCATCGTAGAGTTCGGTGCGAGTCGCGAGCATCGACAGGCCCACGACGGATACCCGCGGACGGCAGGCTGACCTGCCCTGGGTGCACCCTTCGGCATATTTGCAGCGGAGCGACGATGAGCGCGCCGACCTTGCGCTCCTGTTAGTGGAGGCGTCTGCACCCATGTGCGGCGCATTGAGTGCTCAGCCGCGACGTCGGGCGCGGGCGTAGCTGCCGACGCGATCTTGTACTCCGTGTCAGGGATCGCAGATGCGCTGGGCGACGGTTTGGCCTGTCTCCGACGCAACGTGTTCGGCGGTCAGGCGGGAGTGAAATTCGCCATGTGTTGCACCGCGAGCTGGGCAGCGATCGGTCGTCCCGCTTCCCCCGTCAGCAGGCGTCGAAGGTATACGTCCCAACCACGTTCGTGGTTCACCAACAAGGCGGCAACCGCCTTGTCCTGCGTTCTTGTGCAAGTGTCGAGTAGATCCTGGTATACCGCCAGCGTGTCGGGAACGGTGTTAAGTAGTGGTTCTAGGCGCTCTTCGATTGTCGCCGCCAGTTCCATCGCCAGAATTTGTCTGGCGTTTGCCATTGCGTCGTCGTAGCTCATCGCCCGGTTTTGCAGCGCGAGCCTGTCGATGAGTACGGCCACGGTGGCGACGGTCCTCCTCTGCAGTTCTGCAATCACCAAGTACTGCATTCGGACGTCCGGGTCGGCTTCCGCCTTTTCGTATAGTTCGGCGAGGGCCTGGCCCACGAGCTCGTCCTGGTGAATGCTCAACCACAGCTCGGGCTGGTCGTCAACGTCAGAGGCCGTCTCTGATGAGCTTTCTGCCTTTTCGCTTGCAGAGTCGTAGTGTGTCATGGTCTTTCGCCTTCGTAGATGTTGTCCCCTCGGATCAAACGAACTCTGGAGTAAGGCAATCAAATTCCGGTGGAACTTGCCACTTGGGATGCGTGTGCCAGCAATGCGTCGACCTGGGCACGGGTAGGAGTGCCTGCGGTTGCTCTGTTCTCGGAGTTCTGCTCGGAGCGCACGACGACGCCTTCGGCGATGATCGCCAGTTTCCACAGTCCGAGAGACTGCCAGAACGGCAATGCGCTACGGTCGCGGCCGGTTTCGCCGAAGTAGTGGTCGATCATGTCGGCCTGGGACGCGAATCCTGGCAGCACGGAGGGGGCGAAGTCGCCTACCGTGGCGTCGCCGTCCTGCGGCCAGTAGGCCAACATAGTGCCCACATCCGCCAGAGGATCACCCAGTGTGGAGAGTTCCCAATCGAGCACACCGACGACACTGTCGGATGTGGGGGACAGCACCATGTTCCATAGATGGAAGTCGCCGTGAAGCAAACGGACCTCGTGTTGCTGTGGTATTGCGGCCGACAAGCGTTGCGCCAGCTTATCGACCATCGGGAGGCTCCGCGTCCGAATGGAAGTCCATTGTCTCGACCACCGGGAAAGTTGTCTGGCCGCATAGGGTTTGTGGTTGGCCAGTTCACTGAGACCGACCCGATCGATGTCGACATCGTGGATTGCGCAGAGGGTGTGAACGAGTGAACGTGAGAGGAGATGACGGCGAGTCACGTCGAGCCGCGCGGCGGCGTCCATTGTGTCGATCAACGGTCCCTGGAGGAAGTCCATGAGAACGACGGGTGCCGCGGCGATGTCGGGATCATGAGTGATACCAAATATTTTCGGTACGGGTACTGACGTGCTGTTGAGCGCCATCATGATTCGTGCTTCGCGCACCACGTCGTGGGCCGATGCGAGAAGGTCCCCGAGGGGCGGTCGACGCACGACCCATCTCCGCTCCGATTCATCCTGCACCATGTAGGTGAGATTGGACTGACCCAAGCCGATGCGACGGAGCGTGAGGTCACCGTGTGGCTGGAGCCCGACGTCCTCCATCCACCGGAGGAGACCGTGTGGATCGATTCCAGTCGACGGGTGCTCATTCATGGGGCACCTCCATTGCGCGAAAGCCGTGTGCGTTCCCGAGGTGCTGCCCGCCGTCGACCACCAACGTCTCACCGGTGACCCAGGACGCCGCATCGGAAGAGAAGGTACATGATCGCGGCAGCGATGTCATCGGGCTCACCGACTCGCGATGCGGCGGTCGCTTGTGCAACCTCTACCTCGCGGTCCTTCCACAGCGCCTCTGCCAGAAGGGTTCTCACCACTCCGGGTGCGACGGAGTTCACTCGTATTCCTGGCCCCAGTTCGAGGGCGAGTTGTCTGGTCATGTAGATGAGCGCGGCTTTGGAGATGTTGTACATTCCGATCCCGGGTTCGTGGCTCAGACCGCCGACCGAGGCGGTGTTGACGACCGATCCTCCGTGTTGTTGCATCCAGGCCTTGTGCACGAGCCCGGTCCACAGCAGCGGGGCCCATAAGTTGACGTCCAGGGTCTTGCGCACGCGTGCGTGATCAAGGGATAGCAGCGGCCCGAACGCAGGGTTGGTGCCGGCATTGTTGACGAGGATGTCGATGCGGCCGAAGGTACCGAGTACGGTGTCGACGCACCGCTGGGCCTGATCGGGATCGGCGGCGTGAGCGCCGATACCGATCGCGCGTCCCTAGATGGTTGTGGCGGCGGTGTGCGCGGCTTCTGCAGTTCTGGAGGTCAGCACCACGTTCGCGCCCGCTGCGGCGAGCGAGCGGGCGGTTGCCAAACCGATTCCGCGGGTGGCACCGGTGACGATAGCGGTCTTTCCAGTGAAATCCGCGGTCATCGGACGAGCAATTCGGGTCGCGAATCGATGTGTTTGCGCAGCTCTCGGCGAGCGATGGCTCGCTTGTGCACTTCGTCTGGTCCGTCCGCGAGACGAAGTGTGCGCAGATGGGCGTACGCCGATGCCAGCGGGAAGTCCTCGGTGACGCCGGCACCGCCGTGCACCTGGATCGCACGGTCGACGATTCTCGACGCGATGGCCGGCGCGGCGACATTGATGGCTGCGATCTCGGTCTGCGCAGCCTTGTTGCCCACGGTGTCCATGAGATGTGCCGCTTTGAGGGTCAGTAGTCGGATCATCTCGATGTCGATACGGGATTCGGCAATCCAGTCCTGGATGTTCGCGTTGTCCGCGATGGGTTTACCGAAAGTCACGCGCGACTGTGCGCGCCTACACATCAGATCCAGTGCACGCTCCGCTATGCCGATCGCTCTCATGCAGTGATGGATGCGGCCTGGACCGAGACGGGCCTGGCTGATGGCGAACCCTTCGCCTTCGCCCTTCAAGACGTCCTTGGTCGGCACACGAACGTCGACGAAATCGATCTCGCCGTGCCCCTCGCGATCGTGGTATCCGAAGACCGGCAAATTCCGGCGTACTGTCAGGCCTGGGGCGTCCATCGGAACCACCATCATCGATTGCTGGCGATGCGGACTTGCGGTCGGATCGGTCTTGCCCATGACGATCAGCACTTTGCAGTCGCGGTGCAATGCGTTGGAGGCGAACCATTTTCGTCCGTTGAGGATGTAGTGGTCTGCGTCCCTCGTCATGGACAATTCGACGTTGGTGGCATCGGAACTGGCCACGTCCGGTTCGGTCATGGCGAAGGCCGAGGCCATGGTTCCGGCGAGCAACGGTTCGAGGTAGAGAGCGCGGTGTTCGGCGGTACCGAAGAGTTCGAGGACTTCCATGTTGCCGGTGTCGGGGGCATTGCAGTTGCAGGCTTCCGGCGCGATGATGCTGCGGCCCATGATTTCTGCGAGGGGTGCGTATTCGAGGTTGGTCAGTCCGGCACCGGTCTGTGGGTGCGGGTGGAACAGATTCCAGAGTCCTCGGCGTCGTGCTTCGGCTTTCAGGCCATCGAGAATGGGCGGTTGGAAGTGGGGATCACCCGACTCCGCCATCTGCTGGTGGTACACCGATTCTGCGGGGTAGATGCACTCGTCCATGAAGTGCTCGAGTTGCGCTTGAAGATGGAGTGAACGGGGAGAAACGTCGAAGAGGGACATCGTGATCCTAGGTTGTGGGGAGGTGTCGATTCGCCCGGAACGAGTATTCGGCCCGGATCCGCGCGGGGCACAGCTCGTTGCTGTATTGACCCGGGCTTGTCGACATCGGACTTATATCGTGGTTCGCTGACCGAGCATCCCGGCGATCAGCGTCCAGCACTCGTCTTGCGTTCGTTCGATATCGACCGGCGTCGAGTGCCACGTCGCGGATCTGTCGCAGAGCGAGAGCACCGCCGCGGTGCACACCTCGGTCGAGGGGAGCATGGTGATCGTGGTGGTGCGGATGTCGTCGATCAACCTGTTGATCAAAATTCGGTAGTTCTTCAGCAACTCGTCGATGCCTTGACGCGCGGTGTCGGTCAACAGCTCACCTGCAGTGATGAACTCGAGCAATCTGTCGGCCGCGCGTACAGAACTCGAGTTCTCCGCCTGATATGCGACGTGAAGGCGGACGAGGCTCTCCAGCCGAGCCGCACTCGGTGCGCCTATGTCGTCAGGCAAGACGACATAGCGATGAAATTCTCGAAGTCCAGTCTCGAGCGCGGCGGCAAGAACGCTTTCCTTCGACCCGAAATGATTGTAGATCGACGGCGGCCTGATGTCGGCACCGTGGGCGATATCGCGCATACCAGTAGCGTGGAACCCGCGGCTGCCGAACAGTTCGAGAGCTGCGTCGAGCAGCTTTTCGCGCGTCTGGGCACCCCGCACCAAGCGCCCGTCGACCTTCGTCGACGAGTCGAGGTCAGCCGTTGTCATGCGCCCTCCGTGAGTTGAGGTGAGTTTAACCGGTCGAGCGATTGGCGTGCCATCGGTCAGACCCGTGCGGACAGGTGATCGACCGACTCTGTCAGTGCATGCTGCATCAGCTCCGTGTCCTTGTCGGTGTGTTCTGTGGAGACGAATATTTTTCCGGACGGGAGTGCCACTACGTTCTTGTACAGAAGTCGTTCGGTGATTTGCGGCCACAGACGGTCGGCCTCGGGAAGTTCGTCCTCCGCGACGACGATCAGCGAACCTATTCGTCGAATGGTCGGGTTGGTGGGCAGCTCGGCCAACGCGGAACGCATCGCGACCTCGAGTCGTGCCGACGTGTCGTCCAGTTCGTCGTAGACGGTCGGGGCACCTAGCACGTCGAGCGTGGCGCCTACCGCAGCGAGACCGATGGGATTGCCGTTGTAGGTGCCAGCGTGCACGACTCCGGTATCGACGAGGTCGATCGACATACACGACGGTGGAGAGCTTTGCTGCTGAAGCAGTGCGGCGGACGGAGCGTTTCGGATGACGCAACGGACCGGGCGACAGTCGGGCGGCATCCGCGTAGGTCGCGAGATGAGCCTCGTCGCTGTCGTGCTGGTCGAAACGATTCTCCCGATGAGCCGACCTTCGTGTTCGTCCAAGAGTGCGTTGAGGTGACGAACAGTGTTCCTTACCTCGTCGGCGCTGACGCCGTAGGAGAGCGCGTAGGTTGCCGATTCGAACAGGACCGTGAGCCGCCGCAATGTGGGCCACAAGGGGGAGCCAACCGCGGCTTCGGCTCTACCGCGCTTACTTGTTCAAAGAGGGCCTACAGACGGTCTTCAAGCTCCCCGTCGACCAGTCCGCCGAAGCACTCGAGCGATGGATCCAGTGGACACGGCGCAGCCGAATCGATTCCTTCGTCACGCTGCAACGCCGTGTCGGCACCCATCGCGATCAGATTCTTGCCGCAATCGAACACGGCTTGTCCAACGGATTCGTCGAATCGATGAACACCAAGATCCGACTCATCACTCGCATCGCGTTCGGATTCGTGCATCCCGAAGCGCTCATCCCTTTGGCCATGCTCAACCTCGAGGCCACAAACTGTTCCTACCCGGCCGCTGGTGATCGTGCTTGATGCAGCAGTTCGTTTGGGAGCTTGCCATTTGGCTTTTCTGATCAAGACTTTGTATTAGCTACCATGACTGCCGCCCCGCCTAAAAACTTCTCCCTCGCCGGCAAGTGATGGGCGGAGGAATCGTGACGTCCCTGGCTCTGGCTGACTTGAATGTCAGTTGTCTGCGGAAACAGCCGAAAATCTGTACCCAGATTGGGAATTGCCGTCGAACGTACCCACGATATCGAACGCGTCCTGCCCATAGAATGTGCGAGCCTCGGTCCACACCTCCGCGGGGGCGTCTTCGACGCGTGGGCTCGGTAGATCGTCGACAAATACGAGGAGGTCGGGGATACACCCACACATCAGTCACAAGGGCCACATTTCTTGACGGTGCGGTAACTGCTGTCACGCAGCATCTCTGCAAAGCGGGCCTGGTAGAGGGAGCGGATCGACGCCGACTCGTGCCAGCGGACCAACCTGCGATAACGAGTCGGCGGACCACACGATGACGCCCACCTGGAGCCGGAGAATTCGACCGCAGATACGGCCTGTCGACCGGGTCGCGCCCGACAGGTGAAATCTAGCTACTAACGCACCAGCGGGTCCACCTGCCGAAAAAACCCGCAGATACTGCGGTACAGTACATTTTCTCCCGCTTTCGCGAACTCGGTGTGAGTAGCGCGGGGCCCATTGATTCGAGGAAACCTGCTGTGCGTCGCAGGTATACATGCGGACCTGCTATCAACCTATGTTCTGTCCGCCGCCGGTGCTCCTTCGGAATACTAGATCAGTCCGTCGTATGATCGCGTTCGAGTGCGGGGGGATCGGGAATTCGATCGGCAATCAACTCTGCGATCTGGCGGCGGAAGTCGGGGGTGAGAGGTGACGAGGCGAGGGCCTCGTACATCCAGAGTCCGTCAGCTGCGAGCCGGGTTACGAACGCCTCGGCGGTGACGGCGTCGGTGACTGTCGTCGGTGCGGGCGGCACCCACCGTGTCAGCGCAGCGTCCCACGCCGCGGCATGGTCGGAAGTGGTGGAGCCTTCCAGGAGGAACAACAACTCGGCGCGAGTGGCACCCTGTGTTGCGGCACGTACGTACCCTTCGAGGCGTTCGGTCTCGGTTGCTTGGTCGGCAGGTTTGCCAGTTGCCGCAGCCACAGCCTGGTCCCATTGAGCAGCGAGATATTCATGGAGTGCTGTGATCAGCTCTTCACGGGACGGAAAGTGATACACCAACCCACCTTTGGTGATACCGGACTCAGCGGCGATGCTGTCGTATCTCACCGCTGCGATGCCCTCCCGCTGCACGAGTCGCGCCGCGGCGGCGAGGATATCGGATCGCTTACTGGGACGCATGTTTCGCCCCTCTCAGTGAGCAGTGACGAGGGAGGAACCAGGCCCGTGTCGTCGCAACAGCACACCTGTTCCTGCAGCGGCGAGGGCAAGTGTGACGGCGACGACGATCATGACGGTGGAATAGCCGCTGTCGTAGGCGGTTCCGGCCGCGCGCGTCAGTTCGTCGCTGATGCCTGGATTCTCTGTGGCGACGGTGCGTGCGCTGTCGATACTCGCGCCTGCAACGGGGTCGGCACCGTCTGGGATACGAATCGAGGACGTGAAGATCGCAGTGACGAGCGAACCGAGAAGTGCTACAGCAGTAAGGTTTCCGAACTCGTAGGACACCTCCTCCACGGATGAGGCCATGCCCGCGCGGTTCGCGGGAACATTACTGATGATCGCCGAGGATGCGACGGCCATGGTGGCACCCAGACCCATCCCGATCACGACAAGGGTGACCGCGAACACGGCCAGGTTGCCCTCGAACGTGACCGCCGCCGCGACGACGCCGATGAAGCTGAGGGCCAAGCCGCCACTGATCATGGGCAACAAACCTGTTCGATGAACGATCGCACCGGCGAGAATCGAAGTGGGTAGCGATCCGAGAGCGAGTGCGGCGACCAGTGTTCCGGCTTCGAGGGGCGAGAACTGGGCAACTTGCTGGAATCGCTGAGTGGTGACCAGCTGCACTCCGCCGATCGTGAACATCGCAAAGCCCGCGGCGAGAGTTCCCGCAAGGAATGCAGTGTTGCGGAAGATACCGAAGACAAGCAGGGGGTACGGAAGACGGGCCTGACGGCGGACGAACAGGACCGAGCCCACCGCAGCAGCGCCGATTGCCACGATGACGGTCGAAGTCGACCCGCCGATTTTCGCAACCTCCTTGATCGCGATGACCAGACCGACCAGGGCTAGGAGAGCGTATATCGAGGAGAGCAGGTCCCACTTCTTCGATGGGTCTGCGTCGTTGGAGGGCGCGAGCGCCATCGTGGCCGCCAGTGCGACCACGACTACCGGGACGTTGACCAGGAACACCGACCCCCACCAGAAGTGCGTCAGCAACAAGCCGCTGACGATAGGGCCTAGGGCGATGCCCACGACGGCCATGCTCCCCCACACCCCGACGGCAACGTTGCGTTCACGCTCGTCGTCGAACGTCAACCGAACCAGGGCCAGTGTCGCCGGCATCATTGCGGCCGCACCCACCGCCAGTACCGCTCGCGCGGCAATGAGGGTCTCGGGGGTTGTGGAGAACGCAGCTGCGAGAGACGCTGCGCCGAACACGACCAATCCGATGAGGAACATGCGTCGGTGACCCACCCGATCGCCGAGCGTTCCAGCGCCCAGCAGAAGGCCGGCCATCACGACCGGATAGGCGTTGAGGATCCATAAGCTTTCGGAGCTCGTGGCGCCGAGGTCCTGCACCAACGTAGGCAGGGCGGTGTAGAGGATCGAATTGTCCAGGGTGATCAGCAGGAGTCCCGTGGCTACCGTGACCAAGACACCCCAACGTCGTGCTGAACTCACAAAACTCCCTTGCTCGCTGGGTCCCTCGACCCCACAACAGTTACCGTACAAAAGGTACAGTAACTCGATGGACTGTGCTAATTCCCTGTCCGCACTGCCGCCCAGGCCGCATCATCCGATGGTGCTGTATCCCGGCGATATGCCAATCACAGTGCTAGCAACACCCATCAGCAGCATCGACGCGGCAAGAGTTCGTTTGCGGCCCAGACGATCTCCGAAGTGGCCGAAGATCATGCCGCCGACCGGACGGGCAACATATCCGGCCGCGAGTGTGCCGAACGCTGTGATGATGGCGACTCCGCTGCTCGAGTCCGGGAAATACGGTGCCGAACACCAACGAGGCCATCGTCCCGCAGCAAGAGGTCGTAGTACTCGATCGTTGTGCCCAGCAAGCTCGACAACGCGACTCGGAGAATGCCGCGTCGACTGGTTCCGCCGGATTCTGTCTCGTCCATGTTCTTTTCAGCACTGGCGCCCGTCTGGGTTCCGAAGCTCGTCACAATCGCGTCTCCATTCGAGAAGTAAGCTGACGTCGACCAAGCAATCGCTTGGCCGGGCTTTGTCAAAAGGAGGACTGCAATGCCGACCGCGCCAGGGCGGAGGCGTTTCGCCCTATTGGCGCAATGCCAGTGAGCTGGGTCCTCGCGGCCGGCTTCCAGGTTCCGGTCGGGATCCGATGGCTGGCGACGGAACGAAAAGCGCTGCCCCACTTAGAGCTTCGGTTGGGCGCATTTATCATGCTTTCGCGTCGATTGTCTCGAGGATTCCTGCAGGGTTGTGGGATTTACTGAACCTCTGCAGCCGGATCGACCAAATGCAGGCGATCAAAGGTGAGTCGGCAAGAATACCCAGTTTTTTGCTCGCGAAAAGGACCGAGAGTAACCGGGTTGCGGGAAAGTGCCGTCAACTCGGGAGAGTGCAGCGACGCACACCGAGCGCACCGGCGTCGACATTGCTTGTTGCCCGTTGCGACAGGATGAAGGCCGTGGCCAGGCTAACCTAGCCGTACCCGGAGAACAGAGCGGTCATGCCGCCGCGAAGAACATCCTCCAACTTGTCCAGATCTTCCGTGCCGCCGCGGACCCAATAAATCAAAGCCTGTCTTGCGGTTTGGATGGCCAGGGTTGCGGGCAGGTTTCGCAGGAACGGATCGCTGCTCAGATGAAGCCGGGTGGAAAGGAACTCGGTGATCGGTGCGCACAGTTCCTCGTCCCACTCTTGCCAGCGGAGCCGATACGGCGCATTGGTGACTATGAGGGTCATGAATCGATAGTCGTTGTGCAGAATACTGTTCTGCACCAACTCTGTGGTGAATATCATCACCAACGTCTCGATGGGGTCGGCGTCCGGAGAGGTTCGCGCCAAGGCTTCGATGATGACGGACTCGCTGCGGCGCAGCAGCGGTCGTATTACGTCTTCCTTCACCGGGAAGTGCCGGTGAAACGTGCGGGGATTGATTCCGACTGCGTCGCATATTCTCTCGACTGTGACCGAAGTGGACTCTTCGGCGACAAAAAGATCCCGCGCGGTCAACGCGATAGTGAGGCGTAGTTCCTCGCCTCGGCGTTCGCTGAGTGTCTTCCTAGTGGGCGCTGCTGTGTCCACGCTTCCCCCATCTGCTGTTCCAGTTCCGAGCATATCGCGGCGCGCACTTCGCTCGGACAGCTGTGTTGCCAGGCGGAACACGTCGTGTGATCTATCTGCTAGGCCGAGCAAATTGTGACTTGACTCACGGCATCCTCTGACTTACTGTCAGATTCTGACATTTCGTTTCGGAGGGACATCCTGTGACATCTGCGCAAACTGACGACTCGCCACACGCGATGATCGACCGAGTTGCATCACTGCTCGGTGCATTCGTCGGGCAACGGCCGCTTACCCTCGCTCAGATAGCGCGTCGGTCGAACCTGCCACGATCGTCGACACATCGGATCCTGCAACGCATGGTGGAGCTGGGGTGGATCGAGCGGCACGGCTTCGAGTACACACTGGGGATGGTGATGTTCGAGCTCGGATCGCAGGTGATTCGGCAGAAGAATGTGCAAGCTGCGCTGCCGGTCATGAACGAGCTTCACGGGCGGACAGGGTTGACCGTTCACCTCAGTGCCCTGGCAGGTTCAGAAATTTTGCACCTCGAGAGCAGTGGGCACTGGTTGAAATCCCACCCCCGATTGCTGGTCGGGGCTCGTCAGTCTGCAGCGGTTTCGGCTGCAGGGCACGCGTTGCTCGCGGCTATGGATCCGATCGACTGGCCCGAGATCGCTTTCGACCATCCACCGACCTGCTACAGCGTGCGCACTCGTTCCCAGCTCGACCGAGAAGTACGCAAAGTCGTCGAACGTGACGGTGTCGCGATCGAAGCGCAGGGCAGCGTTCTCGGCATGACGGTCGTTGCAGCAACCGTAGAGGTCGATCGTGGGCTGCTGGCACTGTCGCTGTCCGGACCCACCCGCGCGGTCAGAACCGATTACATGGTTGCCGCTCTTCGCGGCGCAATCTTCGATGTCTCGCACGTCGTGGCCGGAATGCCTCGCCGCCGTCGACGTTCGATGGACATCTCCGCAGTCATCATCCCGGCGCTGGCCGCGTCCATGGCGGTTTGATCGACGAGCCGGTTGCTTTCGTGCGGGAGCAAAGCCGTCACGGAAGGGGGAGACGATCCGACAATGTCTAACCTGTCTATCGGTGTAATCCACACCAGTGCAGTATAATTCAGGCCGACAGAACCTTGCAATCCTGGTCGCTGGTATGTCCGCTCGGCGATTGGCGTTCCGGCCGAGTTGTTGGATCGGGTGACTCGGGCGTCGGGAAATACGTCGAAGTAACGCTTTGGGGCTGCAATGCCTTACGTTTCTTCCGAGTGCTTTCTGTGCCCGAGGTGTCTTCTGTCGTGCCCGCCGGTGTGGCCAAGTCCGTGCAGTCGACGTGATCGGCGCGCAATTGCTAAACATCATGCTCCAGGTCCATTGCTGGCCAACCAGGGCCGCTGGTATCACCACGACACGCTCCAGTGCGAAAGCGACCTCTCCCTCGAATTGTCTCATTCCAATTCCATTGCAAACGAACAGGATCCGCAAACCTGTCCGTTCCGGTGAAGGATGAATCGATGACTGACCACCGATGCGTCCGACCGGACCAGGTTTGCGTGGCGCGTGCGCGCAGTTCCGCTGAATGGACAGACCACGGGAACTGGGGGGTCGACGGAGAACACTCTTGTGTGACCGCAGTGTCGTATCGGGCGTGGGATCGAAATAAATATTTGACTCCAGGCACATGGACAACCTGCGTCGCCGTCCCCGTGATTCCGAATTGCGGTGAACGGACCTCGACGTGTCGGAAAGAAGGAAGGCAAAATATGGACAAGATCGCGAGCTCATGGGACTACGAGTGTGATGTGTTGGTTGTCGGTTCCGGCAGCTCGGGCATGACGACGGCGTTGGCCGCCAAGCACTTCGGATTGGACGCGCTACTGATCGAGAAAGCCGCGCTCTACGGCGGTTCTGGTGCACTATCGGGAGGAAACGTCTGGATTCCGAACAATCCGGTCAACGTTGCCGCCGGGGTGCGTGACAGTAAGACAAAGGCGAGGGCGTATCTCAACGCGATCGCCAACCACGATGTGCCCCAATCGAGAGTCGATGCATTTCTCGACTACGGGCCCGAGGCCATATCGTTCCTCGAACAGAACACCCACATGAACCACGTCCGCGTCCCGGGATATTCGGACTATCACCCAGAAGCGCCCGGCGGTGATAAAAACGGTCGATCGATCGAACCGGTCCCGTTCGATATGCGTAAGCTCGGCTCGGACGCCGATCTGATCAATCGACAGGACATTCAGAAGCCTCCCGGCGGACTCTGGGTCAAAACTCCTGAATACCACCAACTCACCCGTGTTACGCGTACCTGGATGGGCAAGTGGACCGCTTTGCGCGTCGGTGTGCGCACGTACGCCTACAAGGCCATGCGACGGCAGATGGTGTCGCTGGGAACCGCCGGTGCCGCTCGTTTGAGGTTGTCCTTGAAAGAGCAGGGCATCCCACTATGGCTGAAGGCTCCGTTGGTCGAGTTGGTCATGGAGGACGGTGTCGTACTCGGTGCCAAGATCGAGAAGGACGGTAAGCCGTTCACCGTTCGCACCAAGCGAGGCGTAGTGCTGACCACTGGAGGCTTCGAACACAGCGAAGAGTTGCGTCAAAAGTACGGTCCCAAGCCCGCGTCCACGGCATGGACCACCGGACTAGGTTCCAATACCGGTGACGGAATCAATGTCGGCGTCTCTGTCGGCGGCACGCTCGACCTCATGGACGACGCCTGGTGGGGCCCAGTGGTGATGACCGGCGGCGGCCCGTTCTTCCTCCTGGCCGAGCGGTCGCTGCCGGGCTCGATCGTAGTCAACGGTGCGGGCAAACGGTTCGTGAACGAGTCGACGCCATATCAAGATTTCGTGCCGAAGGTGTACGAAGGCGAAGAAACCGGCGTCAGCCATGTTCCCGCATATCTCGTCTTCGACAACCGGCATCGCACGCGTTACCCGTTCATGGTGACGCCGCCTCGTCAGAAGCTGCCACAGGAACTGTTCGACGACGGTGTGGTTGCCACCGCGCCGACCGTCGAGCAGCTTGCGAAAAAAATTGGTATCGAAGCGAGTTCACTACGGGCGACAATCGACCGGTTCAACGGTTTCGTCGACAGCGGACGAGACCTCGACTTCGGGCGAGGCGACAGTATCTACGACCACTACTTCGGTGACCCCACCGTGAAGCCGAACCCGAATCTCGAGAAACTGGAGGAGGGACCGTTCTTCGCGGTCAAGATATGGCCCGGCGATGTTGGTACCAAGGGCGGCTTGGTGTGCGACGAACGCTCGCGGGTGCTCCACGAGAATGGTGAACCCATCGCGGGTCTGTACGCCGCAGGCAATGCCTCGGCGTCGATGATGGGTAAGGCGTACCCCGGGCCAGGCGGAACAATTGGACCTGCAATAACTTTCGGCTACCTTGCAGCAAAGGATCTGGCTGGGCGACTGTGATGTGAGCGGGGCCTGCGCCGAACAGCGCGGGGCCCGTCTTGCGACCCGGTCGTGCGAGCGTTTGTTGTCTCCTCACGTTTCGGCGAGCGCCCACTGGCGCTGCACCGGTAACGACGTGTCGTCACGCGAACAGTGTTTGCAGATACGTAATTCCAGTGGGCGGCACAGATCCTGAAACCCTATGGGAGACCGTGCCAGACTCTCAGAAACAGGTGTATTGCCCAGACCGCGCTGAGCACGACCGAGTGCAGCCGTGGTCGCGATGTGCACGGTCTACCGTGCCGACGAGAGAATCGAGAAGAAATGTCAAGGACCATGCACCTTGCGGTATTCGCTCAGGGCGTCGGAGTATCCCAATCAGTGTGGCGTTCGGCGCGGACGCATCCGGAATCGATGCACACGCTTGGGCATTGGACGGAACTGGCGAGATTGGCCGAAAATGGCTGCTTTGATGCGTTTTTCATCGCCGACCAATTGAACCTGGCACCGACCATCGCAATGGATGCGACCGACCGACCGGATCCCGTCGTCGTTCTGGCCGCTCTCGCCGCCGTCACATCCAAAATCGGTCTCATCGGCACGAGTTCGACCACCTACAACGACCCGTACACGGTTGCGCGCCAGTTCGCGACGCTCGACCAGATCAGCGACGGACGAGCAGGATGGAACGTCGTGACCACCGCAATCGCAACCGCAGCAGCGAATTACGGATCGGCCGGCCTTCCCGATCACGATGCGCGATACGAGCGCGGCGAGGAATTCGTCGATGTGGTTCGTGCGCTGTGGGATGCCTGGGCCACGGACGCCATTGTGGGGGACCGAGAATCCGGTGTGTGGGCCGACCTCGAGAAGATCACAGCCATCGACCACGTGGGACCACATTTTCAGGTCAAAGGTCCGCTGACACTGCCCAGGTCACCGCAAGGGCAGTTGCCTCTCGCACAGGCCGGCTCGTCGGCTACGGGAATGAAGCTGGGCGCGCGTGTCGCGGATATGGTCTTCACCACCCAGCATGACTTCGAGGCGGCAAAGGAGTTCGCCGACTCCATGCATGCTCTTGCTGTAGATGCCGGTCGAACTTCCGGTGCCGTCAAGGTTCTTCCCGGAATTACCCCAATAGTTGGGAAGACCGAAGCCGAAGCACGTGAACTGGCGCGTGAAATCGGATCGTTCATCAGCGAAGAGTCGACGCTCGGATTCTTGAAGCAGGCGTTCGGTGGGCTCGACCTGACAGGGTACGGCCTCGACGAGCCGTTTCCTGATCTGCGTGATCAGTTGCCGTCACACGCCTCGGTGTCGCGGCCCGAATTGTTCATCCGCACGGCGCTGCAAGAAAGTCTTACTGTTCGACAGTTGGCCCAAAGAGTTGGGATGAGCATCGGACACCGGCCGTTGGTCGGCACGCCCGACAGCATCGCCGACGAGATGGCGCGCTGGTTCGAGGGTGGAGCGGCCGACGGCTTCATCGTGTTACCAGCAGACCTGCCCGTCGGACTCGCGGAATTCGTCGAACTGGTGGTGCCACGACTCCAGCACCGCGGGCTGCTCCGTAAGGCCTACACGGGGAGTACGCTTGCCGAGCACCTGGCCGAATGAGCGAGAAGACGCATGTCGGGCCCGATCCGACTCAGTTCCGAGAGGCACTCGGTCGCTTTCCTACAGGAGTTGTCGTAGTGACAGCGATCGACGGTATCGAACCAGTCGGCATGGTTGTGGGTTCGTTCACCTCGGTGTCGCTCGATCCACCGCTGGTCGCGTATCTGCCAGCGCGGACATCGGGTAGCTATTCGCGGCTACAAGGCCTGAAGCACTTCTGCGTGAACGTCCTATCGGTCGAGCAGGAGCACGTATGTCGTCAGTTCTCGATGCGAGGAATCGACAAGTATGCGGGAATTGGCTGGAGGGCAGCACCTTCCGGGTCGCCCATCCTCCGTGATGCGGTTGCATGGATCGACTGCGAGGTGGACGACGTGGTGCATGCGGGAGACCACGACATCGTCATCGGACGCGTCGGCGCGCTCGACGTCGGCGTCGATGTGCCACCGCTGTTGTTCTTCAGGGGTGGCTACGGGGGATTCGACTCGCGGCCGCAGGTTGCTGAACTCTCCGGTGATCTAGCCGTCCAACTTCGAGTGGCAGACCTTGCCCGGGTACCGATGGAGCGGCTCGCGGCCGAACTCGACCTCGCGTGTTATGCGCAGGCAATGGTGGATGGTGATCTGGTGATAATTGCCGGTGCTGGTGCCGGGGGGGAGTCGGTGGGCACCCATATCGGTCGCCGCATGCCGTTCGCGCCGCCGTATGGAGCACTGTTCTGCGACGACGAGTCACTCCCCGCCGCGGTAGGTCGGTGGGGCACATACGGACGCAAGCCGGCGACCGAGGAGGCTCGCCGAGTCCATGTCGACATGATCGCGACGGTCAGAGGGCGCGGATGGTCGATCGGATTGGTCGCACCTCATCATGATCAGGTGTGGGACGAGGTCGAGCGGTTTTCCCGAGACGCGCCGAGTCCGCAGCTCGATAGAAGTACGGGGGGTGCGAAAGATCGATTGATGCCCTACTACGAGCCGCAGGAGCTGGACGTCGAATCGAACGATGTGCGGTTCCTCGCCGCACCGGTTGTCGACGGCAGCGGCCGAACTGTGTTGGCGCTGGCGTTGTTCGGCTTGCCGAGCGGGGCGAGTAAGTCGCGGGTGCAGTCGTGGGCGCACGAACTGGTAGCGACCGCCGAAGAGGTCAATGCGTTACTGGCTCTGAGCGCCTCGGTATGACCAACCATCGCGAAGACCGACTTCTGCTCGGCCGTTCGCCTAGTTCAGCCGGTGATCGAAAGGTGTCCACTTGACTTACTCACTCGATATGCACGGACGCGTCGTCGTCATAACCGGAGGATCCAGGGGAGTCGGCGACGGGATCGTCGATGTGTTTCTCCGCGCCGGTGCCGAGGTGGAGATCTGCGGCAGGAATGCGTCGTCGACCCTCCGTGAGGTCGACGGTAGACACCCGACGATGTCGGAGGTCGACGTACGCAACAGTGAAGCGGTGCAGGCATGGATCGACTCGGTTGTGAGCCGCCGCGGACGTCTAGATGTCGTCGTCAATAATGCAGGTGGAAGTCCGTTCGCTGATTTCTCCACCGCCTCTACTCGATTTGCAGACAAGGTTCTCGCACTGAACTTCTCGGCAGCGGCGTATGTCTGCCACGCCGCCTTCGAGGCACTCGCCGCTACACCCGACTCGAGCATCGTGAACATCACCTCGATCTCGGCCCGGCGCCCCAGCCCCGGTACCGCGGTCTATGGTGCAGCGAAAGCAGCGTTGGAGTCGCTGACGACGAGCCTGGCTGTCGAATGGGCTCCGGCAATCCGGGTGAATGCCGTGAGTTGCGGTTTGGTATCGACACCTGGCTCGATGGATCACTACGGCGACGCCGAACAGTACGCGCGCGTTGCTGCGACAATCCCACGCGGGAAGTTTGCGACTCCGGCCGAGATCGGTCAGGCGTGCTTGCTACTGGCTTCACCTCTTGCCGCCCACATCAGCGGCGCGGTGGTCCCGGTCCACGGCGGCGGCGAGTGGCCCGCATTTCTCCAGCACACCCCTAACGGCTGATCCACCGGACCGGACCGCCGTCAACTCACCTACGCCACCCTCAGGCGCAAGTCCTTCGAGCACAAAGGAATCCTCATGCCAGAAGCAGTCATTGTCTCCGCCGCCCGGTCGCCGATCGGGCGCGCCAAAAAGGGCAGTCTCAAGGACATGCGTCCTGACGATCTCCTAGGCCAAATTTTCGCGGCCGCACTCTCCGAGGTGCCGCAGCTCGACCCGGCAAGCATCGACGACATCGTGGTCGGCTGCGCGCAGCCGGCGGGGGAGCAGGGCTACAACCTCGGTCGCATGCTCGCCTTCCAGCTGAACCTGGACAACATCCCGGGGACAACGGTGCATCGCTACTGCGCATCGTCGTTGCAGGCAGCGCGCATGGCGATGCACGCGATTCGGGCCGGCGAGGGTGATGTGTTCGTGGCTGCCGGTGTCGAGACGGTGTCGCGATACGGACTGGGGAAGTCAGACGGGATGCCGGATACGAAGAACCCGCAGTACGACGCGGCGCGCACGCGTTCCGCGGCTCGCGCGGAAGGTGATGTGTGGAAGGACCCACGCGAATCAGGCGAGCTGCCGGATGTCTACGTGGCGATGGGTGAGACAGCGGAGAATGTCGCACAGCTCCACAGAGTTACACGTGCGGCTCAAGACGAGTTCGCGGTCCGCAGTCAGAATCTGGCCGAAGCCGCTGGGGCACGGGGTTTCTGGAAGACCGACATCACTCCTGTCACCACGCCGGCCGGCACAGTCATCGACGCCGACGACGGCCCACGCAGTGGAGTCACGATCGAAAAGGTCGCCGCGATGAAGCCGGTGTTCCGAGCCGACGGCACGGTCACCGCCGGAAACTGCTGCCCACTCAACGACGGCGCGGCCGCGTTGGTGATCATGAGCGACACCAGGGCGAAGGCATTGGGGATCACTCCGCTGGCCCGTATTCTCTCCACCGGGGTGTCTGCGTTGAGTCCGGAGGTAATGGGACTCGGCCCGATCGAGGCCACCCGGATGGCCGTTGCGCGCGCGGGGCTGACGATGGGAGACATCGATCTCGTCGAGATGAACGAAGCCTTCGCAGCTCAGGTGTTGCCCTGCGTCGACAGCCTCGGCCTCGACATCGATCGGGTCAACGTCAACGGCGGTGCCATTGCGCTCGGGCATCCGTTCGGGTCTACGGGAGCACGCATGGCGACCACCCTCGTTCACGGTCTTCAAGAACGGCAGGGCCGCTACGGTCTCGAAACCATGTGTGCCGCTGGAGGTCAGGGTATGGCGCTCGTACTCGAGCGCCTCGGCTGAGCTCCGCGGCCAGTCACGGTGCTGCGCGTAGATCCCGTTTGAGGATCTTGCCACTGGCATTGCGAGGGAACTGCTTCACGATGACGAACTGGCGTGGCACCTTGAAGTTGGCCAGGCGGTCTCGGCACCATTCGCCGAGAGAATCGCCTGTGATTGCCGAACCGCTTCGCGGAATTACATATGCGCGCGCGACGTGACCGAGTCGGTCGTCGGGCACACCGATGACCGCAGCCTCGGTCACGTCGGGGTGCCCGGCCAACACGTTCTCCACCTCGGCCGGATAGACGTTGAATCCGCCCACGATGAACAGGTCTTTGATGCGATCGGTGATCTTGAGGCAACGATGTTCGTCGAAACGCCCCACGTCGCCGGTGCGAAGCCAGCCATCGGCGTCGATGGCCTCGGCGGTGGCGACGGGATCCTCGAAGTAGCCACGCATTACGTTGTCGCCTCGCAGCCACACCTCGCCGTCGTCGCCGACCCCGACGTCGTCACCGTTCGGGTCCACGATTCGGATTTCGATACCTTCCACCGCAGGCCCTGTCGTCTGGGCAACGTGTCGTGGGTCCTCGTTGGGCCGAGATTGTGTCGCCACCATGCACTCGGTCAGCCCGTAAGCCTGTGCGACAGTATCGAATCCGAGCACTGTACGCATCTGCTCGAAAAGCGTCTCGGGTACCGACGTAGCTCCGGCCGTGGCAAAACGAAGTGACGAAAGATCGAAATCGGCGAGCCGCGGATGATCGATGAGTGTCATGAATATCGTCGGGGCACCTGGCATGACGGTGATACCTTCGTCCTGAATCAATTGCATCACCGTGACCGGGTCGAACGTCAGGACCGGATAGACGGTCGCACCGCGAGTCAGAGCGGCGATGATCCCGGCCTTGTATCCGAATCCGTGAAAGAAGGGATTGACGATCGCATAGCGATCGTCGGCGGTGAGGCCAGCTCCGCGCGCCCAGACGTCGCCTACTCCGACGGTCTGAGCATGCGTGCTCAGGACGCCTTTGGGGATGCCGGTGGTTCCGGAAGTGAAGAGTATGTCGCAGATCGTCGATGGTGCTACTTTCGCGGCCATCTCGTCGGACTGTGCGAGTAGGTCCGTGGAGCCAAGGAGGAAGTCGTTCCAACCGACGGTGCTCGCGCTGCCGTTGGAGCGGATGTCGACGATAGACATCAGGTGCGGCAGGCCTCCGATGGCTGCGCCCTGCTGCTCGGAATTCTGCGACTGGGCATCGTGTGATCCAGCGACATGCAACATCTCGACGTAGTCGGTGCCGAGGAATCCGTCGGCGACGACGAGAACCTTCGCGCGCGATCTCGCGAGGATTGCGTGCGCTTCGAGTCCGCGGTACCTCGTGTTCAGCGGAACCACAGCTGCACCGATCCTCTCTGCCCCCAGGAGCGCGAGGATGTAGTCCGCGGTGTTGGGTGCCCAAATGGCTACTCGGTCGCCAGTCGTGACGCCGAGGCCGACGAGGCCTGCGCTGACAGCCCGCGCGCCATCGGCAAGTTCGCGATAGCTCACCCGGATGGGTCCGTCGACGATCGCCGGGTGGTCTGCGAAGCGGTGTGATCCATCTGCCAGCAAGTCTGGGATTGTGTGTACGGCCATTGTTACTCCTTATCAAGCAAGTGCTTGCTAGATAGTGTGCCAAGATTGTGTCGAGCGGAAGAGGCAAACGCGTGTACTCACGGTGGCTTCTCGGACGGAAGGTGAGTGGTTTCGATGGCAAAGACTGCTTCGCACGGCGGGGATTCTCGTCAACGCCCCACGAGCGGAAGCTCTAGGCGTAGTCAGCTGCTGGCTATCGCGGCCAGACTGTTCGCCGAGCGGGGGTACGCACAGACGACTGTCCGCGACATCGCCGACGAAGCGGGAATACTCTCCGGAAGCCTCTATCACCATTTCGATTCCAAGGAATCGATGGCCTGCGAGGTTCTGTCCGAACTCATGGATGGGTTGCAGACGAGATTCGCCGAGGTCGTCGAACGCAGCTCTGGCCCCCGTGATGCCCTCGACGGGCTGGTGCGCGCGGCGTACGACGTGATTCACAACAAGCAGGACGCCGTCGCCACCTATCAGAACGAGTCGGCGGTATTCGCTGCCTTGCCCGCATTCGAATTCGTCACCGAGGCGAGTCTGGCCATCGAGGCGATCTGGCGGGCAGTACTCGACGAAGGCAGGGCAAATGGAGTGTTCCGGCCCGATATCGATCCAGCACTGGCCTACCTTTCCATCCGGGAGGCAGTGTGGTCCACAGTTCGTTGGTACAACCCGGCTGGAAAATACACCCACGAGGCGCTGGCAGACCAGTTCCTCATGCTTCTCCATGCCGGGTTGGCCGTGCGGGAATGACTGTTGGTCCGCATCACGTCGCTGCTTGACAGATCGAGCCGATCAGGCCCGAACTTCCTTGTCTCGCAAATTCGCGGGATCGATGACCTCTCGGATCAGCCGCAATTCTTCGGTGCTGGGGAATCGGGTGATTGTGGTGGTCGAGACGTCGATGTCGAAGCCGGTGTTCGCTCGTACCTCGTCGGCTGTGACGCCCGGATGAAACGACCTCACTTTCACACTTCCGTCCTCCGCGTAGTCGAGAACGGCGAGGTTGGTCACCACGACACCCAGATCGTGAAACCGCAGCGAAGTCCCCGTATGTGCCCGAGCGCGGTCGTTCCCGACCCCTGAGACCACGTCGACCTTTTCGACGAACACTCGCGCAGTGTGGCGCGAAATCCAGTAGTCCACACGGTGATTGACCGTGTTCCCTGGCGCGCCCCTGACACCGATCAATTGACGCTTCGGTCGCTGCCAGTCGCCGATGGCGGAGATGTTCTGATTGCCGAATCTGTCGATCTGGCTCGCGCCCATCATGCTGTGCCTGCGACCGGTGTTGAGAATCTCGAAAATACTTCGAAACGGAGCCCAACTCTCGATAGTGCCCAGGCCGCTACTCGCAGACTTTCCGATCGGTGGCGGATCGCTGACGAAGAAGCACTCGCCATCGCTGAGAACCAGATCGGGCTCATGCGTCAGGCGGGCCAGTCGTGCCGAGATCGAGGGAATTACACCCACCGCATGAGCCAACACCTCACCGGCCCCGCTCCATGCATCTGCGCAAGCTGTGACGCAAACCTCGGCGCGCGTGATCTCTGATGTCATACCGTGTCCTTGCTCGAGGATGCATGCTGATGGAATGCCTCTACGGCCTTGTGGTAGTCGGCCTCGTCGACGTCGAGGAATCTGGCCGAGAACTCGGACCAGGACGCTGGATCGCCGGCCGAAGCCGCATAGTGCGTCTGAAACTTCTCGTCGCGGTCGTAATCGGGTACACACGAGGTGAAATGGGCCCCAAGGGGGGCCTCGATGACACCGTGCACGAACAGCCGGCTCACCAGCAAAGATTGCACGGGTGCGGAGGCGGTCAATTCGGCTGTGTCGACCACTTTCTCGACCGACATGAAGCACTTGTCCGATGCCATTGCAATCAGGTCGTCGAAGTATGGGTCAGGACCGAGGTACTGGCCGTTGCCCTGCACATCACCTCGGTTGAGGTGGATGAGGCCGATATCGAGTCGTACTCCGGGCACGGCGACGTACACCTCGTCGTCGTAGGGCGAAGCGACAGTGCGCAATTCCGGATTCATCCTCATCACGTCGCTTTCCAGTCCTGCTCGGGTCGGCAGGAACGACAGGCGACCTGCACCGGCACGCAGGGCAGCTAGGAACATGCCCTCGTCGTATTCCGAGATCGCGATGCTGCCTTGTTCGCGAGCGTTCCGGAAATGGGGATCGAGCGCGATGCTGTCGAGCGAGACGAAGCCGTAGACGACGCGTCGGACCTTCCCTGCCGCGCACAACAGACCTACTTCGGGACCGCCGAACGTGACCACGGTGAGATCTGTGACATCCGAGCGCAGCAGTTCACGCACCAGCGCCATGGGCTTTCTCCGTGATCCCCACCCCCCGATGCCGATGGTCATCCCGGATTCGACGTGACGGGTCAGATCCGTCATCGGCATGGATTTGTCTGCCATACGATCTCCTTAACCTAGCGCTTGGTTGGTACCCTAGCGTGAAACAGTCGAACGTGACCACCGCCCCTCAGTCAAAGGGCGGTGAACGCCCGAAAATTTGTGAGGAGCATTGTGACCGAAGGACATGCGGTGGTGACCGGGGGCTCGAGCGGCATCGGAGCGGCGGTCGTGCAACGTTTGCTGGACCGGGGCATGGAGGTCACCGTTCTCGACCTCACGACACCGGTCGAAGTGGACCATCGAGTGGGGTACCGCTCCATCGACGTGACCGACCGGCGCGCGGTCGACAATGCCATCGAACAGGCAAGTGCTGAGCGCGGATTGATCCGGTCGGCGGTGACCTGCCACGGGATTCGCGGTTCGTTCGTGCCTGCGCTCGAACTCGACGAGGAGCTTGTGCGGCGAGTGTTCGACGTTCATGTCGTAGGAACGTTGCTCGTAGCCAACGCCGTCGTTCGCAAACTTCGGGCAGCGAACCAGGGCGGGTCGATCGTGACGATTTCGTCCACGACCGCTTACGGCGGCTGGCGACAACAGTCCGATTACGGTGTCGCCAAGGCCGCGATCCGGCAGCTCACCGAGAATCTCGCCATCGAATGGGCCGAGTTCGGGGTGCGAGTCAACAGTGTCGCGCCCGGCCACACCCTCACTCCCATGGTGCAAGACATGATCGACAACGGGTACGACGTCGCTGCTACCGAAACCAGGATTCCGCTGGGTCGACTCGCCGAACCAGACGAAATAGCAAGAGCAATCGAGCATCTCGCACTCGACGCTTCGTATACTACCGGCGTTTGTATGCCGGTCGATGGGGGCTGGACGGCGGTCGGAAAATGACGCCGACCGGTACGGCCGCATCGGCGCGTAGGCGTCTGGGGGACCTCGAAGTCTCGGCCATCGGGTTCGGGGCGATGACCATCACGCAAGTTGCGGGGTTCGAGCCCGAGCGCGGCGTCCGCGCCGTACATGCGGCTCTCGACGCGGGCATCACCTTGTTCGACACGGCCGACAGTTATGGGCCCACCGACGAATACGGGGTCAACGAACGCGCGCTCGCGCAGGCCTTGCGGTCCTGGCCGGGTTCGCTCGACGATGTCGTCGTCACAACCAAGGGCGGTCACACCAGAATCGGTGACAACTGGTGGATAGATGGCAGCAGAGAGCATTTGCGACGTGCCTGCATGGGTTCGATCCAGCGACTCGGGCTCGATCCGTTGCCGCTGTACCAGCACCACCGGCCCGATCCTGCGCGGCCCTACGAGGAGTCGATGAGCGCCTTGCGTGAACTTGTCGACGAGGGCTACGTGCAGAGGGTCGGCGTCTCGAACGCGAATCCTGCGCAGATCCTCGTTGCCCGAGAGGTGTTGGGACACAGGCTTGTGTCGGTGCAGAACCAGCACTCGCCAGGGTTTCGCTCGAGCGAAATCGAAGTCGAACTCTGCGGTGAACTCGGACTCGCATTCTTGTCGTGGAGTCCATTCGGCGGTATGCGTGCGGCCAAGGATCTGGGAGAACAGGCCCCGGCGTTCGCGCGGGTGGCCGCAGGCCGCGGGATCAGTGTTCAACAGGTCGCGCTGGCATGGCAATTACAACGCTTTCCCCACGTCATCCCGGTTCCGGGAGCGTCGAGGCCTGAATCGGTGCGCGACTCCGTGAAGGCGATCGCCCTGCAACTCGACGCCGAGGAACTCGCTGTTCTCACCGCGTCGTCGACGCCGACGTGACCCCTCACCGACCGCTGTCGTCGGTGACCGATTGCTGATCGAGCGTGGTCACCGACGGCGCTCTCGGCGTCTTTACTCGCTCACCAATTGGCGACGATGGACGTGCGGGGCTCCGAATAGTTGCGAAGTAGCATGAGCACGCTTGAAATACAGCTGCGCGTCGTGCTCCCACGTAATCGCGATGCCGCCGTGCAGCTGTACCGTCTCGCTCGCGATGTGCGAGAAGGACTCACTACACCACGAAGCAGCGATCGCTGCCTGCCTACGCGTATTCGGCGCGTTAGTGGATGCAGCCCACGCCGCGGCCCATGATATGGACCTGGACGTCTCCACCTCGACCAGCATGTCGGCTGCCCTGTGTTTGAGGGCTTGGAAGGATCCGAGGGGACGGCCGAACTGCACCCGCTCCTCGAGGTATTCGACCGTCCGGTCGAACGCGCCCTGCGCGCCGCCCACTTGTAACGCCGTGTTGGCGACCACGAACGACGAGAACAGGTTTCTCAGCTGCTCCTCGTCGGCAGTACCCAGCAGTGTGGCCGTGGCCCCATCGAACGAGATGTCCGCAAACCGCAGTGTCTGGTCCATCCCGCGGTGCGCAGTTCGGGTGAGCCTCGGTTGATCGGGGTCGACCTCGAACAGGCTGGTGCCGTAGGGGGTTCGGCTCAACACCAGCAGAAGGTCCGCCGTATCGCCGCCGAGAACCAGGGCCGATTCGCCGGTCAGGGTCCACCCCCTGGAATCGTGTGCCGCTACGATTCCGGCACCGGGTAGGGCATCCTCGGGTGATGCGCTCCAGCCGAGCGCGGCAAGGGTCGTGCCCTCCACCAGCCGGGGTAGCAGTCGTCGGCGTGAAGACTCGTCCGCAACACGTAGTAGCGCTTGCACGGCCAGAACGCCGGTGCTGAACAGCGGCGTCGGCGTCAGTGTCCGGCCGAGTTCCTCCAGAACGAGGTGGGTCTCGAAGCTGGAGTATCCCGCACCGCCGTACTCCTCTGGAACCGCAAGCGCCACAACGCCGATCTGTTCGCCGAGTTGCGACCACAGTTCGGTGTCGAACCCGGATTCGGTATCGACAGCCGCGCGGACGTCGGCGACTCGGGTTCTGCGCGCGACCAGACTGCGTACCACCGCGGTGAGTTCGCGTTGCTCATCGGTGAGATCGAAGTGCATATCAACGGCTTTCGACGAGTGCGGTCAGAATTCGAGCTCGATGCTGCTGTGGCGTTCCCCAGGCACCGACGAGGGCCTGCACGCGCAGTAGCCACAAGCTCAAGTCGAGCTCGGAGGTGTAACCGACCGCGCCGTGCAACTGCAGAGCGGTTCGCGCCGCGAGTATCGCGGCGTCCGCGGCACCGACCTTTGCCGCGGAGGTGTCGCGGGCTGCGGTGGACGATGCGGTATCGAGCTCGATTGCCGCACCCAAGACCAGAGGCCGTACGAAATCGAGCGCAACCCGAACGTCGGCGAGGGCGTGTTTGAGGACTTGATAGCCGCCGATGACGCGGCCGAACTGCTTCCGCTGCCCCACGTAGGCGATCGTGTCGTGCAGGAGCCGCTCGCCTGCGCCGAGCAACTGCGCTGAACAGGCCAGAGATGCCGCGTCCGTTGCGCGTGCAATCTGAGCGGAGGACACCTCGGCGAGATGCGTGTCGGTGGGGTGAGTCTCGGTCAACCGGCGAGTGGGATCCACAGACGACAGGGTGGCACCGAGGTGGGCCTCGACCACGAACCCGCCGTCGATGTGAAGGACTCGATCGGCGATGTCTGCATCCACCGCCCGAGGTGGGGTACCCGAGGATACCGAGGCGACAACAGATCCCCGCGCGAGTCCGGCCAGCAGGTCGCTTGCGGATCCGTCCACGTGTGGTGACGCAGTGAGCAGCAAGGGAGCGAGGACCACCGATTCGATCCATGGCCCGGGCACACCGTGGTACCCGAGTCGGTCGAATGCAACGGTCATGTCTACTGCGGTGCCGTCGAATCCGCCCCTCGCCTCGGGCACTCGAAGGCCGCTGAGCCCCACATCGGCCAACCGATGCCACAGTCGTCGACCGGGTTCGGCGTCGCGTGCTGCCCACGCGCGGGCTACCGTCGGTACGTCGGCAGTGGACAGAAGTGCGTCGAGCGCCTCGGCGAACGAGTTCTGCTCGTCGGTCAGTGAGAACTTCATGATCCCGATCTCGTGTTGTCGCCCCTCGGCAGTCCGAGCAGGCGCTCGGCGACGATGTTGCGTTGAATTTCGTTGGTGCCGGCGTAGATAGGTCCAGCGAGCGCAAACAGGTGGTCCTCGGCCCATGCTCCCCCGGCTGGTGCTCCCGGACCTCGCAGCTCCTGATCGGTGCCGAGAATGTCCAGGGCACAGGTGTGCAGATCCAGATCGAGCTGGGACCAGAACAATTTGTTCACGCTTCCCAGCGCCCCCAATTGCCCGCCCCCATCGAGCCGTTCGACCGTGCCCCACGTGTACAGCTGATACGCCCTGGCACAAATCCAGGCGTCGACGACGCTCTCGGCGGCGGCGGGTACCTCGTCTCCGCGGTCCCTCCACAAGTCGATCAGGCGTTCGACAGCGGCGGTGAACCGTCCGGGCGAACGCAACGACAGGCCGCGTTCGTTGCCTGCGGTGCTCATGGCTACCCGCCAACCGTCGCCGACGGTTCCGAGGACGTCGGCGTCGGGAACGAAGACATCGTCGAAGAATATCTCGGCAAATCCGGCATCCCCGTCGAGCTGTGCGATCGGTCTGACCGTGATTCCGGGCGCGGTCAGAGGGAACAGGAAGTAGGTGAGTCCACGGTGGCGTTCAGCGGTGGTATCGGAGCGGAACAGACCGAATCCCTGGTCTGCCCACGGTGCACGTGAGCTCCAGGTCTTCTGGCCGCTGAGAACCCAGCCGCCACGGGTGTCGTCGCGGCATGCTCGGCTGCGGATGCTCGCAAGATCCGACCCGGCTTCCGGTTCCGACCACGCCTGGGCCCAGACCTGGCTACCGTCGGCCATGGGGGGGAGGAAGCGTTGCTTCTGCTCGTCCGTTCCGTGCTCGAAGATGATCGGGGCCAACAGAGAAATTCCGTTCTGGGAAATCCGGGTCGGTGCCCCGCTGTGGTAATACTCCTCCTCGAAGATCACCCACTCGGTCAGTGTCGCGTCGCGTCCGCCGAGTGCAGCGGGCCATGCAACGACGGACCACCGGTGGGCCGCCAGTTCTTTCTCCCAGGCGCGGTGTGCAGCCGCTCCGTCGGCAGTGTCCATCGACGGCAAGCGACCGGGTGAGTGTGTTGCCAACCAGGTCCGCGCCTCTGCGCGGAATTCGTCCTCGCTCGCGGTGAAGTGCAGACTCATCAGGCTCCTTGTACCGGCGACATTTTGTTCGCCTTCGCCATCGATCGGGCGTCGAGGCCGGCGAGTGAATCCACCGCGACCTCTGCGTTGTGCGCGTGGGCCGCGTGATGCAATCCGAAGACCGAGTCCATGCCCGAGCGCATGCCCATCAAGTCCTCGGCCTGATTGACCGCCTTCTTGGTCAGGGCCAGTCCCAACGGGGGCATCTCGGCGATGCGGTCCGCCATCGTGAAAGTGAACTCGGCGAGTTCCTCCCGCGGCACAACATGATTGACCATCCCGAGTGCCAGTGCGCGGTCCGATTTGAACCGGTCGGCGGTGAACAGCAGCTCTTTGGCCGCTCGCGGGTTCATGACCCATGGATGGGCGAAATACTCGACCCCGGGGATGCCCATTCGTACCACAGGATCGGCGAAGAACGCATCGTCCGAGGCGACGATGAAGTCGCACGACCACGCCAGCATGAGACCGCCTGCGATACATGCCCCCTGGACCATGGCGATCATGGGTTTGGGGATCTCGCGCCATCGCCTGCACATCCCCAGGTAGACCTCGGACTCGCGCGCGAGTCGTGAATCGACTCCCGAGCGCCCGATGTGGTCCCAGTAGATCACTGCCTTGCGCTCGAACGATTCATCGATGTCGCGCCCGGGGGTACCGATGTCGTGACCTCCGCAGAAGTGCTTGCCATTGCCCGCGAGCACGATCACTTTGACGTTGTCGTCTTCGACGGCTCGTACGAAGGCGGAGTCGAGTGCATAGGTGACCTTCGAGTTCTGCGCGTTGCTGTACTGCGGTCGGTTCAGAGTCACCACGGCGACATGGCCGCGAACCTCGTACGTGACGACGTCGTGCTCTGCTTCGTCGGACATCATGATCCTTTCGGAGGGTGCGTTCCGCTCGATGAGTGCGGCAGCGCGATGTCGTCTACGGTACCAAACAAGTGCTTGGTGGGGTAAGGTTGTTCGTCGGGGCTCTACGCGTGGGCCCGTGCTGCCGTAGAGGAGAGGTTGCCAGGCCCATGGACTTGACGTTTTCGAGCGAGGACGAGGCATTTCGGGCGGAAGTCCGGGACTGGCTGGCCGAGAACCTCGTCGGCGACTTCGCCGCTCTGTCGGGACTCGGGGGATCCGGCCGCGAACACGAAGCGTACGCAGAGCGGCTCGAATGGAATCGCCATCTCGCCGCCTCCGGTTGGACCTGCCTCGGGTGGCCGGTAGAGCACGGCGGCCGCGGACTGAGCCTGTCGCAGCAGGTGATTTTCCACGAGGAGTACGCCAAGGCCGACGCACCAGGCCGCGTAAACCATCTCGGCGAGGAGTTGCTCGGGCCAACCCTCATTGCCCTGGGTACCGCTGAGCAGCAGGCCCGATTCCTGCCGCGTATTCGTGCGGTCGAGGAACTGTGGTGCCAAGGCTATTCCGAACCCGGAGCTGGATCGGATCTCGCCGCAGTGCGCACCAAGGCGCGCCTCGAGGACGGCCGGTGGATCATCGACGGGCAGAAGATATGGACTTCGCTTGCACATCAAGCTGATTGGTGCTTCGTGATTGCCCGCACCGACTCGGGATCACAACGTCACGCGGGCCTGTCCTACCTGTTGGTCCCGATGGATCAGCCGGGCGTGGACGTCCGGCCGATCATTCAGCTCACGGGAACCTCGGAATTCAACGAAGTCTTCTTCGACGCTGCTACCACGTCGGCCGATCTCGTCGTCGGTGAACCCGGCGACGGCTGGAAAGTGGCCATGGCGACCCTCGGTTTCGAGAGAGGTGTGTCCACGATCGGTCAGCAGGTCGGCTTCGCGCGGGAACTGGCAGCCATCGAGGATGTGGCTCGTCGCAGTGGAAGAATCGCAGATCCGATCATTGCGGATCGGATCGCTCGTGCAACGGTCGGCCTCGAGGTCATGCGAGTGCATGCGTTGCGAACGTTGAGCAATATCGATTCGGGTGCCGAGAAGTCGCGGGGCTTCGAGTCCATCGCGAAACTGATCTGGGCGCGCTGGCATCGTGATCTCGGCGAACTCGCGATGGATGTACTCGGCGCGTCAGCTCTCGGCGTGGGTGCCGACTATGCGCTCGACGAATGGCAGACCCTCTACCTGTTCAGTCGAGCGGACACCATCTACGGAGGATCCGATGAAGTGCAACGCAACGTCATCGCCGAGCGTGTGCTCGGCCTACCCAGGGAGTCGCGACCATGACCAAGCGTGAACAACCGGCCCCACCGTACGTACCTGGCCACGGTCTGCTCGCCGATCGAGTTGTCGTCGTGACCGCCGCGGCCGGGGCGGGAATCGGATCGGCGGTCGCTCGTCGGGCACTCGAAGAGGGTGCTCAAGCGGTGATCATCGGCGACACCCACGAACGACGGTTGGCCGAGGCGCACGAAGAACTGGCGAGCGAATTCGGTTCCGAGAGAGTGGCGGCCGTTCGCTGCGACGTCACCGAAGAATCGGATGTGATCGCACTGCTCGATGCGGCCGAGCCCTTCGGCGGCGTCGAGGTGATGATCAACAACGCCGGTCTCGGCGGAACCGTCTCGATCACGGATATGACCGACGAGCAGTGGTCACTGGTCATCGCCGTCACCCTCACCGGCACGTTCCGCTGTGTGCGAGCCGCGTCGCGTCGGATGATCGCGAACGGCACCGCGGGCGTGATCGTCAACAATGCGTCGGTCGTCGGTTGGCGCGCACAGGAGGGGCAGGCGCATTACGCGGCAGCCAAGGCCGGCGTCATGGCTCTCACTCGCTGTGCGGCAATCGATGTCGCGGATCACAACATTCGAGTCAATGCGGTCTCGCCGAGTCTGGCAATGCATCCGTTCCTCGAAAAGGTCACCACCGAGGAGTTTCTCGTCGAACTCAAGGGACGCGAAGCGTTCGGTCGGGCGGCGCAACCCTGGGAGGTGGCGAATGTGATGGTCTTTCTCGCCAGCGACTACTCGTCCTACATGACCGGTGAAACAGTTGCCGTCAGCAGTCAGCATCCCTGATCGGCAATCGCCGGTCCGAACATGCTCTTTTCAGGAGGTACAAATGCCCGAGGCCTATATTGTCGATGCGGTCAGGACGCCGGTCGGGCGTAGAGGAGGCGGGTTGGCCGACGTTCACTCGGCCGACCTCGGTGCGCACGTTCTCGGTGCGCTGGTCGAACGCAGCGGCATCGATGCCAATGCCGTGGACGACGTCATTCTCGGGTGCACGGACACTCTCGGATCTCAGGCCGGCGATATCGCGCGTACGGCTTGGTTGGCTGCAGGTCTCCCTCAACATGTTCCGGGTGTGACCATCGATCGGCAGTGCGGATCGAGCCAGCAGGCAGTACATTTCGCTGCTCAGGGTGTGATGTCGGGAACAGCGGACCTGATTGTGGCAGGCGGCGTGCAGAACATGTCTGCCATCCCTATCTCCTCGGCCATGGTCGTCGGTGCGCAGTTCGGGTTCACCACGCCCTTCGCGGAGTCCGTCGGGTGGGCCGAACGTTATGGCGACCAAGAGGTGTCGCAGTTCCGGGCGGCGGAGATGATCGCCGGGAAATGGGCGGTCACGCGCTCGGACATGGAGGAGTTCGCACTACGGAGTCATCACCGTGCCCTCGTGGCCATCGATGAAGGACGCTTCCTGAAAGAAATTGTCCCCTTCGGGGGAGTGAGCGTCGATGAGGGCCCGCGCCGCAACACCGACCGGGAGAAGATGGCCGCCCTGCGCCCCCTGCAAGAAGGGGGTCGACTGACCGCCGCGGTGGCATCTCAGATCAGCGATGCCGCCTCCGCGATGCTCATTGCGTCGGAAGCAGCAGTTGCGACTCATGGTCTGACCCCGCGCGCACGAATCCACCACCTGGGCGTGTACGCCGACGATCCCGTCTGGATGCTGACGGCACCGATTCCGGCAACGGGTCGTGCTCTGGAACGCACCGGTCTGAGCATCGACGACATCGACTTGTTCGAGGTCAACGAGGCGTTCGCGTCGGTTGTGTTGGCTTGGATCAAGGAGACCGCTGCGGATCCGGCTCGGGTCAATGTCAACGGCGGGGGTATTGCACTCGGCCATCCGATCGGTGCCACCGGCACTCGTTTGATGACAACTCTGCTGCATGAGCTCGAGCGCACCGGCGGCCGGTATGGCTTACAGGTCATGTGCGAGGGCGGCGGTCAGGCGAACGTCACCATCATCGAACGCCTATAGGTCTACACGAATCAGGCGGCGCGCGGGGTACAGGCTCTCCCGCACGCCGCCTTTGTTTCGGACTCGTCCCGGTTGAAATGTCAGTGCTGGACAGGCGTCCTGTCGACGCGCTGACTATCGAGCTGCACCAGGCGTGTCACAGCTTCGGTGACGATCCGGTCGATCAGTTCATCGCATGACGGCAAGTCGTCGATCATACCGACCACCTGGCCGGAGGCCAGCATTCCGGCACTCGTATCCCCTTCCACCAGTCCGGCTTTCAAAAGCATGGGGGTGTTTGCGGCTAGGATCATCTGGGACCAGCTACGGTCGCTCGAGCTCTTCATTCGGCGGCCATCAGCGATGAGTCCGAGCCATCCCAGGCCGGACATCTTCTTGAAAGACACTGTGCGCCGGGCAGTTCCGAGGGTTCGGTGTAATACACCCTCGGTCTCGAGGCCGTCGACGAACTCGGTGCGAAGCAGCCGATGAGGCATGCCGTCCGCTTTGCGGGTAACGATGGTTCCGTCGAGGCCGAAGGTCAAGTATTTCTCCTTGATGGCCTGCGGGACGGCACTGTCGCTGGTGAGCAGGAATCTGGTACCCATGCCGATTCCCGCTGCGCCGTAGGCCAACGCAGCCGCAAGCCCGCGGCCGTCGAAAAATCCTCCACCGGCAACGACCGGGATGTCGACTGCGTCGAGAACAGCGGGTAGAAGTAGTGAGCTCGGCACGGCACCGGTGTGACCACCGCCCTCGCCGCCCTGAACCATCACCATGTCTGCACCCCACGCCGCTACCTTCTCGGCGTGGCGCGCTGCTCCCACCGACGGCATCACGACGATCCCGTTGTCCTTGAGCCTCGCGATCAGTTCCTGCTTCGGTGCCAGCGCGAACGAGGCGACCTTCACTTGATGGCGGATGAGGAGTTCGACTCGTTTCGGCGCATCTCCTGCATCCGCGCGCAGGTTGACCCCGAACGGGCGATCCGTGCGTTCCTTGACCTCGAGGATCGCCTTCTCGAGTTCGTCGAGGCTCATCGTCGCCGAGGCCAGTAGCCCGAGCGCACCGGCCCTGGCGGTGGCCGAAACCAGACGCGCACCCGCAACCCAGCCCATGCCGGTTTGAACAATCGGGTGATCTACACCGGTCAGTTCGGTCAATGGAGTGCGTATCAGAGCGTCAGCGGTCACGGTTCTCCTCACAATCGGGTTGTTGGGCGAAAGATTTTCAGGTCGCCAGGGGGCGACCGGACTCGACGAACTCGTTGCGGTGCTCGTCGGCGACTCCGGCGAGGTTCAACTCGAAGGTGAACCCCTGCTCGAACCGGTAGCTCTTGTTCACGTCCACTGGATCGATGCCATTGAGTGCAGCCTTGGCGGCCCGGAGCACGCGCGGATCTTTGTCGGCGATCTCGCCTGCTACGGCCATTGCGGCGTCGTCGAGTCGGTGCCTGGGGACGACCTCGAGAACAGAGCCGTGTTGGACCAGGTCGGCGGCTGGGATCGTCCGGCTCGTGTAGTACAGAGTGCGCATCAGATGCTGGGGCACCAGGCGAGCCAGGTGTGTCGCGGCACCCAGGGCCCCTCGGTCGACCTCGGGGACGCCGAAGTACGCGTCATCGCTCGCGATGATGGTGTCGCAGTTTCCCACGAGCCCCACGCCGCCGCCCAAGCAGAAACCGTTCACTGCTGCCAGAACGGGGACCTCGGCTTCGTAGATCGCCTTGAAAGCCGCATAGCAGCCCCGATTGGCCCCGACCAAGGCATCGAAACCAGTGGTGCGCTGCATTTCCTTGATGTCCACACCGGCGTTGAAACCGCGACCCTCGGCACGCAACACCACGACCCGGATGTTCGGATCGCGCGGTGCCTCTCGCATGGCATCGGCAACGTGGAACCAGCCTTCGACCGGTAGCGCGTTGACGGGGGGATAGTCCATTGTCACGACGGCGATACGTCCGTCGACAACTGTGGTGGTTATGCTCATCCAAGCTCCTACCTAGCGTTTGCTTGGTAGCGTAGCAGGCGCTCGGTCGTAAACAGCAGTTATTGTTCCGGCGCACTCGGTGCCCCGATACGAAGGACGTGCAATGGCAGGAATTCTCGAAGGAAGAGTCGCAATCGTGACCGGAGCAGGCCGGGGGTTGGGACGCGAGCACGCACTCGAACTCGCTCGGCAAGGCGCGTCGGTGGTCGTGAACGATTACGGCGTAACACTTTCGGGCGAGGGAACCGGTGAGACGCCGGCAGAAGAAGTCGTGGCCGCGATCCGTGCGACCGGCGGATCGGCGGTGGTCAACACGGCGGACGTAGCCGATTTCGACGCCGCCGAAGGCATGGTGCGTCAGGCAATCGACGAATTCGGTCAGCTCGACATACTGGTCAACAACGCGGGTTTCGTACGTGATCGAATGCTGGTCAATACCAGCGAGGCAGAATGGGACGCGGTGATCCGTGTCCACCTCAAGGGACACTTCGCTCCCTTGCGTCACGCAGCCGCGTACTGGCGTCTGCAGTCGAAGGCGGGGCGAACCCGCGCCGCACGCGTGATCAATACGTCTTCGGGTGCTGGGTTGCAAGGCTCCGTCGGGCAGGCCACATACTCGGCCGCCAAAGCGGGCATTGCCGGCCTCACGCTGGTTGCGGCAGAGGAATTGGCAAACTACGGAGTCACGGTGAACGCAATCGCGCCGTCTGCACGAACACGTATGACCGAGGGCCCGTTCGCCGAGACGATGTCAGCGCCGCAGGAGGGTTTCGACGCAATGGATCCGGCAAACGTGTCCCCGGTTGTCGCGTGGCTCGCCAGCGCAGAGAGTTCGGCTGTCACCGGACGCGTCATCGAGATCGAAGGGGGGCGAATCAGCCTGGAGGAGAGCTGGTGTCATGGTCCAGCGGTCGATCTCGGACGAAGGTGGGAAGCAGCTCTGGTCGGCAGTGCACTGCAGGGTCTTCTGAGCAGCGCCCGCACTCCCGAGCCTGTCTACGGGGCACGGCCTTGACCACAGTGGCCGCCGACACCTGGGTGGGGCACGAGCTCGGAACACGGACGGTGTCCTGGAACGAGCGCGACGCGATGCTGTTCGCCCTCGCCGTCGGTGCGAGAACGGATCAACTCGACCTCGTGTACGAGCGCGATCTGCGAGTGCTCCCGACGTTCGGTTTGACCCTGGCGCAGTGGGCTCCGGATCTGCTCGGCGCTGCGAACGCATTCGATGTGGGCCGGGCACTGCATGCGGCCCAACGGCTCGTTGTCCACGAACCGATTCCCCCGCGGGGCGAGGTCCTGATGGCCGCCCGCGTTGCGGCGGTGTGGGACAAAGGCAGCGCCGCACTGTTCGAGGTGGATGTCGAGTGTGAGTTCTTCACGGCCACATGGTCGATCTTCGCCCCCGGTCAGGGTGGATTCGGGGGCGAACGAGGCCCGTCGGCGACCCGTGCGGACAAGGCGGGCCCGGTGCAGAGGCGTAGGTCGACCGTAGCCGCCAACGCCGCGTTGCTGTACCGACTCAGCGGAGATCGTCATGCCATCCACGTCGATCCGGTGGCCGCGCGCGCCATCGGCCAACCCCGTCCCATCCTGCACGGTTTGGCGACATTGGCTACGGCGGCGTCCGTAGTGGCCGATCTCCTCGGTGCGCATCCGTGCGATGTGGTCGAGTTGAGCGGTCGCTTCACCTCCGTCGTCTTTCCGGGTGAGTCGATCGATATCGTGGCCGGGCCGAACGACAGGTTCTGGGTCGAGACCGAGCGGGGGATCGCTATCGACCACGGTCTCGCTCGGTTTCGCGCTCCCGATCACTGAGTTCGGCGTTTGTGATCTACCGAACGAGCGCGTCCCAGTGGCCGGAATTGCTTGCCTGCGCGACGTATCGGCGTTCTACTCTGATGAAGATGGTCCAGGCCGTGTTTGTCCCGAGAACTCTTCTCGTGCAACTGGTTCGGATTTCTCAGCCACTACTGCGGAAGGTTTGCCGTGAGGTCACCGACATCGAAAGGGACATCGATCGGATCTGGACCGACGTCACACGCGGTCGACAAGTTCGGAGCCGGCGGCGCAATACTTCTCGTCGACGATTCCTCAGGATTCTTCCGCGCAGACCTCATGGTTGCGGCCGATAAGGTCACGCCTGCGACAATGGCGTTTCTCATCGAGCATTCGTCGGGGTTCATCTGTGCTGCCATGTCGGGTGCGCGCGCTGACCGACTCGACTTGCCGTTGATCCCACGGTCCGACGGCGATCTCGTTGCGAACAGACGATTCTCGGTTGCGGTCGACGCATCGGACGGTGTGAGTACCGGGATCTCGGCGATCGACCGAACCCGAACCGTCAATCTGCTCGCTACCGACGGAACTCGACCGGACCAGTTGAGCAGACCCGGGCATGTGATGGTTCTGCGAGCCGATGTCGGCGGCCGCGGTGCCGCTGCGGTCGCCGTCCGGTTGTGCCGCATCACTGGAAGGGCCGCAGTCGCAGTGATAGCCCCGCTGATGTTCGAGGGTAATGACGACGTCGAGAACCGTCGGAGCGCACAGTCACTGGCCGGCGCACTACAGGTACCGGTGCTACGAGCCGCGGACGTCTATGCGCACGAGAATTCGGCGGAGCTTGGCGGAGAATGGCGCTCACTCGTGGTGGACGGAGCGTGCGGCGATGTCCTGGTCCGTGCGTTCGGTCGTCTCGGAGAAGGTGGCACACCCTTCGTCGGCGTTTTCGGGCGGTGCCCCGACCACGGTGAGCTGGAACGGTCTCGAGAGGAACTCACCGAATGGGAGACGATAGTCGAGCGTCACGGTCTCGGTATAGTCGTTTTTGGAACGAGTTGCCAGAACTGCTGTGTGCCAACAGGTTCGGTTTCTCCCGACGAGCATCTTGGAAGCATCGACTCGATCGTCGGCGCGCTCGGCATCACCGACTTCCGACTGCTTACCGTTCGCACTGCATCCGGCTCTCGCTAGCCGACGCGTCGTTGTGCCTCGATGGATACTTCACCCGCCGACCTCTCAGTGGTCGGCGGGTGAAGTACCTCGGTGTCGGTGCGTGACGACAGATCGATCAGTTCTCCTGCGCAGCTGCAATGTTCGCGTCATCATCCAATAGTGGCAGTGCGCCGGTCTCGACCGCTACCGAAATAGACCTGCGAAGCTGAGCACAGAATGCCAAGCGGGGGCCCGAGAGAGATCTGGCTGCGTGCATCTCGGGACACGTCGAGACAGCATGGGCGTCCCACTGAATACTGGTTTGTTGACGATTGCTTTTCCTCGCCAGAACTTGTGCGCCGCATTGCAGGCACTGGACCGGCTGCATCGGTGCATCGTGCAGCCGGTCGTCGGTGGGGAGCGTCATGAGGTGCGGTACGTGGGAACGACCCGGTTCTCGACATTGCGCCGTATTTCCTCGTTCCAGTGTTTGAGAGGTTGGGTGGTGTCGAGTTCGTGCTCGAACCGATTGACCATGTCGGGCACAACGTCTGCTCTGTCGACATAGAACTGCTGATACCAGCGTCGCAATTGGTACACGGCTCCGTCTTCCTCGCACAGTAGTGGATTGTCGATGCGGGCCTTGTTCTTCCAGATGACGACGTCCTGGTCGATGCCGATTGCGATATGGTCACCGGTCGCTTTTGCTGCGGGGAGCGCGTACTCCGCCGGGAGCGCGTCGGACAATTCGATGGAGATTCCGTAGTGGTAAACGGTGTTGTTCTCGTCGATCGGGTAATGGCAGTGCGCGAGAACGATGTTGGTGTCTGCCTCGTCGTAATGATAAGTGAGGGTGTTGATCATGAATGCGGGGCCGTAGTAAGTGGCCACGGATGTGACTCCCCGCAGAGGCGGCTGTCCTTCCGGGCCTGGGATGTCCTCGCGGGCTCCGCTGTTGAAGTACTGAGTAGTGGTACTGCCCTCGAAGACATTCTTGAAGTAGGTGGGCAACGTGCCATGTACGTAGAAGAAGTGCGCCATGTCGACGTTATTGTCGATTATTTCACGGCAATTGACGTTCATGGTGGTGCTGTACCAGACCCAGTCGGTCCAGGCATCTGTGGCAATGCCCGGGACCGTCGGAATGGCTTCTTGCTCGGAGGGCGGATTGCCCTCTGGGTCATGCCAGACGAAGAGGAGGCCGTCCTGCTCGAGGGTGGTCCAGGCAGTGGTCCGCGCCCGAAGCGGGACACGCTTGCTGTAGGGCACCTGTTTGCAGCGACCGTCGCCGCCCCAGCGCCAATCGTGGAACGGGCAGGCAATCTCGTCACCCTTGATCTCGCCTGACGAGAGGTCCCCTCCCATATGCCGACAGTAGGCGTCGAGGATGCTGATTGTTCCGCTCTCTCCCCGGAAGACGACCAGCTTCTTGCCGAATGCATTGATCGTGTGCGGCTTGTCGTCGCTGAATTCCTTCAAAGTCCCCAAGCAATGCCAACCGCGGGCGAAGCGGGTCGGTAGGGCGTCTGCTTCGATGATGCGGATGTCGTCTTCGTGCGCAGTGGTCATGGGTGACCGTCCTTTGGAGTTGATCCGATGATGAGGTGAGCAAGAGAGGGAATATCTCTATCTGCGGTAAGTCGTTTCTATCATCTGTGGTGGCGGTCACTTCTTTGGTGTTTCACTGATCGGAACGAAGCAACCGACCATGGTGGTGTTCTCGGGGAAACGTGATCAGGAATAGCTGATTCTGATGGTGTCGCTCACCGGTAAGGCCTGGCAAGACAAGACCAGACCGTCCTCAAGGTCCTCGGCTTCCAGAACCTCGTTTCGCAACATCTTGACCTCACCGTCGACGACTCGGCACGCACATGCGCTGCATGCGCCCTCACGGCAGGAGTACGGGGCTTCGATTCCCGCAGCGAGGAGAACGTCCAGCAACTTCTGTGATCGCGGCCATGAATGGGAGGTGACCACTCCGTCCAAATCGACTGTGATGGAGGCGCTCACACCCGAATCATCTGCCTGCACCCGAGGAACAGGAACCGAGAACGGATCTCCCTGTAGCGAAAGAAAGCGCTCGGCATGGACGTGGTCGCGTGGAAATCCGAGATCTGCCAGAGCCTCACTCATCGCATTGCGAAAGGGCTCAGGGCCGCACAGCAGCGCGTCGTCGAAATCTGCGTAAGGGCTCGCCAGCCCGCGGAGTTGGGTCATCGTGGGTTTTCCCTGCACGCTCACCAACCAGTGGACGACGACGAAGCGGTCTGGATCGGCATCGACCAGAGCGCGCAACTCATCGGCAAAAATGACCGATTGCTCGTGTTGGTTTGCGTAGAGCAGGACTACTCGCCCTGAGCCGACCTCGAGCGCCGACTTTGCGATGGACATGACGGGTGTGATCCCGCTGCCTGCAGCGACGAGTAGCAAGTTTGCGTCGAGGGACGGTGGGGTGAACACACCTGCGGGAGGGAGCGATTCGAGAACCGAACCGGGCATTACGTTGTCGCAGATCCAGTTGGACGCATGTCCGCCGGCGACTCGCTTGACCGTAACTTTGGGAGACTCATCGAGATGCGGAGACGAGGCGAGCGAGTAGCAGCGGGCCACGGACGCACCATCTGCCGTCGGGACTCTGAGGGTAAGGAACTGTCCGGGGACGTAGTCGAAATTCGGCGAGGCATCGAAGACGATCGAGCAGCTCTCGTCGGTCTCCCTGATGACCTCGGCTACTCGAAGGGTATGAACGATTTGTTCCTGCATACCTGCTTCCTGGTCTCCGCCGTCGGCGGGATAAGTCCTCCGTCGGTACGAAAGGTCGGTGACGCAAGTCTCGCTGCAGCGGGTGAGGGCGGCACCTCTGTCTTCCACTGACTGGACGTACCGCTCGGTGACCCGCACGCACCGAAGGGGCGTCCACTGAGTTGAATTCCAGTGTTGACGGAACAGAACTCCTGTGTGAATGTAGCCGCGCGGCAACGAAGTCGAAGATGATTCGCGCGTCGCGATCGTGTCTTTCGCCCAATCATCATCCTCGAAAAAGGAACCGAAATGCCCATCGACGTCATAGCCAGCAACGCAGCCCTCGTTGTCATCGACCTGCAAGTCGGTGTCACCCAAGGAATCGAGACCTTCCCGCACAGTGTCGATACTGTGGTGGACAATGCTTCTCGTCTCGTCGAGGCCTTTCACGATTCGAATCGCCCGGTCGTCTTCGTGACGGTCTGGTACGGACCGAACAATGAACTGCAACCACATATGCCCTGTGAAGCGCCGATGAATTTCGCACCGCCCGCCGGCTGGAACGAACTCGACCCACGGTTCGACGTCCATGCCGACGACATCCACATAGTCAAGCCTGCCGTCAGTTCCTTCTTCGGCACCGATCTCGATGTTCAATTGAGCCGAAGGGGAATCGGCTCCATCGTTGTCGTTGGAATCGCGACCAACATCGGCGGCGAAGGAACAGTCCGCTCGGGTTACGACCGCGGTTACCACCAGGTTGTCGTCAGTGACGCCATGTCAGCGACGTCCGGTGAACTGCACGAGCACACGATGCACAACGTCTTCCCGATGATGGCCAATATCGCGAGTACGGACGACGTGATCCGCGCATTGCAGGGGTGATCCGTTTGTGTTGTGACACCACCGACTCCCCGCGACACGGTGCCGCTGGGAGTCGGTGGTGTCCCTTACCGTCCGAATCGATATTTCGCGCGCGCTTCGGTCAGAATTGAACGACGCGAATCGGGTCCGATCCGTCCCAGTCCAGCGCTGCGGCAGCAACCACGTCGTTGAGTGATTCTGCGTCGGGGCTGCGCTGCATGAGCTCGGTCATGCAACCCAGCTGTTCGCTCGTGTCGAAATATGCAAAGTTGTAGTCACCTTTGGTTCCCTCGAATACCGGAGGAATGCCGAGCGAGTGGTACTCCGCGTATTCGGCGTCGAGATCATCGGTGATCCAGGCCATGTGGTGAACCGCGGTTCGTCCCGCGGCGACGGTGTCTCGGTACGCCGAGGGGCTGTCGTCGTGCTGGGCGATGAGTTCGAGTTGGATCGATCCGAGCTGGGTCAAGCCGATACTCATGTCTATGTCGGCGGGGTGACCACGGTAGAGCTGGGTCTCGAGACCGGCACATGCATGCGGCATGACGAGAAACGGTCCCGTTGTTCCCGATTCCAGCCATTTTTGCATCTGCTTGTCGAGATCGTCGACGACCCAGCCGATTTGGTAGAAGGTTCGATTGACAGCCATTGCGCGCTTGCCTTTCCGTTCGTTGTTTGCAATCAGCGTGCCGCCGCAGCGAGGGGGCGGTCGGTAATGCTCGTCGACCGACCGTAAGCAGCCGTGTTCGCCGGTTCGGGGCATGCGTCCAGTCACCGGAAAGTTGGGTTGCAGGCGCTGTCGGTGCGACTAGGTTCGGCACCATGGCAGCCGTGTACTCGGCTGTAGCCGGACGTCTCGTACGAATCCGGGCTGGTTCGGGAATCTCGATGTACAAGTGCCCCAACGAGAAGGAGAGCTCGATGACGAACGACGGTCGATCTGTGTTGCTGATGGTGAGTTCGACGACCAGGAAATTGGACTTCTATGATCCGACCACCGGTGAGCACCTCGGCGAGATCACCGATCTACTACCGGAGCCACACGAAATGGCGGCCGATCGTGGTCGGGGTCTGGTGTACGTCACGCACACATACCGGTCCGGGGTGTATGGCGACTTCACCGAGCGTTCGCACGAGATCAGCGTTGTCGATGTCGCGACCCGCACCGTGGTGGACGTCATCGACATCTCGCCCTACCAAGCACCACACGACGTCGAGTACAACGCTGCCCGCGATCGGATCTACGTCGGCATCGAGGCCACAGAGGGCGGACCGCAGGGCATTGTCGTAGTTGACCCGCAGACGCGAACGGTCGTCGATCACATTGCGACACAGGCCCCGAACTGCCACTGGCTGGTGAGTTCGCCGGATGGTTCGCGGGCATACGCGACTCACAAGGAAGCGCCGTTCATGACCATCGTCGATCTCGAGAACAACTCGGTGCTGGCGACTGTCGAGTTACCCGGTGGTGCCGAAGAGATCAACATTGCGCCGGATGGAAGCGCCCTGTTCGCTGCCACACCCATGATCGACCGCAGTCGTACAGGTCAGCCGTTCGAATCCAAACTCGTCAAGCTCGATCCCTCGGACGGATCGGTTCTCGGAGAGGTGATCCTGCCGGCCGACATCTGTGGTGTTTGGGCAACGTCGCGCGGGGATGTGCTGGTTTCGCAACTGTCGGTACCAGGTGCCGAGGACTTCCTGCACGGCGTCCTGTGGGTGGTGGATGGCAAGACCATGGAGATCCGTGGCTCCGTCGATACCGGACGTGGTGTCTTCACTCTTCGAGCCTCGGACGACGGTGCCTTGGGTTACGTCGCTAATGCCGGTGACGGAACGGTCAGTGTTGTCGACATGACGACATTGGCCGTGGTGCGCGTGCTCGACAACAGTCCGAGCGCTCAGTGGGGCGGCACGCACGGACTTGCCGTTTGCTGAGAATTCCCCTGGTACACACCGACTGAACCCTCGAAAGTCACTGTCGAAGCAATGGGCTGCCCGTTGGTCTCAGCCCCGAACAAGGAGGACGGCTCATGGCCGACGATCCAGGTACTTCCGCGATGTGGAACTGCAGACGGGGTCCGTTGCGCGGCATGCGGGTGCTGGTCGGTGGACAAACCGTCACAGCTCAGCTGTTGGCCAGTTTGCTCGCGGATTGGGGTGCCGACGTCGTGGTCCTGGAACCGATCGCGGGTCATCGCGGACGTCGAGTGCTGCGGAGCGATGAGCACAGCGCGTTGTGGTGGAAGGCGCGGGCACGTAATACGCGCAGCGTATCCGTCGACGAGAACGATCGAGAGAGCGACGACGTGATCTTTGCACTCGGTGATGCCGCAGATGTCGTTATCGACAGTCCGGGTTCAGGATTGGATGCGGTGTGGGGTACCGATCTGAGCCGAATCCGCTCTGCCGATGCGCGGGCGGTGACGATGTCGATCAGTCCGTACGGATCGACCGGTCCGATGGCGGGCACCGCGGGTGACGAAACCACAGCCGAAGCCTTCGCCGGTCTGGCCCACATGACGGGTGACCCGGCGCGTGAGCCGTTGCATTCGGACTATCCCGTCGGTGCCGCAGCGACCGCGCTGATGGGGGGATTGTCGGTGATGGCCGGGTTGTATCGCCGCGACCACCTTCCGGACGGAAGCGTCGGAGTGGGCGTCGGTAGCCATATCGACCTGTCGATGGCCGACACGGTTCTGCGCATTCTGGAATTCTTGCCTGCCTATCACGATCAGCTCGGCTGGGTTCCCGAGCGCACGGATTCCACGTCGCCCTATCAGGTTCCGGTCAATCGATGGCGCACCGCGGACGGTGTGTGGATGTCGTTCACCGGCAACACTCAAGACGTCGTTGCGCGATTTCTCCGCGGCATCGATCGCGCCGATCTGGTCGAGGACGAGCGATTCGCAACCAACGCTGCACGGGTGGCGAACAAGGCCGAGCTCGAGCGCATTATCGCGACGTACTTTGCCGAGCACACCCACGCCGACGTCGAGAAATCCATGGAGCGCAACGGAGTTCCGATTGCGGCAATCCTTTCCATTGCAGAAGTATTCGAGCAACAGCAATACCGAGAGAGGGGCACGCTCACCGAGTTCACCGATCCACAGCTCGGCACGGTACACCTGCCGAACGTCGCCGTCCGGTTCTCGCGCAGCCCCGGTCGTATCGACAGACTGGGTCCCGATCTCGACCAGGACCGTGAAGCGGTTGTGCGTGAATGGATTTCGGATCGGGAGACGCCGGTTCGGGGTGGCCGCGTGGTGGGCGACGCGGGTCGTGTCGATTACCCCCTTGTCGGCTTGCGGGTAGTCGACAACGCCAACGTTCTCGCCGGTCCGCTGTGCGCGACGCTGCTGGCCGATCTCGGTGCCGATGTCATCAAGACCGAGCGACCGGGTACCGGTGATCTGTTTCGGAGTCAGGCTCCGCTCAAGAACGGTGTGTCGGTGTGGTGGAAAGTGATGGGCCGAGGCAAACGATCGATCGCACTGGACTTGAAAACTGAATCGGATCGGGAGAGCTTCCTCGGACTGGTCGACCATGCCGACGTCGTCGTGGAGAATTTCGTTCCAGGGGTGTCCGCGACGATGGGAATCGATCCGGCCCAATTGCTCGATCTCAACCCCTCGGTGATTCCGGTACAGATCAGCGGGTACGGGCAGCAGGGTCCCCTGAGCCGCCGGCGGGCCTTCGGCCGTAATGCCGAGGCATACAGCGGGATGGCATCGATGACCGGCTATCGCGGCGCGTTGCCGCAGCACACCGGATTTCCGGTGGCCGATTCGTTCAGCGGAATGTTTGCCGCCTTCGGGGCGCTCGCGGCGGTGTACGAGAGGGACACCTCCGGTTCCGGTCTCGGCCAGTCGCTCGACGTGGCGTTGTTCGAGTCGGTGTTCCGGTTCATGGAACCGCAAGCGCTGATCTACGACCGGACCGGAGAGATATGGGAACGTGGACGCGCGTTGGTCGAACCGGGCTTGTGGCGCCGCGTCATCGGGACGAAGGACGGGCGTTGGTTGACGATCTCGGCGTCGGACATGGAGGCGCTGGGGCGTATCGCGGAGTGGACTGGTGTGTGCGCCGAGGCGTTGATGGATCCGGAGCTCGATCTCGCCGAGTTCGGCGGTGCCGAGGACGCTGAGACCCGCCTCGATGAAGCTGTTCGGCGGTCGATCGCATGTGCCCTGGACTCGACGATCGAGGATCTGATCGGCTCGGCGCATATTGCAGACCGAGGCATGCTGGTGACGGTCGACGATCCCGACCTCGGGCCGATCCTCATGCCAGGAATCGTGCCGGCCATCGACGGTCACACACTGGCGGTGCGGGGACCGGCCCCTGCATTGGGCGGCGATCGCGGCGAGATCTTGGCTCAATGGTGCGGAGTTCGAACTTGAGCGGCGATGGCGCGGGTAGCGAGTACGGCACTGCTGTCGGTACCTACCAAGATGGACTGGCTTTCGTAGGGCGCGTGGGTGTTCCGCGATTCGCCGAGGAGCCGGTCGAGGTCTCGGGTGGCCGTGGGTTCGCAGCCGCGGTGCATGACGGCAATCCGCTGTGGTGGGACGTCGAATTCGCAGCAGCGGTCGCCGGCGGGCCGGTTGTACCGCCCGCGACCCTGGTCAAGTGGGGCACCGGCAGACACTGGTCGCCGGCAGTCTCCACCGAATCGGATTTCCCCGGAGCCTCTTGGCGATCGTTTCTTGTGACTGTTCCCTTGCCGACCGACTCGATGATCAACCTACGCAGTGAGATCGAGTTTTTCGACTATCTACGGGCGGGGGACGTCATCAATGTCACCGAGGTGGTCGAATCGCTGTCCGAGGAGAAGCAGACTGGTGTCGGCCCGGGATATTTCCTCACCGTCGTAGCGTGGTACCGGCGCGCGAACGGTGATCCGATTGCGCTGCAGCGCAACGTCATGCTTCGATTCAGGACAGGGGAGCAGCAGTGAGGCTGGAGCGGAAAGCGTACGACGATCGTGACTTCACTCTGGTCGAGGTGGGTGCCGAATTGCCGGTAGAGACGGTCATGGTGGAGTACACCGACGTAGTTGCGGGTGCCGTTTCGACAGGCACGTACTTTCGCGGACACATCGACCCCGCATACGCGACGCGTCAGAACAAGCGAGGAATCTACCTTGCGACCGGGTCGATCAATGGATTGCTCGACGCGTATGTGGCCCGCTGGTGCGGCCCGCGGGCATTTCTGCGGCGCCGGTCCGTGACGATGAAGGGATCGATCTGCGCCGGCGACACCATCACGTACGGCGGTGTAGTTCGGTCCTTCGAGCGGGCTGAATGTCCGGTAGCTCAACAAGTTCCGACGGATGCCGAGCTGATCGGCATCGACGTGACGATCATCAACCAGGCGGGCGAGACATGTGTTCGCGCGCAAGTGAGTATGCAGATCCCGGTACGGACGGCGCGATAACCATGGCTTGGACGACATACGTCGCCGGACCCGAATCGAAAAGAGTCGATCGATGATCCACCCGTTCCGTGACCGCACCGCAATCGCGGGTGTCGGCAGTACGCCGTACTCGAAGAATTCCGGGGTCGGCACTCTGACCCTGGCACTTCGAGCCATCACGGCCGCTGTTGCCGATGCCGGCTTGTCGGTGTCCGATGTCGACGGACTCGCCTGCCACCGAATCGGGGATTCGGTACCGCTGTCGGTGGTGGGTCAGTCGCTCGGACTGCGCGATCTCAACTATTACTGTGACGCCTACGGCGGCGGCAGTACATCGCATTCGATCATCGGACAGGCGGCGATGGCTGTCGCTACAGGGCAGGCCGAGGTCGTGGTGTGTTGGAGGGCGATCAACGCCAGGTCGGGTGACCGCATGGGTGGAACCGGGCAGCCACAGCCCGACGGACTCGAGTTCCAGTACCTGGTGCCCTACGGATACGGCGTTCCGCCCCAACAGTTCGCGATGGTCGCTCGCGCATACATGTCCCGATTCGGGCTCACCGCAGAAGATCTCGGAGCAGTGGCGATCGCTCAGCGCTGGTATGCGCAGCGAAACGAGCGGGCGATGATGCGAACCCCGCTCACCATGGACGATTATCTGGCCGGACGGCCGATCGTCGATCCCTTCCGGGTGTACGACTGCTGCCTCGAGACCGATGCGGCCGTAGCGGTGGTGGTCACCTCGGCCGAACGTGCCCGCGACCTTGCACACGTGCCGGTGACCATTTCCGGTGCCGTCTGGGGTTCGGGACAGACGTTGTTCTCCAATCAGCGGCCGCAGATCTACGACACCGCGGCCCGGCAATCGAGCACACGTCTGTGGAATCGGTCCGGTCTGGGACCGGAGGACGTCGACGTGGCCGAGTTGTACGACGCCTTCACCCCTCTGGTGCTGATGCAGCTCGAGGAATACGGCTTCTGCCAGAGGGGGGAGGCGGCGGCATTCGTTCGGGGCGGACATACCCGCCCCGATGGTCGACTTCCGGTCAATACCCACGGCGGGCACCTGTCCGCCGGGTATGTCCACGGGCTCAATCACCTGATGGAAGCAGTAGAGCAACTGCGAGGTATTTCCGGTGACCGACAGGTCGACGGGGCGGAAGTGGCTCTTTCGACAGGACAGATGGGAATTTCCGCGGGCGTGACGTCCGCGGTCGTCCTACGGAGGCAGACGTGAGTGCACAAAATGAGGTCGGTGGCGAGTTGCCCGCGGGAATCTTCGGCGCCCCACTCTTCGACCGCGAGTCCATCGTGTGGTGGCGTGGGCTCGAGCGAAACGAAATGACGGTCCAGGCCTGCGATCGGTGCGCTGTACTGCGTTGGCCTGCTCGCGCACTGTGCAATCGATGTTGGAGCTTCGAGTGCACGTGGACGGCGGTCAGCGGAACCGGCACGGTGGTCAGTTGGGTGACCAGTCGTCATCCCTTCGGGCCCTGGCGGCACGTCCCTTACACGACGGCTCTCGTTCGTCTCACCGAGCAGGACGACATCCTGATCCCGGCCACCTACCTGTCCAACGACGACACACTCACGATCGGATCCCCCGTCGTGGCGTCGTACCTCGATACCAGCAGTCTGCGGCCGACCGGCGCGCACACTCCGGACGGTGGGCCAGAACCTACGACGGTTCTCGCCTGGCGCGCAGCAGAGATCTGAGGGGAACAACATGTCCATAGGAATCCGTCGTCCGTTCGAGAGCGTCGACTACTCAGCGGTTGCACAGTTGTTTCCGCCCCCGCCCGAGTATTTCGAGACTCGGTGGTTCGAGGAGCCGGAGGTGATCGACGCGCGCAAGATTTCCCGACTGCGTGACCGTGCCGAGCGTGCGTACCGGATTCCGTTCCACCGCAACCGGTGGCAGAAGGCGGGAGTTGAGCCGGCCGATCTGCGGACCCTTGCCGACATCGACAAGTTTCCGCTCTTCGACGTCGACGACATCAGGCTCAGTATCGAAGGTCACCCGCCTCTGGGTGACTACCAGGGAATGGCAGTCGAGGACGCGCTGCGCGAGCCTCTGCGGATCCACATGTCCGGAGGAACCACGGGGCAACCACGTCCGACCCTCTACACCGCGTGGGACCGCGAGGTCGGTGCGGTACTCACTGCTCGCGGCCTTTACATGATGGGCCTACGGCCAGGCGATACTGTCCTCAACAGTTGGTCGTACGGACTGCACAACGGTGCGTTCAACTTCGACGAGGCAGTGAGTCGGTGGTTGAACGGTCTGGTGATCACGACGAGTACCGGCAACGTGACATCGACCCGAAAGCAGGTCGAGCTGGCATGCGCATACAACGCGGCGGCAATTCTCACTACGGGGCCGTACTTGCTTCGGTTGGCCGAGGAGGCCAAGGCAATGGGGGTCGAGCTGCCGATTCGCGCTCTGGCGATGAACGTCGGGAGTGAGGACGAGCTGGAGCAGACGTTCGACCTTCCGGCCTACCGGTCGTACGGCTTCCACGAGGTCCAGGCGGTGTCGGTGGAATGTCCGGCGCGGCGTGGGCTGCACGTATTCGAGGATGCATACCACGCCCAGATCGTCGACTGCGATACCGGCGAGCCTGTGGCCGATGGACAACCAGGAGCATTGGTGTTGACCGAGTTCTACAAGACCGGAAGTGCGCAATTTCGTTACAACACACAAGATCTCACGTTCCTCTACCCTCGCGAACGGTGTGCGTGCGGTAGCTGGCAACGGCGGATGGGATTCTTTGCTGGGCGTGGCGACAACATGGTGAAACTCAGAGGTGTGAACGTGTGGCCCGAAGGTGTCGGTCTCATTGCCGCAAGTGCACCGGGTGCGACGTCGGACTACTTCGTGACCGCACGGCGGATCGACGACCGCGACGAACTGATCGCGGAGATCGTCAGCGAGAACCCGCGTCAGGAATGGGAGGGGATCAGGATGGACATCGAGCAGCGGCTCAAGGACAAACTCGGCGTTCACATTGCGGCCGAGGTCGTTGCGCCGGGCGCTCTCGATGTGCGCACCGGCATCGCGACCGCACCCAAGCCCAAGCGATTCCAGGACGACCGATGATGCAGCGCGCGGATATGTCGATAGTGGACCTCCGCCGCGAAGCTCGCCCGATCGGCGGCGATATCGGTCGGGTCAGCGTGCCTGAGCATGTGGTGAAACTTTGCCTGCACGGTGCGGGCGTCGAGACTCCGCAGGGTGCGACCACACAAAGTCCCAACGAGTTGCACTCGGTTGCCGAGTCGTTCACCGAGCCGTTGGTACTCAAGGCCTTCGGTGCCGGCCTGCTGCACAAGTCGGATATGGGTGCCGTCGAGTTAGGGCTTCGACGTACGGAGTTGACCGCCCGCGCGCTCGAAATGGCAGCCAGGGTCGAGGCGGCGGGCGGCCACGCTGAGGGTTTCGTCGTAGAGGAGCAGATTCCGGCGGGTGTAGAACTGTTACTCGGCGTCGTGCGTCGTGACCCCTACGGCCTGCTGGTGGTCCTGGGGCTCGGCGGTACGTTGACCGAGCTCGCGACCAGGTCATCGGCCCGCATCTTCCCGCTTCGGCGGGCCGATGCGGAGGAGCTGGTTGCAGAACTCCCGGCGGCGGCGTTGGCCGGTGCGCGGACGGGTGTCCCGATCGACCGCCGAGCGCTGGTCGAAGTACTGCTGAAGGTCGCGGGCATCGGCGGTCTCGTCAGCGGCTGGGGCACGGAACTCGATGAGTTCGAGTGCAATCCGCTGATCGTGACGGGCGACCGTGTCGTCGCCGCCGATGGGAGACTCATCCTGCGTGACGTCACGTCGATTCCCGAGTCGCGCACGTACCTCGGCCGCGATCTGAGCCCGCTCTACTCGCCGGAGACCATTGCGGTCGCCGGCGCTTCGACCAGCAAGTACTCGTTCGGTAATCGATTCCTCGCGTCGTACCGGGCAGCTGGGTGGACCGACGGCCTGTACGCGGTTCATCCCACTGCTGAGTCGATCGACGGAGTGCCTGCAGTGGCCGACCTTGTCGACATTCCTGGCGGGGTCGACTACCTGCTGTCCGCTGTGCCGGCCGAACGGACGTCCGCCCTGCTGCGGTCGGGGGCCGGAATCGTCAAGTTCGCCCAGGTCGTCACCGGGGGATTCGGGGAGGCCGGTGAGCGCGGTGCAGTCCTCGAACGTGAGGTCGCCGATACCGCTGCCTCCGCAGGGATTCGGGTGCTCGGCCCCAACTGCATGGGGGTCTACAGCCCTGTCGGTCGTCAGACGTTCATTCTGAACTCCGAATCGGAACCCGGACCGACCGGCGTCGTATCTCAGAGTGGAAGCCTGGCGAGTGAAATAGTGCTCAGCGGTCTGTCGAGGGGCGTGCGTTTCAGCAAATTGGCCACCCTCGGCAATGCTGTCGACGTCACTCCCGGCGAGATGACGCGGTGGCTGCTGACCGATCAGGACACGCGTCTGATCGGGATGTACCTCGAAGGTGTGCGAGACGACGACTTCATCGATGCGGTGCGCGCAGCGCAAGGACGCGTTCCGATCGTCGCGTTGGTCGGCGGTCTCAGTGACCAGGGTTCGGTAGCGGTTGCCTCGCATACTGGAGCAATGGCCGGTGAGACCCGAGTGTGGCAGGCGTTGTCGTCGAGTTACGGAATCACCGTGGTGTCGAGGCTCGAGCACTTGCTCGCGTCGCTGTCCTATCTGCAGTGTCACCTCTCCCGCATCGACGGCGCAGTGCCACCGTCGACGTTGGTGATCGGACCCGGCGGCGGTGCCTCGGTACTGGCTACCGACACGTTCGACGCCTATGGGGTGCCGGTTACCCCATCGACGCCTGAGCTGCGGGCGTCCCTCGCAGCCCACTACGGCACGGGCACGTCGACGGCGAATCCGATGGAGATACCGGTCGGCCCTGGGTCGCCGGTCGATGCCATCGGCGAACTCATCGGCAACACCCTCGAAGTGCAGCAGTTCAGTGACGTCATCGTTCATCTGAATGTGCAGTCCTGGTACGCCTTTTCCAACGACGGTGTCGCGTCCATGGTGGAGTTGATCGAGGCAGTAGGCCGGATACGGCCATACCGCGCGCGACTCGGATTGGTCATTCGAAGCGCCGACGCCGCGCGGAACAGCGACAGCGGTGTGTTGCGTGAGGCGTGCAGCGCTGTGGGTTTGACGTTGTTCCGGGACTTCGACGAGGCCGCGGTATCGGTGGCGGCGGCACAGCGATTCGATCGGCATTTCTTGCGTCGCAACGAGTGGGAGGGCGAGTGATGGGAACAGTCGACTACTGGTCCAACGCATTCACCCCCGAGCGGCTGGCGCTGTGGGAGAGGGCTGTTGCAGGTGCCGGAATTCCGGTGAAGATTCGCACCAAGCCGGACGACTCGTTCTGCGATCCGGAGGAGATGATCGAGCGCATGGATGAATTGGGGATCGACACCCTGGTTCTGGTCGTGGCTGATCCGGATGCGTGGCGCGGGGTGCACGATTTCACCAGTGTCGCCGCTGCGTCGGTCGGCCAGGTCGACAAGTTGGCCGAGCGGTTCCCTGGCCGCTTCGTGGCGCAATGGAGTTACGATCCGCAGGCAGGGAGCGACGGCGTGCGGCGGGCCCGAGCCGCATTGAGCAAACCCTGGACTGTGGGCCTGCACCTGCACACTCACAGCTTCGATCGGCCGTTCGATCACGCCGACCACTACCCGTTCTATTCACTGGCTGCCGAGGTCGGTGTGCCCGTGGTGATGCAAGCAGGGAGCTCGGGCGGTCTGTCGCCGAGTGCCTGCGGTGCGCCGATCGGAATCGACCGTCCGGCGCTGTATTTCCCGGAGGTCAATTTCGTCCTGTCCCATACTGGTTGGCCGTGGGTCGAGGAGGCGATTTCCATGGCTCTGAAGTTCCCCAACGTCTACCTCGGGACAGCGGTGTATCCAGCGCGGCATTGGAACGAGTCGTTGCGGCGGTTCGTCGGTGGTGCGGGTAGGCGCAAGGTGCTCTACGGATCGGGTTTCCCTGCTGCGGGTCACCGGCACACGCTCGCACAGCTCGGGGAGCTCGAGTTGAGCCAGGAGGCACTCTCGAACTACTTGGGAGAGAACGCTCGTCGAGTGTTCGGGGCACGTCTGTCTGCGTGATGGTGGAGCTGCAGCGACGAGCGTAGTGCGGCGACGAGCGCGAGTGGGTGGTCCATCATCGGGTGGTGGCCGGAGTCGGCCAGTTCCACCATCGGCATTCGGTGGCCCTGCAGCTCGTCGATCCGGCGCGCCATGTCATCGGATACGAGTCCGTGCTCGCTCCGCAAATACACAGCAGCAGTTCGTAGTTCGGACAGCATCGCGCCGAACCCGGCCCGCTCGGGCAGCGGGTTGAAGTACCTTTCCGGGTCGAATTTCCAGGTCCAGCCACCGGGTTCTTGCCTGACGGATTCCTGAGCGACATGGCGGCCGACGTAGGGGAGCATGACGCGTTGCGCCGGGCTCAGGGTGAACTTGGCGTAGATTTCTTCCGCTGTCCGATAAAGACGGGGAGGGCGACGAACCTTCGGCGTCTGCGGCTCGTCACGGACGAGCGGGGTATCGATCATCACCAGTCCACTGAGGGATTCGGGGTGCCGTACGCCCAACGCTGCGCCGACGTATCCGCCCATGCTGTGTCCGATGACGATCGGCGGGGAGGTGATTGCACCCGCGTCGACCGTAGCGACGAGTTCATCGGCCCACGTGTCGATCGCGTAGACGGCGCGGTGTCCGCTGTCTCCGTGCCCCGTCAGATCCGGTGCCACTACACGGTGAGTCCTGGACAAGAACGGTGCGATGTGATCCCACCACGCAGAATTCGCCCCGCCCCCGTGCACCAGAACGACGCCAGGATTTCGTTCGTCGCCCCAGCACCGAAGGTGCACCGAGGCACCGGCTACCCGCACTTCTCGATGCTCGGGAAGTGCGGACAATGCGTCGATGAACCAAGCTGGATCAAAGCTGTTGTCGAGCAAGTGATCATTCCCTGTTGTAGCCGAAGGCAGTGTAGGTTTCGGTGCCGGCCAGGCCACCATCGGGCCGTTCGAAGACGACCTCGATGTCCCAGAATCGACCGTGACCCAATCGGGTGGTCTTCGGTTCGCTGACCTTCTTGATCACCTCGTACACACGGAGAACGTCGCCGATGAGAACTGGGTCGTGCAGGGTCAGCGCGTATCGAGAGATGATGGCCTCGGGAAGCCCCAGTTCGCGCTTGAGGTCGAAGTGGGTCTGCAGCGCGCCAGGGGGCACGCCGGTAGGCGACCAGTTGTCCGGTCGTGACCACACCGAGAGCATCGTCTGCGGGGTCCGTGCCGGTACTCCGGTCTCCGAGGCCGATCGCCAATGCAGGTCGGCCCCGTCCTCCACCGCTGCACAGAACGTCCACACCATGCCTTCCTCGACTCGCATCGAGGTGATCGGGTATTTGGGTGCTCCTATCCAGCCGACGACGAGCTCGGGCAGCGTCGTCACGAGACAGAGTCCAGAGCGTCCGCGGCTATCAGGTCCTCGAGGTACGTGGTGTCCCACCATGAGAGCTGCCACTGCTTGGCCCGGCGGAAAAACAACTGAGCGTCGAAATCCGTGGTGAATCCGAGTCCGCCGCAGATTTGCAGCGAGATTGCACTGATATCTCGAAATACATTGCAGGCCGAGAGTTTTGCCATCGGTGCCAGCCTTCTGATGGACTGCCCGTTGTCCGCGACCCACGCTGCCTGCCAGACGAGCGCCTGCGCGGCGTCGATTTCGGTGACGCCGTCCGCCAGGTAGTGCGACACTGCCTGGAATGCTCCGAGTGGCTTGCCGAATTGGTGTCGGGTCTTGGCATGTTCCACCGTGATTTCCAGAACGCGGCGCGACCCGCCACTGGCCTGTGCTGCAGCGAAGATCGCAGCCCGGTTCATCACGTCGTGCCACAGTCCCCACGCACCGCCGATGGTGCCCAGCAATTCACCGGTTGCCGAGTCGAACGAAACGATGCTCTGCGAGTCCCGCGCCAGTGATGTCTGGGATTCGATGGACACGCCGGACTGACCCGGGTCCACCAAGAACAGTGTCCACCCTTGCTCGGCTCGGGCGACCACGACCAAGGCCTGCGCCGACGCAGCGAACGGGACGTGCCACTTGTCTCCGGTCAGCCTCCAGCTATCACCGTGGGGGACGGCCGCCAGGGTGACTCCGCCCTCCCCATACCCTCCGTCTGCTTCCAACCAGGCCGGCACGACTATTGCCTCGCCAGAGGCGATCTGGGGTAGCCAGTGCGCCTTCTGTTCGTTGCTACCCGCTTGCAGGATTGCTTCGGCGCAGATTCCCACCGAGGCGAACAGCGGTGAGGGGACGAGAGCGCGACCCATTTCTTCGAAGACGACAACCGCGTCCAGAAGTGACATGCCGTCTCCGCCCATATCGGCAGGCAAGGCCATACCGGTCAGGCCGGCGTCGGCGAACTGACGCCACAGCTGGGGATCGAAACCAGCGTCGGACTGCTCCATGAGGCGCGTCGCATCGAAATTGCCCTTGTCGACCATCTGCCGCACCATGTGGCGCAATGCGTCTTGCTCGTCGGTGAATATCAGGTCCATTGCATCTCCTGTATGTCCTGGGGGCGCCAGTCGGCGCCGCGTCTGAGCCATGGGTCGTCATTCGGTGTTGTCGGCAGAGCCAGAATTGCCTGGCAGCGGGTGTTCACAGTCCGCTCGGTGCCGATGTTCGAGGCAGTGGTGAGCTCGAGTTCGAGCCGAACCCAGCCGCACCGATCGGCGGTTACGCGACATCCGACCACCGATCCGTCGATCCGCATCCGGTCTCCAGGGAACACTGGATCGACCATCCGGAATGTCAGCGATCCGATCCGCGACGACGGACCGCCCCATTCATTGAGGTAGCGCCCGAACCATGCGGACTGGGTCGGTGTGTTCATGAAGATGTCGCGCGTGCCGTTCCGTTGCGTCGCGAACTGGTGATCGTGGTGCATCGGACGATAGTCGCGGCAGGCCATCGCGCCGAGCACGATAGTCGTTGCCGTGACGTCGTATTCGAGAGGTTCCAGTGCCGTGCCAACGTCGACCTCATCCCACATCAGCACACGACACCGTCCTCGATCAGTGCGTCGATTTCTTCATCGGTCATACCCGCTTCTCCTAGCAGCCCATGTGCATCGGTGGTGTGTCGTTCCAGACGAACCGGCGTCCGGACGGCTGCTGACCCAGCCAGAGGTGCCCCGATCTGCGTGAAGCGCCCGTGCTCGGGATGGTCAGCCGGAACGAAAATGTCTCGATCGGCGAAGATCGGAGATGTCGTCACTTCGTCGAGGGCGTACACAGGAGCGACGCACGTGTCGGCGGGTGCCAGCAGGTCGACCCATTCGTCGCGGGTTCGGCCCAGGAACACCTCGCCCAGTGCCGCGCGAATCAGCGGTTGTGCGCCGTCGTCGTTCTGTACGTCCGCGAACTGATCGAGACCGAGCAGATTGCAGATGTTGCGCCAGAACCGGGGCTCGATTGCCGCCACGACAAGATCCTTGCCGTCTTGGCACCGGTAGATGCCATAGCAGGCATAGCGCCCGGTCAGCAACGTCGATCCGGGACTCGGAGTAATTCCGGTCGCGAGATGTTCGTCGACCGCCAGCGACATTAATGCGAGCACACCGTCGGCCACCGAGACATCCAAATACGTACCCTCGCCACTCTGTTCTCTGGCGAACAGCGCCACCGAAATTGCCATGACGGCGTGCATTCCCCCGCCGGCCGCGTCGGCCAGAGTAGTGCCGGGTATCACGGGCTTCATGTGGCCGTCGCGTCCCGAGTTGAACAGATAGCCGCCTACTCCCAGATAGCCGAGGTCGTGGCCGACCCAGCCGGCGGCCGCGGAGCCTTGACCGTATCCGCTGATTGAGCAATAGATGATCTTCGGATTACGAGCGGACACCGCCTCGTAGTCGATGCCGAGACGCGCGACTACACCGGGCCGGAAACTCTCGATGATCACGTCCGCGGATTCGGACATCTTCAACAGCGCCTCTTTGCCGGCCGGTGACTTCAGGTCCAACTCGATTCGGCGAAACCCGCGGCCACCGCCGTACGCGTAGTACGGTGCCTCGACATCGCGCGTCGAGATCGATTCGATCTTCACGACGACCGCGCCGTAGTCGGCCAGCCAACGAGTCGCACGGGCACCGGGACCGAAGGCCGACAGGTCGAGGACTCGAACGTTGCCGAGTGGAGCTGTGGTCATCAGAAGGTCTTGGGGAGGCCGAGCCCGCGGCGGGCGATGATGTTCTTCTGGATTTCCGATGCTCCTCCTCCGATGGTGTCGATGACGGTGTAGCGGTAGGTGGACTCGGATCGGCCGGCCATCGGAGCGTCCTCGGTGCCGACCACCAACTGCGCGCCGGAGCCACCGATATCCATCGAAGCGTTCGCCAGTTCCTTGGAGAACTCGGTCGAGTAAAGCTTGTACTCCGACGCGAGGACGGTAGGTGCCGGTCCGGGGCGAGACGAGGCATCGACGAAGCGAAGTCCGAGCATTCGTGCCATCTCTGCGTGGGTGAGCAGCCGAGCGATCTCACGCCGAACGCCGGTGTCCTCGCTCAGCGGGCGCCCGTTGCGTTCGTTCGTACGCACGTAGTCGATGAGCAGTTCCATTCGGGCAAGGATCGGCGAGAGCGTGAACATGGTGAACCGCTCGAGATCGAGTGCCTCGCAAATGTATTGGAATCCGGAATTGACTTCTCCGACCACGTAGTCGTCGGAGACCCAGACGTTGTCCAGGAAGACCGAGTTGGTCCGCTCGTGACCGATCGTTCCGATCGCCTGGACTGTGATCCCCTGGTGGTCCATCGGCACGAGGAACAGCGTGATGCCATTGTGTTTCGGGGCGTCGAAGTCTGTTCGAGCACCCAACCAATACCACTCGGCGAAGTGCGCCGACGTTGTCCACGTCTTTTCGCCGTTCAGCCGCCAGCCGTCCCCGTCGCGAACTGCGCGCAGACGCATCGACGCAGCATCGGACCCGGCTTCGGGTTCGCTGTAGCCGACCGCGAATTCGATTTCGGCGTCGCGGATCTGGGGAAGAAACTCCTTCTGCAGCTTCTCGCTTCCGTGCCGCAACAGGGTCTTGCCGATGATGCCGACGCCCTTGCCGATCTGAGGTCCGCCACGCTGTGCGAGGGCCTCGTTCAGCAGGTACTCGTAGATGCCGTCCTTGTCCTGACCGCCCCACTCCTCGGGCCAGGTGATTCCGAGCCAGCCCTTCTTTGCGAGCTCGCCCATCAACGTCCGACGCTCAGGTGTATCGACCAATTGTGCGCCGTTCTCCCGAGTGGGATCGAAGGCGGTCTGGTCCTCGTACGCGTCGAGGAACTCCTCGACCTCGGCCAGAAACTCTCGATGTTCCGGCGTGAAGTTGAAATCCATCTGAACTTGCCTCCGTGGTGTCCCTGGGTCGTTGTGGTCTGTCGGGCTGATGTCGGCACCTGGCCGGGGCGGTTGGCCAAGTGCTTGCTTGGCTTACTCGGGTGGCCGAGAGTGCAGGTGTACTGCGAAGCGCAGGAGCGAACGGCGTCGGTCAGCCGCTCATGATTTCCTTCGTCGTCGCCGAGGCAGCGCGGACTATCGCAGCCCGGGGGAAAGCGCATTGCGCCTGCGCCTGCGCGTAGTGGCCGGCGGCGACCCATACCGGACCGTTTTCGAGATTCTCGAGTCCTTCGCGTACCACGTCCTCGGGTTCGGCAACGCGCAGCGCGGGAAGATCGAAGTTCAACCCGGCACGAGCCATCGCCGGCGTCCTGGTCGCGCCCAAGACGAGTTCGAGGACGTGCACGTCGAATGGCGCGAGTTCCAACCAGAGCCCCTCGGCGAACACGCGGCTGAATGCCTTGGCTGCGGAGTAGACGCTGAGCGTCTCGGCTCCGACGTAGCCGGAGAGCGACCCGATGAGAATGATCCCCCCGCGTCGCCGGTCACGCATGGCCGAACCGAAATGGTGTGTCAGGTCCATCTGCTTCGTGACGTTCAGTGCGACGACATCGCGAAGCTTGTCGAGGTCGCCGGTCACGAAATCGGTCCCATACGTGCTGGCTCCGGCATTGAAGATCAGCAAACCTACTTCGAGATCGTCCGTTACCGAGCGTATCCGGTCGCGGGCCCCGGATTCGAGTAAGTCGACGGGTAATGTCCGAACGTCGACATCGTTGGCACGGGCCAGTTCCGCGGTTTCCTGCAGGGGGCCGGGGTTTCTGGCGAGGAGCACGAGGTTGATACCGACCTTGCTCAATGCGACGGCGAACTCGCGGCCGACACCTTCCGAACCGCCCGCTATCACTGCCCACGGTCCATAATGCGCTGGATCGATCATAGAGACTCCTGTCGGCGGATTTCTTTCGACGTTAGAGGGCGAATTCGTGATGTCCGCCGGATCTCCCAGTGAATGGAATCCCGCGCTGTGCACACACTGAAGGCAATTCGTAGACCGTCATCGGCTAGGAGAGAAGTCGGTGAAAGCGGGTTTCAGCCGTGAACGAGACTGACGTGTACGGCGTCTTGGTCTGCCGTGCGTTCGAGGATGCTCATTCCCAGTTCGAGGTCGTCCATTCCGATATGTATCCCTGACATGGATCGCGCGATCTCAGGATGATCAGCGAGCAGTTGGACGGCCGAATCCATCGTGTGCCGGGTGGCACCGCCGCAACCGACAACCGTCAGCATCTTGAGCGTGATGAGATCTGTCATCAACTCCGGGATCGGACGAAAGTGCTTCAGCCCGGCGAGCGCAATACGACCACCGAGCTGAACGACGTCCACTGCCGACTGCACGGATGCGGTAGCCGGTGTCACATCCATCACCACCGAAACGCCTCGGCCATCGGTGAACTCGTTGATCCTCTCGCTGAGATCCTCGGTCTCGATATCGACGACGGCATGAGCTCCCAAGGCGAGGGCGCTTTCGAGCCGCAGTTCGTCTGAGGATGTTCCGGAGACGATGACTCGAGATGCACCTGCGGCAAGAGCTGCGACTGCGCACAGCAGCCCTTGATGTCCTGGTCCCTGAACGAGAACCCTGTCCCCGAGCCCGACCCCGACTTTTTCGACCCAATTGATCGCGTTGGCGAGCGGCTCGAATACGGTCAATTCGTGAGGTGCAAGGTTGTCGGGTGCCTTCATCAGATGTGTGTTCGGCAGCAGGCGCATGTACTCGCCGTAACCTCCCCACAGGCCGCCGTCGTCGTCGGGTCCCTTGGTGTATCCGTACAGGTGGAGGTTGACGCAGGCCCCTACACCCGAACTCGACAGACAGCTGAGGCAGATACCACAGGGAACAACTTCGTCGACGCACACGCGGTCGCCGACATTCAACCCCCAGTTGCGTTGAGCTTCAGGGGTGATCTCGTGAATTACGCCGACGATCTCGTGTCCCGGCACTACCGGGCTGGCCTCACCCGGTACATGTTTGTCGCCGTGGAACTGCATGGCGTCGCTGCCGCACAGGCCAACGGCTTCCACGCGGAGCACGGCACCGCTCGAAGGCGAGGTCGGCATCGGGAAACTGCGAACTTCGTACCTGCCGTCGCCGGTGAAGACGATCGCCTTGGCCGTGGCATCCGAATTCGTGTCTTTCATCATTGGCCTTTGCTGTTCGGTTCGATCGTGATCGAATTTCCGGACGAATACTGCAATTGAATCGTTCGTGTTTCACTGTGTATCAAAATCATTCGATTGAACCGAGGTCGTTCCAGTGGCTGGAATTGCCTGTCGGGAGTGGGGTGGAGAGTGGAAGGGCACCCTCCGGCGAGCTGTGTCAGCTCAGCCGAAACGTGGGGATGGTACCCCGCCCGTCGGGTAGGTCGAGGAACGAAATCCTTACTGGCATACCAATACTCACCCGGTCGGTGTCCTCGGGGGGGAGTTCGCCAACCATGCGGACGCCTTCCTCCAGGTCGACCGTCACCACCGCGTACGGTGTCCGGTCTGCCCATGCGGGGTGGAAGGGTTGATGGGTGATGGTGTAGCTGTAGACGATTCCACGGCCACTGACCCGACTCCACTCCCAGGACCCGCTGCCGCATTGCGGGCACCGTGGTTGTGGATAGTGCCGATATACAGCGCACTCGGTGCACAACTGAATTATCAATTCGTGACGGGCGATCGCGTCCCAGAACTTCTGACTGGTCGGGGTAGGGGATGGCAGAGGTCGGACCGGGCGCGGTTCGATGGTCATGCGGATCTGCTCAGAATCAGGACGGCACCGTCGAAGAACGCGCCCTCGTTGGCCACGAGGACGCTGTGGCAGTCAGTGATCTGACGTTCGGGCTCGACTACACGGCGCAGTTGCCGCACGGCCTCGATCACATGGTTGACACCCGACGCGTGGCCCTCGGAGAGGGCACCTCCGTGCGGGTTCACCGGGGTGGCACCCGACAATCGGATGTTCCCCTCCTCCACATATGGTCCACCTTCACCGGCTTTCACAACGCCGAGAGCTTCGAGGGCTGCGATGACGTACCACGTGAACCCTTCGTGGATGATCAGTGCGTCTACATCGGAGATAGTCGAGTCGGCCATGCGAAACGCGCGTGCTGCCGCGACGCTCATCGCGGAAACCTCGGGCATCCTGGGCTTCTGTGTGAGCGAGAGCGGCTCGTTGGTGTGCGACTGGGCAATGCCGGCGATCACCACCGATGGTTTTTCGAGATCGCGTGCGCGATCGGTACTCGTGATAACCAGGGCACCTGCGCCGTCGGATTCCAGCGAGCAGTCGAAGAGTCGGAAGGGTGTGGTGATCATGCGTGAGTTCTGGTGATCCTGCAGTGTCATCGGCTTGCCGTACATCAAGGCGTGAGGATTGAGATTGGCGTTTGCTCGACTGTTGACTGCTACATGTCCCAGTTGAATGCTGGTGGTTCCGAATTCGTACATATGGCGTTGCGCTGCCTGTGCGAACCACTGTGCAGCTCCGACATTTCCCGCAGGAACCTCGAATTCGTACATTGTGGCCAGTGCGGGTTCCATGACGCCTTTGCCCGTCGAGATGCGCTCGCCGGAGAATCCGCGTCGTCCGGCCGGAATCAGGACGCAGGTGGCGACGCCGGTGGCTATGAGCATGCACGCGGTCTGCACCGAGCCGAGCAGGCTCGCGCCCCCCATGTGCACAGTGGCCGAATACGCGAGATCGCGCAGACCGAGGTTGACGATGAAGTCTTCGACCGAGCGACCGGCCAGCGCACTGGGAAGAACTGCGTCCACATCGGCGGGTGTGAGGCCCGCGTCGTCGAGGGCCGCGAGCGATGCCTCGAGGTGCAACTCCAGCGTCGACTTATCCGTGCCGCGGGTAAAAGCAGTGTCTCCGATTCCCACGATTGCGCATTGCCCGCTCGTTCCCATAATTGCCTTCCCGTGCCTTCCCGTGCCTTCCCGTGTATTACCGCGATTGCGTTGTGCAATTCCGTTCCGACCCGGGTGACGCACCCATCATCGCGGGCTGTTCGGAATAAAAGCAAGCGCTTGATCGGTTTGAGGACGTAGGCGCACTCTATGCTCGTCTACATTCGCCTGCTCAGTGATTGCGACGGCGGGATGGGTTTCAGGTATGCGGAGTAGTGCAGTCTTCGATCACCGCTCGGTATCGCGCCGCCTTCGGACGGGGTCCGCGCATCCTCACCCTTCCGTGGGCTCGTAGCTCACCCGGGTAGATCGTTGGCCGTCGCAGCGAAGCGAGCCGAAGCGAGAGCGCATATTTCGGCCATTGCCACACGGGCACGTGACACCGTGGCCGTTTGCATGAGGAATCCGTGGGCGAGACCCGGGTACCGAATCAGAGCGGTGGGGACGTGCGCATCCTGTAAGCGGCGACCGTATTCCTCGACGCCGTCGCGAAGCGGATCGCCATGGGCGGAGACGACGATTGCAGAGGGCAGGTTCGAGAGATCTCGGGCCAAGGCTGGGATGCCATACTCATCATCGGTAGCTGGATCGTCTCCCAGGTACAGGTCTTTCATCCAATCGATGTCGCCGGCGCTCAGCAGTGGGCTGTCCCCGAACTCTCGCATCGACGGGCGGTCTTGTCTGCGTTCGACCCCCGGGTACACCAGAATCTGCTGAAGCAGGCGCGGCCCGGCAGTATTTCGAGCTCGCAGGGCAGTGGCGGCGGCAAGCCCACCGCCTGCACTGTCACCCCCTACGGCCACTCGGCTGGGCGAGACTCCCCAATCCGTCGCGTGCGCTACCAACCATTCGGTCGCTGCGTAGGCCTCGTCATTGGCGACGGGAAAGGTGAACTCGGGAGCGAGTCGATAGTCGACATTCACCACCACAGCGCCCGTTCCTGCTGAAACTTCCCGGGCCATCCTGTCGAAGGAATCCAAGCTGCCCATGATCATTCCTCCGCCGTGGAACCACACCAGCGCGGGTGCGTCGGTCGCGGGGGCCGAATGAGGCCTGTAGATCCGGATCGGAATCGAGCCGTGTGGACCATCGATGTTCAGGCCGGTCACCGAACGCATGTCGGGTCCAGGGGGGCGGTCCATCGACTCGATTGTGGTGCGGACTGCCTCCACGCCCTGCAGGTGCATGGGCGGTACAGCGTGCTCGCGCATGAGGTCGACGAGGGCCTGCACCTCGGGGTCGTAGCTATAGGCAGTGATGTTGTCGAGTGGTGGATTCACGATCGTGGCCTGTCTGTTTCCATCATGGTTCGGGACGAGCAGGAGTTCCTAGTCGCTGCAAATAGTATCCAATATTGGAGTCGATGTCTGCCGGATGCTCGATCGGAGAGCGTTTCGGTTCGGCCCCGGTCGCAGGCCTCGACAGCGCCTCAAAGATAGCGTCGGGCAGCTGAGTCGGCAGTCGACATGAGCCGTTCGAGATATTCCGTGGTCAACGCCGTGTAGCGTGCTCGTGTCCGGTTCGGGACGTCGGCAAAGACGGTAAGCAGATCGTCCAGACGCGTGGTGCGAATGTGCGCGCTCAGTCTCGCTCCGGCATCGCTGACGACGAGTAGTCGTGTGCGCCGATCTCTGCCGATCTCGGCGTGCACTAGGCCGCGGCTTTCGAGCGTATGTGCTGCGCGTGAAACAGCTGACTGTGCTTGATCGAGCCGGCTGGCAATCTGACCGATCGCAGACGGGCCGGTGACCTCTACGTCCCTCAGGACGAGGTAGGACAGTTCTGTCAGAGTGCTGCCTGCAGAGCGTAGTGCGTCGTCGAAATGTGCCTTGCCCACGAGTCTGACCAGGGACACAATAGCCTCCAGGCACCGCGTCACGGGGTTGTTGTCGTTGGGTTCGGGGTGGTGCCGGTGGTCGGTCCTCGGAATCAAGGGGTCGAGCCGCTTCGTCACCGCCGTCAGAAACTCGGTGAATGTGACGAGATCGTCCACGGACCAATCCTCGAGCGGCCCGCGCATTTCGTCGTGCCATGACGAGTTCCATCGATCGAGGACGTCGATGCCGCGTTCGGTCATCGTGATTCGGACGCGGCGGCGGTCGGTGGGGGTCCGTTCCTTCTCGACGAGACCTGCGACTACCAGCGCGGCAACTTGCCGGCTCGCACGGGTCAGATCCACTTCGAGCGCTTCGGCGATCTCGCCCACAGTAAGTGGGCCACCGGAGAGGATGTCTGTGGTCTCCAATCCGAACCGGGCAAGTGGGATATCAGTCGCAATCTCGAACCGGCGTCGTAAGGCGTTGGAACTGCTCGAGAACGCGATGAGGTCTATGAACCGAAGCAATTGTTCCTCGAGTGCCGCCTCCGGTCGGCTCGGTTGTTCTCTCACTCGGGGAACGTTACCGAGCGGTTCACGGATTCTGTGGTTCTGCGGTACCACGTCGTCGCCTGCGCTCCGCCCCGGCGAAATCGGTAACCGGGTTCGAGCACCTCGGGAGAGAAGATATGATCAAATAGGATCCAATATTGTCGCCGAATAATCGTTACATCCGAAAGGGGACACCGTGTCCACCGCATTGCACCGCTCGAGTTCGGTAGGTGAGGTCGAGGAACCAAGCGTGGCGTTGCGCGACGCAGTTCGTTCGTTCCTCGTAGCAGAGGAACGAACGGGTGGGTTCTTGCCGACCTGCGACGGATGGATGACGGGTTTCGATCCAGCCTTCAGTGCCCGGGTCGGCGAGCAGGGTTGGCTCGGGGTCACCGTTCCCGTCGAGTACGGGGGGCATGGGGGCAGTCAGCTCGATCGACTCGTCATCGCGGAGGAACTTCTCGCGTACGGCGCTCCGGTCGCGGCGCACTGGATCGCGGACCGGCAAATGGCCCCGAGTCTCCTGAATTTCGGGACGGAGGAACAGAAACGGCGGTATTTGCCTGGGATCACGAAGGGTGAGACCTTCTTCGCAATCGGCATGAGTGAGCCGGAAGCCGGTTCCGATCTGGCAGCGGTGCGTACTCGCGCTGTGCAAGAGGGGGATTCGTGGCGCGTGAACGGCACCAAATTGTGGACCACGGGTGCCCACGTGGCACATGCCATGGTGCTGCTCGCGAGAACCGACGGCACTCCGGCGGACCGACAGCAGGGTCTGTCGCAGTTCGTCGTCGACCTGCCCAACCCCGGTGTGGAGATCCGCCCCATCCGCAGTATCGACGGAGGCTCCCACTTCAACGAAGTGGTCTTCCACGACACCGTGCTACCCGCCTCGGCGCTTCTGGGGCAACGAGGCGAGGGCTGGACCCAGGTGATGAGCGAACTCGCGTACGAACGTTCGGGACCGGAACGGTACCTGTCGACGATGCCGTTGCTGCGCGCCTGGAGCGAACTGCTCCGCACCTCGGATGCGACCGCGGAGCAGCGACATGCCGTCGGGATGTTGACAGCGCGTGCGTGGTCGCTTCGATGCATGTCACGCCAGGTCGCGCAAGAGTTGGCCGCTGGGCGACGTCCTGATGTTCTTGCCGCAATGGTCAAGGACCTCGGCTCCAGCTTCGAGGGTGACCTGGTAGAGGCCGTCCGGGTTTCCAGCGGTATCGAACCCCGGTTCGGCGGCGACCGGTTCGCGACTCTTCTCGCCGATGCAATCCTTCATACCCCCGCCTTCACGCTGCGTGGTGGGACAAACGAGATATTGCGGTCGATCATCGGTCGCGGATTGGGAATGAGATGAGCGAGCACAGTGACGAGATACGTGACGCGGTCTCGAATATGTTGGCGCAGAAAGTGATCGACACTGGCACTGCGAAGGAAACCTGGGATCGAAAGACCTGGGGTGCACTCACAGAGTCGGGTTTCACCGAACTCGGCGTCCCCGAACACTTGGGTGGCAGTGGGGGAGACCTTTCCGACGTGGTCGACGTCGTCGCCACCCTGGCCAACCATGGGGCAAGTACGCCGATCATCGAGCATGCACTCGCCGGATGGCTCGTCAGCAGCGCAGCCGTGCAGGTGCCGAAGGGTGTCGGAACCGTTGCAGTCGGCTCTGCGGCCGAGTTGACGGTTATCGAGGTCGACGGCTCGATCTGGGTCGATGGTCGACTGACCGCGGTGCCGTGGGCGTCGGAAGCCAGCTGGCTCGCGGTGGCCGTGGATTCCTCCGAGTGCACGGTCGTGATCATCGATCTCTCGGATGACGGTGTGCGGGTGGCAGAAGGCACCGACATGGTGGGTGCGCCGCTGTGCGATGTCGTCCTGAAAAACGTTCCTTCGCAGCAATTTTCGTTGAATACGTTGTTAGGCATCGACACTCACCGACTTGAGATGCGTGGCGCGCTGCTGTATGCCGCCGCGACTGCAGCAGCCGCGAGCGCGGTCTCCACCCTTACTGTGGACTACGTGTCCGGTCGTTCTCAGTTCGGCCGACCACTTGCCAAGTTTCAGGCCGTCCAGCAACGGGTGTCCTCCCTGGCCTCGCGCACCGTGGAGATGGAGCGTGCAGTGAGAGTGGCTACCGCCGCGTGTGCCACCGATGACGAATCGGCGTTTGCGGCGGTTGCTTCCGCCAAGACTGTGGTCTCCGGACATGTACGTGAAGTGGCGGCGGCCGGACATCAACTTCACGGCGCGATCGGCTTCACCTCCGAATACCGCCTCGGTCGGTTCACCGGTTCCATGCACAGTTGGCGTAGCCGGTGGGGAAGCGAGGCCGACTGGTCTCGAGTCCTTGCATCGATGATCCTCGACCGAGGTTGCGGTGTGTGGGAACTGGTCACCGGCCAGGCCGACCGTACCGAGGGTGTGGTCGTATGAGTGCACCCGATCTTCAACGTGTCGACGGCCGCGATTCGTCCGCAACGATCGATGGACGCTCCGCGTGGCCGGATATCGAGTCGGTCGGTGCCCTCGCCGGTATCCGCGTGCTCGATCTCAGCCGGGTGCTCGCAGGCCCCTACGCCGCGCAGATGCTCTCGGACCACGGCGCGAATGTCCTCAAGGTCGAGGGGCCGGCGGGCGACGAAACGAGGGGGTGGGGACCGCCCTTCGATGACGAAGGCATCAGTGCCTACTACCGCGGCATGAACCGCAACAAGCGCAACATCTCGCTGGACCTCAACTCCCGTGAGGGCCGCGAAGTGCTGGAACATCTTCTGCTCGGTGCGGACGTCGTTGTCGAGAACTTCAAGGCCGGCACCATGGCGCGATGGGGGTTCGATTACGACACTGTTCTCGCACCGGCAAATCCCGGCCTGGTCTACTGCCGCATCACCGGTTTCGGTGTGGACGGCCCGATGGGCGGCGACCCGGGATACGACGCTGTTCTGCAGTCGTTCGGGGGTCTGATGAGCGTCAACGGATACCCCGACCGAAGCCCGTTGCGGGTTGGGGTTCCCGTGGTCGACCATGTCGCAGCGCACTTGGCATTCAGTGGGACGCTGCTGGCCACGATCGAACGGATGAACTCCGGAGTGGGTCAATTGGTGGACATCGCGTTACTCGACGCGGTCGTCTCACTTCTGCTCCCGCATTCGGCCAACTGGATCGTCGATGGGTCCGTACCGCAGCGCACCGGTGACCTTCATCCCACCGTTGTCCCTTATCAGGTGTTCGGTACTGCGGACGGAGAACTGTTCGTCAGCGCGGCCAACGATCGCCAGTTCGCTTCACTTGCAGCTGTTCTCGGCGTGCCCGAACTGACCCGGGATGTTCGGTTTCGCACCAACGGAGCCCGGAACACTAATCGCATCGAGTTGGTGGACATCCTGCGGCCCGCTATTGCAGAGTGGACGCGAAACGAACTCGCGGCTCGGTTGTCGGAGGTCGGCGTGCCGTCCAGTCCGGTCAACACGGTCGACGAAGCTTTGCAGTCCGCCCAGGTCATCCATCGTGGGCTCGTTGTCGACACCCCGGAATACCGCGGAATAGGGGTACCGATCAGCCTGAGCCGCTCCGGATCGCAGGCACCGAGCAATGCGGCCGCTCGAGGAGCTCATACCGACGTGACGCTCCGTGCGATGGGATATTCGTCCGCCGATCTTCAGCGATTGAGGACCAGTGGCGCGATCGATTGAACTGATCGTACGCAAGGTGACAATATTGAATCCGTTCTGGGTTCGCGTCAGGCCCGCCGCTGTTGTTGTTGCCCATGGAGGTTTTCGTGGCTCGATCGTCCGGACAGGCCACGCCTGCCCCCCGCCTCACAGCCGATGGTGCGCCACGAAATGCATCGGACCGCGCTGCATCACGGGTGGTCGACGAAATCCAACGCATGATCATCAGCGGAGAATTGCTACCAGGGCAGCAGGTTCGCCAGGAGTTGATGGCAGAAAGGTTGGGCGTGAGCCGGTTGCCGATCCGGGAGGGTCTGCGACAGCTGACGGCGGAAGGGTTGGTGCGGCACGTCCACAACGTGGGGTACACCGTTGCTCGGCTCGAACAATCCGAATTCGATCAGATCTATCTGATGCGCTCAGCGCTCGAGCACGAGGTACTAGCAACGCTCCCGAAACTCGACAAGAAGGCGCTCGCAGAGGTTCGAACACTGGCGGATGAAGTGATCAGTGCCTCCGAGCGGGTTGACATCCTTGCGATGCGAATTTCCAACCAGGCCTTTCACTTCGCCATGTTCGACCGCTCTCCGATGAACCTTGTCGTACAGGAACTTCGGCGGTTGTGGACCCTGGCAATGCCCTACCATGCTGCCTACCTGTACGACTCGGAAGGCCGAGCCCGAGTGTTGCGCGAACATGAGGACATGATCGCCGCGCTCGCCGCGCACGACAACGACTCGTTGATCGCGATCATGAACAACCACCGGCGCGGTGGCGAGTCGAGTACGAACGTGATGCTGCGCGGTGGCGGCGCGTCGACGGTGCACCGACGGTAGATGTTCCGGCCGGGGGGTCGTGAACAGTCACGCTGGGGGAAGCATCACGCTATCATTATTTGGGATCCAATTATGAAGCCACTTTGATATAGGAAAATGGAGTAGTTATGACCGAACCAGTCGACGTGCCCATCACTACGAGGTTCGAGATCGACCCAGTGCGGCTCGACGTAGATCAATTGCGAACCAATCTCGCAACCGCCGACCCGGCTATCCTTGTTCTGTGCGCAATGCATGCGACCGGTGACACCACCTTGCTCGATCGCTTCGGCGGCGCTGTGGTCAGGAAAGTTCCGTCAGGGCCCGCAGCCGCTTTGCCGGTGGTCACCATGGCGGACGAGGTCCGATCCGAGTTGACCGACATTCTCGTCGAGGCGCTGTGCAGCGCGCCGACCGAACCGCACCTCGTCGTCGACGATCCTGGCGTCTTCCTAGCAATGGCCGAGATGGCCGTGGGCGTACCGGTCGCAGACGAATTCGCCGCATTGTTGCTCGAACAGAGCGGGTTCGTTCCCACCCAACCGGTCGTCTCGCGTACTCGGAAACCGGCACCCACCCAGCGCATCGCCGTACTCGGTGCGGGCATGGCAGGAATTGCGGCGGGTGTGTATGCCGATCGCAACGGGTTCGATTACGAGATCTTCGAGCGCAGCAACGACATCGGGGGAACCTGGCGCACGAACACCTATCCCGGTGTTGCAGTGGACACTCCGAGCCTGTACTACTCGTACTCGTTCGATCTCAACGCGCAATGGAGCCGTTATTACCCGGTGGGTCACGAGTACCAGGACTACCTCCGACGGGTCGTCGACTCCTTCGACATCAAATCGCACATCTCGTTCGAGTGCGAGGTCACGGAATTGCAGTGGGTCGAGGAAGACAGGCAGTGGGAAGTGCGAAGCATCGATTCGGCCGGTATCGAGTCGTCCTCTCGCTTCACGGCAGTGATCACCGCCTTCGGTTACCTCAATCGACCGAAGTTCGCCGATGTCCCGGGTAGAGAAACTTTCTCGGGTCGCAGTGTCCACACAGCGCAGTGGCCCGAGGACCTCGACGTGACCGGTAAGCGGGTGGCGGTCATCGGTGCGGGCGCGACGTCCGTCCAGGTGGTCGGAGCGATAGCAGATCAGGTGCAGTCATTGGATTTCTTCCAGCGGCAACCGCACTGGGTGATGCCGAAAACGGAAGGCTCCGTTGCGGTCCCCGACGGAGAACGATGGCTCCTGGGCAATCTACCGTTCTACAACCAGTGGTTCCGACTCAAGACGTTCTGGAATGCCAGCGACAACATGTACGACGTGGTGCGAGCCGACCGCGATTGGATGAAGGAACACCTGTCGATTTCACCGGCCAACGATGCAGTCATGCAGTTCTGTCTGGGCCATATAGAGGCAATGTTCGGAGACCGACCGGATCTGGCCGCGGCAATGACTCCTGACTATGCTCCGGCCGGTAAGCGGTTGGTGCGCGATCCGGGAAACTTCTACTCGTCGCTGAAGAAACCCAACGTCACTGTCGTGACCGATCGCATCGATCGCATTGTGCCGGAGGGCATCGTCACTGCAGACGGGCATCTGTACGAACTCGATGTCATCGTGCATGCGACCGGATTCTCACTCGATTACCTGGCACCTATCGACATCGTCGGTCGGGACGGTACGACCCTGAACGAAGTGTGGAAGGGCGACAATCCGTTCGCATACCTGGGCGGTACCGTTCCGGGCTTTCCGAACCTCTTCGTCACGTCCGGTCCGAACACGAGCCCCGGGCACGGCGGCGGACACAACTTCACCGTGGAATCGGTGTTGCACTACATCTTCGAGTGTCTGCAACTGGTGGTCGAGAGCGGAGGGGAGGTCATAGAGGCAACGGCCGCCGCGACCGCCGAATACAACGAAAGACTCGAACGTCAACTCGCCGATTCAGTCTGGGCCACTCAAACCGGAGCGAATACGTACTACCGCAACAAAGCCGGCCGTGTGACACTGCCGAGTCCGTGGCGCATGGTGGATTTTTGGACCATGTTGCGTTCACCGGAGCCGAATGCGTTCGTAGTCCGCTGAACCAATACGAGAAGAGGGGAAGGACCTGTGTGGTCTTTCCCCTCTTCTCGTGTCCGCACAGAGGTCGTCAGGACAGAACTTTCCGCTCGGAAATGAACCAACGGCCATCGACGCGGCGGTAGCGATCGTGATATTGCCCAGAGGCCAGTATCACGGGCGCGGAGTTCTCGCCGTGCGCACTGCCGACGAGCATCCACTCGCTTCGTCCGCTTGCTTCGTGATCCTCATGGAGCGTCGCAGTGCAATTGGTGACCAGATGACGGGTGTTTGCGTCAGGGCCGGCGAATCCTCCGTCACGTGCACCCTGCAGATAGCGTCCGATGTCATCTGCACCGCAATGTGATTCACCGCCGACTGTGAACGATCCGTCGTGAGTGAACAGCGCGGTGACCGCGTCGATGTGTTCCGCTTCGTCGGCGGCAAGAGCGAATTCGATCATCAATTTCGCGAGTGTATGTTCATCGCCGAAAGCGGTCGACGAGTGGGCGTCTGTCATGCCGTCACCGTCTTGGACATATCGGCAGCAACCGCGCGAACTGCTTCCGCGATCGGAGTGAACGGGTGAGTCTCCGTGGGAAGCGCTTGATCGTGCATCGCGTTGTGGTTGATCGACACGGACAGTCCGCTGTCGAGCTCGGCCCAGCCGATCGCACCGCCGGCACCGGGATGATGCACGATGTTCGGATTGTCGCCCAGGACAGGGTATCCACCGGGTTCCGGGCCGCCCAGCCAGAACCCGTATGCACTTACTTGTGCGGGCTTGCCCATGTAGCGGTCAATTTCTTCGACATTCTGACGGGTGGCGGTGAAACTGCGGACACGCTCCTCCGAGAGGAGCCGGACACCGTCGAGGGAGCCATGGCCGGCGAGCAGGGCAAAGAATCGAGCAATTCCTTCCGCGGTGGCGATGACACCTGCCCCCGGATTGATCGTCCGACGCGAGAGCTCGGTGTTGTAGACGTGCGAGCCAGGGAACACTGCTGCAGGCATTCCGAGTAGGTATTCCTCTGGATACCCGACAGGCACTGTGCCTCCGGTCAATTCGGCGACGCGGTCGTCCAGCTCTGAGGGTAGACCCAGATGGACGTCTTCTATGCCGAGAGGGACGAAGATGTCTTCGCGCAGGAACTCGGCGAAGTCTCGTCGCCCACCGTCGGTGCGCAATACGATCTCGGCGACAACCCAACCCCAGATCAGCGCGTGGTAGCAGTTCGTGGTGCCGGGCTCGAACACCGGTCGGGTGCGCTCGATTCGGTCGATCATCCAGGACCAGTCTGCTTGATTCTCCGGTGTCACACCGTCTGGCATCCACGGAATTCCGCCGCGGTGGCTGAGTAGATGGCGGATCGTCATTGTCTCTTTGCCGAGGGTGGCAAACTCGGGCCAGTAGGTTCCGACGGTGGCGTCGTAGTCGACCAATCCGCGCTCGGCCTGCAGGTGCAGGGCTGTCGACGTGATGGCCTTGGTGACCGAAAAGACTGGGAACATGGTCTCCGGTGTCGCAGCTGTACCCGACATCGCCTCTCCAGCAGCTGCATTGACGATCAATTTGCCGTCCAGGTAAGCGGCGACTTGAATACCGGACTCGCCCCTCCTGCGAGCTTCGTCGAGTGCTGCCGTGATGCGGGGATCGGTGTCCGGAACGGTCTTCGTTCGACCGATGCTCTGTGTACTCATGCTGAAATCTGTACTCCCATCATTGCCAGTTGTTCACGAGGATCTTGCGGGTCGGTCAGATCGAGCAGGTGTTGGCCGCGGGCGGCGGCCATAGCGGTGCATACAGCGTCGTCGGAGAAGATCCAGAAGTCTCCGCGCGCAATGGCGTCGATCATGTGTTCGGCAGCGGTGACGGCGTCGAGACCGGCGGCGACGTTCGCCGATTGCATCGCGTCGAACACGGCATTGGCGACTGTGTTGCCGGTCGGCGCTTGGTTGCGTGCTGCGTTGAAAATCGAGCTCTTGATCGAATAGGGCAGAACTGCTGAAACCTGTATCGGTGCATCGACGAGAGCTACCTCCTGATGCAGACATTCGGTCAGGGCCAGAACTGCATGCTTGCTCACCGTGTACGGTGCCTGAACCGGCGTCGAAGAGAAGGCTGCGACCGAGGACAAGTTGGCTATGACGGCAGGGGTGCCGGTCTCGATCATCCTCGGAACGAACGAGCGAATGCCGTGGAAGACACCATCGATATTGACCGACATGACTTTTCGCCATCGATCGGGGTCGACCTCCCACAGAAGTCCGGCGTTCTCCAGTCCGGCGTTGTTGATGAGAAGTTCGACGCTTCCGTGTGTGTCGAACACGTTCGAGGCCATTCTTTCGACAGCCGCCGCGTCCGTCACATCGACGGTGAGTGCGCTCGCAGCACCGCCTTTGCTCACGATGGCTTCGGTTACGCGTCGAGCACCGTCCGAGTCGATGTCCGCGACCACGACGTGCATCCCAAGGGTGGCAATGTGTTTGGCGAGACCTTCGCCGATACCTGCGCCTGCACCTGTGACGACGGCTGTGCCCGAGCTGAAGCGGGTTCGGGCAAGTGAGGTTTTTGACAGTGATGTTGGCATGACAGAAATCGTACACATTGGATCCAATGAAATATACGAAAATGTTGACATGGGCCCGGGCATCGAGTGCACTGGATGCAGACGGGAGCCCGTCGGCCCCACTATCTCAGGAGAAGATGACGTGTTCGATCTGCAGGGACATTGCGCGTTGGTGACAGGAGCGGGACAGGGCGTCGGTGCCGGAATAGCTACCGTTCTCGCACGAGCCGGAGCGTCGGTGATCGTGAACGACCTGCACCCGGACCGCGCCGAGAAGGTCGCCGCGGAGATCAACAGCGCAGGGCACCGTGCTGTGCCGTCCGCGTGGGACATCACCGATTTCGATACGACTGTCGATCGAATCCGTTTGGCAGAAAAGGAGCTGGGTGCGCATGTCGACATCCTGGTCAACAATGCCGGAGTTGCCGAGGGGCGGTGGAACCTACCGTTTCGTGACCTGACCCCTGACCTTTGGAGGCTACCGATCGACCTGAACATCTACGGGGCACTGAACTGCACGAAAGCCGTGATCGACGGGATGTGCGACAACGGATGGGGACGCGTGGTTCAGATTTCGTCAGGATCGGCACGGACGGGTCAGAACATCAACGTATCGATGTATGCCACCGGTAAGAGCGGAATCGAGGGCTTCATACGTCACTTGGCAGCGGAGACAGGTCAATTCGGCGTCACCGCAAACGTTCTGGCTCTCGGTCAGCAGAGCAACCTGGCCGATGTCATGCCGGCCGAGATCGTGGACCGCATCGTCGCAACCATTCCCATCGGTAGGCTCGGTGACGCGGAGGAGGTCGGTGCCGCCTGCGTGTATCTGGCCTCCGCCGAAGCCGGGGGCCTTACGGGGCAAACGATCGACTTCAACGGTGGGTCTCAGACGCGATGAACATCGGAACGGAAATCAGCCTCACGGCCTTGCGCGTTTCAGATCTCGAGCGGTCGGCCGAGTTCTACGTGAACGCGTGTGGTTTGTCTCGGCTGCACGAGATCGCTGCGAGCACGTTCGACGGGGTGATCGTCGGGCGTGAGGATGGTGTCGGGGGTGGGTTGGAACTCGTTCGCGAACGTGAGGGATTCGAAACGATCGACATCGGTACAGGATTCGTGAAAACGGTGTTGACCGTGGACGACGTGGATCTCGCCACCGAGCGGGCCGGGGCTGCAGGTGCTGTCGTGGTCATGGAGCCGCAGTCGCTCGCTCAGATGGGTGGTTTGCGTTTGTCCATGGTTCGCGACCTCGACGGCTACGTGGTGGAGTTCGTACAGCGTCCGTAACGTCGAGGATTTCGCAGGCGAAGGGTGTGCCACCTATCCAGCAGGTAGGCGGCACACCCTTTGTGGGTGGCTGCGTCGAGTTTCAGGAAGATTCGGTTTCGACCGCAGGTTTGGCCGGCTTCCGCGCCCAGCCTGATTCGCCCTTGCGGCCCAACGACCACATCTGGACGCCTCGTTCTATTTCGAGAGCTGAGGCCAAAGATACGCTGGGTGGGCCTAATTCGAGACGGATGCTGTTTTTGATCGCGCGGGCGAGGTCCGGGTCGGCGGCAGCATGTTTCGCCATCGCCGCGATCTCCTCGTCCATTCGATCCGCATCGACGCACGCGTGCACGAGTCCACGGCGAGCGGCCTCGGCCCCTGACATGGCCATGCCGAGGCCGGCCAGTGCGACTGTGCCGGACGGGCCGAGCGAACGCCCGACCAGTGACAGATGACCACCTCCGGGATGGATCTTGCGGGCCAGGAAGCCGCTATCAAGCACAGCGTCGGGTGTGGCCAATACGACGTCGGACGCCAAAGCCAGATTGAGGCCGGCACCCACAGCTCCGCCGATCACCGAACAGATTGTGGGCGTTGGTAGTTGGCCAATTCGCACGAAACTGCGATAGACCGCTGACGTACGTCGAACTGCCTCGTCGGACGCGGCGTCGGTGGACGATGCGGCGAGGTCTCGGGTGTCTGCTCCGCTGCAGAAGTAGTTTCCTTCGGCGTCGAGAACCGCGACCCCGATCGAACGGTCGCGTTCGATCTCGTCGCAGATTCTTTCGATGGACGCCGCCATATCGAGGGTGATGGCGTTCTTGCGAGTGGGGTTGGCGAGAGTGATGCGTGCGACGCCATTGTTCGCGGCGTAGACGATTCGAGCTTCGGTCACGGTAATCCTTTGGTCGGGTATTGGATCCAACATAGAGTACAAAATCAGGCGAATGCGTGTTGCGACCGTACCCAGCCGAAACCGGTGAAGTGAACTACTTCACATTGAGTGGATCCATCTATACACTCCAAATCGGATCCAATTCAGGATGCAGCTGCGACCTAAAGGAGCTACCTTGCCCTCGGCCCAAGAATCTCTGGACGACCACGCTCCTCCGGCAGGAGCGCGATATGCCGGTCTCCTCATTGCTGTTCTGGTGCTTGCAGAAGTCGTGAGCGCCTTCGAGTCCTCGATGGTGTTCGTTGCGATCCCCCGGTTCATGGAGGTTTTCGATGCATCCGCCGCCGACGTCGGATGGACGTTGACTGCATTCCTGCTCGTCACTGCTGCGTCTGCTGTGCTAGCGGGCCGGCTCGGTGACATCTACGGACGCAAGAGAGTCCTCGTGATCGTTTTGCTGCTGTCTGCGGTGGGTTCGGTGATCAGCATCCTGGGCGATTCACTGGACATGGTCGTAGCCGGCCGGGCTCTGCAGGGCGTGGCTGGTGGCATCATGCCGCTGTGTTTCGGTATCGCGCGTACGCTCCTCCCGCGCGAGCGCGTACCGATGGCCGTGGCCATGATCGCTGGCTCTGCCCTCATCGCAGGTGCGCTCGGTTCAGTGGTGTCCGGTGTGATCATCGATGTTGCTGATTGGCACTGGATCTTCGTCATCGCTGCGGTATTCGCTACTGTTGCAGCACTTGTCGTGCTGCGCGCGGTTCCGAAGGATACCGCGTTTGCCGTCGGCGATCGCGTCGACTGGCTGGGGGCGGTCCTGCTCCCATTCGGTGTCGGTGCCGCCCTTCTCGCAGTGACCGGAGGGGACGCCCGCGGCTGGCTATCAATGCCGATCGCAGGATTGTTCGTACTCGCGGTGGCGTTGCTGGCCGGGTGGTTCTGGTGGCAGTTACATACGACGAGTCCGCTGTTCGATGTCCGGCTCCTGGGTCGTCGTGATCTTGGCTCGGCTTATCTGATCACAGTCCTTCTTTCGGTCGGGGTCATGGGGTTGACACCGGTCGTTACCCCGATAATTCTGCAGACACCGGTGTCCGCGCCAGTCGGCCTCGGACTGTCAGCCACCACGGCGGGCTACATTTTCGCGGCTAGCGCAGTGGTCGGTTTCGCTGTGTCGCCCATCAGCGGCCAAATTGCTGCACGTTTCGGCGCAGCACGTGCGGTGCTGACAGGGGCGGTTCTCCTGGCGATCGGAATGTCGTTGTTCGCTGTGGGTCGCGGGTCCTTCGTCGGAGTGGTCACCTCGTCGGTGATCATCGCCATCGGCACCGGATTCGCTTACACCGCGCTACCCAATCTTGTGGTCGAAGTTATCGAGGCCAAGAGGACCGGCGAGGCTACAGGTTTCGCAACTTTGCTCCGCGGAACGTTCAATGCGGTGAGCGCTGCGGTGGTGGGTGCCCTGCTCGCGAGCGGGATGGTCGAAGGAACGCCATTCTCCACCTCGGGTGCATACGACATGGTGTTCGGATTGAGCGTGACGTGCTGTGTCCTTGCGATCGTTGTCGCCGCGACGCTACCGGCACGGCGGATCTCGAATGTTTCCGTCGGTGAGACATCTGCACGCGAAACGATTAGTTGACATTTTGGATGTATCGAATAGTGTGAAGCGCATCACTTCGTTCGTGCACGGACGCAACGGCTTTCAGTCGAACCGTCCGGTCCGGCATCAAACTCAGCCCTGTGAAGGATTCTCATGACCAACACCCTCGTGGACGCGTTCGCTGACGTACCCACCGTTGCAGCCCGTCAACTTGCCGCAGGATTTTCCTGGCCCGAATGTCCGCGTTGGCATGAAGGCAAACTGTGGTTCTCCGACATGTACACCGGCACTCTCAAGACCGTCGATGGCAATGGGGCGGTCGAGACCGTCGTCGACGCCAACAGCAGATCAGCACACACGGCGGTGCCGATCGTGCTGGGTGGGTTCGGGTGGTTGCCCGACGGACGACTCGTGGTCAACTCGATGCACGAAAAGCTTGTTCTGGTACATGACGGCTCGTCCGTCGACGCGCTCACGGAGTACGCCGACGTCTCGGCCCACGCACCCGGACCGATCAACGACATGGTGGTCGACTCCGAGGGCCGCGCTTATGTGACGCAGCTGGGGTTCGATCTCTTCAACGGTGCCGAGCCGGCAGCGTCTCCCATCATCGTCGTGGCACCCGACGGAGCAGTGTCTGTAGCCGATGAGATCGGAGATTTGATGGGAGCGAACGGAATTGTATTGTCGGCGAACGAATCGACCGCGTACACCGCCGAGGCCTTCCTGAACAAGATTCTCGTCATGCGCCGGGGCCCGGATGGAACTCTGTCGGAACACCGTGTTCTTGCCGAGGCACCGTCACTTCCCGATGGGATCGCTCTGGACGAGGACGGCGGAGTGTGGGCTGCGATGCCAGGCAGCGGATACGTTGCGCGCTTCGGTCCGGACGGCACGATGACCGACGCCGTCTCCGTGCCGTTGGACGCGGGGACAGGCTCAGCGTGCATGCTCGGCGGTCCCGATCGAAAGACGCTGTACATCACCGTCGGTGTCGAGGTGTTCGATTTCGAGAAGTCCGCACGCGAAGCCAAAGCCTCGATCTGGGTCGCCGACGTATCTCGGTCCGGCGGCGACACCAGACCCTGACCGATTCGTCGAAATCACACCACTCCTTAAGGACTTACATCATGAACGAACTACGTTTCGACGATCGCGTCGTCATCATCACCGGTGCCGGCCGTGGGATCGGCCGGGCCCACGCCCGGCTGCTCGCCGAACGCGGTGCTGCAGTCGTCGTCGGCGACCTCGGTGCCCGCACCGATGGCTCAGGAGTTGACAGTGACCACCCCGCCGAGGATGTCGCAGCCGAAATCGTCTCTGCCGGCGGACATGCCGTTGCCTGCACTGCCGATGTCAGCACCGAGGAGGGGGCCAACTCCCTTGTCGAGACAGCAGTGTCGTCCTTCGGGCACCTGGATTCGATCGTCAACAATGCCGGCATCATTCGGACCGCGCACTTCATCGAGGTACCTGACGAAGAATTCCAACGGCACCTCGACGTCCACTATTTCGGATCGTTACGACTGTGCAGAGCCGCATGGCCACACCTGGTGAAATCGGGATCCGGGCGGATCGTCAATACTATTTCTCAGGCAATGCTGGGTAATCCGATGATGACGCACTACGGAAGTTCGAAGGGTGCCGTTTTCGGGCTGACCAGAAATCTGGCACTCGAAGGTCTCGAGAGCGGCATCACGGTCAATGCCATCGCCCCCGGTGCAGGTACGCGAATGGCGGAAGCAGCCGGTGACGGTCTCAGTGACGAGATTCTGAACTACATGCGTACCTCGCTCACGCCGGAACATGTTGCACCAGTGGTGGCGTACCTGTTGCATCCGAGCAACACAGTGACCGGAGAGGTGTTGAACGCGGCGGGCGGCGGCGTCAATCGGTTGGCGTTCGTCAACACCACCGGTATCGCAGATCCCAATCTCACACTGGAGACCGTGGCATCACGATTCGACGAGATCATGGCCATCACTCCCGACGCGATTCCCCAGGTCATCTCCGCCGAACCGGCGGCGGTCTCCTGATCTCGACGAATTCCGAACCATCCCACCGCACCGACACCGCCAGTTCTATGGAGACACCATGACCGCAGTCGACGAGACTATGTCCGATTCCGCCTATCCATTTCCTCCCGTCGAGCCCAGCGAAGCAGCCCGCCGATACGCTGCGATCTGCGCCGACCGACCCATGACCAAGATGACGATGCCGATCGGCGGAGACGCCTGGATCATTCATCGCAACTCGACAGCGCGCGCCATGCTGGGCGATCCCCGGTTCGTCCGAGAACCGTTCCGTACCGGAGAGCGAACAGTGCCCTACTTCATGGAGTTCCCCGAATTCCTCAAGGGCACAATCCAGTTCGAGGATCCGCCGCATCACACAAAGTTGCGACGCTTGGTTCAGAAGTCCATCTCGCCCAAGCGTGTTCGCGGGATGCGGGATTCCGCTGTGGCGTTCGCCAACGAGCTGATCGACAAAATGGAAGCACACGGTTCGCCGTCCAACCTCGTCGAGGACTACTCCATCGCCTTGCCGATTCAGATGCTTGCGAATCTCCTGGGAGTCCCTCCCGAGGATCGTCCCAAGTTCGAGGAGTGGAGTTCATCTACGCTCTCGGTTGCCAACATGCCGCCGGAAAAAGTCGCTGCGAACATGGGCGAACTGGTGCAGTACATGACAGCGCTGATCGACGAGCGTCGGCGAGAACCTCGTGAGGACCTGATCAGCGACCTCGCGAATGCGCGGGACAAGGACGACACCCTCACTGACGGCGAAATCATCCCAATAGCACTCATTCTCATCATCGGGGGGTTCGACAACACCGCCAATTTCATCGGGCAAGGCGTCTTGTCGCTGTTCAACAATCCTGACCAGTTGAACATCTTGCTCGAGGACGTCGACGGCGTTGCGCCGACAGCAGTGGAGGAGATCCTGCGGCACGCTGCGTGGGAGATCGGAAATCCGGTGGTGGGCATGGGAGCTCACGTCCCTTTCGTCGCAACTGAGGATGTCGAACTCGAAGGGCAGTTGGTTGCCCGCGGGGAAGCCATCATGGTCGATCCCACCGGAGCCAATCACGACGGAATTGCTGTAGCGGATCCCGGCCGGTTCGACGTACGCCGAACCGACAACCCGCACCTGAGTCTAAGCTTCGGACTGCACCATTGTCTCGGTGCACCGTTGGCCCGAATGGAACTGCAGGTTGCCATCACGGAACTGTTCAAGCGGCTGCCCGGTCTCCGTCAGGACGGGCCCGTCGTGATCAATTACGACAACCTCACCCAGCCCATCACTTCACTTCCAGTGGCCTGGTAGTAGAGCGAAATGACAAAAGTCTTCTACGAGCAGCCCGACGGCGTCGAGAAGGTCGTGGACGGTGTCGTGGGGGAGTCGGTCATGTCCACAGCCGTCAAGAACGGTGTCCGCGGTATCGTCGGTCAGTGTGGCGGCGTGCTGTCCTGCGCTACCTGCCATGTGTTTCTAGCGACCGACGAGCTGAGCAATTTCGACCCGCCGAGCGAGGACGAGGACGAGATGTTGGACTGCGCGGCAACGGATCGCGAGGACAATTCGCGATTGTCCTGTCAACTCCAACTCCGCGACGGAGTCGATGTCCACGTTACGATTCCGGCGGAGCAACTCTGACATGGCCGCACCACCTCGTTCGGTCGTCGTCGTCGGTGCCTCTCACGCAGCAGTCGAGTTCGCCGACTCGTTGCGATCCGCCGGATTCACCGGTGCAATCACCCTCATCGGTGCCGAGCAGCATCAGCCCTACCAACGCCCGGCGTTGTCGAAATCGTTCCTCGCCGGGTCGGTCTCGGCGGAGTCGCTGGCGCTCCGTGCCCCACAGTGGTATGTGGACAATTCGGTGAATCTAGTTCTGGGCCAACGTGTTCGGAAGATCACAACGGGACCTGACGGCACGGGGACTGTGTATACGACGGCCGAAGCCGGGGGACCTGATGCGAGCTACGCCTACGACCGACTCGTGTTGGCGACAGGGGCCCGTCCAAGGCAACTGCGGATTCCGAACGGCGACGCGGACGGTGTATTGCTGTTGCGCGACGTCGACGACGCCCGAGCCCTGGCCGAACGCGCTGCGCGCGGGCCGGTGGTGGTGATCGGGGGTGGGTTCATCGGGCTTGAGGCGGCCGCAACCATCGTGAAGATGGGCGGTGCCGCGACGGTCCTCGAAGTTGCACCGCGGCTGATGGGTCGGGCAGTCGGTACCGTCACCGCGGACTTCATGCGTGAGGCCCATGCTGCGATGGGCGTGGACGTCAGATTGGGAACGGTGCCCGAGCAGATTCTGGTCGACGACGCCGGTCGTGTCCGCGGCGTCCGCACCGATGGTGGTGAGATATCGGCTCTAACAGTGCTCGTCGGCATCGGGGTGCAGCCGCGGGAGGAGGTCGCCGAAAGCCTCGGACTGTCCTGTGCCGGCGGAGTCGTGGTCGACGAGCGTTGCATGACGTCCGACGGCAGGACCCTCGCGATAGGCGATTGCACAGTACAGCCATGGCCGCGGGCAGTGGCCGGAGGCAGTCGAACGATCCGTCTGGAATCGGTCGACAATGCCAGCGAGCAGGCGCTCGTAGCTTCCAAAACTATTATGGGCGAACTGAATTCCGACCGTGGGACGCCCTGGTTCTGGTCGGATCAGGGGGCGTGGAAGATGCAGATGGTGGGCGTGGTGGGTGATCACGACAAAACCGTCGTTCGATCGGACGCGAACCGGCCGACGCGTCTGGTCGTCGGGTACTTCCTCCGGGATCGCCTCGTGGCCGCGGAATGTGTCAATTCCCCCGCCGACTTCGTTGTGCTCCGTACCGCGCTCAACCGGGGGATGCAGATCACGCCGAATATGTTCTCGGACTCCACAGTTCCATTGAAGAAAACGTTGGCCCGCGTCGATGCCTGACTCAGGCGCTACCTCGACCACTACAGAACAGGAAAATGATGAGCAATTCCTACAGCAGAGACGAACTCGAAGCGGCATTCACGACATGGCGCACTACGGTGTCTCGCGCCGCGAGTGGTGAGGGTCATTGGCGCGACTTCGTCGATCTGTTCACCGAAGACGCGCAGTACCTCGAACAGATGGTCGGCGTTCTGAAGGGGCGAGAGGCGATCTGGGCCTGGGCCGAGCCCACCTTGGCCGGATTCCCCGGAAGTGCGATGTCGTTCCCGCCGTACTGGCACGTCGTCGACGAGGAGAACGGGGTCATTGTCGCCAAACTCAACAATCTCATGCGTGATCCTGGCGACGGCTCGCAGATGGGGTCGGACAACATCAGCATCCTGACCTACGCCGGCGAAGGCCGGTTCTCCTCGGAGGAGGACGTATACGACCCTTCTGCGTTCGGCGAACTAATCGGTTCGTGGGGCAAAAGGGCAATGGAACTCGGCACGCTGAACGCTGCTGAGCAAGAATGGTTCGAGAACACCATGCCGCACGCGGTTCCGCGGATAGGGTCCGTCTGACCGCGTTCATTCAGAGTCTCTTGGAAGGTCCCCGATAGTCGGGCCGCCGTGTTCTAGAGCCACGGTGTGATTGATGTCAGTCGATCTCGCAACCCACGGGTTGGTGAGTGTAGGCGCAGTGGGCAGCGTCCGCCCTCGCAAGCGGGAGGGACCCCAGGACGGCGTGAGGTAGCCCAGTGATGAGTGCCTGTGTCGATGGTTGTGGTCGTCTTTGAAGTCCTCGATCACCACCCTCGCTTCGAGAAGGCTCGTCCAGTGATTGCGGTTGAGGCACTCCTTCTGTAGTCGGTTATTGAACGATTCGATGTGTCCGTTGTTCCACGGTGTCCCCGGCGGAATGTAGGAGATGCCGACCCGGTCGCGGCAGAACTGTTGCAGCACATGCGAAATGAACTCCGGGCCGTTGTCCATCCGCAGCACCAACGGGGGCCCGCCCCACAGCGTGAACGTTTGGTCGAGCTCGTCGGTCAGTCGCTGTGCGGTCATCGAACGCTCCACAATGTTCAACAGGGACTGCCGGGTGTGTTCGTCGATCATCGATGCGATTTTGATCGCCTTCCCGTCGACGGTCGAATCGAACTGGAAGGTCATAGCCACACCACTTTCGGTGCATCGGCTTCGATCTGCGGGCAGGAACTGATGCCGGCGCGTTTGCGCGGATGGTAGATCCGAACCTGCAGACCCTCCTCCTTCCAGAGTCGGTGCCTTCTCCTTGTCCACCGCCATGCCCTGGTCGTGCCTGAGATGCGCCCAGGCGCGACGGAGGCCGTCCAGCGGATACGAGCCTGCGTATTTCCGCATGCGGCCCTCAGGGTCGCGTCGGGGTCCGCTGGGGTTTCGGCGATCGGTGTTCGTGCATAGGTGGAGCGGGCAAGCCCAACAGCTTTGCATGCCAGACGTTTCGACGGACCCATCGTGTCCACGAGCATGTCGACGGCGTCGCGTTTGGCGGCTGGGCTCAGAATTTTCCCTTCGCTACCTCCCGCAGTACATCCTTTTCGAGCTCGGCCTCGGCGAGCAACCGTCTGAGCTTGCCGTTCTACTCGCGCGGCTCCTTGAGTTCCTTGCGTCATCGGTCCATCCCGCCGTACTGACGCCGCCAGTTGTACAACGTCGCTGCCGACACCTCGAGCTCCGCCGCGATCTCCTCCTGTGTCTTGCCCGCAGCAGTGAGTTCGTCGGTCCGGCGCAGTTTGCGCACGACGTCCTCGGCAGAGTTGCGTTTCCGTCCAGCCATGTTCTCCATCGTCCTATCCGCCCAACTCATGGGCAACGAGACTCTGAACGAGATGGCCCCGTTCACTGGCGACACGCCACTCCGCCGGGCACGGCTACGCGCGGCGGGACGACCTGGATTCTGAACGAGCGTCGTTCGAGGCCGCCCTACCCTCGTGCTACCACTACTGCCGTACGACAGTGCCCGAGCCCAACTGTGCCTACGGGGGCGACCTTGTGCAGGGCCGGTACACACGGGACAAAAGCCATCGTCAGCACGGCACGGCACGGCACAGCAGAATAGGGCTGGTAGGTTGCGGTGACAAGACCGTCTGTCGGGCCATCTCAGGAATTGAACTTCTCGGTGGCCGACCGCAGCGCGTCGAGCGATCGCAGCGCGTCGTCGCGGGACTGAGTGTCCAACATCAGCAGCACCCTGTCGATATCGAGCTGGGACAGCTTCTCTAGCGATTCTGGGTCGTGTGGAGCGCCGAAGACCGTAACGGGAGTCCTGTTGCCGGTGACCTGACGCATACGGTCGATCTGCTCGCCCAATTGGTCCGGCGGAACCTCGTTGGGCATCCATGCCTGCGCGTATTTCGACACTCTGATGTGGGCGCGTTTGGATACCCCGCCGACGTAGATCGGCGGGTGCGGTTGCTGAATTGGCTTTGGCCACGAGTACACAGGGTCGAAGTCGACGAATTTGCCGTGGTACTCGGCTTGCTCCTGAGTCCAAAGCGCGATCATCGCCTCAATTCGCTCATCCATGAGCGCCCCCCGCGTACGTGGATCTGTGCCGTGATTGCGCATTTCGGCTTCAAGCCACCCGGCACCGACACCGAGGATGACTCGTCCTCCGGACACGTGGTCCAGGGTCGCAACCGCTTTCGCAGTCGTGATCGGGTCGCGCTGAACGACGAGGGCGATTCCAGTACCTAGCAGGAGTTGATCAGTCGCGGTCGCGGCCGCGGCCAGCGCTACGAACGGGTCCAGGGTTCGGTGATAATGACGAGGCAACTCGAAGGCCGAGCCCTCCGGTAACCAACCCACCGGAATGTGGGTGTGCTCGGCCAGAAACAGTGAGTCGAACTGCCGCTCCTGTAGAGCTTTGGCTATATCAGCTGGTCCGATGCTCTCGTCGGTGAGGAAAGTCGAGATACCGAATTTCAAGATAATTCCTGTCTGTCGGGGTCGTTAAATCAGTCGATGAAGAAAGAGTCTGCGTCGAGTTCGCGGGGAAGTGCCTCGAATTCGACCGTCCGCTGCGGATCGGCCGAGATTACTCGGCCGGTGTCGTCGCGAGGAGTGGGCAAGTGGCAACCGATGTGTTGTCGACCATTCAAGGCGATGAGGTCCTGAAGCTGGTCGTCTGCACCCCGCACAGCAGAATCCAAGGTCTGTGTGTGCGATGTCGGTACGGTTCAGCGCAGTCAAACTTCACCGGTCGGTGGCGAACAACTGGGTCGGTGCCGCGCTGGTGTTGTTCGCCTTCAGCCTTCCCTTGTCTCTACCGGCGACCGGTCACAATATTGGATAATATTTAGAATACACAGAAACTGCGTGTGGAAACACTGTACGAATGCCGTGTCTTCCGTTTCCCACCCCAACGCGCCTCGCCGCTGGATCCGTTGTTGTCTGGCCAACAGGACACACCATCCTCGACCTGGGCGAGGTGGACAGCCGCGAGCATGCGCCGAGGAAAAGGGCGTGGTTATCGACATCGGTCGATCTGTAGCCGTTCGGGTCGGCCTGACCCGGCCCTGACCGGCGGTTCCGCGTCTTTACTACCACCATTCGACGAATCAGCGCCGCCCGTCGGTCTGACCGGCGCGATGATGTGCGAACTGCTCCGTCTGTTGCGGGGTGTGCTCGGCTAGGCGGAGCAATCTGCTGGTGGGCGACACCTGCACTCCGTCCTGATCCACCTCATCCGCCATGGGATCCAGTGTTTCGGTCATCATCGATCCTTCCCTCCAAGCTCAGCTCGGCGTGTCGAACCAAGGACAGTGACTAGGAGGTAATGGGTGGTGAAAGGGGCGACTGTGCAGCGTCGGCGCGAAGAGTGAACGGCGCGCCGTGCCGGCGGCAGATCTCCTCGATTTCATCGACGAGGTCGGCGGGGAGGGGGATGCCGTATTCGCGCCGGTGTCGGCGTGACATCTCCTCCGGTTCGCCCGGAATGAGCACGGGGCGTTCGGGATCGATCGGCGGTGTCGCGTGAAGCACGTCGATCATCGAGTCGATATCGGTGATGAATCCATTGTCTTGCCGAAAAACCCTGGGATCGATGACGAGGAAAAAATGTCCGATATCATCGGTCGCTCCAATTGCTCGCAGTGGCGAGAAGGCTGCGCCGCACAGGGTGGCCGAGAGGATCTGAGCCATGATGGCCAAGCCGTAGCCCTTGTGGTTGCCCATGTCTTCGGTTCCGCCGAGTGCCGACAACCCTCCCTCGGGGCGCGTTTGAATTTGTTCGCGGGCTTCGTGCGGGTCGACAATCGAATTCCCTGCGGCGTCCAGCACCCAGCCAGGTGGTAGCAATTTCTTCTTCAAGGCATATGCGCGGACCTTGTTGCTCGCCACAGTCGAGGTCGACATGTCCAACACCAGTGGCCAGCCGGCGCTGGTGGGTGCTCCGAATGCGATCGGATTGGTGCCGAGCCGGGGACTGGTGCCTCGTGAGGGAAGTACCGATATCACTCGTGTCGTCGTGGACGCAAGGCACACCAGACCACGTGACGCGGCACGTGCGACGTAATGCCCGACAGCGCCGAAGTGATGTGAATTACGTACGCAGACAACACCGATGCCTGACTCTTGCGCTTTGGTCGAGGCTAGGTCAACGGCGCGTATTGCCGCGGTATGACCAAGACCGCCGTGCCCGTCGACGGTGGCGTACGAGGGGCCTTCGTTGACGGTCTCAGGTATCGCGGTGACGTTGAGTTCCCCGGCTTCGAGCAGTCGTTCGTAGGCGGGGAGCATAGCGATGCCGTGTGAATCTATTGCAGCAAGATCGGTGTCCGTCATGACTTCGGCGACGATTGTCGCTGTGTCCGGAGGCATTCCCCAAGCGCTCAAAACTGTGAAGATCTGAGAGTGCAGGTTCTTTTCCGACGCTGTGACGGGGTGCGGTGGGGTCGGAGATTTGCTGTTCATCAAGCGTTCCTCGAGGTTGGTCGTACGAAATCGAGTCGAAGGTCGGAGCGGGAGTGAGGGCGTGGATCTACCTGGCGATCAGACTGGAGTTTGTCCTACGACTCCTCGTTTTTTATTGGCCAACACATCCTTCCATTTAGTTCCATTTAATGGAACTAACTTCCACTGAACGGTTCTAGTGTTGCTCGGATCACAGGCTTGGGTCAAGTGCTGATTCGAGCCGTGCCCGCCGTCGGGTTGTAGGGGGTGTGTCTGCGGACCGCCGACGCACTAGCGGGCGGGTGGGTGTCAGGACAGGTGGCGGCCGACAGAGTCGGCGGCATGGCGCACTGCGATGCTCAACTCTTCGATCTTGTCTGCGACCTCGGCGGCAGTGCTGTTGATTTGCAAGGCGGCGCGGTATGAGCCGTCACGATCGAGGATAGGCGCGGCGATCGACGCCATCCCGACGAGTCGTTCGCCGGTTGCGTAGCGATATCCCCGGGCTCGGATGTCATCGAGATCGTGCTCGAATTGGTCGCGATCGACAGGTTGTCCGGAGGCGTAGCGCGGATCGTCGAGCGTTTGCCACATCTCGTCGATCTCGTCCGTCGTCATGCCGGCAACCAGGACTTTTCCGGCACCAAGGTGGAGGGGGAGTCGTTCGCCGATGGGCAGTTGGTAGCGCTGCGGAACGCGCCCCTCGACGCGGGCTACCACCGCTCGGGTGTAGCCCGCGCGCACGTACAGAGACGCAGTGTAGCCGGTCTCCTCGGCCAGATCGCGCAGCACCGGTCGGCCGGCGAGGATCAGCCGGTTCGATTTCATGTAGGAATGCGCGCCGAACAGTGATGAGATGCCCGTACCGAAGCCTCCGTCGATCTTCTCGACCCGGCCCCGGGCCTCGAGGGTACCGAGAATCCGTTGCGCGGTCGCCTTGGGGAGAGCGAGTTCGCGGGCCACGTCGGTCAGACGCAGTGGCCGGGCGGCGTTGTCGAGCAGTTCCAGCACGTCGAGTGCGCGGTCGAGGGAACGCATAGTCGACGGTGTCGACGCCGGGACTGGTTTCGGATCGTTCAAGGCTCGCATCTCTCCACTCTCCAACTGTAACGGGGACCATCGCCCCGGCTGGGTCTTGACATGGAACTTGCCGCGATGCACAGTGATACACATCATATGGATCAAAGTTTCATTGTATGGAACTTCGTATTCCGCCTCAAACAGGTTTTCTTTGGAGGGTACTTCTCGTGATCATCACCATTCTCGGCCTCGGCGAGGCCGGCTCGCTGTACGCGCAAGGTTTGATCGCCGCTGGTCACACTGTTCGTGGCTACGACCCGTTCACCACGGGTGGCCCGCAGGGAGTCCACACAGTCGACACTATCGCCGACGCGGTGGAGGGCGCGGAGTTCGTTCTGAGCCTCACCGGAGCGCGGGCCTCGGAGAAGGTCGCGGTCGACGCCTCCGCCTACCTTGCCACCACCGCTGTGTACGCGGACATGAACGTCGCCTCCGCTGCCACAAAGCGTGCAGTCGCGACACCGGTGATCGCAGTGGGCGCGGCCTTTGCCGACGTCGCCGTCGTCGGACCCGTCCCGGTCCATGGCTCTGCTACTCCAGTAATGATCAGCGGAAACGGTCGCAGCGCCACAGGGTTACTCTTCGAAGGCCTCGGTGCTCCAGTTGATATCGGAACCGATCAACCAGGTGACGCGTCCAACCGCAAACTGTTGCGCAGCGTGTTCATGAAGGGACTCGCCGCAGTTATCAGCGAGGCACTCGACGCCGGCGAAGCAGCTGGCGTCCGCGAATGGGTCAAGGAGCAGATGCGCGCCGAGCTGATACTGGGCGACGCAGTCATCGACCGCCTCTACGACGGCACGATCAAGCACGCCTCCCGGCGCGGGTACGAACTGCGCGACGCAGCCGACCATCTGACCCGACTCGGCGTCGAACCGATCATCACCGCCGCGGCCGCGCACCTGCACGAACAGCGCGCACACGAGACCGCAGGGCAGGTCTCGGACGAAATCCTCGAGATCTTCGCCGCCCAGTCCGCGGCTGCCACCGGCGACGCGATGGACCGCCTCGGCCTGCTCCCTACCTCGATCAGCCCGGTCTTTCCCGCTCCAGGTGTCGTCGTCGGCCGCGCACTGACGGTCTGGGTCCGCGCCGGCGACAACCGCGGCCTGCACGAAGCCCTCGAACAAGCCCGGCCCGGTGATTTCATGGTGGTCAACGGCGAAGGCGACGTCTCGCGTGCAGTATTGGGCGAGTTGTTGGCCGAGCGCAGCCTCGCCAAGGGCATCGTGGGTGCCGTCATCGACGGGGCGGTACGAGACGTCGATGTGCTCGAAGAGGTCGGATTTCCGGTCTGGGCAAGGGGTTTGAGCCCCGCCGGCCCGTTCAAGTACGGTCCCTGCAAGGTCGGCGAACCGGTCGCCGTCGGTGGCGTCGTGGTGCAGCCCGGCGATGTGATCGTCGCCGACAACGACGGTGTCGCCGTCGTCCCGAAGGCCCGCGCACACGAAGTCGCCGAGGCCGCGCGCGCGGTCACCCAACGCGAGGCCGAAACCCGCCGCGCCATCCGCGCCGGAACCGCCAAGTCCGCAGTCGGATCCGATTAGTAGGACCGCTCGCCCTCGACGAGCAACCCTTCGCCATCACTACGGTTTGCGGGCACTACGTCCCGTGGACGCTCGAATGCTGCTGCCTCCCAAGTGGTTTACGGACCCAAATGATCGGCGGACCTCCGCCGACGAAAGGCCTGATATGTTCTCTACGACTTCGACATGCCCGTCCGCGTCTCGCAGCACGGTCCTGACATGAGCGGGATCTGGGCGCTCATCGCCTTCATCGCCGTGATCGTCATCTTCAATTCGATTCTCAAGCGCAACATCGGCGAATCCATGATCGCCGGCTTCGTCGTGTGCGCCGCCTTCGGCGGCACGGAGGCATTGTCCATAGCCTGGCACGGGCTCATCGACGCCATGCAGGAGGAAGTCACATTCGCAACGCTGACCTTCGTCTTCATGAGTTACCTGCTGTCGATCTCGGGTGTCATGGATCGCCTGATCGCGATCCTCAGCTCCATTCTCGGCCGCTACCGCGGCGGCTCCGCGTATACCTCAACCGTGGCATCCGGGTTGTTCGGTGTAGTCGCCCACGCGGGTTCGGCCATCACCGCCACAGTAGGATCGGTCACCATCCCCTGGATGCAACGATCGAAGGTCTCCGGCCCCGTCGCCGCGACGATCGTCGCCGGAAATGCGGGTATGGGCATCACATTCCCGCTCAGCAGCTCGTTCTTCATCCTCACCACCTCGGCCACCGTCACACCGCTACTAGCCGCAGACGACCTGGTCGTACCCCTGTTCGCGATCGGCGCCTGGTGCCTGCTTTACCGGCTCGTGGTTGTCACCATATTGATTCGCAAACACAACATCCAGCCAATGGACGCCGTCGACATTCAACCGCTGCGGCGAAGCTTCGCCTCCGGATGGCACTCGCTGCTCATCTTCATCGGTATCGCCATACCCGTTCTCGCCACCATCGGCCCCACCGGTCGATTCATCAGCGACCGAGTGGGCGAGGACGCCGAGGGCGCGATCAGCCTGATCACATGGCTGCCCGTTTTCATCCTTACCGTCGGATTGGCGATCGGCTGGAAAGCCCTGCCCCGCAGAATACGCGACTGGTGGTCGCTGTTGGGTGAGACCTCGAACCGGGTCGGTGTCGTCGGCGTGACCATGGTCGCCGCGTTCGCGGCCTCGAACGTGCTGGCCTCACTGGGCCTGCCCGCCCAGCTCACCGAACTGCTCGAAAACGTTGGCGGCCTGCCCACCATCATTGTCGCCACCCTCGTCGGGATCCTGGTGATGCTCGTCGCCGCACCACTGACCTCGACCGCGACCATCGCAGCGATCGGTCCGGTCGCGTTCGCGACCCTCGTCAGCGCAGGCGTGCCACCGGCAATCGCCGCCGGATGTGTGCTGGTCTTCTCTTCCACCGAGGGCGCCTCACCGCCCGGAGCCCCGCCGATCTACGTCGCCTCCGCCATTGCCGGGATCGACCCGAGCACGACGTTCAAACCCCTGATCATCTACTACGTCATTCCAGTCCTGGTCATCGGCGTTTTCATGGCCGTCGGCTACATCCCCCTTCCCGTCTAGCTACTCCCAGAGGAGTTGGTTCCCATGCTGAGAACCCCAGTTTTCGCAAAAGTTGTAAATCAAGCTTTTCGCGTGTTCCTACTCGCTTTCGTCGCGGGAGGGTTCGTGCTGGTATTCGGCCAGGTCCTCGGCATTATCGTCGGACATGGATCGATCCTTATCGAACTCGAGGAAACCCTGGCCACCCCCACGTACATGTGCGCCGCGATCGCCGGACTGCTCGCTTTCACCGAGCTCTATGCGTCCGGGCGCACGGTAAAGGAAGAGGGGTAGCCCATCGGCAAGGCCAGCGCTCCGCGAATGGGCATTCGGCACGGTTGCCGGTGGCGGTCCAACTAGGGATCGAGCACCGAGCGACGGGCACGAACCTGACAGCGCAACAGTAAGTTCAACGAAACATGCTCCGCACGATGGAGTTTCGAGGAGTAACCTTGTTATACCAACCTCAAAATCAGTGTGATGACGCGACTACAGCCAATGCGGTAGTCCTGGGGGACCGGATCATCCAGAGGCCGCGTGTTTGGGGCAGGTCCGATTGCGAAACTATTGCCGCCACCTACGTCATGGCGGACGCCGATTTGGCCGCCGTCGACCTGGACGGAGTCTCAATAGTGCCCGAATACGAGCTGCCCTGTGCCTCAAGCAATCTCAATGTTTCGGTATCACCCCCAATTGTCGAGACTTCCGAAAACAACACGACAGGAGCGTCGAAATGACGGACGCCGATCGGACCGACGTACTGATCATCGGCGGCGGCATCGTCGGACTTGCCACCGGCTGGAAGATCCAGCAAGCCCGTCCCGGACTGAAGGTGACGATCATCGAGAAAGAAACTTCGCTCGCCAGCCACCAGACCGGCCACAACAGCGGGGTGATTCACTCCGGAATCTACTACGAGCCGGGCAGTCTCAAGGCAACGCTCTGTAAGCGCGGTGCAACCGAGACGAAGGAGCTGGCCAAAGAGTTCGACATCCCAGTCAAGACCACTGGCAAGCTGCTGGTCGCGACGAACGCGGTCGAAAAGGACCGAATGCTTGCTCTTCATCAGCGGGCAAAGGTCAATGGCCTCGATGTCGACCTGCTGGACGCCACCGAACTGCAGAGGATCGAGCCCAACATCCGCGGTATCGGCGCACTGAGAGTGCCAACCACCGGGGTGACTGATTACCGACAGATCGCCAACGCGCTCGCGCAACGGATCACCGAATCGGGCGGTGAGATCAACAGAGGGCATGCGGTGACTGCCATCCGGGAAACCTCGGACTCGGTTGCCGTCGAAACACAAGACAAGCGATGGCAAGCAGACCGTCTCGTGGTCTGCGCCGGCCTGCAGGCGGATCGAATGGCACGCATGGCCGGGCTGTCCATCGACTTGCAGATCATTCCCTTCCGGGGCGAGTACTACTCACTACCAGCGGCCAGGAACGGCTTGGTCGACCACCTGATCTACCCGATTCCCGATCCTGACCTCCCATTTCTCGGCGTACACCTCAGTCCCACCGTCGACGGCACGTTGACCGTCGGACCCAACGCCGTCCTTGGTTTCGCACGCGAAAAGTACCGCAAGGGAAGCGTCCATCTACCTGACGTCGCCGCGTACGCGACGTTCCCAGGTTTGTGGCGCGTCGCTCGCGCGAATCTGCGGACTGGGACTCGTGAAATGAGGAACTCGATTTTCCGCCGCGGATATCTGGCAGAGTGTAGAAAGTATTGTCCCGAGCTGATTCTCAGCGATTTGCTCCCGCGTGAGGCCGGCATCCGTGCACAGGCAGTCAAGCGTGATGGAACACTGGTGCACGACTTCTGGTTGGAGAAGACCCCGCGCAGCATTCACGTGCTCAACGCCCCGTCGCCAGCCGCCACGTCCGCGCTTCCCATCGGGGAGAGTCTCGCTACTCAGCTTTTCGGCGTCTGATCGTTGCCCGGGCACAGGCTCTGCGGCTGTGTCGCGCCATACCCGTCAGCGGCGCACCAAGGTGTGGGTGTGACCAGGACTGGGTGGAGCGGCAGTTCGGTGATGCACCGCAACTGTTTCCATCACTGACCGGCGATCGGTCGCCTGAACCGACTCCGGACGGGTCCCGACCGTGGGCGTCCCCACTGTCGGGATCCGGGCGACATTGCGGCGGCTCGCGGCGCTGGTCGCGAGACGGGAGGTATTGGCGACGAGCGGTCCCGGCACTCCGCGTGAACAGGGATCTTCAGTTGACGTTGCAAGGCCGGGGAGACCGCTATCGCGGTTCGTTGCGCTACGGCCAAGGCTCCTAATACTTTTCGTAGAGCAGGCGCTGCTTTAGGTCGAAGATTGTCCGGCGGAGGGGTGCCCCGTGGTTCTCGTGCGTGGGCAGCGGCGGACGAATGCTCAACTATCTGCTGTGGTCCCTCGCGTCACAAGACTATCCGGAGCGGATGAACTGTACGAATAATGCCCGCATCATTTCGGGCCGTCTTGTGCGACCTACTTCACATCTTCACTCCAGTGTCTTCGCCAATGCGACACCGGGTGATAGGCCTTCTCATTGCGTGAGATGAGGTTGTGAAGGTAGCGATCCTGGGGCTCGGTGAAGCGGGTCCCCTCTACTCGTCAGGCTTTGCGGCAATCAATTGGGAGGTAACAGGTTTCGACGTCGTGGACACGCCAACGCCGTCGGACGTCGCGCGTTTCGACGACGTCTCGGACGCAGTGGCCGGTTCCGATCTGGTTCTGAGCCCCACCAGCTCGAAGGTGGCCGTAGAGGCCGCCGCATCGGCCGCACCACATCTGAGCACGGGAACGACCTACGCAGACATGAACTCTGCTTCCGCTGCCGTGAAGAACGACGTAGCAACCGCAGTGTCGGCCACCGACGGTATCGCCTTCGCCGACGTGGTCGGTACCGTCCCGGTACACGGTGCACGCACGGCACTGGTCGTCAGCGGTTCGGGTCGGGCGCAGCGGCCGAGCACTTCCGCGCGTTTGGGGCATCGGTCGAGGACATCGGTGGTGCGCCCGGTGACGCGTCACGACGGAAGTTGTTGCTTAGCAGCTTCGTGGAGGGCTCGGCGCGCTGATCGTCGAGTCCATCGACGCTGGTGCGGCGGCGGGTGCCGAGCAGTGGGTACGCGACCAGATCGCCGCCGAACTGTCGGATGGTTTTCGGTGCCCTCGATCGACGCCATGAACGCACCGCAAGCACGCCGCATTGGCCGACGCCGACAGGCGCGACATCGGTGAGTTCGCAGACGCCCACGCAGGGCTACCGACGGCCAACATCTGCGACGACCGTCAGCGCATGAGGATGGTCGACTCGGGCATTCATGCAATGTAGAAAGGTGCTCGCCGTGGGTCGAGCGCGTAAAAATGTGCGCGAGCGGTAGACACCGCTACCGGACGCCCTTGATTCTGGAGGACACCAGTGCTCCCAGTCCGGAAAGCGCTGCTGACATTCCGAACAACACGGTGAATCCGCCGAGATACACAACGATCAGAGCGCCGATGATCGGAGCCAGTGCAGCGGATCCCGTGATCGTGGCGTAGACGAGAGACATGTCTTCCCCTCGGGTGTCGGGATCGGGGAGTGTCAGCGTCGCCTGAGCTTGCAACGCTGGCGTGTACATGCCGTACCCCACTCCCAGAACGACCGAACTGACCACCATCGTGCCCAGATCGCTACCGAGGCAGATCAGAACCGTTGCGGCGGCTTGCGCGAGTGCGCCCACCAGTACGAACACCCGTCGTCGACCGAGCCGGTCTGAAAGTCTGCTCGATATCAGCGACCCGACGCTCACCGTGACGACGTAGACGATCGACAGCAGTGTGAGCGTCTCGGCCGGATCGGCGATACCTACTCCGAACTCGAGGTAGTACAGCAACAGCCCCAGACCCAGCGCGCTGCCGAGGTTGAGTAGCAGCACCTGAACTACCGTCCACCGAAAGTCGGAGTCGTTCGACCTGCTGGGGCGACGTCTACCGGTGCGCACGCGGGTTGCGCCGCTGGCGAAGTCCTCTCCTCGAACCGACGGGTCGGCTATGAACATGACCAGCGGGACGGTGAACGCAAGGACGATCCCGGCAAGTGCAACGTACGCACCGAAACGAGTGGCCAGGACGGTGCCGACCACGACGAGGCCGAGGACCGCTCCCAGGCCCTGCTGGATCGGAATCCACGCGGCAACGGCACCGAGCTGGTTCTCCGGAACTCGATCCGAGAGCAGCGCGCTCAATCCCGCTGTCATCGAACAGAACCCGATTGCCACCAGGGTCCAGGTTGCCGCGATACCCACGATCCCGCTCTGCAGTCCCAGCAGAATGAGGCCGACTGCCATGACCACCGATCCGCCCAGTATCCAGGGCCGACGTCGACCGAACCTGCTCGTGGTGCGATCGGACAGGGTGCCGATGACGGGGTAGACGAGCAACGAGATCACACCTGCGAAACCGACCGTGGCCCCGTATGCCATGAAGGTGAAGTTGGCGGATTCTCCGACGTAGATCGTGCTGATCTGTTCCGGCAGTAGAAATTGCACCGGCGCGTTTTGCGCGATCCACACCCCCAGCCAGGTCGTCGCGAACAGTGCTATCCATTTGTTCCGTACCGGCAGGCGCTCAGATGAGGGGTCGTCGAGCGTTGGGCTCCCCGCGTGAACGTCGGGCTCGGTACTGGGTGAGCAGGGTGCCACTCCGGCTTCTCCGGATGCAGAAAGCTTCTTCTGATCGAACATCGAAGAAACCTAACATCAAAATTCTATGTAGTGCGTAGTTTCGGAAACATTTACATACCCCTGACACGCGGAATGTGTACGTAACACCCGCCGACGTTCGACCCGCCCGCTGGGCCGAACGTCGGTGCATTTTGTCGCAGGTGAAGAACACATCAGGGCGGTGTTTTCGACCTGTTAGCATCGAAAAACTACCCATAGGGAGGAAAATGTATGAAAACGGCCGCACGAGAGTCCTCCGTCGATATCCCACCGAGCCGTAAACGCCGCCGTAGCGCGGAGGAGACTCGCAATCTGCTGCTGGAGGCAGGGGTGAGCCTGGCGCTGGATTCGCTGGAGGCGCACAACCTCAGCGACAGCGGACCGCTGTCTCATATCCGAGTGCAAGATGTCGTTCGATACGCGTCGTCTACACAGCAGTCGCCGGTCACCACTGGCGCTCTGTACAACCTGTGGCCCTCTCAAAGCGCATATCAGGCGGATCTGACGCTGCACATCCTCAGAGAAGGAGCCAATCCGTCATCGGGGCCGATTCTCAAGCTTGCCGCTGAACTCTACGCTCAGAGACTACCGATCGAGGAAGTAGGCGCTCGCATTTCCGACGAGAACTTCCGCCTGGACATCGAGTCCCGGATGTGCCGCGCCGCAAGCGCATTCGTCGCCTTGTCCGACGTGCCGGCTGTCCGCGAAGCGCTGCGTTCCGGCCACGAAGCCCTACTCGACTCCGCCCGCGATCTGTACACGCAATTGCTCAATTACGGCAGCTTGAAGGTGCGTGAACCGTACACACTCGACCAAGTGATCACTGTTATCGGCGGCCTGAACGACGGACTCGAGGCCAAGCACTCGATCGTCCCGGAAGAATTCGAAGTCCCCCACGGTCATCGCAGCCTCGTCGCGACCGCGGTAGCAGGAGTCTTCCGCGAGTTCTGCGAGCCACGGTAGAGACGGACCCCCTACTACGCGATCGACGCCGGACGCTCGAAAGGTAGGAGCCTGGCACGCAGTCCTGACGGCCTGATGTGACGAAATGAGAAGGCTGCCCGCGTATTTGACCGAACCAGGACACACCTGTGACACGCGCGAGCCGATGCGCTGCGTGATGTGAGTGTCGTCGCGCGTATCTCAGCCAACAAGCCGCAGGTGCGAGGCCGGGGCGAAACGCAGGTAGAACTGCAGCACGTCCCACGGAAACCGGGGGAGCGGCGCTGCATTTCACAGACCCTCTCCGCCAACGCTTCCTGTCGACGTCCATGATCGCAACCCGATGGCCGCCTGCGACAAAGTGCTCGGCCGTTTCCTTCCCCAAGCGGCCGTCCCGCCGGTGAACGGAACGCAGCCCCGCCACCGCGCTTGGTCGTCACGACAAGTCCGAATCGTTGCGGTCGAGGTGGGCGAGACCGACGATCCCCGCGAGGACCACCGCCGGTGTCACACGACACCTCTAACCAGTCATTTGGCGTTCGAGTGGACCGTTCATTCGGTGGTACGAATCGTCAGAGCGTCGGACGCCAGGATTTCGATCCCCACAGGTCTTGAGCGGACTCGAGTGCCGCGCCGACTCGGAAGGGCGTGATGTCGTCGAAGCTGCGACCGGCGATCTGCACGCCGGTCGGTACGCCGTTCGGTGCGAGACCGGAAGGGACGCTGAGCACCGGCACCGTGCTGAGGATGTTGAACGGGATCGTCATCACTTGTTCGTGCCAAGTCTGTCGGTGGCCCTCGACATCGAGCATCACATCGACGAGATCCTCGCCGGCAGGAAGCCCCTGGGTAGGCCAGGTGGGGCAGATCAAGGCATCGAAGCGGCTGAGCAACTCCCCGTACGGACGATAAAGTTCGGTTTCACCGAGGAACGTCTCGGCCAGCGACAGTGCACCGGCCGCGGCAGAGACGCGGCTGCTGAACTCCCGCGTGTACGGCATCAGCAACTCATGTGCCGCCTCCGGAAGATGGAGAAGTGCTTCGCCGGCAAGTCGTCCGAGGTGCGCAGCCGCCACTGCGCCGATGTCTCCTCGCCGCCACGGCAGCGTCACCTCTTCGACTATCGCGCCGGCTTCTTCCAGCAGATTCGCGGCGCGGCGAGTGTTCTCCTCGATCGCACGCTCGACGACGAAGTCTCCGAGCTCGACACACAGCGCGATCCTCATTCCCTCCACACCCTCGAAGGTGTCCGGCAGGATGTACGCGGGACGAAGCGACACCTGATCGCGCGCATGGGGTCCGGCGAGAACGTTCTGCATCAGGGCCGCATCCGCTACAGTGCGGGCGAGTGCGCCGTCGGTGCAGTATGTGTCCTGATTGAACGGCGCATCGGCAGGTATGCGCCCCATTGGGGATTTGAACCCTACGACACCACACAGAGACGCCGGAATGCGGATCGACCCTCCGATATCCGATCCGGTCGCCACTGTCGCCATGCCGGCAGCAAGGGCCGCAGCCGAACCTCCCGAGCTGCCCCCGGGCGTGACGTCGAGGTTCCACGGATTACGCGTCACGCCCCACAGTGCCGAGTGAGTGAAGGGGGGAAGGGTGAACTCCGGCGTAGTGGTTCGCCCGTGGATGATGCCGCCGGCAGCGCGTACCCGCTCGATGACCGGATGCGAGTGATCTGCTGGTCGGTCATCGGTCAGCAGGCTGCCCATCCGGTCCGCCCGCCCCTCGATGACGTGTTCGTCCTTTGCGGCCACGAGTAGACCGTCCAGCGCCCCCGCGGGTTCTCCTGCGGCGTACCGTCGCTCCGAAGCCTGCGCAGCGTCCCGTGCTTCGTCGAGCATCTGTTCGCTGAAAGCGTTGATCCGGCCGTCGACCTCAGCGATGCGCGCCGCTGTCGCATCGAGAACTTCGACCGGCGAAACCTCCTTCGCCCGGAAATGCGCCAGCGTCTCGGTTGCGCTCCAATAAATCAGCTCGGTCATAGTCGTCCTCGTCCGGTTGTGATGGATCGTCGTCAGCGAGAACACAACTGCATCCCCGTCAATAATCTATCTTAAGCATAGAATATTTATGCAGTAGCGCTGGTGGGCGGCCTCGCACCCGCCGCGGTAGGTGCCAGAGCATGTCGGCGGGTCGTCTATGCGGTATCGACAATGTCGCGGCCGGATCTGCGAACCCGTTTCCGTACACTCGGACCTCATGCGACTCGGCGCCAACGACATCTACGGCGGAGTGATCGGCACTGTGCTCGCCAGTGTCACGCTGGCCGCGATACCGATCGGACAGACCCCGGGCTACTCGGCGGTCTGGATCATGGTCAGCGTCGCTATTGCGGCTCTGACACGGAGCTATGGACAACACGTGTCTACACATCATGTCGGTCCGGGGTCGGGCTTCTGGCGAGATCTCGGCAAGCACCTTCTCACCGGTGTGCCGATGCTGATCGCCTGCATCCCGACGCTCGTCGCATTGCTCGTTGCGCATCTGACAGGTTGGAACGACGACGTTGTGCAGTCCGACGGCTCCATCGTTGCCGGATACACCACGGTTGTTCTGGGCATGAATGCCGCACTTCTGTTCGCGTGGGGCGTCGTGGCGGGCAGAATCAGCGGCTATTCGACGATCGGATCGTGCGCCGTCGGCCTGGGCAACACTGCACTCGGTGTCGCGGTCATAGTCACCAACGTGCTCATCAGGTGACGGCGTGCCCGGGCCAGCGCCAGGGGTACATGTGCGAGGGCACCCGCGCATCGTCTTCGACCCTGATGCGAAAAGCAGTGCGTAGGTACCGCTGTCCCGGTGCGTTGGGGTACCGGGCCTCGATGTGCGGACGGAGCGCGTCCCGTCCCTTCGTAACTGCTGTGACACAGATGCCGAGCTTGTGCAGTGGCCTGATACTTCGGCCGTCAACCGCAAAAAGCAGGCGCATAAACGCCCGATCTTTTCGGTGTGCTTGTCGCCATTGCTGTCGACGGTCTCGTAATTTCCCAGGGGTGGTCGTCACGTATTTCCCAAGCCGGTTGCTGCCGACGTGAGGATATTGGTGACGGGCTCGGTTGGCAGGTGTTGATGATTCGGTCCAGGGTAGGTTCGGCGACGACGATGTCGAGCTGAGCGCGATGCGGGCGGTTACCAACCGGGCGTCTGCTGCGTCGGCCGCGCTGGTTGCGTTGCCGCTCTGCACGATGGCCCAATCCCCGCAAGCCGGGGCAGTGCGGAGATGCGAGCAAGCAGGCAATGCTCATCCCGCCTGCAGACTCACCGAAATGGTCACGTTGTTCGGGTCGTCACCGAAGACGCGAATATTCTCCTGCACCCAGAAGAGGGCGTAACGGCTGATCGAGCGGTCCCCTGTTCTCGGGCGCTCCGTCAACCGACGTGAAACCGGTTACGCGAGGCGATAATTGACGGATCACGCTGTCACGGGCAAACGCGACTCCGTCGTATGGGGGGGATTCGATTGGTGCCTCGAGTGAAGCCTGCGCAGATCAAGCACACCATGATCCGAAGGTCACGGCAGCCAGGGTCGCGAGCCCGTACAACGACATTCAGGCTCTCGTTATCAGGTGAACGTCGTTGCCGGCAAGTGCATCTGCGGGGCCGGGTACGGGGTTGCTCGCAGGTAGGTCCGTGCACATCCGGTTCGCGGATCCCGATCGATACTGTGACCGGGGTCGGAGTTTGATAACGAGCGATTCCGGTGGGCGCTTCCGCGTAGAGAACCCCGGAGAACGAGCTCACTTCCGAGGCGGTGCCACCACGAGTTCACCCTCCAGTGACAGTGACAATCGGGTCGTTGTGTTCGCCAGCGTTTGTGAGGATATCATGGCAATTCCTAACGGTCGTTCGTAAGATTGCAAGGTACGGTGGGGGCCCCACGGTTTCGTCGACAAGCCCGAGCCGCCCGGGGCGTAACGAGAGAAAAGGAGTGTTTCGATGTCCAGTGTGTCCGACGCAGCCTCTCCGCCCGGCCGTTCGTTGCCCGAGAGGCTCATCACCACCGGTGGAACCCGTCAGCGGCTGCTCGAGCAGGGATTGATCCTCTTCGGTGCCCGCGGATATCACGGCGTGTCTGTGCGAGAGTTGGCCGCCGCCGTAGGTATCCGGGCGAGTTCGTTCTACGCCCATTTCGATACGAAGGAACAGCTGCTTTACGAGCTGCTGTCAGCTGGCCATCAGGAACATCGCGATGCTCTGCGGTCTGCGCTGTTGGACTCCGACGCGAGCCCCATGGATCAAGTTCGGCGCTTGATGACTGCGCATGTTGTCGCTCATGCCACCTATCCACTTCTCGGACGGATCTGCAACCGGGAAAGGGAAGCGCTCAGCATTCCGAATCGGGATCGGATAGGCACGGTGAGAATGGAGTCGGCGCAGCTCTTCTTCGATGTAATCGAGCGAGGGGTGCGCCTGGGGGCGTTCGAGGTGCTGGAGCCGCAGTTGACGGTATCTGCGCTCGGTGCCATCGGAATCAGGGTGGCCGAGTGGTGGTCTGTCGATTTGGGTTACCGGATCGATCATGTCGCCGCTACCTACGCGCGATTCGCTCAACGGATGCTGACTCCGGATCCCCCGGACAGTCAGGGCTCGGGCTCTTGACCAGTTCGGGTGAAGAGATGCACACTACGACCGGACGATCGTTAGGAAAAGTGGGCGCGCACAGTTCAGCTTCGAAAGGACAACCCAGTGAGATCACAGTTTCGGCGTCGGCCAATTCGAGTAATTGTGGGGTTGTCGCTGATTGCGATCCTCAGTTCGATTCTGATACTTCCGGTCGACGCTGCCCCGGCAACGCGATATCCAGTACTCGATTTCACTACCTCGGCGATGCACGCGTTCGCCGACCCCGCGGCATCGCCACCGGGTGTGAACGTGCCGTGCAGACTGAGCCTGGAACATCCGCGTCCGATTGTTCTGATCAACGGTACGCACGCCAGCATGATGCTCAACTGGGGCGGATTGGGGCCCGTTCTCGCCAACGCGGGGTACTGCGTCTACTCGGAAACGATCGGCGGCCATCCAGACGAGTTCGTTCAGACGTGTGGGCCCGTCAGGGACAGCATCGATCAGATCAGCCGGTTCATAGACGATGTTCTACTCGAAACCGGTGCGCGCACCGTCGATATCGTGGGTCACTCCCAGGGCGGGCTCATTGCGGAGTACTACACGAAGTTTCACGGGCGGGACAAAGTGAGCAATGTGGCTCTGCTGTCGCCGACCACGCACGGCAGCACACTCAGCGGTGCGACATTGATGCCGGAGCCTGCGCGCTCGACGGCGATCGATCTGCAAGCTTTCGACTGCGCCGCTGTCTACGATCAACTCCCGACCTCGGATGTCGTCCGCGCGCTGAACGACGGGCCGGTCACCGTGCTTGGTGTGTCCTACACAGTCATCGAAACCAGGTACGAAGTCATCGTCACTCCCGGCCCATCGGCAGCGTTCATCGACGAAGAGGGCGTCGAGAACCTGATAGTCCAGGATTTCTGCGGGCAGGACTTCAGCGACCACATCCTGCTCGCGTACTCCACCACCGCGTGGATGCTCGTGCTCGGTGCATTCGACGATTCGGCACCGACTCGCATCCGCTGCTGAGGTATCTCGGGCTGGCCGGTCACCTGTCCTGAACGCTCTGTATAGCGGTGGTTGACGGCACGCCAGGCTAAAGCCGAACCTGTTCAGTGACAACGCATCCGCCTCGACAACGCACTTCGGGTGCGCCTGGTGTCTGGCGCGGGAACGTCCTGCCCGTCCACCGAGGACTCGTGGCTGCGGAGAAGGCCGGCGACGCGACGGCCGCCGAGCAGGTCTGCGGCTGTATCGAGAGTTGGCAGCAAATGACCGGGCCCGGGCTACGCGTGGGGGAGAGGGCTCGCAGCAGTTTGGGGTTTGCCCGCCCCACATCGGTCGGAGCGTTCGCCAACGTGTCGCCGACGCCGTCGTTCATCACCACGATTGGCGGCGACCTCGAGACTATCCACGAGCGGACGCCGGCGCTGCGGGCCCGAGCAACGATCAATCGATCGGAAGCACGACTCGCAAGGTGAAACCGCCGTGCACTGTGGCGGCGGCCGAGACGTGCCCACCCAGCAACTCCGCCCGCTCGGCCAGTCCCACGAGCCCGTGCCGCGAGGAGGGGAATGCAGGTAGCGCCTGGGTGGGAGCGGAGTTGACCACTTGTACCGTTATCGATCCGTCGACTTCTTCGACGGTGACATCCACTCTCGAGCCCGGGGCATGTTTGCGCACGTTGGTCAGCCCCTCCTGAACGATTCGATACACCGCGCGCTGAACGGAATTCGGCACGTCCGACTTCACCTGCACGGCCAACTGAATGTCCAACTCGGATTCCGCCGCCAGGGCCGAGAGGTCGGCGATGGCCGGTTGTGGGTCTATGCCCTCAGCCTCGCCGCCCGACGCACGCAGAACACTGACCATCTGTCGCAACTCGTCCAGTGTCCGCACCGCGAGTGATCGAATGGTCCGGCTGGCGGCTTTGACCGCCGGATCGTCATTGCTCACCATCAAGGCACCGACCTGCACCGCGATCAAACTTACCTGGTGCGAGACCACATCGTGCATCTCTCTGGCCAATCGTGCGCGCTCGGTCGAGAGCACCAGCTCGGCCTGCGCTGTCCGATCACGCTCGCGAACCTGCCGCAACTCGCTCAGTTGCTGCTTCAGATCGCGTTGCGCTCTGATGAGCTGTCCGATAGCCACCGGCGCCGAGGCGTACGCGGCGGCCGCCAAGGTGATCGCGACGACAGACTCGAACGACGAATCAGTCGATACCCACGCCGTGCTCGCCGCGAACATACCTGCGCCGCAACAAGTCACGACCACGCGGCTTCGAACCACGAACGCCACCGTCCCGAGCGCGAACACAGCTGCCAGTAACGTGACCCCCATCGCCAGACCGGGCAGTGTCAGCGCGAAGACGAGCACAGGAAATCGTCTGCGCCCGAACAACAGCACCGGGGTGAGGATCGCGACGGCAACTTCGGCCCTGGTCGGATCCGGCAGGGTCAGCAGTCCATCGACAAACGCGAGAACGACGAAGATCACATCGAGAACCGCACCCGATCGCCGCTGAGTCGCGCGCCGAACAGCCTGCATCGTGCTCACCGAGGCTCGCCCCCAACCGAAGTGGACCCGCCCGCCGACAGTCCGCCCCGCTCGGCGATCAATGCAGCCTGTACCCGCGTCGAGACCTCCAACTTCGAGAGGATCGCGCTGACATGGTCCTTGACCGTCCCGGTGCCGAGAAACAGTGCCGCGGCGATGTCCGCGTTGGAGTCACCGTGCACCACGCGCACCAGCACAGCGCGTTCGCGCTCGGTGAGCCGCGCAATCTTTCGAGCCTCGGACGGGTCACGGGCACCGCCGATGAACCCGCGAACGACGGTGCGCCCGACTGTCGGAGACAACACGATTCCGCCGGCGGCGAGCGACCTGATATGTCTCGGCAACTCTTCCGGGTCGGTGTCTTTGACCAGGAATCCTGCAGCACCGGTGTCGAGTGCACGCATGATGTAGTCGTCGGAGTCGAAGGTGGTCAGCATTGCCACCGCTGGCGGCTGCGGAAGTGCAAGGATGTCCGCGAGGACATCGAGCCCGTTCCGGCCGGGCATCCTGATATCGAGCAGCACGACATCGGGTTCCGTTCCGACGACGAGATCGAGGGCGTCGCCCGCATCGCCTGTGGCGACCACGTCGATGCCGGGTGCGCCACCGAGGATCAGCTCGAAACCCGATCTGACGAGCGCCTCGTCGTCGATGACGACGACTCTGACGTTCTTGGTATCGCCCACGACAGCACTCCTGTAGAACATCGGACGGTCACAGGCCCGGGAACATGATCAGCATAGGGCGCTGCCGATGTGCGGCGAACGGGTTCGTACCCGCGACAACTGTCGGACCATGTAGGACGAGCCCAATCCGTGCAGAAGCAGACTCAAGGAGATGGTGACGATCATTGCCTGCAGCACGATCACCCCGATGTCGTCGTCGAGCGCGTTGAACGCCAACAGTCCCAACACGATGGTCGTGATCCCGCGCGGACCGAGTATCGACGACGCGAGCCGATCCACTCCGTCCAACCCTGAACCCACGAGGGCCAGACACACCGGCACCAGTCTCACCACGGTCAAGGCCAGTACCGAGATGACGACGACGCGCCAGTCGAGACCGAGGTAGGCGATGTACGCGGCCACCACGCCGAATACGAACCACACCACGAGGGACGTGCATTCCACGAACTGCTCGGTGAGGGCGGTGTGTGGACGGAGTTCGGCGCGCGCACACAGATGTACGGCAACTCCAGCGACGAACGCCGCAACGAAACCGTTGCCGTGCAGGAGAATTGCCACCGAGAACGTCACCAGCGGGATGGCGAGTACGCCGATGGACAACGAGCTCGCGGTGGCCCACTGCCGTCGCAGGGCGACCTTCATCGCCCATCCGAACGTGAGACCGACGGCACTGCCGACGAGTAGCGAGACAGTGCTGGCCAGCAGCGCCTTCCCGATCGATGTGGTCACGCTGTCGACACTGGTCGCAGTGATCATGGCGAGCGCGAACACGAAGATCGGAGCGACGACCCCGTCGTTGTATCCGGACTCGACGTTGAGCGCGGACCGCACTCTGCGGGTGAGCCGATTGTCGGTCAGAATTGCGGTCGCCGGAGCCATGTCGATCGGCATGATCACGCACGCGATCAGCAGTGCGACAGCAAAGCCGTACTCGGGCAGGAGCAACCACGCGGCTCCAGCTGCCAGGGCCAGGCTCAACGGCAATGCGAGAAGAAGCAGCCGAAGTGCTACCGAGGGTGAGCTTCCCAGCATCTTTCCTTCGACCCGAAGTGAGTCGGAGAACAGCAGTGCTGCCAGAACGAGTTCGACGATCTGCTCGGTGACGTGATAGTTCAGCACCGTCACGATCTCGGGCCTGAAGAACCAACCGACCACCGCGCCTGCCGACGCTATCGCAAGAGGTGCACTCACTCGCCACGAGGCCAGCTTCGCCGATACCAGTGACCACAGCGCGACAACACCGACGCAGCACAGCAATGATTGAGCCAGTGCGGTCATCGGAGCGTTACCTTCTTCGAACTTGTTCGGACACAGTCAATTACGGTGGTGAGTAGATTCATCGCCGGTCCCGCGCAGTAGTCCGTGAGCGAGCAACCGTCCACATCAGATGTGCGCTTTGGCTCAGCGTCATTTGCGGCAGATACGCTCGGCTGACCGCGTTGGCGATGCTCGGTAGTGCAGCACTGTCGGGAAAGCTCATGTACATGGATTCGTACCGCGGTTGAAACTTCGATTTGAACGCCAGCAGAGACCTGAACCCGTAAACGGGTTCGAGCGCTCGGCCAACGGCATCGAGGAGTTTCTCCACTGTGTCCGGGGTCGGTGCGGTCGCGGACTGCACACCGGCCTCGATCGTTCTCGGACTCTTGGCAAGTGGTGCACCGGACAAGCTCACGAACTGGAATCCCTCCGACGCGAACGAGACGGCTGCCGACGCGATGAGAAATTCCACTGCCGGCCCGAACCCCGTCGATCGCCTCCGCATGAAATCGAGCGTCCACCCCACCACTTCTCCGTCTCGATACACGGGCAACCAGGAAGTGACACCGTGCACCGTTCGATCGGCGTCGATCGCGATCAGGCATCGGACGTCCGGATCCTCCATCTCCGTCAATCCACCGAGGGTGAAACCCATCTCGGGCATAGCCTTGTCGGCCACCCACTCGCTGGAGATGGCCGCTATCTGATCACGAATCACCGGCGATACTTTCGAATACGCCGTCCACTCAGCAGCGATACCGACTTTCGTCGCTCGATTGAACGACGTCCTGATGTCCTGAAATTTCTTACCGGTGAACTTCAGTGAGGTCAGGTCCAGGATGGCTTCCTCCCCCACATGAACAGAGTTCCAGCCCAATGCATCTGCGATGCGACGGATCTCCACCGAAATCGAATACAGGCACGGTGTCCACCCGTTGTCGGAACAGAATTCCGCGAATGCGCGTACCGCGGCGGCATTGTCCTCACTCGGTCCGACCGGGCCTGCGGTGGTCAACGCAATGCCGCCCACTACGCGGTAGGCCACGAAGCTGTTCCCGTCCGGTGCGAACCAATAGTTGTTGCTGCTCCAGGTCGACATCCACGACAAATTCGACCCACCGCTGCGCACGAGGATGTCGCGCGCCCGCCGAACATCGTCCGGCTCGTCGCCGTAGGCGGGCCGCAGGAACATCACCAGGACGGTCACGCACAGCGTCACCCAGAACGCGACGCCGATCCACTGGTACATCCACGACGGAACGAACTCTCCTGCAAGCAGTGCGGGCTCGAACCATTGCAGGTACACGCTGGGGATCAAACGCTGAACGAAGTCGACGATCAGTTCGGGAACATGTGCGATCGTCCGCGCGGACATCGATCCCGTGGCGACATACAGCGTGCCGAAAGTGAGCAGCGCCAGACCCACGGATCGCAATGCCGATCGTGCAGCGCCGCTGGGCGAGTCGATCGTGAACGACCTTCGCGTGTAGGCGAGAATCAGAGCCACCGCCAACGGGGTCAACAGTGGCGCGGCGGCACGGATCAGATACGAACCATCCAGCTGCACACCGACACTGGACAATGCGGACCAGGACTGATGCAACTGAGCGATGTTGAGGACCGCCAGCGCTGTCAGACACAGCTGCGCGATCACTGCCAATGTCCAGGCCGCTCGCCTGCCGCGTCGGAGGCCGTCGCAGATCGTCACGAGGAACAGGGACGGTGCGACCGCGAGCACCGTGAACCCGAGCCCGTCGAATCGCAAGGCGAACAGTCCCTGCCTGCATTCCGAACTTCCCGAGGTGGCACTGCACACCGCCCGTACTTCATCGGCTGTCCAGGGATCGGCTCGTAGCAGTGTTTCCAACACCCCGAATGGGCCGGCGGCATTGGTCGACACGAGTGCGAGTACCGGACCTAACGCGCTTGCAAGCACGATCAGCGCTACCAGCAGGCGACTCTCGCGGCGCGTCCCCGCCACCGCTTCCTCTGAATCGACCCGGCCGTACATCACCCGTCCGAGTGCGAGTCCGACGACGATGGACGTCGACACCACAAGGTCCGACAAACCACCGTGGAACAGGGCGAACACGATGACAACGGCGGACAGGCCTACTCGCAGTCTGCGACGCCACAAGATGGGCATCGCGGCGCTTGCCGCCATCGCCACACCAGCGACCCAGGCCGCCGGATCGAATACCACGGACGTTTCGAGTTGCGTACCCCAGTCCTCGTCGATCGAATCGACGACGACGGCCAGACCGACTCCGACGATCGCACCGAGTATCTGAACGATCCAGACCGAAATCACGAATTTCGAGGGACCCATTCGCCGTTCCAGCGGCACCGCGCACAGGAGCAACAGAACCACCGAGGCTACGAACACCAACGGATTCGGTGCGACGACAACGGAGGTGATCGGCGTCCACCAGTGCATCTGACGCAGCGCCGAAACACTCAGCGTCAGATGACGTTCCACGAATTCCGGATCGGCAGTCAGAGCATGAACCGCCCCTGTCACGACCGCCATCGTTACGACGATGGCGGTAGTGATCGGTGCACCGGCAACGGTCCTTCGGTGGATGGATGTCAGGACGCCGAGCGCGCGAGTGACGCTCGACCTCGGCTCGATTCCGATGTTCATCGAGGTATCCCCAATCGTGCTGCGATGGGGTCGATTTGGCTCGACAGCCCACCCGACCACACCCGGAAGTCGTGTCCACCCGGTATCTCCTCGTACGAAACTTCCATCCCCGCCGACTTCGCCGCCTCGTACAGCGTCTTCGCTCCCGGTTTGTTGTCGCGGTCGCCGGCCCCGACCACAAAGACCCCGCCGCTGTGTGGATACGCGTTCGCACGCATCTTGTCCAGCGGATTCACCTTCTCGAACGCTGTTGCGTCTCCGTCGAACACCGCATCGAGAGTGCGTCGACGATCGCCGCCCAACGTCGGCTCGACCTGACCGGAAATATCCAGAAACGTCGGGAACACCGACGGATAGTTCGTGGCCAGTTGCAGTGCGCAGGTTCCGCCGTACGACAATCCACCCACAGCCCAGGACGATGCCGTGTTGTCTACCTGCAGGAACGCCTTGATCCACCCGGGTACGTCGACTGCCAGGTAGGTCGCAACATTTCCTCGAGGAGAGTCGACGCACAGGGGGTTAGCGAGGGTCGAACCGGTTCCGTCGGCAACCACGACGACCGGCGCGAGCCCGGAGTGACGTGCGGCGAACGCGTCCATCGTTTTCACCAACCCGCCACTTCGCAGCCAGTCTCCCGGGCTGCCGGGCTGACCGGCGAGCAGCACCAGCACCGGCATAGCCGGCCGACGAGCGGCAAAATACGCGGGCGGCAAGTAGATCTTCGCGGGCCGGGCCGAGAAGCCCGACGTCCTACCCGCAATGTCGGTGGTGACGACGGATCCGCCGGCCGGCAAACCGCCGGGGTCCCGCCATCGAGCGGCAGGCACGGGATCCAGATGGTGTGCGGGCAACGACAGTAATGGAACCTCGTTGACACGGCTGGTTCCCACCGCAGAGCCGACAGTGGGGAAGTAGGCGAAGTGCCCGTTGACTGCAGCAGCCGATTGCGCAAGGACCGCAACGGCGGCGAGCACGACGAACACCCAGGTCTTGATCCTGAGATCGGCAAGGGCGCGATACACCGCCAATCCGATCGCACACACAGCGATGCCGGCCCACAGATAGACGACGAACGGCAGCCGGTCCGGAAACGGGTGCCACCAGTGCTCGATCACGACGTACGCGACGACGGTCACCACCGCGGCCGTTGTAACCGCAATAGGGACGACCACCTGCCCGAACCATGACGACCTGATGGCCGACAACGCGATCGCGCCGACAGCAGCGATACTCCACAACACCGGCACCAGCCAACCGTCGATCAACGACACGTCCAAAAGCCACTGCACCTGGCCACTCCGATCATCGACTACCCGTCCCTAGATCCTGCTGTTGGCGGCGGTCGGAGGACATCCACCAAAGGTCTGCTCCGCCCCCGCCGATCGGCGGGAATACGGGTCGGGGTGCTGGACGAACGACGCTTCGAGGAGCGATTGACCACCGGGCGCGGGTGCACAAGTGGTCGAGCGTGCGAGCCCAGCTTCCTACCCCAGAAGCTGCGTCATGCTGCTCGAGAGGTCGTCCGTGGTGGCGCTCCAACGAGCGGGAGACGCCTGCAGCCGTCGATCCCGACGTGCATCGGCGTTCCCCCCGAGCCGTCGGGACGCGGCAAGTCGATGGCGGCACCGTGTTCGGCGGTCTGCTGGTAGGGCGACGTTCGAGCTGCCACCTCGAAACCACATGATCTGATCTGCCATTGAGGTCGGATCGTTCGTCCATCGAGATCGACTAGGTCACGAACCGGTCGTGAAGGTGGCGACGTGCTCCGGCCGCAGGATGGTGCTGGCGGCTTCGTCGATCTTCGTCGCTGTTATGTACGACTGTTCGAGATCGAGATCTGCCGGGTCGCAGCCGGAGGCTGCCGCCTCGATGATCGAGTGGAATAGCGTTACGGCCGGACGTGTGTGGGGCTGTACGCTGAGCTTCGTTCGCCGCACAGCCCCACACACGTCCGGCACAGCCCTAGTACGCTGAGAGATCCTCTTCACTCCATGCCGGCATGAGGTCTTCCTGCGTGCCGCGCATCAGGCCGAACGATATAGCGGATGCGATAAGCATCACGATGCCCGACGCGATGAAGGTCGCCGAGTACCCTCCGGTGAACGCGTCGAGCTCCGACGCTCCCTTTTCGATTGCTCGATCTACGCTTCCTGCGTAGATCACCGTGAAGATGGCAAGACCGATCGAGCCACCGATGTGGAACGTGGAGTTCACCGTTGCCGAAGCAACGCCTGCGTCCTGTGGTTCGACACCGATGAGTGCCAGGTTCTGCAGTGGTACGAACAGCATTGCGAGGCCAATTCCCAGCGGTACCAACGCAGGCAGGATGTCGACGACGTAACCTCCATCAGCGCTGATCCCGCCGAGGTAGAACAGGCCGGCAGCAGAGAACAGCGGACCGGCGATCATCAGGGGCCGAGGACCGTACGTGTTCAGCACCTTGGTCACGAACGGCACGAGAACGAGGACCACAGCGGTCGTCGCGACGTTGGCGAGCCCGGAGATGAGCGGGCTCATGCCCATCACGATCTGGAAGTGGAACGTCGGGTACAGCATCGAGCCGATCATGATGGCGCCGACGATCGACTGAACCAGGAACGCACCGCCCCGGACACCGTGCAGAATCACGCGCAAGGGCAGGAGCGGCTCGGCTACACGCTGCTCGATCCACACGAACAATGCGAGCAGAACGACACCGAGAATCAGGCGGTGTCGAACGCTGCCCAGCCGTGCTCGGCGAGGGTGAAACCGTACACGAGAGCGCCGAGACCAAAGGTGACGGTGATAGTGCCCCAGATGTCGTATCGGTGGTCTCCTTCGGTCTTGCTCTCGTCGAGCAGTAGGACGCCGCCGATGATGCTGGCGATCACGAAGAAGACATTGACGAGAAGGCACCAGCGCCAACTCGTGTACTCAGTCAGCACGCCACCGAGACCGAGGCCGACAGCTGCTCCCGTTCCAGCGATGGTTCCGAAGACTGCGAACGCCGTGTTGCGTTCCCTGCCCTGCGTGAACAGCACGGTAAGCATGGCGAGCACGGCGGGAGCCAGCAGGGCCCCGAACGCTCCCTGGATTCCACGTGCGACAACGAGTTCGACACCGCTCTGGGAAAGGCCGCCCCATGCAGAGGCCGCGCCGAAGCCGACCATGCCGACCATCAGGGTGCGCTTGCGTCCCCAGTAGTCGGCGATGCGGCCGCCAAGAAGCAGGAGCGCACCGAACGCGAGGGCGTGTGCGGTGACGGCCCACTGGCGTTGACCGTCGGTCAGGCCTAGCTCCGATTGTGCCTGCGGGAGAGCGATCGTCACGATCGTGACGCCGAGAACGACCATCAATTCGGTGAGCGAGAGTACAACCAGCGCCCACCATTTGGTGGCACGACCGGTAATGAGAGCGGGCATGTAGAAAGTCTCCTGGCTTCGTGCGAGACGGAATCGCTGGAGGTTTCGAGCCTCGGATCGACGCGTCGATACGCCCGACCGCCCGGAGCCAGGTAGCTGGGCAGAAATTGAATTTAGCAGAAATCAAGCTGTAGCTGCAAGGAAGGGTCGTCTTCGCTCCTGCGAATCCCATTGCTGTAGAGCATTTTTGGTGTTGTCTCACATCGAATTTTCTGGTCGGAGCAGTGGACGCGGGCTCGTCCGAAGTACCGTGGCGTCCAACTTGCGCATAAGCTCTATGGCGGAAGCGATCTGGGTCATCGGCAAACGCGTGTTGGTGAGCAGGGTGGCGGGTGGCGACGGTTATCGAGGAGCGGTATTCTGGCCCTGTGCTCATGGACGACATCGCCGCCGAATGCCCGTCGCTCACGGTGACCGTTGCGCACACGTCGGTGCCGTGGGTCGACTCGTCAATATCGGTCGCCACTCACGAAGCGAACGTCTCCATCGATCTTTCAGGATCGTCACCCAAGTATTCTCCGCCGCAGTTGATGTGCAACGTCAATTCAATCCTCGAGCACGAGGTGTTGTGGGGGTCCGCTCTTCCAACGCTGACACCGGACCGGTGGACGAAAGACTTCGCCGAAGTCGGGATCCAGGGCGAGCTAGTGCCATTGATAATGAGAGAGAACGCCATTCACAATCTTGGGTTGCGCTCGGAGTCCGCATGACAGACCTGATACCTCCGACACTGACACATGTGCTGCACCTCGAGGTCGACGTGGCAGCAGCTATAGAGATAGGCGCTACACCGAACGGAGTCCGACGGATCGTGCCGATCCTCGGCGGGCGGGTCAGCGGACCACTGATGACCGGCATAGTGCTGCCCGGTGGCAGCGACGTGCAACAGGTGCGGTCGAGTACGGAGACCGCGGTGTTGGCGCGCTACGTGCTCGAGTCCGATCGCGGAGAATTCGTCATGATCGAGAACAGGGGAGTTCGAACGGGATCGGAGAGCGACATCGCGCGTCTGCGCGCGGACGAACCGGTCGACCCCGCCAACATCTACTTCCGCAGCACACCGGTCTTCGAAACCGAGGCAACGAGGCTGTCCTGCCTCAACAACCGCGTCCACGTAGGGGTCGGAGCCAGGCGTAAGGGGCTGGTCATCTTCGATATCTTCGAAGTGCAGTAACGCCGGGAACGTCGCGCGAATAAGGGTCGGCTACCTGCGACTTGATGCCCAACCGCGTGAGTTCGTCGGCCATTTCGTTCAGGATCTGCAACTCGTCTAGCGGCAATGCGCGGAGACGCTTTTCGACTACATTGTTGACTTTCCTGACAAGTTATCCGATATCTCCCGGGATATTCGGTCTGCTAATTGCCGTGGACTCCGTCGACACCTAGTCTCTAGAGCAAGTCGGTATACCCCGGTGTTTGGAAAGAGCACGAATTGCGCCTCAGAATTACCGCTGTGATCTTATCGCTGCTCACGTCGAGTCGAGGGGCACGCGCTCCTGGCCTTGTATCTCCGTATTCACGCGGTTCGGATCAGCTTCTTGTTGACGAACTCGTCGATTCCGTACCGTCCGAGCTCGCGACCGAAGCCCGAACGCTTGACCCCACCGAACGGTAACTCTGCAGCCTCTGCGCCCACCAAGTTTATGAAAACCATCCCGACTTCGAGTCGGTCGGCGACGCGATGGGCTTGGTCCAGGTCGGTGGTAAAAATGTACGAACCCAGGCCGAAAGGGGTGTCGTTTGCCAGCTCGACCGCCTCCTCCTCGGAGTGCACCTGGAACACGGTTGCGACGGGACCGAAGAGTTCTTCGCGGTACGCTGGTGCCGCCGATGTAAGTCCTGTCAGCACGGTTGGTGGAAAGTATGCCCCGCGTCGTGGACCACCGGCGGATACGTGTGCCCCCTGCTCGACGGCACGCTCGACCTGCTGCGCCAGGTGAATCGCAGCATCCACGGACGATAGCGGAGCTACTCCCGGCGCCCGATCGATCATTTCTTGAGTGAGTTTGGCTACGAACTCGTCGTACAAATCGGCATGGATGATAAAGCGCTTTGCCGCATTGCACGCTTGACCCGTGTTTTCCATCCGGGCGTCCAAGGCCGCTTGAACTGTCAGATCGAGATCGTCGGTACTGAGAACGATGAACGGATCCGAGCCGCCGAGTTCGAGTACCACTTTCTTGAGGTGGCGGCCGGCGACCTCGGCCACGGCGGCCCCTGCTTTCTCCGACCCGGTAAGCGACACACCCTGAACTCGCGTGTCCCCAATAGCACGGGCGATTTGCTCGTTGGTCGCATAAATGTTGACGTACGTTCCGGGATCGACGCCGGCTGCCTCGAAGATTTCTTGCAGCGCGGCCGCGGATTCGGGGCATTGCGGTGCGTGCTTAAGGACAATGGTATTGCCCGCCACAAGATTCGGCGCGGCGAACCGTGCTACTTGGTAGTACGGGTAATTCCAGGGCATAATCCCCAACAGCACTCCTAGTGCACTCCGGCGCACCTTCGCATCGCCCGATGCCCCGTGTAGGCGTATGGGCTCATCGGCAAGGAATTCTTCAGCGTTGTCGGCATAGAAATTGTAGATGTCAGCAGCGAATTCTACTTCCGCAATGGCCTGATCGAGAGGCTTCCCCATTTCCCTCTGTATGATGACAGCGAGGTCGGAGCGGCGTTCGACGTGCAGTCGGGCCACGCGGCGAAGCACCTCTGCCCGATGCGATAACGGCCGCTTGCGTGACCATGTATGGTACGCGGCATTCGCTGCACGCAAGGCTGACTCTATCTGTTCGTCCGACGAAATTGCATACTCTCGCAGAGTATTTCCTGTCGCGGGGTCAACTACCGTGTATGTATTCATAATGATTTCCTAAAAGTTGAAATTGATTCTTCATCAGTTTGACTCAGTTGTGTACTGGCCTTTTATGGGCCATCGATCATAGTCTTCTTTGACAAACCGAAGGTGCGTCCACACTTCGAGATCGTAGACACCGTCGATTGCGCGGATCTGTTCCAGTATTGTCAGCATCTCGGCAATCGACGGAGCGGTCGCCGTGCCTACCACGTCGTGACGGCCTAGAGTGGCAGCGAGATATTGCACGGCGTCGAGGGGGCGAAGCAAATCGATTACGGGAGTTGTATTGCCTTGCACGGTCAAACCGAAACCGAAAATGTGAGAGCTTCCCATGACGTCGGGTCTGATGCGAGCCCCGATATGAAGTACCCCGGTCGACAACAGTCGGGCCATTCGGGTCCGCACCGCCGTTGGGGACAGTTGTGTCCGTTCCGCAAGTTCGACGTAGCTCGAGCGACCGTCGTGTTGAAGCAACTCGAGCAGGTGTATGTCGGCGGGGGCGAGTTCACTTCCGAGAAATGGACGCGGTGGCCAATACGCGTCTTTGACGATACTGGCGTAGACCGAAGCCTGCACACTTTGTACCTGGGGCATAGCCTTTATCCAGCCGAGGATGTCGGTCAACGTCGACTGGTCTCGGCAACGTAACTCGGCCACAAGCGCATGGTTGCCCGCAGTGATGCTGACGAAAGGTATGTCGACTGCTGACACGAGTGATTCGGCAACCACTTCCGCCGAACCGACAACTTTGATCGAAGCATGCGCGTATGAATGTAGGCCGAACACAGTCGGATGAACGACGCCCTTGATTTCCAAGATGCGCGTGTCGAGAAGTCGCAACAGTCGGGCTCTCGTTGCAGGGCGAGAGAGCCCGATCGCCTCGGACAAAGCCTGGTAGCTCTGCCGTCCGTCGTGCTGCAACAGATCGATGATGCGTCGATCGAGTGCGTCGATCGCCGGAGATTCCGTGTTCACCTGATCGGCCCCTACATCCAGTGTGTCACGGCCGAACACGTGTCTGCGTACCGGTCGTGAATGTTGTCATCGTGCGGCCGGGACCACACTGAGCAACTCGTAACCTACATGTGCTGCGGCGATAGACGTCAGTTCTGCGTGGTCGTATGCAGGGGAGACTTCGACGACATCCGAACCGACGATGTTGAGCCCGTTCAGCCCTCGGATCATTTCGAGAAGCTCGCGGCTCGTGAGACCGCCGGCCTCGGGTGTTCCTGTACCGGGCGCGTGAGCTGGATCCAGAACGTCGATATCAACGGATACGTATACCGGGCGCGCCCCGACCCGGACTCGCATTCTTTCGACCAGCTCATCAAGGGATTTTCGCGAGAAATCCCGGGCGTTCACGGCCGAAAAACCCATCCTCTCGCTCTCGTCCAAATCGACCTTCGAGTAGAGCGGTCCGCGCAGACCGATATGCATGGAGTGTGCGGTATCTACCAGTCCTTCCTCAAAGGCACGTCTGAAGGGAGTGCCGTGCGTGTACGGCTCGCCGAAGTAGGTGTCCCAGGTATCGAGATGTGCGTCGAAGTGCACCACCGCGATCGGGCCGTGCATGGCATGCTGTACACGTAGAAGCGGCAAGACGATGGTGTGATCTCCACCGATTGTCAGAAGGGTTCGACCAGTATCGGTCAATCTCCGCGCTCCTGATTCGATGGTCTCGATAGCGGACTTGATATCGAACGGGTTGACACCGAGATCGCCGGCGTCCGCGACTTGGTTGCGTTTGAACGGATAGTTGTCGGAAGCCGGGTTGTAAGGGCGCAGCAACCGTGATCCTTGACGAATGTGGTTGGGGCCGAAACGAGCACCCGGGCGGTAGCTGACTCCGGAGTCGAATGGAATTCCCCAAACGACGACATCGGCTCTGCTCACGTCCGTGAGCCGTGGAAGACGAGCGAAGGTGGTGTCACCGCCGAATCGCGGAACCTGTGTCGCGTCGACTGGTCCTACTGTCGAAGCGGCCTCATGGAGATCGGTCACGATGAGGCCGCCGAACTCTGTCCGGGTAGCGCAACGAAAAACTTCTTCGACGGTTCGATGGTCTCCCAGGTACCTCGGAACTCTTTGGGCACGAAAAATGCTTGGCCGGAGCCGAATTCACGACGATTACCGTCGAGGTCGATCAAAGCGACACGGCCACTGATCATGATGCAGACTTCGTCGTATGGGTAGGGGTCGCACCGAAGGGTGCCTGGTTCCCCTTCCCATCCGCCGCCGAAGAATCCCTGATCGGAGGAGCCGAATGCCCGCCACTCGGTCTCTTCCCACCCTGGGGAAGCGTCGTCGCCCCAGTCGGGTGTCACCGACTCTCCCACTCCGAGGCCGAATTCTGTTATGATCTCGACGTTCATTCGCCATCCTCTATGTCGGGGACTCCGAGACCGATGAATCGGTCCAGGACATTCTTGGTGATCTTTTCTGTGAACGGGTCGTGATGAATCAAACCGCTCACCCATTCGCACGATCCCGCGTTGAATACGGTGCCGTTTCCCTTCTTCTCCACGGCGACCATTCCTGACCCGTACTCGGTGTCCAGGTGATCCGGCACCGCTCCGTCGTACATTGCATCGGTCAAGCCCTGCACATCACGCATCGGCGCACCGATGGCAACAGTGCCTGACCAGCTGTCCCGAGATCCAATTACCGCGGGTGTCATCGCCACAATTTCCAGGGTTGTCGAGGCTCCGTCGGCACCGGTCGCATAGGGCTGGCCCTTTCGGAACGTGTAGTCGACACCATCGAACTCGAAGCCCGCGACACACACGGGAGCGGCACCGAACACGTCCCCGTAGTACAGGTCGGTATCGACAAGGCTCCAGTGGTCCGGGCGGTAGACCGTGAATCCGCCACTCGAGCGCGGCGTCGTCGCACCGTAGCGGCCGTACACACCCGCCATCCCGGTCAACGCCATGGTGTGAGCCCCAGGCCGCGCGATCGGCGGCCAATCCCAGGCTGTCGTGACCCGAGTCGGGTCGACTTCTTTCATCGGATCGAGGTTCGGGTCCTTGTAGCACGTCTGAGTGCCGTTCTCCGTGTCGAGACGAACCTGCCACAGGAAGTTGCCACCGAAACGTGCAAGCCCTCCGCCGGAGGCGACGAACGCGTCGATACGATCTCGCATTTCCCACGTCCAATATTCGTCGTGACCAACGATGGCAGCGCACTTGTAACCGGACAGGGCGTCGGGTTCTTCGTGAAGATCGTGTTGCGTCAAGTGGTGAACCGTGTATCCGTTTTCTTCTGCCCACACCGTGAACGGGCGTTCGTAAGTAGCCCAGAACGCATCAGCGTGGTGACGAGAATATCCATTGAGCCACGCCCATTCGTATCCCTCGTGGCGAGGGATCCATCCGGGTGGTGGTGCAGAGGTGTGCACGTTCCGAGGCGCTCCTATGGGCTTACGGAGCATCCCGCGTGCAACCGGTCTCTGGGTGGACGAGATCGCGCTGGGAATATCGTCACCGAGACCGTCGGGAAGTCCTCGATAGTGGTTCGCGCCGCCCCAATCGTTGTACGCCAGCATTGTGCTCGTCGTGTGAATGAGCACGAAGTCGGCGTCGGTCGGACGGCTGGACCGGACGATGAAAAACCCTTCGCTCTCAACGATGCGCCCTTTGTATCGAGACCGGAGGATGATTAGGTAGAAGCCGGGTGACCATTCTGAATCCACCGCCACCGATAGTGCCTCGGGCCACCCGCAACCTACCGCGTATGCATCGGTCGGAGTTGGATGGACTCTACCGGGCATGGTGTCCCGTCGATACACCGTCGTCGGACTGGCACCGTCCCGAATAATCTCGACATCGTAGAAATCGGTGTTGGAGTGAACCTTGATTGAGACGTTCTCGCCCGGCGAGTAGCTGAAACGATCGGTATAACACCAGAGCTCGGCGCGACCAGGATATTCACCAGGACGCTCGACCAAACCACCTGGAACTGACCATCCATAATAGGCCTCTTGCTCGGTCATTGAAAATCTCCTCCACTCGGTCTGACTACGTTCGAACTGGATGGGGTCGCGATCAAACTAATTCTGGCGGCGGCCTTAAAGCTGATTGGTCCGTTGCACTATCAATGCCCTGCCCGCGCCTACTGCGAACGCGAGGACCAATGGAAGGACGATGATCGAGTTGCCGACCACGCCGAGTTGTGTAAGTGCGCTCATATTGAAAATCAGATAGGCGGCCGAGATTGACAATGCGATTACAGACAACCATGGCGCAATTACACGACTCCAGGCTGATTCGCCGTGTGCATTTTTTCGAAAGTACCCGATCACTGCAAGTGACGCCAAGACTTGGAGCGCAAGTACGGCAATAATTGTGGGCGTGTTGGTCCACACGACCACTTGAAGATACGGGTCGGTCGGCGTGATCGAAAATATCAGCAAGATCGCAGAAACCAGAACGACTTGAACAATTCCGGCTGTACTCGGAGTCTTCGTCACTGGGCTGATTTTGACCAGCGCAGCTGGAAGAATCTTGGTGCCGCCCAACGCGAACAAGTAACGAGTGCACGCATTGTGCAGTGCGAGGCATCCAGCGAAAAAGCTCGTTACGATCAAAAGGCGCATGGCTTCTGTCATGAACTCGCCGGCGAACTCGCTGTTGAGCGTGAATACCAGCGCGGAGGGATCTCCGGACAAGACGTCCGCCAGCTTGCTCAGGCCTACGGCTTGGACGATGACCCACGAACAGAATGCATACACGAAAGTGAGTAGTGCAACGCCGATATAGGTGGCGCGCGACACGGTCTTTCGTGGATCCTTGCACTCCTCACTGTAGATCGCGGCCTGCTCGAACCCGACGAAGGAGGTGAAGGTGACAACAAAAGCGCTTGCCACTCCGCCCGCCAGAATGGCATCGGGTGAGAAGCTGCTGAATTCGATGCCTTCGTGCCCTCCGCGGACTAGAACCGCGACGCAAAACACAGCGAGGATTGCCAACTCCAGGCTGAGCAAAACGACCAGGACGCGAGCGCCCAGGTCCACACGACGGTAGCCGATAATCCCGACCGCGACGGACACCAGGAGAGCGCAGGCGTACACGGATGGGCTGAACCCGAAGATGGAATTCAAGGCTGTCGATGCGAAGATGCCGCACGACAATACAAATCCCGTCTGACCACCGAGGTATCCCAGATAAGCCAACATGGCTGCACCGGCACCAACAACGTGCGATAGCCCCTCGCTGATGTATGCGTAGAAGGCACCGGCACCGTGGAAGTGTCGACTCATCGCGGTGAAGCCGACCGCGAAAAGCAAGTAGACACCGCCGGGGATCAGATATGCCACAGGCAAACTCGCTCCAGCAACCCCCAAAGCCAGCGGAGCGAAGCCCGCGAGGATTGTCAGAGGCGCGGCAGCAGCAACGATGAAAAAGACCAGGTGATGTGTTCCGACCGCCCCTCGCTGGAAGTCGGCAGTAGGCGCGCCGAGTGGATCCGAAAGTTCCCGCTTCGGGCTTTCAGTCATGGTTCCGTCCCAATCGAAGTGTAGGGGCACGGACCGAGGCGTCTCGGTCAGCTGCATGCCGGTGGAAGGAGAATACGATGTGACCCCGAACACGTCAAGCGTGAATCGTTCTTTAGCATCATGTTCTGCGAACGATTCTGATGCTAATCCAATTATAAATAGAGGAATCGACTGCACCTGTGACGTTCGGGTTACTTTTGTGTGACGGAGCGGGCGATGCCGAAGGTCTGCTCCTACGGTCAACCTGACTTCCTCCACTCTCGGACAAACGACCTCGTCGGTCGTGCTCTGGCAGTCGGATCTGAGGCCGGCTCTCCGCTGACTGGGCAATGGGCAGCGAGGGTGACTGAGGCCGTGCATCGAGTGAAGTCCAAAGACGAATCGGTCGAGGTCGCAGACGACAGGCCCTCTGGGTTTGGTTCCTGCGTCGTCACCACCGACCGTAAGCAGGCGGTGCGAGTCGCTGACAATCTCTACGCCGGCATGGTGTTTGTCGACGTCGTCGGTACGGAGAGTGCCGAGTTGACTTTCGGAGGCGTCGAACGTTCTGGTTCAGGTCGAGAACTCGGTAGATACGGCGTGGACGAGTTCGTCAACAAGAAGATGGTCTGGGTTTCTTTAGGGCCCTACCTTCGCGAGCCGAGACGGTGCCCGGGCGATCGACCGTGGCATCACCTGAGGTTCGCCCCGGAAAGTGGTCAGCGGTTACGCGGCCATGACGGTCGCGTCCAGTGACTGTTCGTAATCGTGGGGGCTGAGCATCCCGCTTGTGGAATGCCTACGCGCGGTTGTAGATATGCGCCCAGTTGTCAACTGCTGCAACCAATTCGCTGGCGTAAACGAAAATCCCGCTAGTAGTACTCGTGCTTGAACGTCGACCACAGGCTCTCCGCACCAGCGTTGTCCCAGCATATCCCCGTCGCGCCCATCGAACGCCGCAAACCGTACCGTTCACACACCCGCGCCATGACCGCTGCAGTGTATTGACGTCCTCAGTCCGAGTGCAGGATTACGCCCTCGACATCGATGCCACGCTCGGCGACAGCCATATCCAGGGCGTTGACTACCAGCTCGGTACGCATGTGGTCAGCAATCGACCAGCCGAGCACCTTCTTGAAATGCTCGACTTTGATCGCACACAGGTACATGTCACCTTCACCGCAGGTCAGATAGGTGATGTCCGATGTCCAGACGGCATCAAGACGCCCTGGTCGAACTGCCGCTGCACCATGTCGTCCGGGAATGAGGCGAAAGGATCGACGACTGTGGTGCGGACTTTGAATGCGCGCGGGCTTATCCCGTCAATGCCGAGCAAACGCATGATCTTCGCGTCCGTCTTCTCCGAAACGACCTCGTCGCCGGCCTCGAGTTCCACGGTGATTCGCGGCGACCCATACACGTCGTTCGACTCCTTGTGGATGTCGGCGATCTTCACTTCGAGGTCCGCTCTCGGTTGCTGTCGTTCACCCAGTCGTGTTGTCACACTGCGCCCTTGATGTTTGTAGAAACCGGAGGTCGACACCACGAGCAGGCGAGCCATCCTCCCGATCGCAGAGTTGGCGCACTCCGCTGCCATCAACGCGTAGAGCTCTACTTCCGTTGATTGGCGGCGAAGTACGCCGACGCTTTTTTCAGGAACGCAATGTCTTTCTGCTGCTCCGAGACCTGCTTGCGTAGGCGGGCGAGTTCGGTGCGGTCGACGGCTCGTCACCGGACGCGGCTGCTGCTTCGATGCGGAGGCGCTCGTCGGCGACCCACCTGCCGAACAGGGCTTCGTTCACACCCCAGGTCTCGACGACCTCGGCGATCATGCGGCCGAAATCGATCACCCGGTGCGCGGCCTCGACCTTGTATTCGGTCGAGAACGACCTACGCTTGCGGGACATGAGGACATCCTTCCAGCGGAACCATCGATCCCGCTATCTCGGTGTCCACCATCCGGGGTGAACCTCAGCGGACCTTGTCTGTATCCACATGATCATCGTTGCCGGATACTGGCCGTAGACCCCATCGACCGACAGCACTATCTCGACAGCTACACCGAGGTGGTCCGGTTAGCTCGCACCGCCCCCAGGGTGCATCGACTTCGCACCTGGGGGCGGACCTCGTCGAAGCGGATAGAATAAACGTGTGCGAACGGTGGGCGACCGAACAACACTTGCACGATTTTCGTGGATCCGGTCCAGACTCCGAGCAGACCACCGCGATCATCCACAAGACATTCGCGAATTCGTAGAGCCAAACGCGTAGCTATGCCCGGCCCGCGTCGATCACGCAGATACTGGATGATCTGTGCTTCCGGCGCCGGAGATTCTATAATTGACCAACCCAATCAACGTCGAAAACTGCTGGAACACAGCACATACAGATGTCTATAAGCACCCCTACATGTCAGAACTCGTCGTGGCACACCAGTTCGGACATGCGGTTCGCGAACCGGACGTACCGCGCTTTCGATATGGCATGGGACAAACACGCAGCCTGAAGCCCAACTCGGTGCGATCCACATGATTACTGAGGCCATCAGGATCTCCGACCACAGATCACGCATCCCATCGTCAGAGAAAAGTCCTGAGCTTTCAATCCCAGCGACTTAACCCAGCTTCCGCCGGGTCGACCTGCTCCGCCCCGTCCTCCACGATGAGTCCGTGGCGTGGAGGACCACAACCCTTGACACTGTCCGAATCTGAAAACGAGGTGTCGGCCATCGATGCTGGCTTCGGCCTCTGAGACGCTCAGATTCGAGATGGCGGTGATGCCCCCACGGGCACACTTGGAGGTGCGGGTCAAACACAGTGTCTGTGGTGAACCGGGATTGCCCGAACCATACCGAACCTCGAGGACGGTCTCGGCCGGCGCGCCGCGGTCCAACGCTATGGCAGTGCCGTCTGAGAAGTCGATCCCGAACCGTATTCGGTGCATCTGCTCCATTCACCTGTTGGCCTCGTAATCGTTCAGCTGGAGGCCGCAACCGGACTGTTTGGTTCCCAGGGGAATGGTGTTATCGGGAACTGCCCTATCAATTCCGCTGCGTAGTGTTCGCTCAGGCGATGAGCACCGACAATGCTCAATGCAATCTGCATGTAGTCGTGGCAGACTTCCTTCAAGGTGAGTTTCCCAGAACCGCTGAACCAGGAGTTGGTCGAAGTTGCCAGGCCAATGATGGATAATCGACTTGTTACGAGATTGTCGACTTTGAACATGTTTTCCCTGACACCCTCATCAAGGGTTGCCTTGAAGAGCTTTTCAACCTCATCTCTCAGCGAAACAATCAAGATGCGCGATGAATCCTCCTCCAGCGCGCGAAGTTCGTTGTCGATAACGAAACTCGTCTTCGGGCTACTTGCCTGCGTGGCGACGAGCACTCCTGTCAATCGAGCGAGTCGTTCCCGCGGGTCGGAAACACCGTCAATACTGTGCCGAAGGCGGTCGAGCAAGATTTCGAGTGTGTCGATCATGATCGATGTTAGGAGGTTCGGCTTCGACTTGACGTAGTGGTAGAGGGTCGGCACACCGATGCCGACACCAGCGCCTATCTGCCTGATGCCAACGGCAGAAAAGCCTTGCGAGAAGAACAGGTCGATGGCCGTTCGGCGAATGCGGAGTTCCATTTCGCTTCGTGCGTCCATTCTCTCAGCCGCTACACCGGGTAGCTCACCCATCGTTGCGCCCTTCGCAATGCTCATTGCAAGCCATCTCCGTGGTTGATCCACACGCTCTTCACACGCGTATAGTTTTCCAAAGCATACCGGCCCAGGTCCTTGCCATATCCGGACTGGCCGAAGCCTCCGAACGGAGATGCCGCGTCGGTCACATTGTGGCAGTTCACCCACACTGACCCGGCGTTGAGCACCTTGGCGGATTGGTGGGCTCGACTGAGACTTCGGGTCCATACACTGGCACCAAGTCCATATGCTGTGTCATTCGCACGGCTGAGAGCCTCGCCATCCGTCTCGAAGGGGGCCACAACGACCACTGGGCCGAAGATCTCTTCTCTCGAAATGATCATTCCGTCCGTCACACCAGTGAAGACAGTCGGTTCGACGAAGTATCCGTTGTCGAACTCTTTGCCGAACAGTCGCTTGCCGCCGGTGGCTATGGTCGCCCCTTCTGCGACACCCCTGTCGATGTAAGACATCACCTTGTCCCTTTGAGTTGCCGATATGAGGGGGCCTTGGTCGACTCCTGCCGCAAGTCCCGGACCGATTCGGCGACCTTTCGCCTCCTCGACCAGGCCAGCAACGAACTGTTCGTATAAAGCCGCCTGGACGTATACGCGTGATCCGGCCGAGCAGTCCTGGCCCATGTTGTAGAAGATTCCTGCGGCGACCCCAACGATTGCCTCGTCGAGGTCGGCGTCGTCGAACACGATACTAGGTGATTTCCCTCCTAGCTCAAGGCTGACACGCTTGAGGTTGCCAGCGCTCGATCGGACGATGTCTCGACCGGTTGCAGTAGATCCGGTGAAAACAACCGCGTCGATTCCAGGGTGCGCCGAAATCGCTGCACCAACCTCTGCCCCTCGACCTGTGATGACGGATAGGGCCCCGTCTGGAAGCCCTGCCTGTACGGCCAGCTCTGCAAACCGGAGAGCGCTCAGCGACGTCAGCTCGGACGGCTTCAGGATTACAGCGTTGCCTGCGGCCAGCGCGGGGGCGAGCTTCCACGTGGCCATCAGCAACGGATAGTTCCATGGGACAATGGCAGCGACTACCCCGACTGGCTCGCGAAGTGTGTAGTTGAAATACTCGTGCCCTGCAGAGGTCGGGACGCTGTCACCGATGATCTTTGTCGCCCAGCCGGCGAAGTAGCGAAACACCTCGGAGACGTCGGGAATGTCGCCTGAAAGTGAATATTCGAGCGGCTTGCCATTGTCGAGGGTCTCTAGGATGGCGAGGGTTTCGATATCCTGCTCGACCAAATCAGCGAGTTTCAACAAGATTCGGGCCCGCTCGTTGGGACGCATACGTCCCCATTCGCCTTTGAGCGCGCTCCGCGCAGCATCGACTGCTCTGTCGACATCTTCCTTGGTGGCAGAAGGAATTCTCGCCAGTAGAGATCCGTCGGCGGGGTTCAGGCAGTCAACTGTCTGCCCTGACGAGGATTGGCACTTGTGACCGCCGATGAACATGTCTACATCCCGGCCATCTGTCAACCGCTTCGCAGCAGCAGACATGGTGACATCAACAGTAGTGGTCATCGCAGTGCACCCAGGCCTGCAGTCCGCGCTAGGGCAGGTTCCACGTGCGCCGCAAGCTGCTGCTTTTCCTCCGGCGTCAAAGGAAGCATCGGCAGACGTGGATCGCTATGTGCGATTCCAGCGATGTCTGCGCCAGCTTTCAGCGAGGCCAGGTATCCGTTCTGCAGGAAAAAATTGCCAATCGGATGGATTACGCGCCAGAGCTCTTTTGCAGCTGTGAGGTCGTTGTCGCGAATCACCGCATCGAAGAGTCCAACGCATAGTTCGGGAATGACGTTTGTCGCACCCCAAACGGCACCCGTAACACCATTGGCCAGAGCGCCTAGCATGAGCGTGTCGTATCCGCAGAACGGCGTGATTCCGCCCTGCTCCGATGCTTCGATGAGCTCCACCAGGAGCGGAAAGTCGCCGGAAGAGTCTTTCACGTACTGGACGCCGTCGATCTGACCCAACCGCTGCAGTTCGTCGAATGTCCACTTGCGGCCCGTGCAACCCGGAATATGGTAGAGCATCACCGGTATGCCGATCGAGTCGGCAATTGCCTTCACATACTCCTCGGTCTCGCGGATCGTCAAAACTTCATAATACGGCGTGACAGCCATCACCGCTGCTGCGCCGTGCGCCTCGGCGTGACGGCTCAGCTGCACCGCCTCAGCGGTGGTCATCGCTCCCACGTGAACAACAGTTTGGAGCGAGGTTTCCGCAGTCGCGGATTCGACAATCTCAGTGAACCGCATTCGCTCTGCGTTCGTCATCGACATAAATTCGCCCGAGCTTCCGAGCGTCACGATCCCCTGCACTCCCGCAGTATCCATCCGAGTGATCAACGCTTCGGTTTGCTTTACGTCAATGGTTCGATCTTCATCTGCTCCGAATGGTGTTGCCATTGCTCCAAAAAGGCCTGAGAGTCCCAGCGCAGCGTCCATATCTTCACTACCTTCCGTTCATGGTTGTCATAGGTGTTGCCAATTTGTTGTCCAGCATCCAAATCGCGCAAGTGAGGTTCGTGTTCTTGATTCTGTCCACTGACGACTGCGCCACATGGATCCAGCGGGATGAGAAAAGTTAACGGAGAACAACTCACTTCTCCCGAGTCTCAGACGATTACTCGCTACCGTCGCTCAGATGCGGCTGTCGACCATGACATGTTTGACTCGAGTGAACTCGAGAAAACCGGCTTCCGAGTTCTCGGTGCCGAGGCCTGACATCGCGAACCCACTGATTGGCACTTCAGGACTGATGACCAAATGAGTGTTGATCCAGATCGTGCCGAAATTTAAGTTGTTCTGCATCCGCGTCGCAGTTCCGAGGTGCGTAGTGAATATTGAAGCTGCCAGTCCGAATCGGGTGTCGTTGGCCTTCGCCTCCGCATCCGCCACATCGGCAAATACCTGGACTGTGAAGACTGGTCCGAAAATCTCCTCGGCGACGATTTCGTCGGTTTGATCGGCACCAACGATGATCGTCGGGGGGAAGAAGTACCCGCCGGTGTCGGTCTCAGCCTTGCCCCCTAGGACCGCGGTGGCCTTATCCGGAAGGCCACCGACCTTAGCAGCGACGCGGGCGAGCTGCGCCGAAGAATTAAGTGGTCCGACTGTAGTTTTGGGATCGAGCGCATCACCGAGAACGAACGCACTGCATCGTTCTTTGAGGCCAAGAATAACTTCATCAAAAACCGACTCTTCGACGAGCAACCGAGTAGCGGCCATACAGTCCTGGCCGGCGTTGTAGAGACCGCCGGCGACGATCGCATCCAACGCACTGGGCAGATCGGCATCACCGAACAACAGCACCGGCGTGTTGCCCCCAAGTTCCAGGATGGCCTTTTTCACGCCGTCGGCGGCGGCGGTACCCACCTTTCTGCCCGTCTCGATGGAGCCCGTAAACGACACCACGTCCACGTCGGGGTGTCGTGAAAGCGCATCGCCAACTACAGGGCCGGTGCCGAAGACAACATTCAGCACACCAGCCGGCAGTACCTGCCCGGCGAGCTCTACGAGTAACGCTGTGGACAACGGTGTGGTTTCAGCAGGTTTGACGACCATTGTGTTGCCCACTGCTAGCGCTGGAAATATCTTCGAGACAGCTTGAAGAATGGGGTAATTCCACGGGGTGATCCCCGCCACCACGCCAAGGGGTTCTCGGCGCACCGTCGAGGACACGCCCTCCATATAGTCGCCACCGGCCAGCGATGAGAGGCCTCGCCCAGCGCTGGCGAAGTAGCGCATACTATCGATAACACTTGGAATTTCATCCTTGCGAACTGCTGACACAGGCTTTCCGGCGTCAATACACTCCAGCGCCACGAACTCCTCGAAGTGCGCCTCGACAGCGTCCGCCACTTTGTGGAGTGCCTGCGCGCGAGCACCGGGGGCTGTCTTAGCCCAGGATTTTTGAGCGTCGCGTGCCGCATGCACTGCAACATTGACGTCCTCGACGCTCGAGGCCGGAACCCGTCCTACGTTCTGACCTGTTGACGGGTCGAACACCGCAAGCCAATCCGAGGACAACGATCGCGTCCACTGGCCACCGATGAAGTTGCCGTCCAAAGAGCTGGCATACTCGGATGCGTACACGCGCTGCTCCGAAGCACTCATGATTCTGCTTGACATTTGTTTCCCGTCTGTGGTGGTTGATGTCCTTAAGAGTGGCGTCGCTAAAATTTGGCGTGTTCGACATTCTCTGGAACTGAAGCCTGCAGTGCTCCGCTCGCTGCCATTTCACGGTCGAATGCGGCCTCGACCTCACCGCTCTCGGGTCGCAGGAGACGCAACAACTCTGACGCCGGCTCACCATTCGGACTGCTCCATGCTAGAGCTTGATCGATGGCGGTGCTAACCAGCTCTTCAGCCAAGACGATCTGCCCTACCAGGCCAAGTTCTAGTGCTTCGTCGGCATAGAATCGATCAGTTGATAGAGCTACGCGATGGACATCACTTCCACGTAAAACTCGATGGAAGAACAAACTAGCCGCATTCGAGTAGGTGAAGCCTATGTTGCGTTCTGGAAAAAGGTAGTACGCGTCGGGGGACGCGATTCGCGCATCGAAGCAAAGAGTCCATTCCGCGGCTCCTCCGACAACGCAGCCATTGATGGCTGCAATCACTGGAACCTTCGTCTCCAGCACAGCGCGTGTGAGATCGGCAAACGCATCCATCGTCGCCTCGAGCTTTTTTCCGACCGGAGCTTCCTTCAGGTCTTGGCCGGCTGTAAATGCACGACCCGTACCGGTTACGACTATGCCCTTTACGCCTGATTTTCGTCCCTGCTGGCGAATAGTCTCTGCAATCAAAATTTTTAACGAGTAGTCCAGTGCGTTCAGATTGCGAGGGGAGTTGAGACGCAGAACTGCAACTCCCTTCTGCGTCTCAACGATAAGTCGATCGTCTGAATATGCCGGGGGATAGGTCACTGTGAAAGCCCCTCTCTGAGTAGGTTGGCGGTAGAAACAGACGTTGCCGACCCAGGTGTACGCCAAAATTTTTCCTTAACGTCAAAATCTTCTCTTTGGCCGTCGAGAAGCAATTCTCGTAGCTGTTTTTTGGCAATCCTCTCGGACGGCGTTCGCGGCAATGAGTCCACAATTTGTATGTATCGAGGGTTTTTAAACTTGGCCAGTTGTGAGGCAGCGAACTCGGCGACGGATTGCACAACCTCGTCCGGCGACCTTCTCAAACCGTCTTTTCCCAGCTTGATACATGCCTTCGGCTCTTCACCCATAATATCGTCGGGTTCTGGGATCACGGCCGAGATCTCCACCCATGGGTGGTCGTTGAGAACAGCCTCCACTTCTGCGGCGGCGATATTCTCCCCACCACGCCGAATCATGTCTTTCACCCGACCCACTAAGTAGAACCAGCCGTCTGGATCGCGCCACGCGATATCGCCGGTATGAAACCATCCGTTCGGAAGAGCTTTGGTGGACTCTTCGGGCCTGTTCCAGTATGAACGCATTATCGAGTCACCCTGCACGACAATCTCACCTCGCTCCCCGGGGGCTACTTCTACGCCGGTGTCGTCGACGAGCTTGACGAGCTTATTTCCGAAGGGGATACCTATGCTGCCGCTCCCCGTCTTGTGTTCTGCAGAGAGTGGAACTGCCAAGCAACATCCCTCTTCGGTGAGCCCGTAGAGTTCGCGCCAGGGAACTCCCCATCGGTCTTCGAAGTCTCGGTGCCGTTCAGGCAAGATCCCCGAACAAGAAACCAATCTTAGGCAATTGGCCCGATCTTCGTACGAAGGTGCCTGTTTGTAAAGCAGCATTGGCATCGCACCGAGGATGTAAACCACGGTAGCGCGGTTGTCGCGCACTGACTTCCAAAATCCCGATGCTGAGAAGCGCGAAAGAACCACCAACGGTGCACCAAACTGCAAGCACATTGCCAGATTCCATGGTGGATCTACGTACGAAAAGGGCTGTGCGGTCAACACTACGTCATTGCTCGAGAGTTTCCATAGGTCACCAATTGCCCGTGAATGCTCGATCCAGTATTTGTGCGTGAGGACGCATGCTTTTGGAAAACCTGTTGTTCCGGAGGTGTACTGAAGGTTTGCTACTGTGTCCGGTGGAGGTGAGGGAAGGCCGGTATTGATGTGTGAAAGTCGGCTGTCGATCGGTTGATCGATAAGTTGATTGAATGAAAACACATTGGGTTTTGGCGTAGGGCTGCGTGAAATGGCAGTTTCCAAGAGCGAGATGCTCTCGTTCTCGTTCGTGATGATAATTCTCACGCGTGAATCCGAAACCAGAAATGATAGGTCAGCAACGCCGAGTTTGGCGTTCATCGGAACAGCGACTGCTCCGGCGCGAAGGATGGCTACCCAGATAATCGGCCATTCATGGCCGTTTGGCATCATGATGCCGACGTGGTCGCCTATTCCAATGCCAAGGTGGGGCAGGCGGGTTGCAATCTCTCGCGTCTTTGCTTCGAACTCGCGAAACGACAGTGAGATCCCCTCAAATCGAAGACATTCTCGGTCGCCGAATTCGTCAGCCGCACGTCGGACAACCGAGTCTATGTTTCGGTGATGCCGAAGGTCTTGGTCGCGTTCCAGAACTGGATCGTCCATTGAACTAGTCTTCCTTTTCCCTGGAGTTCTGATGGCTCAAGCTTCAATGTAACGTTTTCCGCGTTCGATAACGGGGTCCAAAATTCCGTCCGAAAGATCGTCTACTATGTCTTCCGCGCCTGGATAATTTCGGACTTGGCCCTTGTAGCCAATTGCGGCGCTTACTTCGGGAGTTAGCAAGTACGCGCCAGCTGATATAGCGGCTACTGGCTGAAATAATTCGAGGCTATCTCGGTGAAGTTGGCGTAAATGCTGCGCTAGCCGCGCTTTGCTTTGGAAGGGTACCGTTGCGAGAGTATTCGCGACCGAATTGAAGGCATCACTGCGCGCGAGCAGAGCAGTTTTGAACGCCTGGGCATAGCTGGGCAAGGCACTTGGCAGCGGCAGGCTTCCATCGCCGGCGCAGAGAACATCGGCTACTGCGACGAAAGCAGAGATTTCCTCTTCAGAAAGTTCTCTAGGCAGAGATTGCACTCGGGTCGGTACTGAAAGACGTTCGGATTCGCTTGTCATTGGGCACCTGTCCTTTGTTTTGCCGTTGCGGCAATGTATTCGCCGAGTCGCCACGCAAGTGCACAGATGGTGGCAGTCGGATTAACTGACCCACCTGTGACGAATACACTTCCGTCGGCGATGAAGAGGTTAGGCACGTCGTGGCTCTCGCAGTTGCGGTCAACAACGGATGTCTCTGGGTTGTCACCCATCCGGGCGGTCCCTAGAAGGTGCCCAGGTTGATCTAACCAAAGTTCGACAGGCACCGTCGATTCTGCGCCACTGGCCACGTGGAGCTCTGTCATACTGTCCACGGCGTGCCTGAGTCGGGCGCGAGTGTCGTCGCTAATTCGGTACAGCACTCTCGGGGCCGGCAATCCACTGCTGTCTGTCAGAGTTTGGTCCAACACGATGCGGTTGTGCCGTTCAGGGAGATCTTCAGTCACCGCTGCCCAGGAGGCCGCTCCCTTGTGTGCCTTGGCCGCCTTCAGGAAGTTCTCTCCCCACACAGTGTCGTATCCCAGCCGCGCTTGAGTTTCCAAGTTACCGAGGACCCCCACCGAGGTTTGTCCGGATAGTTTATATCCTCGGGTAAACGGGTTTTCTGGGCGAGTTTCAGCGAATTCTAGGCTGTACAGAAGCTGGCCTACCGGTCCGCTGCCGGAGGCGTCGAGATCCTCGCCGTAGAAGCCGTGGACCGATGCGTTGGGATGCAGCATCAAATTCTCACCCAGCATCCCTGACGAATTCGATAGGCCCTCTGGTTGGCGTGCGTTGTTCGACATCAGGAGGATCCTTGAGGTACCGATTCCGTTCGCACACATCACGACAGCACGCGCCGTCTGCTTGTGTTCCTTTCCCTCTCGGTCCAACCACAACACGCCGTTGGCTCTGCCATCCGCATCCGTCAGAACCTGACGGACCCGTGCTCCGGTAACTAGTGTCGCGCCCGACTTCAATGCGTGCGGCCAAAAAGCAACGTCTGCACTGGCTTTAGAGCCCTCTGGACATCCGAATTCGCAGACCCCACGGCGTGCACATCTCGCAAGATCCTTAAAGCGTGCACTCGGGATTGCATTGGACCCAGGCCACCAGTGCCATCCGAGGTTATTGGCACCCAATGCCATTTTTCGGCCCAACGCAGCAAGCGGAAGGGGCGGCAGTGGATAGTCGAGGCCCTCCGGGTAGGCGGGATCACCTTCGAGGCCGGAGACACCGATATGTTGGTCGACTATGCTGTAATAAGGCGCAAGTTCTCGGTAGTCGATTGGCCAGTCGTCAGCGACGCCGTCCAGACTGCGTACTCGGAAGTCGGACGGCAACAAGCGCATCCATTGGCCACCGAACATGATCGTGGATCCACCGACGCCGTTGAACATCACTGGCGACATATCGGACTCATCCGCATTGGTGGGGTAGTCGGCAGGAAGCCCGCGAAGTGACGGGTCATGTGCCCACTTCTGCTGTATCAGCAGTTCCCACTCAGGCGAATTTCCGGGATAGTCGCCTGGGTTGACCCAGTCTCCCTGTTCGAGACACACCACGTTGTAGCCCGCGGCGGCGAGGCGGTGTGTGACTATGGCGCCTGAAGGTCCCGCGCCGACTACTACTACGTCCACATCCGCATCGAGGTTCGATTTCACCCTTGACACCTCTTTCTATGGTTGACGGCTTCAAGATTCGTTTGTATATCGGTGCCGGTTCTACATGCTCGAAATCCGGATCACATGGGGTAACTTGCCCGGATCGCTGGGACTGATTGCAGGTGGTTGCTTCCTGCCAATGCTGCCGAAGGGCATTGCAACGGCTTTGCGTAGAGCCTCACAGTATCGATCGATCGATCGATCGTCAAGAGATTTCGGACATCATTGCATCGTCGACGAGGCTCGGCGTCGGTGACGGAAAGGACTTGGCGTTGCGCTCACCGAGGAAGGACTGCTTGATGTGCACGATTACGCCGTGTTCTGCGGCATCGACGTAGGACAATCCGAACATCACGCGCGCCGCTCCCGCGGGCACCAGGTCGTGTACCTTCCAGGTCTGTCGATGCGCCGCATCGCAGATCTGTATCGCGGGCACCTAAAACTGATGCGCGGGATGCGCTCATCTTTGCCGACACGGCCCGGACCATGCCCCACACGCTGCGGCGAGTAGATACCGGCGACGGCACATTCGCCGAGCTGGATGCGCTGATCGGTTTCGATGACGATCTCGCCGGCGAAGCAACCCGCATCAGCAACCGAATCCGCGGACCGCTGACCGGGATTCGCCCCGCGCTCGAACGAGTCCTGGGACCGCGTGTGTCACACCCGGCAGTGCTGGAGATCCTGGCCCTCTGCGGTGCCCCCCCGCCGGCATCCGCGCAGCTGACAAACGGAACCGACCGCTATCGCTGCCAAAAACGCACTCAAAATGGGGGCAAAACAAGTAGCGGAGATCTACCTCGCACTTGAGTCTCAGGCGGTAGCGGTGCCCGGGTCCGCGCCTACCGAAACTGTTCTACCCAAACTGGCGGAGTCGCTCAAAGAGACACTGCAACAAAGCAATACCATCGCTTTAGACGTCGAGAGGATGCTCGATGCCCACCCTCTCTCCTCGGTCCTGTTGTCGATGCCAGGCGTCGGAATCATCGGCCGCAGCACGCAACCTCCTCGAAGTCGGTGGCGGTTCGGCAACAAATCCAGTCGGACACCTCGCCGCGTACGCCTGGCATCGCCCAAGTGACCCACCGATCCGGAACCTCGATCCGAGGTGAACACCTCCCCGAGATCAGTAAACCGGAAACTCAACGAGCACTTTTCTCTCGGCCTTCGCCGCGCTGCCCCACCGCACCAGCCGCGCCTGCTACGACCGAAAACGAGCCAAAGGCAAGAAACACAACGCGGTGCTCATTTGCCTCGCCTGCCACCGATGGGACGCCCTATTCGCGATGCTCAATACCAAAACCCTCCACCATCCGCTCACAACTCAAGCCGCTTGACAGAAACAATAGGGACACCCGCGGCATTGCCGTCGACAGGCGAAGTGCGCCCTCCTGCTGCGCCGGGCCAGACGGTCGGTGTTGGCGTGGACTCAGTCGGTGCACCCCCGATGTGATCGGGCGGGGTCGTGCGCCGCGATCCCGATGAGTGAGGCGATGGTGGACGCAGGCTTCTCTTCGGTGAAGTGAACGCTGACCAGTTGGCGTATCCGCCTACGGCAGATGATCAACCCGCGCGATGACCGGCTCGACCACTCCCGACTGCGTCCGTTGCGAAGTTCGACGGGTGCCGGCGGATTTAACAGCCTCGAAACATGTGACCATTGACACCCGATCGATCGATCGATAGCGTCGCGGTATCGAATATCAGGAGGGTTCTCGTTGTGAAAATTCTTGTTGTAGGCGCTAGCGGCACCGTGGGGGCTGCTGTGGTGAAGGCCTTACAGTCCCGCCACGAGATCTTGGCAGCATCACGCTCGAGCCAACTTTCTGTCGACCTTCGTGACGAGGCGTCCATCAGGGACCTTTACGAGCGGATCGGCATCGTGGATGCGGTTGTCTGCGCGGCAGGGGGTGCACCTTTCATATCTCTGCCCAATGCGTCCGCGGCGGATTTCGAGGCAGGATTCGCTGACAAGCTGGGCGGTCAGATCAATCTGGTGCTGCACGGAATCGAGCATGTAAGTGATCGAGGATCATTCACACTTATTTCGGGTGTGCTTGCTCGCGAGCCCGTTGCCACTGGCGTCATTTCTTCCACTGTCAATGGTGCAGTAGAAGCCTTCGTCTCGGCCGCTGCTACAGAGTTGCCCCGAGGAATAAGGATCAATGCCGTGAGCCCATCGGTGCTCACCGAGTCATTAGGCGACTACGGCGACTACTTTCCCGGGTTCGAGAGCGTGTCCGCGGCTAATGTATCGCAAGCGTTTGTGAAATCAGTTCAGGGTGTTCACACCGGCCGGATTCATAGGATCGGTTAAGGGGGAGTCGAGCTAGTTTCAGTAGAGAAAAAGATTGTATTTACCAAATATATCGCGAGCTTGTGATTTTAGTTAGTGTCAAAACTGAAAGGTCGAGAAGCTCTGGCCGAAATCTTTAGTCGTAGTGGACAGAACGGGAGTCTCCATGATTCCCGTCTCCGATCAAAATTATTTCGACTATGGTCGTGTCGGTAACTATTGTGACGAGATAATCGGGAGAGTCGGAGCGTTCTCTTGAAGCCCTGCGACTGCCGATACCTAACGCACGATACGTCACCACAACGTATTCGAACGCGATACCCACAGAATGGATCGAACATGACTGAACTTGTCTTGACTGAATCGGATCAAGCTCTCCTGAATGGCGAATCCGGCGAAGGTGCCGCAGTGGCCATGCGAGTGGTGACCGCGGTGGCGCGTTCCATGGGTGCTCCGCGCCTCGTCGACATTGAAAGTGCTCACGTCGACGGGTGCTTCTATGTAGGACCCGTATCGATTGACTATGCCAGGGTTCTCGTTGAAGGGGACGCCCGAGTGAGGGTTCCAACCACCCTGAATGTGGGTCCAATCGATCAGCGGCATCCAGAACGTTGGAGCGGAACCTCTCAGGCTGCCACGAACGCGCGGACTGTTATGGGACTGTACGAGAAGCTCGGCTGCCAAACGACGTGGACTTGTGCACCTTACCTACTACGTGATCGTCCCCGGTTCGGATCGCAGATCGCTTGGGGGGAGTCCAACGCTATAGTTTTCGCGAATAGCGTCCTGGGTGCACGCACCCAACGCTACGGAGACTTTGTCGATGTTGCTGCCGCGGTCACCGGACGTGCACCATTCGCGGGGCTACACACTGATGAGGGGCGTAGTGGCGAACTTCTTATCGACGTGACTGGGCTTTCCCCTTCAGTTATCGAGCACGAGGCCTTTTTCCCTGTACTCGGCCATATCGCGGGCCAGTGGTGTGGTGGTCGTATCCCGGTCGTCGTTGGCGTGGACGCGGCCACGGAGGATGACCTCAAGGCCTTTGGTGCCGCTACCGCGTCGACGGGAGCAGTCGCACTGTTCCATGTCGTCGGTGTGACACCTGAGGCGGAGACCGCCGAGATGGCGTTTCAAGGCCGCGCACCTGTGGAAACAATCCGTGTCGGCGTCGAAGACCTTCGTCGGGGTTGGTCTGAGCTTTCTACACGCAACGACGGCTTGTTGTCAGCGGTTTGCCTTGGAACCCCACACTTCTCGATTGCGGAGTTCCATCAGCTAGCTAGTTTGCTCGATGGACGAAGCATCCATCCGCGGACTCCGCTATACGTCAACGCCGGCCGCTGGGTGTACGACTCGATTGTTGCGCAGGGCGTCGGGTCTCGGCTCGAAGAGGCGGGCGTTCAGGTCGTCACCGACGCATGTACGTACAACACTCCGATACTCGATAAGATGGAAGGTCTGGTAATGACAAACTCGGCGAAGTGGGCGTGGTACGCGCCCCGCCAGATAGGTGCAGAAGTGCTGTTTGCGGGTCTGAGCGCTTGCGTCGAATCTGCCATCGAGGGACGGGTTGTGAGCCATGCCGGCTTCTGAAGCACGTTTTGCTGCCAGGTCGCTGACCGCAGGATCCGCACACGGACAAGCAGTCAAGCTCACCGAACCTCTGAATGCCTGGGGCGAGCTGGATCCGAAAACCGGCGTTATTGTACACCAGGGCCACCCTCAGCACGGCAAATCCCTGGCAGGAAAGGTATTGGTCATGTGGGAATCCCGCGGCTCAGGTGCCAACGCTCAGGTGTTTGCCCAAGTGTGGGCGAACGAGAAAGGTCCAGTCGGGATCATATTGGCAGTACCTGACTATGTTCTGTGCGTTGGAGCAGTCGTCAGCAACGAGGTTTACGGAATCAGCTGTCCGATTGTGGTACTCGACGCCAACGACTACGACGATCTGATTGATGGCAATTACCTCACGATAGATTCCTCCGAAGAAGGCGCGACAGTCACTGTTCAGCAGTAAGAGAGCGGCGTAGTTGGCTTAGCGCGTATTCGTATGACCGATCTGCCGCGTAGATGAGTGGAGGCGTCAGCTTTACTTTCGGCACCCGCCTGGGCGAGGCGTCACTGCCCGGTGGCGTAATTCCTGGCCGCGGGTGATGGGGAGATTCAGTGCAACGATATTCACGAGTCGGACCTCTCGATCTGTAGTCGTACCACTCACCCGCTCCGCCAACCCTGTTCGATACTCATAGAGCTGAGTTCCGAATGATTCTTCCTACAAAAATTATCAAGGTACTCAAATCGGGCACATCCCGTGAAGGTGGACCTAGTGTGATCTCTATTATTTCATGCAAATTCGGCAGATCGCACAGTCCATCTGCGCTCCTGGCGAGGAGAAAAAATGGGTTCATGCGAAGTGGATCTCGAATCCATCGACGACGCAATCACGTATCTGAGCGATATCGGCGGCATCACAACGTTGCTTGTGCCGTTCTCCTTCTTTTCCGACAATCGGCCTGAGGCGGACCCGTGCAAAGCTGCCTCACCGTGGACCTGAATCAGATAGCACATTCGGCACTACCGATTCGTAGGCTCAGTCTTCGCAACTGGGAAGTGCTCGAAAACCCCAAAGCGGCAATAGTCGTCCCGCGGAATGAACGTGATCCTTGACGCTTGATGGAAATACTCTTTGAAATCGCGCCTCGCCATGAGAAATGTCTCTTGTTGTAGATGCGATTCTCTAAGAACAATAGCGGTGCAAGACTAGGCAACCGTGGACCTCATCTTTACGTCGACGAAACCATTTGACACCTTCACCGGTATCTAATGAGACGACCTGATTCACTACCAGCGCTATGGCGGATTTCCGCATTGGCTGCAATCTACCGGTGTCCTCGCACTGACGGCAACGTCATCGGTGTCGCTAACGCCGGTAATGAACTCGCCGCACAGGGTCGTGCAGGTACCGACATTGCCTACGAATCGCCGCAGCGTAACCGAAGCAGTCAACCACATCAACGTCGACTTTCCAATGTCGGCGCACGAACACCAGGAGCAACTGTGCACATCGACAAACTCGAAGCGAACCACGACCGGGCTGGTGACGAATCCGACTCCACCCAACTTCCCCGCCGTCTTGGGGTCTTCGGTCTAGCGTTCATATTCATCGCCTTCAACGCGCCCCTAGCGGTCCTAGCGGGATACCTTCAGCCAGCAATCGCATTCGGCAACGGGATCGGCGCTCCGGTGGCATTCCTCGCAGCCGGCGGACTGCTTGCGCTGTTCCAGGTCGGCCTGCTGGCTATGACCCGACACATGAAGAGCCCCGGGGCCTTCTACACGTATATTGCCGAAGGCCTCGGAAAGGCACCGGCACTCGCGGGATCCGTTCTCGCCGCGGTTGCGTACGTTCTGTTCACTGTCACCTGCCACGTTTTCTTCGGCTTGATCATGGAGACTGCGCTCGATCAAGTCTTCGGCGGACATTTGATGCCCTGGCAGGGGTGGTCTCTGGTCGGCATCGCAATCGTCACCGTACTGAATCTGCTGCGCATTGATTTCACGGCGAAAATTATCGGAATTTTCGTAACGCTGGAGATCCTCGTGGTTCTCGTCTACCAAGCAGTAGTACTGGTCAAAGGCGGCCCCGAGGGCTACTCGGCTTCATCCTTTGCACCGACCGAATTCCTCTCCGGTAATGCCGGGTTGGCTGTTCTGTTCGCAATCACCACTATGATCGGAATCGAGGCTATGGCCGTCTTCCGTGAGGAAGCACGCGATCCCGACCGCACCGTGCCACGGGCTGCGTACAGCGCAATTGGTTTCACCACAGTCTTTTTCGCACTGGCTGCGTGGGCGTACATCGTTGCCGTCGGGCCCTCGCAAGCTGTCGAGGATGCCCGCACCGCCCCGGTGGATTCGGTTCTGGGCACAGTGCAGACTTACCTAGGCAGCGTCTTCCCGACGCTGGTCTCTGTGCTTCTGGTGACGAGCCAGATAGCAGCGTGTAACTCCACACAGGCCGCTGGCGTGCGCTATCTGTTCAGTTTTGGGCAAGACCGGATCCTGCCGCAGTCGCTCGGGCGAGTGCACCACAAATTGGGCTCCCCGTATATCGCTGTGATCACCAGCATCAGCATGACTCTGATCATTATCCTCGCACTGATCACTTTCAGTGATGACGTGGTCCTGATCTACGGATCGGCTGCCGGCTACGGGACGATGTGCTTCCTGCTGGTGATGTTGGCGACCTGCGCTGCGGTCATCGTGTTTTTCCGACGCAATCCCGGCCTCGAATCCGTCGGCAAAGCCGTGATTGCTCCGGGTCTCGCCTTCATCGGATTGGGATTCGTTGTAGTACTTGCGCTACTTCACATTGATCTCATGGTCGGAAACAAGGCTGCGGGTATGGTCTTCGTCGCAATAGTGATTGCAGTGATAGCGATAGCACTTGGAGTCGCGCGTTGGTTGCGGCTCAATCGACCCGACACATACAGCCGAATCGGCCGCCAAGGGGAAATCCTGAAATAGAATTGCGAGCCTCGGCAAGGGTTCGACCACCTGGAGCCTGGGCACGGGGTGTTCCATAACGCCCTTTCCGGGCCAGGACTGTTAAACCCGTGTGGACCGATTCACGGGAACGCACTTCTCGAAACTCGGGCTTTATTGCCATCCTCATGCCGACCGCACCGTTGACGGTCCCGCGTCACTTCAATGTCGCGGGACCGTTGTCGATCTCTTTGTCCTCACGCTCGAACCGGCGCTTTGCAAATTAGCCCGTTCGGAGATCAGGAAGTGCTCGTCGCTCGTGCCGTCCGACTGGTTGGGGATGGGCCTGTACGGGTCGACCTGGTCGACAGGTGCGGTGTCGGTCTAGCCGGACGGGTCGATTTCTGTGCGTTCGGTTTCCCCGGGGTCGGCGCCCTACGGCTACGAAACCCCTGGTTCACCGATATAGAGGAGCTTCGCGATGAGTTCGCGCGACCAAAATACGAGAACTAAACGAGACACCTTCTGGTGGCAGAATTCTCGGTCGAAAAGGTTTCGATCGTCGGTACGTGCGGCGACTACTGAGATGTCTGCACCATCGGAGGCACGTTCGCCCTTGGATCTCGACGACCTCGACCTTGATGGACAGAGAGCCCTTCATCATGGGGCGGCGTTGCGTCCCGAGTCGCTCAATGCATCGCCTTATCTTTCCGGGACTGGCAAACTATCGTTTCTGATGAACCGCACGATCCTTGCGCTTACCGAGTCCTTTCCCGACCATCCCGATCTGTGGTCGGCGGTCCACAGAGCCGGCATATCGGAATCGGGGCATCGCTCCTGATACAAACGTCAGGTCCGGGGGGCGCGCTTGTCGTGTCGGCGATCCAAACAGACTTGGACCGGCTCACTGTAGCGTTCCAGAGTCGGCGGTGGTCTCGGACTGGAGTGCGCTCGTGGCAGCCTTGGGCGGCATGCTTTTGGAACGCATGTTCTCGAAGATCGACGGGGTAGTCATTGCACTTGACGCGATGACCGTGGGGCTTTACGCGGCAATCGGCATGACCAAGGCTCTTGGAAACGGTTTGCCCGTTGTCCCGTCCATCTTCATTGGCGTTGCCGCGGCCGTGGGGGATCAGCACTGCGCGAGGTCTTTCTCGGATTGCCTATCGCATTGATGCAAGTGGGATCTCTGTACGCCGTCGCGGCACTGTTGGGAACCGTCGCCTTGCTGTTGGTCGTCGGTGCGGAGGTTCAGTTGTCCAAGGTGGAATCGCATGCGCCGCGGTGACAGCCACCGTTCGAATGTGCGCCATGAAATTCGGATGGACTTTGCCGCAGCAATGCGTGTTGGCGGTTCGTCGGCGCGGCTAGCTACGCGGGCACTGCCGACGAGGCCGCTCTCACTGACGCGTACGTGCAGGGAATACAGAGAGCGACCGGATGCGAAGAATGTAGGTCAGCGCGGAGCGGGGGGCGACCCCGGTTGTCGGTGGGCCGACTAACTGGGGTTTCTGGTGTGCAGTCGTAGCAATGACCCAACTCGGTGGTAAGAGTCCGATGTTATTGGGCGGTTGGCCTTCTCGAGGGTCCTGAACCACACTTTCACCAGATTTATCCACCATGCCGAAGTGGGCGTGCAATGGAGTGTGATTCTGGCACTGTCGATGAGCCAGCCTCGTACCTCCTGTTTCTTGTGCGTCGTGTGGCTGTCCATCAACAGGTAAGCCCCTCATCTGAATCCGCTCGTGCGATGCGTTTGAGGAACACCAGAAATTCCGAATGACGGTGATGCGGCCGGTATCTTCCGGTGACCCTGCCGGTCGCGACCTTGAGTGCCGCGAACAGTGTTGGCGTGCCGTTGCGGACGTAGTCATGGGTTTGTCGTCCGGTATCCCGATCTGCATCGGCAACGTCGGTGCGGTCCACGGCCCGAATCTAGGCCTTTCGTCCACGCACAACGCGATAGGGTTCTCCGGCGGTTTCAGGTTGAGACCGACCATGTGGTGACATTCGCGACCAACACCGGGGCAGTGTAGAAACTGAATGTCTCAATGCGCCAGGGCTGAGCACTGTGTTCACGCCACACCCGCGCTACGGTGACGTGCTCGATGATCAATGGATCGGCAAGCAATCCTCCACCGCCAGATCGCTCGTTACTGTAGTCACAATCGACTCGCGATCGAACAAGGGGCCTGACTCGCAATAGATCGAGCGGCCCGTGCGACTTCCTCCTTCATGAGCTCGAGCTAAGCACTTGCCTCGACGTTGCAGACACTCACGCTGGATTCAGGAGAATCCGGTCGCCACGGAGCGATTGGGGCTGCGACGCCGACTGCGCCGACAGTGATCTGCCCGTAGGAAACCGCAACGCCGTCGTTGCGTGCAAGGCAGACGTCGTCGGATTCTCCCTCACGTGCCGGTTGGCCGGCGAGGAGCGCTCTCCCTCCGGCACCCAGAGTCAATGGTGTTCGGGTACCTGGGTGGTATGCGATATAAAACTGGGTAGTTGTCGGCTCGGCAACCTAAAATGCCACGTGCTCTTCAAACTTCCTGAACTATGAGAAATGATGTAGCGGAACACGTATCGGCCAACAAGCGTAGGGCAGAGAATCGGAGCCAACAGTGGACAGCGCGGTCCGAGAGTGCTCATACCTTCACCGCCGCGGCGAACGTGCAGGCGTGTAGTTTCCCGCGGAAGTTTTGACCAGGTTCGACCCGACAGCGTCCCCTTGTGGGAAAATGATCGGGATCACTCCGACTGTGTACCGATTGGAGTCCGAAGACAAAGCGGTCGAGGTCGCAGACGACAGGCCCTCCGGGTTTGGTTCCTGCGTCGTCACCACCAACCGTAAGCAGGCGGTGCGAGTCGCTGACAATCTCCACGCCGGCATGGTGTTTGTCGACGTCGTCGGTACGGAGAGTGCCGAGTTGACTTTCGGAGGCGTCGAACGTTCTGGTTCAGGTCGAGAACTCGGTAGATACGGCGTGGACGAGTTCGTCAACAAGAAGATGTTCTGGGTTTCTTTAGCGGCTATCGGAATCTCTGATCCCTCATTTCCTTCGTGAGGTGGTGACAGTCTCCGTCATTCTTAGAACGGTTCGAGACCTGTGGCCGGTGGGCTGAATCGTGGGCGGCGGTCACAGTTCATCCGCGATCGACCGGGCAGCCCGACCAACCTCGGCCTTCATGAGGTCGACGTCGGCACCCGCCTCGACGTTGAATACCCCCACGCTCGCTTCAGGTGAATCCGGTCGCCACAACGCGATAGGGGCGGCGACACCGACTGCTCCGGCGGTGACCTGGCCGTAGGACACGGCGACACCGTCGCGTCGGGCAAGACGAACCGTGTCAGATTCTCCGTCACGCGCGGGTCGGCCGGCCAGGATGGCTGTTCCGCCTGCGCCTCGGTGGAGTGGTGTTCGGGTCCCGGGGCGGTAGGCGATGTGGAAGTCGGTCGTTGTCGGCTCGACCACCTGAAGTGCGACGTATTCCTCGCCTTCTCGGACAGTGAAGAACGCAGTCGCCGCACATGTGTCCGCCAGCATGCGTAGCGCCGGTCGGACTGCACCTTCCAATCGCGGAATCCACGACCCTGCCAGCGATACCGCCGCCAGACCCAGCCTGTAGCCACCACTGGCTGCCTTTACCGCCAATCCGTGTTCTTCGAGGGTCCCCAACAATCGGTACACCGCCTGTCGATGTAAGCCGAGGTTGCCGGAAATTTCTGAAACGGACACCGTGTCGGACTGTGCGGCAAGATATTTGACCACCTTCAAGCCTCGGTCCAGAGTGAGCGACCGGTCGTTGGGCGTGCGGTTCTGTAGGTCCGTCGGATCGTTCACGAGCACCACCCCTTACCAGGTCACAAAACATGACGCACATCGGCGTTGACACCAGTTGTGTCTTGTGTCACTGTAATTGTCACAATAGTAAACCACGGTATCCGATTATGTGTCAAGGAGTCATGATGAATCTGACCGGACCGGCCTCGTTGAACCACGTCGCCTACCCCACATGGGACTCTGCCGCGACGTACCGCTTCTACACCGAGGTACTGCGGTGCCCGTTCGTCGCAGCGATCCAACTAGACGAAGTGCCCTCGAACGGCGCCCCGACACCGTTCCTGCACACCTTCTACGCGCTCTCGAACGGCGGCTGCGTCGCGTTCTTCGAGGTCGACGAGCTTGCACCCTCCATCGACGACGGCGTGCCCTCATGGATCCGACACCTCGCCCTCGACGTCGAGTCCGTCGAATCCCTGACGCAGTGGCGACAGCACTTCCTCGACCACGGAGTCGAGCCCGTCGGAATCGTCGACCACGACGGAACGTGGATCTCGCTGTACGTCTTCGACCCGAACGGCGTCCGCATCGAACTCACCGTACAAACCCGACCCCTCACCGAGTCGGATCGCACCGACGGCCTTGCCGCGCTCCGTGACTGGTGCGCGGCGCGAGGCCAAAGCCTCGACCTCGAAGACGCCCGGATCTAGCCCCCACACCGACCGATACTCGGAGACGATCACATGGCACAACGCGACCTACTGGCAATCCCCGCACAGACCACCGAGCGGGTGGACATCTACAGCGGTGTGGCACGACTGGCGGCGACGCTGTGGGCCACACGCTGGCAGGCGAACCCGACACCGAGCGACACCGTCGTCCTCATCGTGCACCCCACCTCGAATTTCATGGGGCACTATGCACTGGAACCGCTCGCCGAAATGGGCGTCGACGCAGTCGGATTGACCACCCGGTACATCGGCAACGACACCGCCCTGACCATGGAGAACTGCGTCATCGACATCGGAGTGGCCATCCGCCACCTCCGCACCCTCGGTTACGCGCACATCGTCCTGGTCGGAAACTCAGGAGGCGGTGGGCTTGCCGCGCTGTACCAATCGCAGGCCGAGAACCCAACAATCACGAGTACGCCCGCAGGAGACGGCCCCGACCTGACCCGCGCAGACCTGCCCGCCGCCGACGCACTGGTCCTGGCAATGGCGCATCCGGGCCGTGCCACCGTCTTCACCGACTTCCTGGATCCCTCGATCGTCGACGAATCGGACCCGTTCCGCCGCGACCCCTCACTCGACATGTACCACCAAGACAACTCGCCCCCGTACACGAGCGAGTTCCTCGCCCGATACCGGCGTGAACAACTCGCACGCAACCGACGCATCACCGCGTGGGTGCGAAACCAGCTCGCTTGGCTGGCCACCGAGGCACCCGTCGGCCCGGCCGGAATATGCGTGGACGATCTCCCGTTCGTCGTGCACGGAACGACGGCGGACCCCCGGTTCCTGGACCTGACGATCGACGAATCGGACCGAGCGGCGACGACCCTGTGGGGTGATCCCTGGGTAGCGAACTTCCAACCCGCCACGCTCGGGCACCTGACCAGCCTGCGCGCATGGCTCAGTCAGTGGAGCATCGACGACAGCCGCGCCAACGCCCCCGCAGAACTCCCTCACGTGTCGGTTCCAGTCCAAGTCATCTATGGCACCGCCGACACCGCAGCATTTCCGTCACATGCCAAGTCTATGTACGACGCCATCGACCACGACCGGCGCGAACTCGTGGCGATCAGAGGAGCAGACCACTACTTCCGTGGCCAGCCAGACCTTGCCCGAGAAATGTGTGACCACATCGTGCGATGGGCCAAGGACACCGCATGAGCAGGGTCCTCGTCGTCGGCGCCGGCCCTACCGGGCTCGTTACCGCACTCTCGCTGGCGCGCAGCGGAATCGGCGTCGACATCGTCGACACCGCGCCGGGCATCGGAGAGGGGAGTCGAGCACTCGGCCTGTCCCGACGAACTCTGCAGATCCTCGGTTCCCTCGGCACTGTCGGCGACCGGTGCATGCAGGAGGGCCTGCCGTGGCGCGGTTCCCGCAGCTTCTACCGCGACACAGAAGTGATGACACTCCCGCTCGAGGACGACGGCACCGAAGCCTTCCCCGCCATGCTCAACCTCGCCCAACATCGAGTAGCCCAGCTGCTCGTCGACGAACTCGGCTCCGTCGCAGACAATCCCGTTACCGTTCAGTGGTCGACGACAGTAGAGAGCATCGACACCTCTGACAACGGCCCGGTCCTCGTACGCACCCGCAACGGTTCCCGGTCGTCCACCGGACACTGGGACTGGGTCATCGGATGCGACGGACCTCGCAGCACCGTGCGACGCGAGATGGGACTGGAACTCGAAGGGGAAAGCTTCGACAGCCGCTTCGTCATCGTCGACGTCAGATTCCCCAGCCGACATCCCGCCGAGCGCCGCGCATGGTTCGACCCACCGTCCAATCCCGGATCGACCGTCCTGATGCATCGTCAACCCGACGACGTGTGGCGGCTGGACTATCAGCTCGACTCCGGCGCGATCACCAGCGACACCGATATCACGACCAAGGTCTCCGAACACCTGCACTTCATCGGCGAACGCGGCGACACCGAGCTGGTCTGGTCCTCGTCCTACCAAGCGCGCGCACTCACCGCTCCCACCTACCGCAGCGGACGACTGCTGCTGGCCGGCGACGCCGCGCACCTGATTCCTATTTTCGGTATCAGGGGCATGAACTCCGCAATCGAAGACGCACACAACCTCGCATGGAAGCTCGCCCACGTCATCACCGCAGACGGACCCGACACCCTTCTCGACACCTACTCCACCGAACGAGTGGCCGCAGCTCGAGAGAACATACGCCTCGCCACCCGATCTGCTCGCTTCATGGCACCCCCGTCCACTGCCCACCGCGACGTACGCGATGCACTCCTCCAGCTCGTTGCCGCCGGCCACACAGTATGGAGCTCGGTGATCAACCCGCGGCAAACCAGCATGGTCGGATACGTCGACTCCCCGCTCACCGCGACCGGCGCATTCACCGGACGCGGCCCCCAACCGGGGGAGGTCTACACCGACGGCCCGATCAGCACCAGAGACGGAACATCGCACTTCCTCAGCGACCGGCTGGGGCGAACACCGACGCTACTATGCTTCGAACCCGACGTGACGCTGGCGAAGACGATCACCGACATCTTGAACGACATCGTCGGACCCGGGCCGCTCCGGGCCCTTGCGGTCGAAACGGCAACTTCTCCGTCGCGCAACACGTCGGTCATGATCGCCTTTGACCCGTCAGGCAAGACCCGATCGAAGTGGGACAGCCACCCCGGGGACGTACACCTGATCCGTCCCGACGGACACCTCGCCGGTAGCTGGAACAACCCGACGAGATCGACACTTGCCCAAGCTGTCTCACACCTGAGAACGGCGGCAGTATGACCCTCACCGACGAAGCACGAGACGATATCTTCTTCGCGCTCTCCGACGCCCACGCCCACACCACCGCGTCCGATCCACACTTCCTTCTTCGTCTGACCTTGCTACTCGCCTCCGACGTCGGTGATCGGCGCCTGGTTCTCGAACGAATCCAGCAGGCACACGCGAGCGCACCCCATCCTGCAACCGATACGGAGCGTCATGAGCACAGACAAGCTCGATAGCACACCTGCACAATCGATCTCGACGTCACTACCGACGCAGTCGCAACGCCGCAGGGTCTTGGCGGCCAGCTTCATCGGGACCACGATCGAGTGGTACGACTTCTTCATCTACGGAACCGCAGCGGCCCTCGTCCTGGGCCCACAGTTCTTTCCCTCCGCGTCCCCGCTCGCCGGCACCCTCGCTGCGTTTGCCACGTTCAGCGTCGGGTTTCTCGCACGCCCTCTCGGCGGAATCATCATGGGCCACTTCGGAGATCGAATCGGACGCAAGGCAATGCTCGTCACGTCCCTGATGATTATGGGCGTGGCGACCGTGCTGGTCGGTGTCCTGCCCAACTATGCATCGATCGGACTCGCAGCACCGATTCTGCTCGTCGTACTGCGCCTCGCCCAAGGAATCGGCGTCGGCGGAGAGTGGGGCGGCGCAGTGCTGATGGCCGTCGAATATGCCCCTCCCGCGCGCCGCTCCCTCTACGGCAGCGTCCCCCAGATGGGCGTCCCCGCCGGCATCATCTTGTCCACCATCGCCTACCTCGCCGTCGGACGCTTTCTGACCGAGTCCGCCTTCGAATCGTGGGGATGGCGGATTCCATTTCTTCTGAGCGGAGTTCTCATCGTCGTCGGGCTGCTGATTCGACTGTCGATCGCAGAAAGCCCGGAATTCACCGACGTCAAGCGGCGCGGCGACGTCCGGCGAAACCCCCTCAAGGACGTCCTCACCGGGCACTGGCGTGCCCTGGTGATCGGTGCCGCGATTTCGGTCGCCTCCACTGCACTGGGATACCTGGTGCTGGTGTACATGCTTTCCTACGGCACCACGCAACTCGACCTGCCGCGAGAGCTAATGCTCGAAATGATCCTCACCGGGGCAGCCGTCTGGCTCGTCGGCATCCCGCTGTTCGCCGTCCTGGCCGACAGAATCGGCCGCCGCCCGGTCTTCCTCGGCGGCGCCGCCCTCGCCGCTTTGTGGGCCGTGCCGTTCTTCGTATTGGTCGATTCCAGAAGCGTCCCGTCCATGATCGCGGCGTTCGCCGTCGCCACGGCCGCCGTCGCCGCGATGGCTGGACCGCAAGCCGCCGTCATTGCCGACCTGTTCCCGCCCAGCCTGCGCTACAGCGGAGCGTCCATCGCCTACCAAGCAGGATCGATCGTCGGCGGCGGAGTCGCACCGATCGTCGCAGCCGCACTCCTCGCCACAACGGGCACCTCGATGTCGATCGCGGTGTACATGATCCTCGCCGCAGCGATCAGCCTGATCGCGGGCGGATGGATCCGTTCCAAGACAAGGATCAAACATGATGCATGACAACGCAATTCGGCAACACGAATCGGCACAGACAACCGAGAGGATGACCACAGTGACCGACAGTGCCACCACCGCGACTGCACCGGTGGCCGACTGGGTCACCATCGTCGACCTCTACACCGACCCGTTCCCGATCTACCGCAGAATGCGCGAGGAATCACCGGTCCACTGGGTTCCCGCAGTCAACCGATACCTCGTCACCGGATACGACGCCTGCCACACAATCGACAACGATCAAGAAACGTACTCAGCTGACGAAAGCGGATCGCTGATGAAACGCGCAGTTGGACATTCCATGCTCCGCCGCGACGATCCACGGCACCTCGACGAACGCAAATCGTACGGTGGCGTCCTCAAACCCCGAGCCATCAAACAACATTGGAACCAGATCTTCGACGAGAACTGCCGCGTGCAACTCGACCGACTGCTCGCGATCGGACCGGGCGCAGACCTCGTATGGGATTTTTGCGCCCCCTACGCGGCAGAGAATCTCCGGCAAGTGATGGGTCTGGTCAACGCAACCAACCAGGACCTGCAACGCTGGTCGCAAGCCATGATCAACGGAGCCGGAAACTACTCCGACGACCCGCTGGTCTGGGCCGAGTCGGAACGGGCCTTCGACGAAGTCGACACCGCCCTGGACGAAATCCTGCCGCTCCTTCGCCGCAATCCCGACCACAGCCTGCTCTCACAGATGGCAGCCTCTCCAATAGCCATGGATTCGATCCGCGCCAATATGAAAATGACCATCGCGGGCGGAATCAACGAACCCCGCGATCTGCTCGGCATCGCGGTGTGGGGACTGCTGACACGACCGGAACAACGCGCACTCGTCGCCGCGGACCCCGCCCTCTATTCCCTCGTGTTCGACGAAGCGGCCCGCTGGGTTGCACCCATAGGGATGTACCCGCGAGAGACCACCCGCGAGACCGTCCTCGGCGGCATCGAACTGCCCCGCGGCGCACATCTCGGTGTCGTCGTCGGAGCTGCGAACAGGGACCCCTCTGTCTTCGAGAACCCGAATACCTTCGACATCACGCGAGAGAAGAAGCCCCACCAGGCGTTCGGCGGTGGAACTCACTTCTGTGCAGGAGCGTGGGTCGCCCGTGCCTCAGTCGCCGACGTGGCGTTACCGCACCTGTTCAACGTAATCCCTACCCTCCGACCACACCCCGATCGCCCCGCACGAGAGGAAGGTTGGGTCTTTCGCGGCATGACCTCGCTGCCCGTCGACTGGGACAGATCGACCGTCCCCGCGTTCCCTGGCAGCCCGTCGTGACCACGGCACGTTTCCACCACCCCGACGGTACTGTCGACCACGTCGCGATCGATCCGCGCGAATCGTTGATGAAAGCCGCTGTTGCACAAAGCGTCACGGGAATCATCGGCGAGTGTGGCGGCCGCGCGATGTGCGCAACGTGCCACGTCCACGTGTGGGCCGACCAGGCGAACCGGCTACCCGAAATGACAGAAGACGAAGACGAGATGCTCGACGCAGTCTGCGACCAACGAATCGAGGGCAGAAGCCGCCTTGCCTGCCAACTGACCGCAGGAACCGATTTCGACGACATCGACGTCGACGTTCCCTCCGGGACGACGTCATGACCGGCGTGAGCCAGATCGTCGTCATCGGAAACGGGCACGCAGGCGTTCAGGTGGCGGATTCGCTTCGCCAACAGGGATACACCGGCGCACTGACCCTGATAGGAGATGAAGACCACGCGCCGTATCAGCGCCCCCCACTCTCCAAAGAGCACCTCAGCACCGCGACATCACCGGACTTGGCCCCGCTGCGCGGCAGCGACCACTACGACCGCCACGGCGTCACACTCCACCTCGGAACCCGCGTCTCCGACATCGACAGGTCACGTCACGAGATCCGCACAGGCGCAGGCGAAGTACTCAGATACTCCAAACTCATCTTGGCCACCGGCACTGCCGGGCGAAAGCTCGATGTCCCCGGACGATTCCTCGATGGGGTGGTCGAGCTCAGAACACTTTCTGATGCGCATGATCTCCAGCACCGACTCGGTCCGGCGAAAAAGGTACTCATCGTCGGTGCCGGCTTCATCGGTCTCGAGGTCGCCGCAATGGCCCGCGCACGAGGTCTCGACATCACCGTCGTCGAACCCAACGCAGCGCCACTGATGCGAGCGCTGTCCGGTATCACGGCGTCGCATCTCGCACGCGAACTGCAAGCTCGTGGAGTGGCATTCCGGTTCGGCGAAACAGTGACCGCGTTCGAAGGACGAGATGGGAAAGTCCGTGCGGCGCGCACTTCGACCGACGAAAGAATCGACGCCGACCTGGTACTGGTGTCCATCGGCGTCACACCCCGCACCGAACTGGCCGTAAAAGCCGGTCTCGAAGTACAGAACGGGATCGTTGTCGACGCGACCTTGACGACCAGCGATCCCGACATTCTGGCAATAGGGGACTGCGCCAACCATCCGAGCGTTCACATCGACGGCCCGGTACGAATCGAGTCGGTGCAGAATGCAACCGATCAAGCTCGAACTGCCGCCAAGACAGCGCTCGGCAGACCATCACCTTACACAGCGACCCCGTGGTTCTGGTCGGACCAAGGCGACACCAAACTTCAGATAGTCGGCATCGCATCGCCGGACGACGAATCAGTACTTCGAGGCGACGTCGACTCGGGCAAATTTTCGGTATTTCGCTTCCGCAACGATCGGCTTACGGCTGTCGAATCAGTCAACCGTTTATCGGATCACATGGCTGCCCGGCGTCTCCTGCAAGCCCACCGTGGCATCAACCGCGCTCTAGCAGCGAACCTCGACTTCGATCTCAAGGGTTACTCGAAGACCGGCGAATAGGGGCAGTTCCTGTCCGCGCCTGGGTCCGCTTACGGTTCGAACGTTCGTGGGCAGATGGCTGCCAGGTTGCGGCAAGTGTGGTCACTCCCGCGCTGCAGAATTGCCGATGATGGGGCGAGGCCCAACTAGTCAGGCGATCGGCTCAGTCGGACCTTGATTCGAGGAGGCCTCAGTCTTGGGCGCAAACAGCGCGTCGCTGATGTCTGGGCCAAGGTCATTCGCTGGATGTAGTGCGCTTCGGTGACCCCCGTGTTGGCGCGTCCCAGCTGAACCCGATTTGCTTCGACCCAGTCAGCACTTTCACCAACTCTATTGTGCTGCGTTACGTTCGGCGGTCGAATCGGCGGGGCGGCGGACGTACATGTTGCGGCTGTCCCATTGTCAGGGAACGAGCAACAAGCGGATCGGATTACCGATCTTCTTGTCCAGTCGATGCGCCCGTGCCCGTCAGCGGAGTGGTTCAGCGCTGCTGCCGCGGGTGTCGGTCATGGCGGCCAGCCGCTGCCGCACCACTTTCCCGGTCGCATTTCGCGGTAATTGCTCGACAAAGACGACGTCTCGGGGCACTTTGAATCGCGCCAAGTTTCCGCGAACGTAGGCTCTTACCGCATCTGCGTCTACCGTGTCGGCCGCAACAACGTACGCCCGCAGTCGTTTTCCAAATTCCGGATCGTCCACTCCGACCACGACTGCCTCGACTATGTCCGTGTGTCCCGAGAGCAGGTTCTCGACCTCGAGGGGGTAGACGTTCTCCCCGCCGGAAACGATCATGTCGTCGTCGCGGCCGTCGACGAACCACAGCCCATCGGCATCGAAGTGGCCCATGTCCCCGCTGGAGAGCATGCCGTCGATAATCTCCTTCTTCCTGCCATCTGTGTATCCACCGAAACTCGACGTGCTCTTGGCAAATATCCGTCCGACCACCCCGGGGCGGTCGATGATCGTGCCTTGGTTGTCGAACAGAGCGACCCGACAGCCGACAGGTGGTCGACCGACGGTTCCCAGGGCTTGCGCCAGATCGGCAGGGGTGGCAACCAGCGCCACTGCCACTTCCGTGGACCCGTACAGGTTGTGAAGCACGTTGCCGAAATGCGCGGCAGCACGTACGCCCAAGTCGGTAGGTAGTGCGGACCCCGCCGACAGGATGATGTGCAGCGACGATGTGTCGTAGCGGGCTAGCACATCCGGGCCCAGATCGATGATTCGCTGCAGCATGGTCGGCACCAATATCAGGGCGTGGGCTCGGGTGCGCTCCACCGACGCCAGCGTTGATTCCGCGTCGAATCTGCGATGCAACACCACCGTTCCGCCGAGTGCGAGCGTCAGGATGAACTGCGACAGCCCCGTCCCGTGGAAGATCGGTGCCACCATGACCGTCGTCTCGTTCCGAGCGAGAGGTACCCGATCGAGAAACGCTGCGGATTGCAATAGCGAAACATTGCCGCGAGGAGCGCCTTTCGGCGTACCGGTCGTACCACTGGTCATCAAGACGAGCCCGCCGGGTTGCTTCGGCCGCGGCAGTGGCGCGCTGGAATTCTCAGCGATCAGTCCGTCGATGTTCGGCCTGTCCGTTCCGTCGCTGCGCGCACCCTCTGTCGAAACCTGATCGATCTCGGGCGGGAGAGCGTTTACGAGGGCGTCGAACTCGTCGTCGTATAGCACCACGCTCACACGTTCTCGTGCGACCACATCCACGAATTGCGGTGCGGCGAAACCGGTATTCATGAGCGCCAGTCGGGCACCGACTTTCGCGGTGGCGGCGATTGCGAGCACCATTCCTCGGTGATCGCGGGCAACGAGCGCCACTACACTGCCTGAGCCGACGCCACGTGCGGCCAACGCTCTGGCCAATGCGTTCGAGCCGCTGTCGAGGCCGTGGTAGGTCATCGGTCCGCGGTCGTCGATGATCGCTGTGGCGTTCGGGTGCAGCGCTGCGCCATGCTCGATAGCACCTGCGACCGGCCCTAGCGCCGATACCGTGCGGCTTGCCCTCAGTGCACGGTCGAGGCGGAGCGGATGAAACAGACCGCGTGCGCGCAGCACATCGACTCCACGCACGGCGTCGACGACCGAACTCATCGATGACCGCGCCCGTTCGACCGCCTGGCGTCGCACCGGCTTCGCGTTCATCACAGCTCGATCAACGTGCCGAGTATCTCGGCGGTCCCGTCGCCGATACGGAGAGCGTGGGGCGTGTCCCACGAATCCGTGACGGCGATATCACTCTGTGGCCCAGTCATTTTCCGCTCCAGATGGGAGCGCGCTTCTCCATGAATGCCATGATTCCTTCGAGGGTGTCGGTCGAGGTGCTCAAGCGCGCCAACGCCTCCTCGGTCAGGCGCCAGTACGTATCTTCCGACGGCACAGCACCGTCCACGATTCCGCGCGCGACGATCTTGGTTGCCTGTACGGCCAGTGGTGCGCATTCGGCAATGGTGTCGGCGAGAGCGAGAGCTGTGTCGACGACGTCGGCGGCGGGGACAACCCTGTTGATCAAGCCCCACCGAAGTGCATCGTTCGCGGACAACGGGGCACCGGTGACCAAAAGCTCCATCGCTACGGCGCGCGGAATGGCCTCGGTCAGCCGGAACACGCCGCCAGCTCCGGCAATCAGGCCACGCCGGACCTCGGGCAGGCCGAACGCGGATGTGTCGGACGCGACGACGAGGTCGCCGGCCAGAGCAAGTTCGGTTCCACCGCCGAGAGCGGTGCCGTTGACAGCACAGACGATGGGCTTGGTGATCGGATGTCGCACCACCCCGGCGAATCCCCAGTGTGCGGTGTCAGCCGGAGTGACGCCTGCGGGTCCCAGGGTGCCCAGTGCCTTCAGGTCGGCACCCGCGCAGAAGATCGCACTTCCGGCCCCGGTCAGCACCAGTGCTCGAACGGAATCGGTCGCTTGGGCGGTCTCCCACGCTGCGCCGAGGAGTTGATGCACCTCGGCATTGATGCTGTTGGCCGCGTTCGGTCGGTTGATCGTGACAAGCAGTGTGTGTCCGCGCTGCTCGGTGAGTACGACGTCGGTCATGTGTTCGCCTGTTCTTCGAGTTCGACAGTGAGTAGTCCTCCGCGATCGATGACGCGGACCGGTGCCCCTACCAGGCTCCGGGTCCCTTCTGCGGTGTACGCGACGAGCGCTGCCGCGTCATCGGAGTTCGTGTGTCCGGCAATCCGTCGCCCGTCCGGTGTCTGCGCGACGATGAACCCGATGGAAGGCTCGCCGGTGCGGTCGTATTCGATTGTTGCGGTGATGATGTCAGCGGAGCCGGTGTAGTCGCGGGTGAGCGAGTGGAGTTCGGCGGGGACGTCGTGCGACGTCGGATCACCGATGTAGCCGTCCGCGTGCGGTTGCCGGGACAGCAGTACGGCGTGTTGGTACGTGAGGTAGCCGCCGTTCGCATGAACCATGGCCACTTCACGGGCGTCATGGTGTCGTAGTGTCCGCGTGACTTCGACAACGGAGTGCAGCGAGTAGCTGCTCAGGGGGCCTCCGAAGAACGAGTGGCCGCCGAGCACGCTGGGCACGGCATCCGCAGGGAGTCCCAGCACACCCACCAGCAGCTTCGGCACCACGGGAAAGCAGCAGTAGGAATCGACGATGGACAACTCGTCGCCGCCCAGGCCGGCGCGCGTCAAAATGCGCTCGGTCGCAGATCGCATAGCGGGGGAGTCTCCGAACGTTTTGCGCGCCAGCACATTCGGATCTTCATGTGCACCCGCACCGCCCCACACGTAGACAATGCGGTCCTCGGCGACGCCGTGATCGCGAGCAGCGGCCAGCGAGCACACCACGACGGCCGCGGCCTGATCGACGAACGGCATCGCATTCATCGCGAGCGGGTAGGCGTCGCTGACGAGTCGGTTATCCGGCCCCGGGGTTGCGATGTCCTGAGCAGTTCGGGCGACCGGCGACCACGCCGCCGGATGAGATGCGGCGACGTCGGAGAACGCAGCGTACAACCGAGCAGAACTGGCTCGTGTCTGTGCCGGTCTCTCGCCGAGGCTCGCGCCGTGGCTGTTCTCGAAGAGTGGGTACACGCGGGTGGGTGTGATCGTTCCGGCGCGCTGCATATCGGCGGTGCCCAGTTCGGTTGCATCGAAGGTCGGCGGGCCCCCGGGCGCGGTGGTCCAGCCCACCGAGGCCGGATCTGTGCCTGCTTTGTTCAACGTTTTGAGCGATGCCTGCGCCTCACCTCCGACGAGCAAGGCCACTTCGGCCGAACCGGCTGCGATGTCCGCGCCGATACGGTCGAGCAGTGCGGCCGGCCAGTGGCCACCGACACTGCTCGTGAGAGTCCGAGAAACGTTTGCGCCCAGGCGTTTTCCGATCAGTGCGGGAAGATCGGCGTAGTTCCAACTGCTGGTCTTGATCGCGTAGACGGTGTCGACGGCAGCGTCGAGGCCTGCCGATCCGCAATCTGCCAGAGCGGCGGTGACTGCGTCGGCGATGAGCTCGAGTGGTTCGCGCGGATCCTGCGGATTGCCCGCTCGTCCGTGCCGGAGGTCACCGACTCCGACGATCACCGGGATTGCTGAAGGGTGGGGCATGCATGTGACTCTATTACAGACGCTGAATGTCTGTAAATAGCGCTGATCGAAATATTCCTAATGACCGATGGCGCGCAGAACTGTGTCGACCACGAGTACGGAGTACTCGGCTGGGCTCGAGGCGGAGGCCGAATCGTGGGCCCGAGAGAACAGCGAATGACTGAGCACCGCGCCCGTCACCAACTCGAGAAGGAGTGTCGTCGACGTGCTGGCGGGAAGTTCGCCGCGCGTCACAGCCCGATCGACGATCTGACGGGCGGTCACCAAACGACTCTGGTTCAACGTGTGCGTCAGATGCGCCAACAGATCCGGGTTGACCATCGCATCGAGCGTGACCCGCAACGAGACCAACCCGGCGAGTTCGGCGTATCCGCGGCTGAGTTGCGTCGACAACTCGATCAGGTCTGCGCGTACCGTGCCTGTATCGATGGGAGTCGAGAGCGGCGAACGTTCTTCGAGAGCCTGAACCAGAAGCGTCTCCTTGGTGTCCCATCGGCGGTAGAGAGCAGCCCTACCCACCTTGGCGCGGCGAGCCACCGCATCGAAGGTGAATCCGCGCCAACTGGTTTCCCAGTACACCTCGAGGACCGCGTCGTACACCTTCGCTTCCATGTCGGCATTTCGCGGCCTGCCGGGTCTCCTCCGTTGCATTTCCACCATTCACTCAGTCTTGCACCCCGAAATCGATCTGCGATTTCGACGTGGACGGTGTGCGGGCGCGCCGCGGCATGTTTGGTCGCGCCTGCGACCACCCGCGTTCGACCGTCAGTCGATCGACGTCTTCTGCGCCAGAATTCACGCTACCGCGTCACTCGTGACCCACGCATAGGCCGCGGGATCCGTCACCGGAAGGTCGTGGTCGGCGTCCACTTTCGATGGTGTGCGCGTCCAGGATGGATGCGACCTCCCGCTGCAGAGCAGGCGGACAGACGCGGTCTCGTTGCAACACGGTCACCACGCACGGACTGGACACTCGACGGTGACGATTGCCGGTCCGCCTAACGGCCGCCCACACCGTGCTCGCGCTGTGGACACAATTGGACGACATCTGCTCGTCGATCCAATCCCATCGCGCCCACTCCGCAGCGGTTCGGCTTCCGCTCGCGCGGAAGTAGCGGAGCGGGAGCGACCGCGTCGCCGCCTCGAGACCGAGCCGGTGCACGGCATGCAGAGACACAGAAATGCTCGGTCGCGGACATTCGCTCCGTAGCGCATCGCGGATGCCTGGACGACGATTCCCGAAGTTCGAGCGGGATGGCGGTCGGCGAAGGTCATCGCACAGATCCCACCGAGCGAGTAGCCGCACACGATCACCTCGGGCAGCCCGAGCCGATCCAGGACAGCGACGATGTCGTCCGCGACATCGTCGAACGCGAAGGCTTCCACCGACAACCCGACTCCATGATTGGGAAGGTCGAAAACGATTGCGGAACAGGACTGATCGAGACTCTTGATATTTATTGTTCGACGTCCAGCGTCGGCCCTTCGGCGGTATGTTCTTTCGATGTCACCGTGAAGTCGGGAGACCCGTCCTTATGAACCCTCCCCTGTCAATGAGCAGGCCGAGACGGGCGACACATCGATCCGTAGTGACCCTAATCGCGCACTGCATGTGCCGGTATCCCCCTGCATTTCGAGACTTGTCGTATTGCCCAGTACACAGGCCGACTACGCCCGCACAGCCGGCGTCACGAGCGGACGACGATGCCGGCCGGGCACCCGTATTCGGTCCGCTACTGCATAGCCCCGTCATCTGATCCCAAAGCTGCGTAGTCCCCAGGCAAAGCCTGTGAAGGCAATGGTGGTAGACCAAGCGATCGCGACGATCCCGTCGACAAATTTTGTTCTCTCCCGAGCAGTCGGGAAGTACCGTCGCTGAGCGCAACTTCGATCTCAAGAGTTACTCGAAGACCGGCGGATAGGGCCGCGGACCAGAACGGTCGACGGTGCGGAAACTCAGCATTGCTCGGCACTCTGCTCGGAGATGTTGCAAGCGTAGGAGCAGCAAGAAACCCGGACGGTTCACAGTGCTGGCGGTGCGATATTGGTAAAGAATATCTGATCCCTACTGCTCCGTTCTCTGAGCGACGTCAACTCGGCGATGTTCTCCAACGATAAACTGCGCTTGGCCGTCGATGATGGTGGCAACGACCGAATTTGCGGCTTGAGCTTCCGCGTTCAGTAGTAGGGGATTTGATGCCAATACCGTGAAGTCTGCTCGGTAGCCGACCTTGATCGTGCCTTCGGAATGCTGACGTCCCGCAGCCATTGCGGCGTGAGTGGTGTATCCCTCGTATGCCATGAGGGCTGTGAGGGCCTGTTCGGGTTGAACGGGGTCGATGTTTGGTTTCGCGACCGGTCGACGCAGCTGGGAGTCGGCCATCATTGCGCGGGGATCGACCGGGGTGACAGGCCAATCCGATCCCAGTGCAAGTGTCACCCCGATGTCGCGGAGGTCCCTGCAGCGCCATCCGTGTGATGCTCTCTCGTCGCCTACGCGGGCGGACCAATTGTCGGTTCGGTCGGCGCGTGTGTGGTGCGTTGCATGAATGGGCTGCATGCTGGCTACGACACCGAGCCTTGCGAATTCGTGGACCAGGTCGTCGGGGATCGTCTCGATGTGCTCGATCCTGTTCGGAATATTCGAGCCCGATTTCTCGGCCCCACCGATTGCGTCCAAGACGTAGCGCACCGCGGCGTCACCGATAGCGTGCGTGGCCGTCGGGATTCCCATGCCGATGAAATAGCGGACCGCCCGTTGATAAGTTGCCGGATCGTTCCAGATTGCTTCGGTGTTCTCTCCGTGAATATCCGGCTCTTCGAGCCACGCTGTGCCGTTGTCGATAGTGCCGTCGATCATGAATTTGATGCCCTCGACGTGCCAGCGTCTTCCGTGAAGACCTTGCAGATCGAGGAGGTCTTTCCATTGGGCCTCGTCCATATCCGGTGTGCACATCGGTGAAAGCCGCAGCCTCACCGGCAGATCGGCTGTCCGCTCTATGGCTTCGAGGATGTCGCGACTGCCCTCCACGAAATCCATGACGTGGCCGCCGGTGAGACCGACGGAGGCCATCTTCCGCAGCTGTGACAGAACAGCCGCCGTTGTTTCCTCAAACGTGGTTCTGGGGAGGCATGATTCGATCAGGGCCATGGCACTGAGCTCGAGCAACAGTCCACTCGGTAGGCCGTCGTCGGCCAAGTCGACCGACGACTTGTCGGCAAACGTCTCCCGCCCGGTGATAGCGGCCAACTTGAGCGCGCGGGGACTGACGATTGCGGAGTGAACATCTCTGAGCCGCAGATAAACTGGTCGGTTCTCCAATGTCTCCTCGAACGGGCGACCGCTCATCGGCCCATCGAAAACATTGGGATCCAGGCCCCAGCCGAGCACCCATTCGTCAGGACCGACCGGTTCGCTTTCCTGCAGACGCGTCGTCACGCTCTGCATCGTGTCCAGTCCGGTCAGATCTACCCCGATGGCCATGCTCGTCACACCCCAAATCGGATGTACGTGAGCATCTGTCAACCCGGGAAGAAGTGCAGCGTCGCCGAAATCCACCACGTTGGTGTCTTGGCCGATCCACTGTTCTACGTCCGACGTGGAGCCCACGGCGACTACAGAGCCGTTCTTCACGGCGACGGCCTCTGCGCGTGGCCGTTCGGGGTCGAAAGTCACCACAGGATTTGCTCTGTAGACGGTGTCAGCGCCGTCTTCCGGGATGTGTAGGTCGTGTGGATTCAGGGCAGGAATCGTGGGTCGTTTTTTCATGGAATTCTGGTTCCGATCGGGTCGATGTCGACGACGCGGTCGGGTGATTCGCTTTCGGGCTCGTGCAAATGCGCGAACAGTTCGTTCACTCGTGACCGTTCTCGAGGTGATGCTGGAAAAGCGTAAGCACAGCTGACATAGAGCAAAACATTGATGATCAGGGCAGCCACGCCTGACGTGAGGCCACCGAGCCAAGGGATAGACGTCGGGTAGAAGAGCTGCAGGATTGCCGCGGTGGCGAACCCGCCGATCATTCCGGAAATTGCTCCGGCTGCGTTCCCTCGTTTCCAGAAAATACCCAAGAACAGGGTCGGTGCCAGTTGGCAAATTCCCTGGTAGGAAACTAGTGCGAGCGTGATCAGACCGGTCGAAATGTTCACGGTGGCAAAGGCTCCGCCGGCGGCGAGAACGGTCAGGACGAGAACGGCAACCCTTCCGATCTTCGCGTCTGTCACGCGCTCCTGTCGCGCCGCGCCGATGATGTCGTTGGCAGTCATGGTGCCCAGGGCTTGCAGGTTGGCTCCGACGTTGCCCATGGTCGCAGCGACGACGCAGATGCCGGCAATGGTCACCAGCCCTACACCGCCCACTCCGGCGGCGATGAACCAGACGTTGTCCGGTGCCGCGGCCACCTCGGGCATGGAGGACGCCAGGATGGACAGGAGCGTGAGGGCAGTTCCGAAGACCAGCAGTATCGGGGCTGCCTGGGCGGCCGAACGCTTGATGGTCGACGTGCTTCGGGCCGTGAAGAGGCGCACGAAGATGTCCGGCCAGCACCAACCACCGATCGCACCTGTCAGAACCAAGGACATGAGATACATCGGACCCGATGCGCTGCCGGGACCCGGGATCGTGAAGAACTCCGGATCGACCTGATCGAAGCCATGACCGTTCATGAGGAGCCATACCAGAATTCCGAGAATAACTGCCGTGCCGATGAAGTAGGCGAAAATTCCCTGGACCATGTCGCTGATGACAACGCCGCGCATTCCGAAGCGGACGGTCCACACTTGACGAACACCGATGATCACGATTCCGATGACGACAGCGGTAACTCCGCTGACTGTGCCGAACGAGAGGTAAGTGAAGACGAGACCCAACGATTGCATGCCCAAGATCACCCAGGGGAACGATGCGATTATGCCGATGATGGCGGCGATCATGCGAACAGGCTTGGAGTTGTAGCGCAACCCGATGAGATCGGCCTGCGTGCGCAAGTCGAAGCGTTTACCCCACCTGTTGACCGGCTTCGCGAACCAGAACATCAAGACCGCAGCCATGATCGAATAGGGAACGTAGTAGAAACCGATCACACCGGATTCGGCCGCCAGACCCGCGAATGCGATGAAGATCGTCCCGGGTAGCCACGTATTCACGAAAGCCATTGTGCTGTAGAAAGATCCGAAAGAACGACCCGCGGTGGCATAGGTGCTGAACGTGGCATCCTGTTGTTTGGTCTTCTCCAAAACTGCGATTACCAGAAGGAAGAACAGGGCAACGCCGCCGTAGCCGATCAGCATATTCACTGTTGTTCACCCGTCTTGTCGTCGTCCAAACGGACCATGACGAACAGAGACGCCATGACGGCCAGACTCGATCCGACGAAGTATCCGATGGAGGCCCCGGCTCCGTGGGATCCCGCCACCCAGTGGATGGGCGGAAAGAGCAGCAGAATCGCATCGGCCGCCACCAGCGAGGCCAGCCATTTCGTCCGTCGGCCTGGGCCGACGTGGGTTACGGGAATGGACATAGTGTCTGTTCTCCAGAGTCGTGGGGGGAGGGCCCAGAATGTTGCCGGAACGTTCCGGCATCGCATGAGCATGATCCACATCACTCGCGTCGTCAAGTGGGTGAGCGATCGGCGGGGAATCGGGCGGCAGGTACGGTGGCGGTCGTTGCACGGTGAGGGTGCGTCGCTGCACACCCCGTTCTGCCTACACTGGGGTATGCCGAAGACCGCGGTGACCATCGTTGATATTGCGCGCGAGCTCGGGATGTCGAAGACTACGGTGTCCGATGCCCTGATGGGCTCAGGGCGCGTGTCCGAGGCGACTCGTCAGAAAACGCTCCTGGCCGCACAGCGCATGGGATATGTTTCCAACAGGGCCGCTCGTCTACTGCGTCGAAGCCGAACCGGCGCGCTTGGTCTGTACATTCCTGGGCACGTTCGTAACTTGTCTTTCTACATGGACTTCGCTTTCGGGGCTGCGGATGAATCCGCGCTCCAAGATCTCGATTTAACCCTGATAGGCCGAGCGCACAGCAACGCGATTCGTGTCGCGCCGCCTCGAGTCGACGGGCTGATCGCCATCGATGCGCTTGCTGGAGATCCTGTTCTCGAGTCGTTGTTGGCGTCCGACCTCCCGGTGGTGACTGCCGGACGGATGCTCGGTGCCCCGGAGGGCCGCGCTCTCGCTGTGATCGAGGTAGATCACTACACCATGGCCACCACTCTCCTCGACGCAATTCGCGCTGCAGGGGGACACAGACCGGTACTTCTTGGATCGGACGAGAATTTCAGTTCTGCTTACACCGTCGACGTATCTCGCGCTTACGTCGACTGGTGCTCCGAGCGCAACATCGAGCCCATCCAGTTCGCCCTATCAGTGACTCCTACCGATCGACAACTGTCGCAAGCGGTGCGGGACATCGTCAGCCATGGCACCGCCGATGGGTTGATCTCCGTCGCTACGGGCGTTGCGGGTCGCGCCGCACCTGTACTGCAGTCGTTGGGACTGTCTCTGGCAGATGATTTCCATCTCGGCTCTCTTTCGGGCGACCCAACCACCGAGCTCGTCAATCCACACATTCACGCGGTGGATCTGCGTCCACGCGAGTTCGGACATGAGTCCGTCAACTTGTTGAGCGAGGTCATTTCGGGAGAGGCGGCCGAAACCAGCCGAAGAAGCCATCACGCGAAGTTGACTGCCGGCTGACTTGATCCACCGCCGTGCGTACTCGCGAAATTTTGTAGCTGTCCGATCTGGTCGCCGCACTCCAGGGAAGTCGGCTTCGATTACGTCGTGGTGGTCAGCAGCGGCGTGGCCGGCAGCGAATGCAACTTCCGTTGTTGATCTTCGGAATCCGCGGTTCAGTTAGGTCGGGTAGTCCGCGAATGTGCCTACGTCGGTCGCTCCGCCTAGCAAACGTGGTCAGGAGCCCGCGGATTCGGAACCGCCGGACCCGGTCAGCTCGTCGAACAGGTCTTGCAGCCCAATCATGAGCGCTCTGAGGCCCAAAGCGAAGGCGGCGTCGGCCGGCGAGGCAGTTCCCAGCGTGGCGTCGCGTGCCCAGTACGCCGAGGCAAATGCAGGCACCGCGCTCTCGGTGCCACTGGGGTCGAGCATGTCGGGTGGGGCTACGGCGTCCAGCGCCGAACCGAGTACGAACGATTCCACGGCCACGATCACAGGAAGCACCTCGTGCTCCGGCCACCCGGCCCGCACCATGGCGGCGACCACAATGTCGTACATAGCAAGGGTGCGGTGGGCTCCGGTGATGGGCATGGTGGCAAGCAGTGCGATTGTCGGAGGGTGCTTCGCGAAGGCCACGCGGTACGACTGGGCCCATGCGTGTAGTGCAATCTGCCAGGGCTGGGTGGCAAAAGCGCTCACGTCGATGCGATCGCTTACGAGTTCGCGGACGCCCGCGATCACCTCCTCCTTGCCGCGGAAGTGCTTGTAGAGCGCGCTCGGCCGGACGCCGAGGGCCTTGGCGAGTCGCGACATCGTGAAACCCTCTGCGCCGCTGGCGTCGAGCAATTTGAGAGCGGCCTCCGCGATCAGCGGGCGAGTGAGGACGGTGGTGGTGGGGCGTCCCATTCCGCGGGTTGATTGACCAATTTCTCTCGCGCTCTTCCCTTTGGGCACATACAGACCCTACTATCTGACCAACATAAGTGAATATCGTTCACTTATGCCATCGATCTCACCCCACCGCATATGGAGTTGTAATGCCCCTCACCGTCCTGATCAACGGAAAAGTGCTCGCCGGCTACGGCAACGACTCGCTAGAGCAGTGCGCTCTTGCGCTCGAGGACGGCCGGGTGCTTGCGGTCGGAAGCGCCGCAGAGAGCCTGCAAGAGTCGGCAGACGACGTGGTCGATCTGGCCGGCGGGATCCTTGCACCGGCGTTCGGTGACGGGCACGCGCATCCCGTGCAGGGCGGACTCGAGCGCCTCGGTCCACAGCTCCGCGCCTGCGCAAGCGTGGCCGAAATCGTGGCGGAGGTGAAGGCATGGGCCGACGAGCACCCCGATCAGGATTGGATCTACGGCGCGAGTTACGACGCAACCATCGCTCCGGATGGACTCTTCGACGCGCGCTGGCTCGACGACGCCGCCCCCGGTCGCGCCGTGGTGCTACGCGCATGGGATTACCACACGCTTTGGCTCAACTCTGAGGCACTCGACCGCGCCGGTATCACTGCTGAGACGCCCGAGCCGACACTCGGGCGCATCCCTCGCCGAGACGATGGAACGCCCCTGGGCGTACTGCAGGAGCAGGGCGCTGCTGACCTACTGGCCCACGTCGAGCCCGGACGGACCAACGAAGAACGAGTGGATGCGATCGCACTTGCAACAGCGGAGTACGCCTCGCTCGGCGTGGCCTGGGTGCAGGACGCCTGGGTCGAGTCGGCGGACGCTACGGCATATTTGGAGGCGTCGCGCCTCGGGCTGCTGTCCACGCGAGTGAACCTCGCTCTCCGGGCAGACCCGTTGCGGTGGCGCGAGCAAACAGAAGAGTTCTCAGCGATACGTACGCGCGTGCAGGCCCTCGGCGATCCCCTTCTCACAGCATCGACTGTCAAGGTGTTCGTCGACGGCGTGGTGGAGAACCACACGGCCGCGATGCTTGAGCCGTACACCGATGCATCAGGTGACACCGGGCTGCCGAATTGGCGTGAGGATGAACTCGCCGAAGCGGCAATCGCATTCGATCGACTCGGCTTCCAGCTGCACTTGCACGCTATCGGCGACGCAGCCTGCCGCACCGCTCTCGACGTGGTCGAGGCGGTAGAGGTCGCCAACGGCCCACGTGACCGCCGTCCGGTGATTGCCCACGTGCAACTCGCAGCACAGGCCGACCTCGACCGGTTCGCCGGTCTCGGGGTGATCGCCAACTTCGAGCCGCTGTGGGCCCAGCTCGATCCTCCAATGGTCGATCTGACCCTCCCGCGGCTAGGGCCCGTGCGCGGGGGCTCCCAATACCCGATCAGAACTCTGCTGCAGAACGCCCGCATCTCTTTCGGTAGCGACTGGCCTGTGACCTCTCTCGACTGGCGGCCCGGCGTCGCCACCGCGGTCACGCGGCAGACCGCCGACCGAATGCCGGCCGGGGGGTGGACCCCTGCTGAGCGCATCCCTCTCGACGACGCCCTTGTCGCGTACTCGGCCGGGGTGGCGTATCAGGCGTTCGCCGACGACGGACGAAATCCACTCCAGGTGGGCGATCGACCCGACCTGGTGTGGCTCGACCGTGACCCCCGACGTCTCGACCCGCACCGTCTCGACGAGGTGACGGTGCTCGGCACGTGGATCGCAGGAGAACGGCGAACACCCAACTCCCAGCGCAGTACCCGACGAGACGAGGCATGACCGTGATTACCTCCGCAGCCACTGACGAGTCGCGCCTCGAGCGTGTGCTCGGCCCGATGGCCCTGGTGCTGTTCGGGCTGACCTACCTCGCCCCGGTAACCGTATTCACCACCTACGGCATCGTGACCGAGAGAACGGACAACCACTTGCCGGCGTCCTACCTGGTGGCCCTCGTGGCAATGCTCTTCACGGCACTGAGCTATGGGGCGATGGCCCGCCGCTACCCGGTGTCGGGCTCGGCGTACTCCTACAGCCAGCGGGCATTCGGCGGGCACGTGGGGTTCCTCACGGGGTGGACGCTCCTGCTGGATTACCTCTTCCTCCCGATGATCAACTTCCTACTGATCGGGATCTACCTCAATACTCAGTTCCCCGACGTGCCGGCTCGGGTGTTCGTCCTTGCCGCGCTGCTGCTGGTACTGCTGTTCAACGTGCTCGGCATCAAGATGGTGGAACGACTCAACGTGGGCGTCGTGGGGCTTTCGATGCTGCTTGTGGTCGTGTTCGCGACCCTTGCCCTGAAGCAGCTGACGACCGATCCCTCTTCTACAACACCTGGTTTGATCGAGCCGTTCTTGCCAGGCTCCGGCGGACTCGGGCCGATCTTCGCCGGCGCTGCTGTCCTAGCGCTGTCATTCCTCGGTTTCGACGCAGTTTCGACGCTTTCCGAGGAGGCCAAGAGTCCCCGACGCGACATCCCTCGCGCCATACTGCTCACGACACTGATCGGCGGGGCCATCTTCATCGTGGTGTCGTGGCTCGGCGCACTGGTCTACCCCGACTGGAGGGCGTTCTCCAGGCTAGACTCGGCCGGCGTCGACTTGATGGCATCTGTCGGAGGCACCCTGCTCACGTCGTTCTTCGTGGCGGTGTACGTGGTCGGCGCTTTCGGCTCAGGGATGACAACACAGGTCAGTGTCTCGCGCATCCTTTACGCCATGGGTCGCGACGGGGTCCTGCCTCGAGGATTCGCACGGCTGCACACACGTTTCCGTACCCCGTGGGTGGCTGCTGTTGTGGTGTCGGTGATCTCGCTGCTCGCCCTCGTGCTCACTCTCGAAGTTGTCGCGACCCTGATCTCGTACGGTGCCCTCGCCGCATTCTCGATGGTGAACCTCTCGGTCGTTCGCACACATCTGTTCCCCAAGGGCGGTCGTACGGCACCGACTGCAGGCGAGTGGTTGCGTTACGGACTGGTACCTACAGTGGGATTCCTCCTCACGGTGTGGTTGTGGACCTCGCTGACCACCACCACGTACGCGGTCGGAGTGTCCTGGATGGTGGTCGGTGTCATCTATCTAGCGATATTGACCAGGGGATTCCGCCGCCAACCGCCCGCCATGGACTTCACCGAGAGCGAGTAGTGGTCACCTCAGACCGTTCTCGCTCGGTGCCGCCACTTTCCAGGCCCGGAGCGGCCGCTTGTGGACGTGCTCTCGATCGCACGAATTCGGTGCATGTTGCCGTATTCGACCCCTGATTACCCCTCGAACGCATTCGACGACAGATAACGGATCGAAAACCATGGCTGACACAGTGTTCGACTTCTTTGCTCACCCAGGACTCCCTACGCCGGCCCTCGGGCCGGACGAAGTCGTCCAACTCCTCCGAGAAACGTTCGGGCTGCAGTGCACGCTCACCGAGCTGGGAAGTCAGCAGGATCAGAACTTCCTGCTGCACGACGAGGATGCCTCTCCCATCGGGGTTCTCAAATTGTCGAACCCCGTATTCAGTGAGACCGAGATCGAGTTGCAAGACCTCGCGGCCGCCACCGTTGCCGATCGGGAACCGACAGTGCACACCCCGCGCGTGGTCGACGGGCCACGAGGGCCGATGTCCGCGTGGCTGAACACGTCTCGGGGCAGGGTCCACGGCCGCGTCATCGAGTTCATCGCGGGCTCGACCTTGATGGGTTCGGGTTACCTTTCCCCTTCGACGGTCACCCGAATGGGCGAGCTCGCAGGTAAGATCAGCTCCGCGCTGGCCGACGTCCAGCACCCGGCGCAATCGCGCAAGCTGCAGTGGGACCTCCGCTACGCCAGTCGTGTGATCGCGGCACTGCTGCCGGACGAGTCCGATGCCGATGTTTACGACATCGCCTCGTCGGTCACCGCCTCGGCCGCAGAAATCCTGAGGCCTATCTCGTCGCGATTGCCCGTTCAGCTCGGTCATTTCGACATCACGGACGACAACGTGATCGCGGACCGAACCCCGGGCGCATTGCCGGACGCCGTAATCGATTTCGGCGACGTCGCGCAGTCGTGGGCGGTGAACGAGATTGCGGTCACGGTCTCGTCGCTTCTGCACCATGACGGGTTCACTCCTGCGCATGCCCTGCCGGCGATCCAGGCCTTTCACGGAATTCGCCCGCTCGACGAGAACGAGATCGACGCACTGTGGCCTCTCGTTGCGCTGCGCGGGGTGGTTCTGGTTCTCAGCGGCCGGCAGCAAGTTCGCCTCGATGCCGAAAACTCCTACGCCGACGCAGCACTCGATCGCGAGTTCCGCATCCTCGAGCAAGCAGCGTCGATCCCCTTCGAGGTCATGGGCCAAATAACCCGTCATGCACTGGGTTTCGCACCCCGCGCACACCCCGTATGGGACAAAGCGCCACTCCTGCGTAACCTCGGCACCACCGAGGTTCTCGATGCCGCAACCACTTCGCCGCTCAACGACGAGGGACGCTGGCTCCACCCGAACACGCTCACCGACGCCGCGCTGGCCGCCCTGAATGCAGGAGCATCCTCAGTGGTGGCCCCGGCGTGGTCCGCACAACTGACCGGTGCCCCGTCCCGCACACCCTTCGCACCCGCGACCGTGCCCACTGCACTCACCCTGTGGCTCGCGCACGACACGGCGATCGTTGTTCCTTCCGGTGGCTGCCTCAGCCTCGTCGATCACGGGGTGAGCCTCTCCACGGACCAACACATCGTCCACTTCACCGGCATCGAGGATTCGGCTGCGGAACGAGGTCTGCTTCCCGCACACACACCGATCGACATCCAGTTCACCCGGATCGATGCGGGCGCGGTACCACTCCGAGTCGAGTCCAGGTACGCAGACGGGTGGCGCGCTCTGGCCGGCGATCCTTCGCCCATTGTCGGGATGCCCGCTGCGAACGCCGAACAGGACGACGACACCCTCGAACGCCGCGAATGCGTGGTCGCGGAGGTGCAGGAGTATTACTACGCCCGTCCCCCCCGCATCGAACGCGGCTGGCGCGAATACCTCGTCGACACAGACGGGCGCGTGTACCTCGACATGGTAAACAATGTCGCCTCGGTCGGGCACGCTCACCCGAAAATCGCCGAGGCAGCACATCGACAGCTTCGCCTGTTGAATACCAACTCGCGCTTCAACTATCGGGCCATCACCGAATTCGCTGAACGTATCTCCGCAACTCTCCCCGAGGAGCTGGACACCGTATTCTTTGTCAACTCCGGTTCGGAAGCAACGGATCTCGCCATTCGAGTGGCGATGGCGGCCACGGGGCGCACGGACATGGTCGCGATGCGGGAGGCATACCACGGGTGGACCTACGCCAGCGACGCCGTCTCGACGTCCGTCGCCGACAACCCCAACGCGCTGGCAACCCGACCCGGTTGGGTTCACACCGTCGACGCGGCTAATTCCTACCGCGGAGTCCACCGGGGTTCCGATGCTGCCCGCTACGCCCCTGAGGCCGTTCAGGTCATCGATGACCTCACCGCAGCCGGAACACCCCCCGCTGGATTCATCTGCGAGCCGTACTTCGGCAACGCCGGCGGGGTCGCGCTACCCGACGGTTACCTTCAGCAGGTCTACGCGGCCGTGCGCAGGCACGGCGGCGTGGTGATCTCCGACGAAGTGCAGGTGGGTTATGGACGGCTCGGAGACTGGTTCTGGGGTTTTCAGCAGCAACAAGCAGTCCCCGACGTGGTTGCCGTGGCCAAATCCATCGGGAGCGGACAACCGATCGGTGCCGTCATCACACGTCGCGAGATTGCTGATCGCTACCGCGAAGGGGGATACTTCTTCTCCTCGACAGGCGGGTCACCGCTCTCCTCCGTGATCGGTCTCGCGGTCCTCGACATCATCGAGCAAGAGGGCCTGCAGCTCAACGCGAGCGTGGTCGGCGGACACCTGAAATCGAGGCTGGAGTCGCTTGCCGACAAGCACCCCGTCGTAGGCATCGTACACGGCTCCGGCCTGTACCTTGGCCTCGAATTCGTACGCGACCGAACCACTTTGGAGCCCGCAACCGAAGAGACAGAGGCCATCTGCGATCGCCTCCTCGAGCTGGGCGTCATCATGCAACCCACCGGGGACTACCAGAACGTACTGAAAATCAAGCCTCCCCTGTGTGTCTCGCGGGAGTCGGTTGACTATTTCGTCGACTCCCTGGACCGTGTCCTCACCACGGGTTGGTGAGGACACGGTCAGAAGTGCCTCACCGATGCGAGCGACGCCGGGCACGTGTGCATGGACGTACATCTCGGCCTCTTTGACGAAGACTTGCTCTCGATTTGTCAGCGCTAACTACTTTTTGACTGCTCCGACGCGGGCGAGTTGTATCGAACTGGCTGCACGCAAATCAGTTCAGCACCCTGCGGACTTCGCGAGCTGTCTCGCGTAGCCCGCAATTGCACGTTCCTGCGAAGCAACTGAGCCGAGGCGCGAGTCTCACCCAGGGAGATTCTTTGAATATCGAGCAGTTTTCCATCCCACTCTGGGCTGACCTCGCAGCAGTATCGATCGGGGCTCTCCAAGGCGCGATGTTCGCCGCCAAATTCCATGACCGACGGATCGACCTACTCGGCATAGTGCTGGTCGGCACATTCACTGGACTCGGCGGCAGCCTGATACGTGATGGCTTCCTTAACTCGACCATGGCTGCGCTGACGAACAACTGGTACCTGACCAGTGCGCTCGTGGCAGCCCTGGGCGGCATGCTTTTGGAACGCATGTTCTCGAAGATCGACGGGGTAGTCATTGCGCTCGACGCGATGACCGTGGGGCTTTACGCGGCAATCGGCATGACCAAGGCTCTTGGAAACGGATTGCCCGTTGTCCCGTCCATCTTCATCGGCGTTGCCGCGGCCGTGGGGGGATCAGCACTGCGCGACGTCTTTCTCGGATTGCCGATCGCATTGATGCAAGTAGGTTCTCTGTACGCCGTCGCGGCGTTGTCGGGAACCGTCGCTTTACTGCTGGTCGTCGGTGTAGGAGGTTCAGTCGTCCCAGGTGCAATCGCGTGCGCAGTGGTGACAACCACTGTTCGATTGTGCGCGGTGAAATTCGGATGGACTTTGCCACAGCAACGCGCACTGGCGGTTAGTCGGCGTAGGCACGAACGTGGGCGCAGAAGACAAGGCCGCTCTCAGTAATGAGTACGTTCACGGAAAATGGAGAGCGATTCGATACGCGAACGTAGGTCAGCGTAAAGGGGCGACCCAGAGCTGGCGACGGTGGGCCAACTGCCTTGCGTTGCCGGTGTGCAGTCGTAGTAAGAACTTGACCTAGAGCAGGCAGAGCCCCAATGACCGGAAGTGATCACCGGTTGTCGAGACAGAGGCACCCGGCGCCCGCTGAATCAGCCGCTTGGGGTCGAACGGAATGCGCCCTGCGCTGCCAGTTGTCGCTCTCGTCCCTCGAACGCCTCACCCCAGATCGAGAACTCGAATCGCATCGACGACGACCCCAGGTGCGCGATATCGAGGTCCGTCGTAACTTCCTGTCCGAAATGCAGCGGTGCGTGGAAATCGACTTCGTACCGCACTCGTGGGCTACCGGGAAATAGCCGACGAACCGGATGACTGTGCTGTTGTGGTAGATGCCTGCGGCATCGGTGTCCACCCATTCGACCCGGCCCGTCAGCGAGAAAGTCATGCTGGCACTGTACTTCTCGGGCACCAACGCGCATTGCCGGCGTTCCCGGAACAGTCCCACGCAACGGCGGGTGCGACGGCAACGACCTTGGACTTGACATGTTCAACAGTCGGTGGCCTTTGATAGGTGTCGATTCGAAATATTCGAGACGCGGCGCGAAGGGGACGTCGAGACCGGGGTCCGACGCTGCCCCGGCGATGTGCCCTCGACCATGATCCCGCGTACGGGAGGCAGCGAATTTCGCTACCGTCACCACCGTGAAACTGGTAAATGCCGTTTTCAGTGTACGTTGCGTGATCTGCTGAAGCGAAGAAGTTACGCAATATGAAGAAGCTAGGGTGGGCTGTATCCCCAGAAGCGAGGTGAGGCGCTGTGTCGCGAGTTGCTACTGGTGAGTCCGTGTTGGCTCGTGGGGTCCGAGTGATCGAGTCCTTCGCCCTCGATGATCGAACACTGACCGTTACTGACATCGCACGGCGGTCCGGCTTGCATATTGCAACTGCTTCTCGGTTGATCGAGGAACTGGTTGGCGCGGGTTGGCTCGAGCGCGAGGGCAGAAATCTCCGCATCGGCGTTCGGCTATGGGAAGTCGTGTCCAGGGCTTCTCCGACGGTCGGGTTGCGCCAGGCCGCAATGCCGTTCATGGAGGATCTGCACGCGGTGATCGGTCAGCATACTCAGTTGGGGGTAATGGAGGGCGGCGAAGTGTTGTTCGTCGAGCGGCTCACGGCACCGGATGCGGTGGTGAACTATTCGAGAATCGCCGGCCGGCTTCCGGTACACGCGTCGTCCTCCGGCCTGGTTTTGTTGGCGTATTCGCCGCAGGAGCAGCAAGAGCGCGCGATCAGTGGACCGTTGAAGGTATTCACCGATCAGACATTGCGCACGAGTCGGGAACTTCGGACCGTCTTGGCTGAAGTGCGGCGGCAGGGCTTCGCGTTCTGTGCCGGCCACATCTACCCCGAGACCACAGGAATTGCTGTGCCGGTGCGGAATTCCGATCAGACGGTCGTTGCCGCGTTGTCGGTCATCGTCCCCAACGACGACGCCGCGCGGTCGCTGATACCTGCCCTGCAAGCGGCGGGTCGCGGTGCCTCTCGCGTGATGTCTACCTCCGCATCCGAGCGTTCGTGACCGGCAACACAAAAATGCTCTCAATGGTTGAGAATGCCGTAGCGGGTACCGCGGCGTAGGGGTGATTCTCGATCTACACACGAGATCGAGGAGCTGCAGAATGGCTGAGAGCACCGCGTACGTCGACACGGCCGGAGACTGCGCCGAGACACATGTTGACTCCGCATTGACAGTGACAGCGAAAGAGGTTGTCTCGCAAAGCGTTATGGCGCTGAAATTGAGTCATCCCACCGGCAGGCGTCTGCCGGATTGGGCACCGGGCGCGCATATCGATCTGATTCTGCCGACAGGTGTGACCCGTCAGTATTCGTTGTGCGGGGATCGGTGGGATCCGCGCAGCTACCGCATCGGTGTCCTGCGTGAACCTGCCGGACGAGGTGGGTCTGTCTACGTCCACGACGTACTGGCGGTCGGTGATTCGATCGGGATAGGCGGCCCACGGAATAACTTTCCCTTGGTTCCTGCCCCGAAGTACTTGTTCATTGCTGGGGGCATCGGCATCACGCCGTTGATTCCGATGATCGCGCAGGCCGAGTTGATGGGTATCGAGTGGAACCTGCTCTACGGTGGCCGCACTCGAACCTCGATGGGTTTTCTCGACGAACTTGACGTCTACGGGGACCGTGTGGTGCTCGCCCCGCAGGACGAGGTCGGATTGCTCGATTTGCCGACCTTTCTGAGATCCGCAGCCGCCGATGACACCAAGGTCTACGTGTGCGGCCCCGAACCGCTCCTCGAGGCCGTCGAAACCGGTTGCACCGACTGGCCGGTGGGCAAGTTGCGCCTGGAACGTTTCGTTCCCAAACCGCAGTCCGCGCCGGTGCGGACCGATCCGTTCGAGCTCGAACTCGCTCGTTCCGGCCTCGTGGTCACTGTGACCCCTGACGGCAGCGTTCTCGACGCTGTTCACAAGGCCGGCGTCAACGTCCTGTCCTCCTGCCGCGAGGGTACGTGCGGAACATGCGAGACAACGGTATTGGCGGGGCAGCCCGACCACCGAGATTCGGTCCTCGACGATTCCGAACGCGATAGCGCCGACTGCATGTTCATCTGCGTGTCCCGATCCTGCTCCGACCGCCTCGTCCTCGATCTCTGACACTTCCCACATACAAGGAACACCCCACATGAGCACTGCAGTCCCGACCATCGATGCACCGGTCAGCCACGCCGACCCCTTCGCACTCGACGTGCTGCACGACCCGCTACCGTTCCAATCCGCTCTGCGCGATGCCGGACCGGTGGTCTACCTCGACCGTTACGACGTCTTCGCGATGGGCCGTTACGAACAAGTTCATGCTGCACTCACCGACTGGCAGGGCTTTCAGTCCGCCGCGGGAGTCGGGCTGAGCAACTTCCGGTACGAAACTCCCTGGCGACCACCGAGTTTGCTACTCGAGACCGACCCTCCGCACCACGACGCTCCACGCGCAGTGCTCAGCAAGGTCCTCGGGCCGCGGGCCCTGACCAAGCTGCGCACGTCCTGGATGGTCGACGCGGAAATCCTCGTCGACCAGGTTCTCGACGAGCACACCGAATTCGACGCTGTGCGCGCACTCGCCGCAGCATTCCCGCTACGCGTGTTTCCCGACGCAGTCGGAATTCCGGACTCCGGGCGAGAGAACCTACTGCCGTACGGAGATCATGTGTTCAATGCCTTCGGGCCTGTGAATTCGTTGGTGGAGAGGGGCGCTCCTCGCGTTGTGGAAATGTCGGGCTGGGTCAATTCTCAATGCACACGTGATGTACTTTCCGAGGATGGGTTCGGTGCGCAGATATGGGCGGCGGCCGACCGTGGGGACATCACGCACGAGCAAGCCCCGCTGATCGTGCGTTCGCTGCTGTCGGCGGGCGTCGACACGACGGTCAACGGATTGGCCGCAATCCTGTATGCCTTCGCCAACAATCCACTTCAGTGGGCGCGATTGCGTGAAAATCCCTCGGCGCTGGCCAAGACGGCCTTCGACGAAGCCGTGCGGTGGGAGTCACCGGTTCAGACGTTCTTTCGGACTGCGACCTCCGACATAGAGATCGAGGGCACGGTCATTCCAGATGGACGCAAGGTACTGATGTTTCTAGGCTCTGCGAACCGCGACCCGCGCCGGTGGGCAGATCCCGATGTATTCGACATATCGCGAAACCCATCAGGACACGTCGGCTACGGAATGGGAATTCACCAATGCGTCGGCCAGCACGTCGCGCGACTCGAAGCCGAGGCTCTCCTGACGGCGATTGCTGCACGCGTCGAGACCATCGAACCCATTGCACCGGCTACACGGCACCTGAACAACACATTGCGGTCGTGGGAATCGATTCCCATCCGCGTCACTCTGAGCTAGAGGAGGCCGTGTAGCAATCCCGCCCGGTGCAGGAGCGCCGGACGGGATTGCACTGGTCCAACAATGGTTCAGGATCCGCGGGCGATCCAATCGGCGAGGTGGGGTGATTCGGTGCCGATGGTGGTGCTGTTGCCGTGTCCAGTCAGAACGGTGGTCTCTTCAGGCAGGGCGAAGATACGGTCGCGGATGGATCCGATGATGGTGGGGAAGTCGGAGTACGACCTTCCGGTGGCACCGGGGCCGCCGGAGAAGAGGGTGTCTCCGGAGAACAGGACACCGACCTCGGGGAGATAGAGGCAGACCGAGCCGGGGGAGTGTCCGGGGGTGTGGATGACGTGAATGTCGGTGCCGGCGATGGCGATTCGTTGGTGGTCGTCGAGGGTCCAATGGACGACGACGGGGTGGGTCTGCTTCCACAGGACGTCGTCACCGGGGTGCAGCAGAATCGGGGCGTGGAGCTCGTGTCCGAGTTCGGGAGCGACAGTGACGTGGTCATTGTGCCCGTGGGTGCAGATCACCGCGTTGACGTGTCGTCCGGCGACGGCGTCGATGATCGGGGCGGCGGTGTGGGCGGCGTCGATGACGACGACGTCGGTGTCGTCACCGATGAGGTAGATGTTGTTCTGCACTTCCCATTCGCCGCCGTCGAGAGCAAACATCCCTGAGGTGACGACTCGTTCGATCCGCAGTCCGCCTGCGTCGACGAGTGTTTCGACAGTCACAGGACCACAACCGAACGCAGGATCGTGCCGTCGTGCATGGCGGTGAACGCGGCCTCGATATCGCCGAGTCCGATGCGTTCGGTGACGAACTTCTCGAGCGGTAACCTGCCCTGTTGGTACAAATCCACGAGCATCGGGAAGTCACGTTCGGGCAAGCAGTCGCCGTACCAGGACGACTTCAATGATCCACCGTGGGAGAAGAAGTCGATCATCGGCATCTCGACGCGCATGTCGGGGGTGGGGACACCGACGAGGACGACGGTGCCGGCGAGGTCGCGACTGTAGAAGGCCTGCTTCCATGTCTCCGGACGCCCGACGGCGTCGATGACGACGTCGGCACCGTGGCCGTCGGTGAGATCTTTGACGGCGTCGATGGGCGCGGTGTGGGAGGCGTTGACGGTGTGGGTGGCACCGAGTTCTTTTGCCCAGGCGAGTTTGGTGTCGTCACGGTCGATGGCGATGATGATCGATGCTCCGGCCAAGGCGGCACCCGCGATGGCGGCATCTCCGACGCCGCCGCAGCCGATCACTGCGACGGAATCTCCGCGGGAGATGTTGCCGGTGTTGACCGCTGCTCCGAGGCCGGCCATGATTCCGCAGCCGAGGAGCCCGACGACGGCGGGGTCGGCGGTGGGGTCGACTTTGGTGCACTGTCCTTCGTGGACGAGTGTTTTGTCGGCGAACGCCCCGATCCCCAGGGCGGGGGTGAGTTCGGTGCCGTCGGTGAGGGTCATTTTCTTCGAGGCGTTGTGGGTGTCGAAGCAGTACCACGGGCGCCCGCGCTTGCAGGCACGGCATTCCCCACAAACAGCGCGCCAATTGAGGACGACGAAGTCTCCGACGGACACGTGGGTGACGGCGTCACCGATGGTGTCGACTATTCCGGCGGCTTCGTGGCCGAGTAGGAACGGGAATTCGTTGTTGATGCCGCCGTTGCGGTAGGTGAGGTCGGTGTGGCAGACCCCGCAGGCCTGCACCTTCACGATGACGTCGTGGGGGCCGGGGTCGGGGATGACGATGTCGACGAGTTCGACGACGGCATCTTTGGATCGTGCGATGATGCCGCGCACGGTGTGGGTCATCACGGTGCCTTGGTGCTGGTGGAGGCGAAATCGGAGGAAGCTCGGGCGCGGACCGGGGTGACCGCGGCCGGCGGTTTGGGGCCGCGTGTCGCCCCCTTGGTCGGACACGCGACCGCGCCGAGGGCACTCACCTTCACTGTCAGTGCGCCGATACGGTCGATGGCGACCGAGACGGTATCGCCATCGACGATCTGGCCGATTCCGGCGGGGGTGCCGGTGGTGATGATGTCGCCGGGGTGCAGCGTCATGACGGAGGAGGCGTAGGCGATGAGTTCCGGCACGCCCCAGATGAGGTCGGAGATGTCGGCGTCCTGGCGCAGATTTTCACCGACAGTGGTTCTCAGTTGCAAGGCACCGAGTTCGCCGACCTCGTCCGGGGTCACCAGATACGGCCCGACGGGTGTGAAGGTGTCGAAAGATTTTCTAGTGGACCGGTCTTCGCCGCCGCGCATCGTGATGTCGAGTAGGCAGGTGTACCCGGCGACCGAGCCCAAGGCCTCGGCGACCGCGACGTTCCGGGTGGTGCGTCCGATGACGAGGGCAAGCTCCCCCTCTTGGTCGAAGCGTCTGTCGGTGTAGGGCAGGGTGATCGTGCTTCCGTGGCCGATCACCGAGGAGGGGGCTTTGAGGAAGACGCCCAACGAGTCGATGTGATGGTCCTCCATCATTTCTGCTTGGTGATCGCGGTAGTTGACCGGTGCAGCAATGACTTTGGTGGGATCGGGCACGATCGGATCGTATGCGACAGTGCTGATGTCGATCCGGTCCAGTCCGTCGAAGTCGTTGGTGCTGAACGACAGTCGTCCGTCGGTGGCGTGCAACAGCGCCCGCATCGGGCTCAATCCTGCCGGTGCGGAGTGATGTGCGAGTGGGGTGATGTCGATGATGGTTGCATCTGATTCGAGCACGCCGATTCCCTGGGTGCCCTGTGCGCTTCTGAAGCTGACGAATTTCATGGAATGTCCTTCTGGTCAGTGTGCGGTGGTCAGGATCCGGTGACGTCCAATTCTTCGGGGCGGTCGGCGTAGAGCCAGTCCAAGTCGGTGTAGTCGTCGTCTGCTCGTGTTCGGAACACTCGGTTGCGTAGCGCGAGCATCGCTGGATCGCTGGTGTGCCAGGTACGTCCCCAGGGCCGAGCTACGGTCTGACATTTGTTGGTGAGGGGGACTCGTAGTTCTTCGAATCGCTTGAAGGCGCGTACTGCGTCTCCCGGATGGGCGGCGAGCGAATTGGACAGCACCAGTGCATCTTCGAGCGCCTGGCAGGCTCCCTGCCCCAGATATTGCAGCATCGCGTGGGCGGCATCGCCGATGAGGACGGTGTGCGGGGTCGTCCAGGTCGGCATGGGGTCGCGGTCGAAGACCGGCCACGCTCGACTGGTGTCGATCTGTTCGATCGCGTCCTTGACTGCGGAGCAGGCAGGTGCGAACATTTCGGCGAGTTCGTCGGCGTCGCCCCAATCGTCGCGTCCTGCCGCGAAGCGGGGGCTTTCGTAGACCGCAACTTGGTTGTACAGCTCGCCGCGTCGGACGGGGTACTGCATCAGGTGGATACCGGGGCCCATCCACAGCACGACGTCTTCGGTTGCGGCGTCGGTGTGTACGTCGGCGATGTCGATTGCGCCGCGGTGAGCGATGTGTCCGCTGAAGACAGGTTCGGCGGTGTCGAGTAGTTGTCGTACGCGTGATTTGATGCCGTCCGCACCGATCAGGACGTCGGCGGTGTATTCGTCACCGTCGGCGAATCGGGTGATCGCGTGGTCGGAGTGTTCGACGACTTCGACGACGGTGCGGTTGTTCTCCAGTGTCACCCGAGGTTCGCGTTGGCAGGCGTGCAGCAGGAGCGTGAGGACGTCGCTGCGGTGCGCCACGAGGTAGGGGTAGCCGTATCGGGCGATGAAGCTGGGTCCGAAGTCGAGTCTGGTCAGCACCTCGGACGTCACGGCGTCGCGGATGATGCCGCTCCGCGGATGCACGGCGATGTCGGAGAGCTCGTTCAACAGTCCGAGGCGGTCGAGCGCTCGGGTGGCGTTCGGTCCGATCTGTAGCCCTGCACCGATTTCGGTGAATTCCGGTGCCTGCTCGACCAGGTGTACCTCGGTTCCGGATCGTGCGAGTGCCAGGGCGGTGGCCAATCCGCCGATCCCGCCGCCGACCACGAGTGTGGCGAAGTGTGTGGTGGTCATGGTGCTACCTGCTCACTGCGATAGAGCGACAGCGCTTCGAGTATCGGTGCGTCGCTGGTGGTAAAGATGTCGAGAGCCGTTGTGGCGCAGAGTGTGTGGGTAGCCCAGGATGGCACGACGAAGATGTCACCCTCTGCGATCGTGTAGGTTCGGTCGGCGATGTCGACGGTGCCCGAACCGTCGAGTACTGCGCACACCCTCGATCCGGTTTGGCGGTCGGTGACCGTGCGTGTGCCGGCGGTTGTGCGGCGCATCTCGCACCGCAGGGTCGGCATGACATCGCGGTCGCGGGTGGGGTCGCGGAAGCGAAGTTGCGCGTCTCCGGTGTCCGACAGCTCGAGTAGTGCCGTGAGAGCAGCATCGGTCTCGGCCCATCGGTACACCATCAGGGGGGAATGTGCGCGTTCGTGGGGGTGCGCAGACCCGTTCGCGGGCACAAGCCCTGCGCCTTGTCCGTAGCGCCGCTCCGAGGACGACCGTGGTGCTGTCGAGCGGTCCGCGTCTTCGCTCGGCCCTGCTTCGAAGAAGACCGCGTCCAGTCCCGCCACCACAGGTAGGTCGAGAACGTCGAGCCACATCATCGATTGAGATCCAGGGTTGTGGTGTTCGTGGAACGCCCATGCGGGCGTGAGTACGAGATCGCCGCGCGCCATCGTCACGGGATCGCCGTCGAGGACGGTATAAACTCCGTCCCCGTCGAGGATGAAGCGCAGTGCCGATGGCGAATGCCGGTGTGCCGGTGCCACTTCACCGCCTTGCAGAAACTGCACTGCGGCCCAGAGGGTGGACGAGACGTACGGTGCGCCCGCCAGACCTGGGTTCGCCAGTGCCAGGACCCGACGGTCACCGCCCCGGTCGATGGGAACGAGTTCGCCGGAGCGCTGAGCTAGTTTTTGCAGGTCCCCGGCGGTCCACCGATGCGGGAGCGTCTTCACGGTCGGGGTTGGGGTGAGCAGTCCGCGCATCTCCCACAGTGGCTGAAGGTCGTGCTCTGCGATGTCACGGTAGAACCCGTCGAGGTCGTCGTCGTCGGATCTGTATCTCGTCGTGCTCATGAGCACCTCTTTCCCTGGGTTCTGGTCGGATGGCAGTTGCCGTGGATGGGCGAGTCAGCGTGCACTCTCGCTCCGAACTGGGGTGATGTCAGATGTATCGTCGAGGCCGTCGTGGCCGGATTCGTCGAGGAAGAGCAGTGCCACGAAGCTGATCGATCCCAGACCCGCCATGTAGGCAGCGATCGGTGTGGAGCTGCCGTACGCGGCGTAGAGCGCGGTGGCGATCAGTGGTGCAAGTGCACCTCCGAAGATGGAACCGACCTGGTACGCCAGGGAGGCACCGCTGTACCGGACGGCGGTGGGGAACAGTGCGGCCACCAGCGTTGCCTGTGGGCCCGCCATTCCGGCGATCCCCGCGGTGCCCACAGCGAAGGCCAAAAGTATCAGTTCGGGTCGGGCGGTATCGACGAGGAGGAAGAAGGGCCACGCCCAGACCGTGACAAGAGCTGCGCCGGCGAGGAATACCGGTTTCCGGCCTATACGGTCGGCGAGAATCGCGGCCCCGGCAATGGTGGAGATCCACACGATGCTGCCGCCGATGATCAACCACAGCATGGTGTTTCGTGGGATCTCGAGCACCTGTACCCCGTAGGAGAGCATGTACACCAGTACGAGGTACCCCAGAGCGGGAGCGGCGATCGAGGCGGCACAGGCCAAGACGAGCGACCGCCGATGCGTCCGAACGATCTCCAGCAAGGGGCTCGTGGTGGTTGTGCGAGTTTCCTGAGCCGCGACGAAAGCCGGACTCTCGTCGATCTTCAACCGCAGGATCAATCCGACCACGATGAGTACCGCGCTGATCAAGAACGGGATTCGCCATCCCCACGCAGCGAACGCCTCGGGAGCCACCGCAGCACTGACCAGTAGAAAAACCAGGTTCGCCGCAACGATGCCTGCAGGCAGGCCCATCTGAGGGAACGCACCGTAGAGGGCGCGTTTCTTCTTGGGCGCGTACTCGACGGCCATGAGTACGGCACCGCCCCATTCACCGCCGACGCCGAGCCCCTGGACGAATCGCAGGACCACCAGCAGAATCGGTGCCGCGATTCCGATGGACGCGTAATTGGGGAGCAGGCCGATGCAGACCGTTGCCAGACCCATCATCATCATCGAGATCACCAGCATCGACTTGCGTCCGACGGTATCGCCGAAGTGGCCCATGACGATTCCGCCGATCGGGCGGGCCACGAAGCCGACCGCAAACGTGGCGAATGCGGCCAAAGTGCCGGTCAATGGATCGGCGGTCGGGAAGAATTGCGGCGCGAAGACCAGTGCCGCGGCGCTACCGTATATGAAGTAGTCGTACCACTCGATCGTCGTTCCTACGAAGCTCGCCGCGGCGACACGACGGCGTTGAGAGCTTGTGGGTGGGGTAGCTGTGGTTCTGGATACAGACACGGGCGGTTCCTTGTCACGTATTTGGTTACGCAAAATAGTACGTATACGGATAATAACCGTATGCTGGTCAAGTGTGGCTGTCAATACATACATGCAGGGCAGGCTGCGGGGTCTAGGTGTGCCGCCTCCGGGCTGGCGAGCGGTTCATTCCGGCATGCAACTGCGCATTGACCCAACATCTAGCGCGCTGTAACGTCAGTCACAGATATTGATCCGCATACGGACTACAAGTCCGATCTGGGTTGAACGCACAAGGAAGAGAGATCACAGATGTCGCTTGCTTCACAGGGCTCCGACTTCGTCGACATTGCGGCCAGCGACTGGCCGATGGACGCCTGGTACGTCGCAGCGTGGGACCACGAGGTGGGTAGAGCACTGCGCCCGGTCAATGTCGCGGGAAAGCCGGTCGTGGTCTACCGAACGACCACCGGCGACCCGGTTGCGCTAGCCGATGCGTGTTGGCATCGACTGGTCCCACTGTCGATGGGCACATTGTGCGGCAACGAGGTTCAGTGCGGCTACCACGGCATCAAGTACGACCAGGACGGCAAGTGCACGTTCATGCCTGCCCAGGAAACCATCAACCCCAGTGCGTCCGTGCAGTCGTACCCGGTGGTGGAACGTCACCGATTCGTGTGGGTGTGGCCGGGAAATCCCGCGCTGGCCGACCCCGATCTGATTCCCGACCTACATACCAACGACGACCCGAACTGGGCCGGCGACGGAAAGATGATCGCAGTCGATGCGGGCTATCAACTTGTGCTCGACAATCTGATGGATCTCACGCACGAAGAGTTCATCCACACCTCGAGCATCGGCAACGAACACCTGAGCGTCGCACCGTTCGACACCGAGCATTCGGGAGACAGAGTGACGGTGACCCGTTGGATGCGGAACATCGAAGCACCACCGCTGTGGCAGTACATGCTCAACATCAAATTTCCCGACTATCACGGTCCGGTGGATCGCTGGCAGATCATCAACTACCTGGCACCGTCGACGATTGCACTCGATGTCGGTGTGGCTATCGCAGGAACCGGTGCGCCCGAGGGGGATCGAAGTCAGGGCGTCAACACCTTCGTGCTGCACACCATGACGCCGACGAGCGCCAAGACTTGTATGTACCACTGGGCCATCAACCGCAATTTCGCTTTGGACAAGCAGCGAGTGACCAACGAGTTGAAGGAGGGGGTATCGCGAATCTTCTTCGAAGACGAGACCATGCTGAACGCGCAGCAAGCCGCGATCGACGCAAACCCTGGCTACGACTTCTACAACCTCAACATCGATGCAGGCGGCAAATGGGTTCGCCGCACGATCGAAAAGATGATCGGTCGGGAAAGCCGATGAGTGCCACCTCTCAGCGGCGCTGGTCTACGGCCACCGTTTCCGATGTCAGCGACGCCGCCGACTCGATTCGGCGGATCGCATTACGCTTTCCCGATCCCGTCGCAGGCCAGATCGAAGGCAGTCACCTCGATGTCGACGTAAGGATAGGTGAACAGACCGAAGTGAGGTCGTATTCGGTTGCGGCGCGAGGCACAGACCCGCACACGCTGATTCTCGGTGTGCATCTCTCGCCGCATTCCCGAGGCGGATCGACGTACATGCATTCGCTGAAGTCGGGCTCGAGAATTCGATCCACGCAGCCGTTGGCGAGCTTCCCGTTCAGCCGTAGCCCCGGACACGTCAGATTCTTGGCGGGCGGCATCGGTGTGACCGCGCTGATGTCCATGGGCGAGGCCGTGAAGAGTCGAAAGATGCTGGACAGCAACGGCTACGGATTCACCTACGTAGGGCGGCATCGCAAGGCTATGGCATTCGTCGACGAGTTGCAGGAGCTACACGGTGACTTCCTCACCGTTCACACGAGCGAAGAGGACGGGCGACTCGATGTGGCGAGTTACATCGACGACTGCCCCCCGTCGACTGTTCTGTACGTGTGCGGGCCGGTGGGCATGCTCGATGCGGTACGCAGTCAATGGTCGGCGGCAGGACGGCCACCCGGCGCGCTCCGCTACGAGACCTTCGGGACTGCAGGTCGGCACCTCACGGGAGAGTTCGTCGTGCGCGTCCCCAAGCAGGGTCTCGCCGTGACCGTGAAGAGCAACGAGTCGATGCTAGAGGCATTGGAAGCTGCCGGAGCGGAGATGATGTTCGACTGCAGACGAGGTGAGTGCGGGCTGTGTCAGGTCGACATCTGTTCGGTCGAGGGGATCGTGGATCACCGAGATGTGTTCTTCAGCAACCGACAGCAGCAGTCGAACGCTCGATTGTGTACGTGCGTTACGCGGATCGCGTCGGCAGATGACGGAACTGTCGCCGCTGTGACCCTCGACCTGCCGTGATCGACGCAACCGAGTGATGCGATCGGCCGCCGAGATGAAACTTCGGGGTGTCAGGCCGTCGTCACGAGACCATCGGATGCGCAGTCCACGTTCACCACACGCTGCATCAGGGTCATGAAGACCGATGCGTCTTTGTCGCTCAAGGGTGACAGCAAACGCTGCTGAACGTCCCGAACGGATGTGGTGAGGTGTCTGATGGCAGTGGTGGCAGGCAACGTCAACTCTACGATCATTCGCCTGCCGTCGACATCGTCTTTTCGTCGGGTCAACCAGCCGCGCGCTTCGAGGCGTGTGACGATATCTGCAACGCTGGACGAGTCGAGAGAGGCTCGATTGCCAATTTGTGACTGATCGACGCGCTCCGCTACGGCGGCCACCGCCAATACAGCGTATTGCGGGCTGGTCAAATCGCCGGCGAAGACCGATGTCCACAGCGCTGCATGAACCTGCTGAGCGCGCCTGATCAGGTAGCCCGGCGTTGTGTCGAGTTCGAGCATCGGCCCGGCTGTGAATCGGGCTGTGCCGATCGACTTTTCGTCCTCGAAGGCAAACGCGACCGCGTGCAGCAGAGTGACGAGCTTATGTGCGTCGTCGGATGTCAACGGTCGTAACAAACTGCGCTGCACCCGTTCGGCGGCAGAGGAAATCGACGGGAGCTCGCGGCGGGCGTAGTCGGTCAGCAACAGAATGCGCCGCCGGGCATCGAGGGGGCTGGTGGCCCTCGTGACCCATCCCTTCGACTCGAGCCGTTTGACCACGCCACCGACAGTGGATTTGTCCAGCGAGGCCAATTCCCCTGCCTTCTTCTGATCGAGATTTTCCCACCCTGCGATTGCCACCAAGGTCGCATACTGCGGCCCGGTCAAGACGTCGCCGACCTCTTTGCTCCACAAATCCGTGTGAATCTGTTGCGCTCTCCGAAGGAGATGACCTGGTGCATCGTCGAATCGGACGACGGAAGTAGCGTCCATGTGCACCTCCTCCCCGTCGACGCCGTGACTGTGTGAAATCAGCCGATCGTGCCCAACGACTCAGCTACCCACAAACATACCGTGTTGTATTCGGCCGCTGAACACATGCAATGACTGGGGGATCCGGCACCGGAGTCTTCAGCGTGCAGGCCATGACACCATCGCGGTGCAGATACACCGATGCCCGAGCGTCGAATCTACATCGACGCCCGGGCATGGTCGGTAGTGCGGCCGATCGAGCACGAGATCCAGAGGTCGGTCGAACGCCTAAGTGGCCAAGTCGGCTCTGCGCAAGTTGGCATTGAACCTGAAGACGTTGTCGGGATCCCACTTTTCCTTGAGCGACACCAGACGATCCCAGGTCGACCCGTAAGCTGCAGCGTCACCACCAGTTTCGTCGCCACCCGCGTAATTGACGTAGATGCCGCCGTTCAGGAACGGCTCGACGGAAGAATACGCTTGACGTACCCAGCCGATGGTCTCGTCGTCGCGCGACGCGTCGTCCCACATCGCAATGATGTTGATCGGGTATTTGGCCTTTCGATGCGAGAATGCAGTCTCGTCCTCGGCCACTCTCTCGACTGCGCCACCCAAACGTAGGATCTCGATCTGCGACAACGAATTCGGAACGCATGCCGACGAGTCCAAGAGCGCATCGATCGCGGCATCGTTGAGGTCGTTGATGAACCCCGCCTTGCAATAGGTTCGGTATCCGTAGCCGAAGATATCGTCGTATTGTTGCTGCACCAACACATAGGGCAAGACATCGCGGTAGAGCACTGCGAGGTTCTCGAGCTTATCCGTCAATTGCGCCAACCGCTGTTCTCCTTCTTCAGGGTCACCCGCCCACAACATGGGCATGATGAGAACCGGCTTGTCGACCAGTTCTCTGGGTACCCAGGCGAACTCGGGCCGGTCGGGAACGTTGCGCAGGAACGAAATCCACGACAACTCGTCGGGACCGTCCTCCATTTCGGCGCTCCACAGCTCCAGTGCCGGCCGCGCATGCTCGAGTTCGATGACTGCGATTGCCACGGCCACGCTGGGCCCGAAGTCATGGCATTTGAAATGGAACTCGGTGACGATTCCGAAGTTCCCGCTCCCACCGCGCAGAGCCCAGAACAGGTCAGCGTGGTGGTCGGTATCCGCGCGAACGACGGAGCCGTCGGCCAGGACCACCTCGGCGGACAACAGACTGTCGATCGACAGCCCGAACTTGCGCATGATGTGCCCGAAACCCCCGCCGAGGACCAGACCGCCCATTCCGGTGTGAGAGACCACCCCGGCGGGTACGACGAGACCGTGCGGTGCAGTCGCCTCGTCCAAGCGCCCGAGCAGGGCGCCGCCTTGACCACGTGCTTCCTTCTTTACCGGATCTACGGCGACCTTCTGGAGATCGACCAGGTCGATGACGATTCCCTCGCTACCGCACATGCTGTGGCCGGGCGCGCTGTGGCCACCGCACTTCACTGCGATCGGGAGATCGTTGGCACGCGCGAACTTTACCGCTCGAGCAACCCCTTCGGTGCTCTTGGGTTGCAGGATGAGCAGAGGGTGACGGTCGAACATGGCGTTCCAGATGACGCGCGCCGCGTCGAATTCTGTTGAGCCGGGGCGTAGAACGGTGATGTCCGAGCCCTCGAGAAGGCTCTCGTCCAGCGTTGTAGAGGTCATGTTGCTCCTGTTTCGAAGTGCTGTATGCAGCCGGAGTGGTGTCGTGGGTAGGTCGATGCCGACAGGACAACGGTGTGCCGAGGAGGGTGCCCCGTCGTCGGTCACGGACCGTAACCGGTGTGCGGGGTGTCAGCTCATCTTGATCGGACTGTCAGCGCTGACTCCACCGTCGATGGTGATGACGCTGCCGGTCATGAACAGTGCCTCGTCGCTGAGCAGGTAAGCCACCAGCGACCCCACTTCCTGTGTGGTGCCCATCCGACCCACTGGGCTTGCGCTGTGCAGCACGGACTGCGCCGAGGCCCCACCACCCATGGCCTCGATCAGTGGACCTTGCATGGCGGTGTCGATCACTCCCGGTGCAATGGCGTTCACCCTGATATTCTGCGAAGCACCCTGCACGCCTGCACTTTTCGTCAAGCCGACGACGCCGTGCTTGGTGGCCACATAGGGGGCGATGTCTGGGCTACCTCGGAGACCTGCCAGCGACGCCGTCAGTACGATCGAGCCGCCGCGTCCGGACATAACCCGGAAGCTGTTCTTCAATCCGAGGAATGCACCCCGCAAGTTGATGCGCACTGTGTCGTCGAACTGTTCGACCGTGGTCGATTCGAACGTGCCGAACGGTCCTGATATACCCGCATTGAGGTGTACGAGATCGACAGCACCGCAGCGTTCGACGGCCGCATCGAATGCGGCGGCCATCTCGTCTTCGCTGCCGACGTCGGCGGCAAGTACCACCGTGTCCCCAGGGAGGGCGTCTGCTATCGACTGCGCCGCGGCTTGGTTTCGGTCGACCAGGACCACGGTCGCGCCTTCTTGTGACAGGCGCAGCGCGCTGCCGGCTCCGATACCGCTGCCGGCACCTGTGACGAGTGCAATTTTTCCGCTGATTCCCGAAAATGTCATTTTGCGTAGTCCGGAACGAACTTGGCGAACGCCGGAATGAACGGATCGAGTGCCGCGCGAGCTTGCGCGGCCGTGATCACCTCGGCCGGGTCCAGTTTGGTTACCGTCCGGTTGTCCCAGTCGATGTACACGTTCTCGCCTTCGAGCAGGCCGTCGGCGTTGTACGGCCACAGCTGCATTGCCTGAACACTGATCACATAGATGGCGTCGTGATCGTCGGCGGTTTCACCCATCGCGGCCAGCATGGAGCCCGGTACGAGCTGGTGCAGAAGCATGTCTCCGGATAGTCCCCAGTCGGCAACCGAGAGCCGTTCGTGTTCGGAGAACATCACATTCGAGCCGGCGATCGCATTCTGCTCGTAGAAGCCCATGACTGCTTCTCGACCGGTCAGTATCGACGCGTATGGACCGCCGCGGAAATGGTAGACCGGTTCCTGCACCGTCATGGAGGAGTCGAAGATGTACTGCCAGTAACCGGCCACCTCGCAGCTGGCGTGCAGAAGGTAGTTCTCGAGAATAGCTCGGTGTCTCGGGTTTTCGGTCGTGTTCAGCAGCTCCGTCGATGCAGATCGGCAGCTGAGTGGGTCGAGTTTCATGGTGTTCTCCTGGATTGGTTCGGACATCGTTGGGATGGGTTCGGAAATAGTTCGGTCAAGCAAACGCGGCGATGGTGCCGGTCTCGATAGCGGAGACCCCACCGTCTGCAGTGATGACGGATCCTGTGATCGCCGTAGAGCGGGGGCCGGCCAGAAAAGCGATGACCTCGGCGATCTCTCTCGTAGCCGCCGGACGGCGCAGCGGAGTGAACCGAGTCGCCGATACATAGGCAGCCTCCAGCGCATCTGCACCGTCGAGACCTCCGAGTTCGGTCATCACCGAGTCCGACATTGCCGTGCGAACGAATCCCGGACACACTGCATTCGTACGAACACCCCGAGGTCCGTAGTCACCGGCGAGAGAGCGTGTCAGGCCGATGATCGCGTGCTTCGTCGTCGTGTAGGCAACAGCGTTGGGTGCTGACAGCAGCCCGGCGAGCGACGAGACCAGCACGATCGATCCCCGCGACTCGATCAGAGCTGGAAGGCATTGGCGCGCAGCGACGAAGGCAGTATCGAGGTTGACACGACCTACTCGACCCCACAGCTCGTCGGTGGTATCCGTCGCAGAGCCGAAAGGACTTATTCCTGCACACGAGATGAGGATGTCCAATTGGCCGGTGGCCTCCCGTGCCGCTCGGATCGCAGCATCGACATCGTTGCTGTCGGAGGCGTCGCCAACGATAGCGACGCCTCTCACGGCAGCTGCGACCTCGGACAGGGGCTTCTCGTCTGGTCCGAGAACGACGACATACGCCCCATTTTCGGCCATCAGGCGTGCTGTACCTGCGCCGATCCCGCTTCCTCCGCCAGTGATGAGAACCGACTTTGCTGCGAATTCAGAGGAATTCCCAACGGGTGCGGGCAATGGACCGTCGGTGACATGGCTTTCGGCGACGGCGTCAAGAGGTGACATCGGCTAGATCCGATCAAATAGTACGTATACGGAGTGGTTTGGATCACTGTAGATGTCGATTGTTAAGGCGTCAAGGATGCAGCCGACGTGACGTCTCAATTGATATGCGTTATAGAGACTTAATGCCTCGGTACTGGACACGAGGAAATTGCACGGACAGTCACAGGCTTCCGCTGGACGATGCGTGTACAAACCATTAAAGTGTTCTCACCTACGGCTACTGCTGCCGGCTGAGCCCCCGGAACTCCGTTCGGAGTCGAATGAGATGCCGGTTGCTGTCAATCGACACAACGTGTCGCATCACTCGACTGCACTGACCGTGCCGCCCGCGGGGAGGCGAAGCGGGATATAGCACCACAGCAACGCCGGAATGTGGCGTCGTTGCCACATCACCGATCGGCAATGGGCACGTCGTGTCACTGCGAGCCTATAATCCAACCCGGAACATCAACGACCACAGTCACACTCTCTGTGACCGCGCCCAGGGCACTTCGACAGGTCGAGAGGCCGATCCAGGCATCGAGGATGGCGTCTCGCCGTGTCGAGAGATCGGCCTCCAACCGGTGATGACGGCGAGTCGGCGTCGGATGCAGTGCAGGAGCTGATCGCTGAACGCGCGAAGTCGGTTGAGGGGGTCGTTGCGGGCGGTGCTGTCGTGGTGGAAGTCCCGTATCCGGCGAACATCGACATCTATCGACCGGCTGTCCCGAACGATCGGGCCTCACCCGAAGACCTGATTCGGCTTTCTCATACGGGAGTCAGTTCATTCGGCGGTTCCGAATCCGCGCTCCTCGGCGACCGAATTGCCGCCGTCGACGACGATGACCTGTCCCGTTATGTAGGACGCTGCCTGTGAGGCAAGGAAGGCAACGAGAGCCGCCACCTCGTCCGGTCGACCGGATCGACCCAGTGGGGTAGCAGCTCCCATGGTGTTTTCGTGTTCTGTCGCGGAACTCGTCGCGATCCAACCCGGAGCAACGACGTTCGCGGTGATGCCGCGATGACCGTTGTCGATGGCGATCGATCGTGTGAGTCCGACGAGGGCTGCCTTGGCTGCGTGGTAAGAGGCATCGCCGCGGTAGGCCATCACCGATCCGGAAATCGAACCCACGTTGACGATTCGCCCATATCCCTGTTGCGACATAGGGACGAGCGCCGCTCGTGAAACGAAAAAATTCGTGTCGAGGTTCCGCGAGATTGCCGCGTGCCATTGATCATCCGACGTCGACTCGGCAGGTGCCAACTCTTCGCTGCCGGTCGTTGCTGTCATACCCGCATTGTTGACTAGTACGTCGAGCCGCCCGAAGTTGTCGACGGCCGTTTGGACCAGACGATTCGCGACCATGGAATCGGTGAGGTCTCCGATGAACCCTACTGCGCGAGCGCCGATATCGGCCAGTTCGGCGACACGGTCGTTGATTCGCGACGACGTCGCTGCAATCACGAGCGAGTGTGTGGACGCGAGCGCGCGGGCACAGGCGAATCCGATTCCGGCTGGAGAGCCGGCACCCGTTATCACCGCTACTGGCTGATGCACGTCGTTCGATGTAGATGTAGAAGGAATCACTTTTGCCTCCAGAGTTCTGTGATCCTGCGCATGAACGCAGGGCTTTTCGAAGCGTGTTCGTATCGAGACGACTTGACGTGCGACCCGCAGATTCTGCTGTTGCCGCGGGGCGCGTCACCAGCCTGTTGTCAGAACTCTCTCCAACGAGTCGACGAAATAGTCGACCGAATTCTTCGAGACACACAGCGGTGGTTTGATTTTGAGTACGTTCTGGTGGTCGCCGGTGGGCTGCATGACAACTCCCAATTCGAGCAACCGGTTGCAGATGGCCTCGGTTTCCTCGGTGGCCGGCTCGAGGGTGGTGTGATCGCGAACGAACTCGAGTCCCAGATACAACCCGGATCCGTGCACGGTGCCGACGATGGGGTGTTCGGCGGCGAGCGCCTGTAGCCGAGACTTCAGGTGGCCACCGACCACGCGCGCGTTCTCCTGCAGGCCCCCGTGTTGGATGACGTCGAGCACGGCGAGACCGATCACCGACGACACCGGGGACCCGCCCGTGGACGAGAAGAAGTAACCACCGGTGCGGTAGCGGTCGGCGATCTTTCGGGTGGTGACGACGACGCCGACGGGTTGGCCGCTGCCGATGGATTTCGCGACGGCGACGACGTCGGGAATCGCCTGCTGTTGCTGAAAGCCCCAAAACCATTCGCCTAGTCGGCCGTAGCCAACCTGCACTTCGTCGGAGATCGCTATGCCGCCGTGCCTGCGGACTGCGGCGTACACCTGCTGGAGGTAGCCGTCAGGAAGTGCGACACCGCCGGCGTTGCCGTAGTAGGACTCGCAGATGAACCCGGCGGGGAGAGTTCCTGCTGCAGCCAGGTCGTCGATGAACTGCACGGCCTCGGGTGCGTACCTCGAGGCGTCGTCACCGCGGTGCTTACCCCGGTAGGAATTCGCGGCATCGACGGTGTGTACCCAGTCCGGCCGGGTGGCAAGGGCATTGGGATTGTCGGCAATGGATGTCGAGACGGCATCGCTGGCGAAGGTCCACCCATGGTAGGCCTCCTTCATGGCCACGATATCGGTACGTCCGGTCGCAGCCATCGCGATCCGGATGGCGAGATCAGTTGCCTCCGAACCGGAGTTGACGAAGAACACGGTGTCGAGCTCATCGGGAAGGGTTGCGGTGATGCGTTCTGCGAACTCGGTGATCGCGCGATAGTTGAAGCGCGAGTTGGTGTTCAGCAGGTGCATCTGCCGATTCGCCGCCGCGACCACCTCCGGGCGGGCATGGCCGACGGAGGCGACATTGTTGACCATGTCGAGATAGACCCGGCCGTCGACATCGGCCAGGTACTCACGCCACCCACGCTCGATACGGGGCGGCTCCGCGTAATAGTGCTCCTGGACCTCGGCGAGCAGTCGTTCGCGGCGCTCGAGGGTGTCGTCCTCTGGGGCGTCGACGGTAGGGGGCAGCCCGAGAACCGGAGCCGGGTCACCGGCGAGTACCGACCAACCCCGGGCGTACGACGGTTCGACGCGCAGTGGTATCGGCCCCGAGTTCGCTCGGGTGAGCTGGACATCGATCGGTGTGCGTGACGGCAGCACAATGGAATTCGTCGAGTTCGGCACTCCGACGAAGTGGACGGCGTCGTCACCGTACGTGACGGTGATGCTGTCGTCGGTGTGCGTGCTAGAGCAGTCTGCGGGGACGTCGAGCGTGGTGTCTTGGGCGAGCCAGATGGTCGAGGCCGTGGAGACCGTGGCCGGTTCTGTGGGAGTGCGGCTGGGTCCGCCGGTGAGCCGGGGAGACCACGCAGGTGCCACTGCGGCGGGAGCGCCGGCATCGAGCGCGGTGAGCGCGGCGGTGGTCAGGGTGTGTCGGTCGAGCCAGCGTCCTTCGTCGTTGACGCTCGATGTGGTGCCCGCGTCGATGATCACGGCGTCGGACACACCGGCGACCAGTGGTGCACCCTGCCATGTCGGTCGCGGCCGAGCAGTGAAACCCAGTGCTCGACGGATGGTTTCGGTCATCACGGCGCAGGGCACCGATGCGGCTTGGCGGAGGATGCGGAATTCACGATCCAGCGCGGCGTCAGCGTACGAATTTCCGGCGTCGAGGCGTACCTGCTGACGGCCGCTGAGTACCAAAACCACTCCGCGCAAGGTGACCAAGGGCCACAGTGCGTCGATCTCGTTCTCGCTCAGCGGACGTGCGGCATGGAAGGCACGGATGGCGGGCAGAGCATCGACCGGCGCGAAGCCGTCGTGATGCAGCAGCGAGGACAAGGTCACTGCAATTTCGTTGACCGCCCACGACGCACTGACGTCGCCGAAGTCGATGACGGCGTCGGGGAGCGAGCCCGGTGTCGTCGGCGCGAGAACGTTGTCGTCGGTGATGTCGAAGTGGCCGAGCTGAACGGGCAGGGCGGCCGACACCGACTGCAACTGGTGCATGGCCGAAGCAGTGACCTCGGTGACGAATCCGCTGACATCATGGTCCGGCTCGTCGGGCAACAGTGTTGCGATGACGCGATCGGCATGGCGCAGATCCCATTGCAGCACCCGGCCCGATGCGGGGTGGTCGACCTCGGACAGCGCGACGCTCACCTTGCCGGCGAGCTCGCCCATCCGTGCGGCCGTGGCGGGGGAGAGATAGTTCGAACCCATCAGCGTTGTGCCCGAGATGAATTCGATGACCCGGCCGTGGATGCGTCCCTGCGAAGAGGCCCACCATGCAGACATCGGTCCGCGTGGGCCGATGACCACCTTCGGGGTACGCAGCGTCGGCTCTCGCTGGGCGACGATGCTCGCGGCGAGGTCCTGCAACTCGATCTCGGACTCGCTGAACACGGGATTGCTGAGCTTGAGGACACCGACCGGAGCACCGCTGTCGAAGTCACGGACCACGAAGTTCTGATCCTGCTGGCTGCCGAGCTCGGTGAGAGTGCATGCCAATCCGAAGTTCTCGTGAATCAGTCGACGAACCTCGTCGGACTCGAGGGTCGGTGTGGGTAGCTCGGGCTGCGCGAAGAAGTCGAACACGGTGTCAGCCATGGGTTTCGATCCTTTTTGTTGTCGAACACGGTGGCGTCTCCGACGGACGCGTGGACTTCAGGTACCCAAGGGGGCACCGAAGCTGAGGTATTTCCGCACCGAGCTGTCCAGGCAAAGACATCGCAACGGACGTGTCCAGCGCTGGTCGTCGGAGCTCGGCGAGCGGTGACGGGACTCGAAGGGGATGGTCACGAGCCAATTCGGTTCGAGCCTGCCGCTGCGTGGATTCAAACACACACTGCCCGTTGTGTCGACGCTTGATCTTCGGATGACTCGGACTCTCCGAAGGGCAGGCCCAGCAAGTCATCGGTCGGCGAGTTTGTGCCGCAGTCCGGTGAGGAAAGCCGACAGCCCCACCTCGAAGGCCAGCTCGGACGGGCTTCTTCCGCCTTCGGAGTCGTTTACCGCAGCCGACAGCGCGGGGTGCAGCTGCGGATCAGCGGTGTACAGATTGCCGCCGCTCGCCGTGTCGAGAGCGGATCCGAGAACGAAGTTGTCGAACGCGATGATGATCGGCAGGACTTCCGGCCAACCGAAGCCCGCTGCATGAAGCCCGTGTGCCATCCGGTCGTACTCCGACAGCGATTCTTTGTCGCGAACGAGTGTTGTTGCGAGCAGTCGGATCGAACCAGCGTGGCGCGCGAAGGCCGCGCGGTACGACCACCCCAGCCGCCGCATGGCCTCGTCCCAGGGCGCGGACTCGAATGCCGAGTTGTCGATTGTCCGGCCGATTCGTGCCCGCATGAGGTCGATGACTTCGTCTCGACCGGCAATGTGGTGATACAGCGAGGATGGGTGGACGCCCAGCCTCGACGCCAGCTGCGTGATCGTGAAATCTCCTGTGGTGTCGGAGATTCGAAGCGCCTGGTCAACGATGCGATCGACGTCGAGCAAGGCTGTACGGGGTCTTGCCACATTCCACTCATTTCTCTCCAGGACTATCCAAGTCGGCAACTGTGGTTTACATTACGTCAAAACCAAAACAGTTTTGGTTAATTGGACGGAGTCGGCTATGACCATCCCCGAGCATTCCGAGCGCACCGGTACCCTCGATCGCGCCAGTCTGAATTCGCGCGACATCGTGTTCTTCGTTGTCGCTGCCGCAGCGCCGCTCACCGTCATGGTGGCGGTGGCCCCGATCGCGCTGCTGGTAGGCGGGATCGGGGCTCCTGCTGGCTACCTGGCCGCTGGGCTCATCAACATGGTGTTCGCCATCGGCTTCACCAAGATGGCCCGGCACGTGCACAACAACGGCGCGTTCTATTCCTACATCCGCAAGGGCCTGGGCAAGATTGCCGGTTTGGGGAGCGCCCTGGTCGCGGTGGTGTGTTACACGCTGCTCCAGCTCAGTATCTACGGTCTGTTCGGCGCGGTGACCGAGGCGACGGTGAACGATTTCATCGGGGTGGACCTGCCGTGGTGGGTGTGGGCGTTGGTCGCAGCGGCGATCGTCTCCGTTCTCGGGTACCGGTCGGTTCGAGTCGGTGCCAAGGTTCTGGGAGTTCTTCTCGTGCTCGAGGTCTTGGTGCTTCTGGTGCTGGCCGTCGGAGTCGTCGTCCACGGCGGCGCAACCGGTCTTTCCCTCGAGCCGTTCTATCCGGAGAACGTCTTCACAGGATCGATGGGTGCCGTGCTGGCTGTGTCGTTCGCCGCGTTCGTCGGTTTCGAGGCCACTGCTCTGTTCCGTAACGAGGCGGTACGACCGGATCGGACGGTGCCGCGTGCAACCTATGCCGCGGTCATCTTCCTCGCGATCTTCTACTGCTTCATCGTCTGGATTGCCGTGATGGCATTCGGGGCGGGGAATGCGGTCGATGCAGCTGCGGCTGATCCCGCCGGCTACTTCTTCACTGCGATGGATACCTACGTCGGAAGCGCGGCCACCGATGTCATGCGGATACTGATCATCTCGAGCGGTCTCGCCGCACTTCTGGCCTTTCACAATGCGATCACTCGCTACGGATATGCCATGGGGCGCGAGCGGATTGTCCCGGTGCGGCTCAGCTCCGTGCACAGCAAACACCTGTCTCCGCACATCGCCAGTATCGTGCAGTCCGTAATCGCTGCTATTGCGGTGCTGTGCTTCGCGGTCTCCGACGTCGACCCCGTCTTGCAATTGGCCGCGTGGACGGCAAGTACGGGCACCGTGGGGATTCTCGCGCTGCAGTGGCTGACCTCCCTGTCGGTTGCCGTCTTCTTCTCGAAGGGCAAGGACGGAGTGCGAGATCGCGGTGCGGCCCTGGCCGGTGCTGTCGCCTTCGTGCTGTTCGGTATCGCCCTGTACTTGGTGATCGACAAGATCGAATTGGCCACTCTCACCGACAGTCCGATCGTGAATACCATCGCCGTCAGTGCTCCAGTCTCGGTGTTCGTCCTCGGAGTTCTTCTTGCGCTGTGGATCCGATCCCGTAGACCGGAGGTGTATGCAGGCCTGGGAAGTACCGACATCGATTCCGAACTCGCTCCCAGTTCGCAGTCGAGCGAACGATAGTCATTCGGATGACGCCTGAAACCGACAACACAGATGGAGCACACAATGGCTGACGCCACCCTGGCCCTGATCAACGGACACATACTCCCTCAGGTCGGTGACACTCGATCAGCGGAAGCCGTTGCAGTTCGAGGCGATCGCGTTCTTGCGGTCGGAACAACTGCGGACATTCTCGAAATCGCTGGATCGGCAACGAGAGTCGTCGATCTGGCCGGTGGCACCGTGACACCGGGTTGGGTGGATGCCCACACGCATGTGGTGCAGGGCGCGTTGATGTCACTCGGGGTCGACTTCAGTCGATGCGAGAATTTGGACGACGTGCGTCGGGTACTGTACGCGGCGGAACCGACCGACGGTTGGATTCGCGGATGGGGCCTGAACCACAACGTGTTCGGCGGGCAGGCTCCGAGTTTCGATGCCATTTCCGAGTCGGTCACGACGCCGGTTCTGATCCGGTTCTACGATGCGCATTCGTCGCTGGCCAACCGAACTGCACTCGATCTTGCCGGTGTGACCGGCCGAGAGACCTTCGTGCATGGAGTTGCGCGGGTGGCGGTCGATGACGGGGGCAATACCACCGGCCATCTGATCGAGGAGGCGGCAATCCATCTGGTGGAGAGTGTGATGCCCGCGCAGAATGCGGGGGCCGCACAGTCTCTGCTGCGCAGTGTGACCGAGGAGATGGCGTCGGTCGGGTTGACCGGAGTTCACGTGATGGACGACCTGCCCGGAACAGTGGAGATGATCCGGGCTCTCGATGGAGACGACGCGGGGTTGCGGTTCTGGGTGTACGGCTGGGTGCAGCCGGACCATCCTGCCGATCGGGTCGAGAAGCTGGCTGAATTGGTGCACGGCACTGCCGGGCAGCGGTGGAGATATGCGGGCGCGAAGCTGTTCATGGACGGGACCGTGGAAGGTGGGACGGCGTGGTTGTGTCACCCGGATCTGTACGGCGAGGGCACTCGACCGTCGTGGACCGAACCGGAGCGCTACGCGGCCGTGGTGCGTGAACTCGACAGCCGTCGTGTGCCGACTGCCACCCATGCGATCGGCGATGCCGCTGTGCACCACAGTGTGCAGACCCTGGCGGCCCTCGTCGGCAGTGGTGTCGGGCATCGACTGGAGCATCTCGAAACCGTCTGCCCCGAGGATCTGGCGACGATTGCAACCGCAGGTATCGCCGCATCGATGCAACCGACTCACTGCACCAGATACACCCGAGCCGACGAGGCCGACGACTGGTCTCGGCGCATGGGCCGCGATCGGATCGACCGGGGCTGGCCGGTCGCAGAACTTCTCGATCTCGGTGTGACCGTCGCGCTCGGATCTGATTGGCCGGTAGCACATTTCGACCCCAGGGTGGTGATGGCCGACGCCCGATTGCGTCGCCCGGCAGACCGGCCCGACGACACCCCCCGTCAACCGCGGCAGGCAATCTCGGCGCAGCAGGCGCTGGACGGGTACACCACGCACGTCGCTGCTGCTGCTGGTCTGACCGACGGCACCGGGACCATCGTCGTCGGAGGACCTGCGGATTTCACCGCAGTAGACGGCGACGTGATGGGCCCTGCCGAGAAGCTTCCCGAGTTGCCGATCATCGCCACGATCGTCGGCGGCCAAGTGGTCTACGAACGGTGATGTCTCCTCGGGAAATGCTGCCCGAACCGGAGCTGGAATTCGTGTTCGAGATTCGGGTGCGTGTGTCGGACGAATTGCGGATCGGCCGCAGTGCACAGGAAGTGCTGCACTTCGTGCCTATCACAGGTGGCACCGTGACGGGCCCGAAGATGACGGGCGAGGTGCTCTCGTACGGGGGTGATTGGTTCGTCGAACGCGGCGACACGGTGCAACTCGACGCACGATATGTGCTGCGTGCCGACGACGGGTCGCTGATCGACATCCACAACCGGGGCTACTACCGTGCCCCGCAGGATGTCGAAGCACGCTTGCAGGCGGGCGAATTCGTGGACGAGCGCGAGTACTACTACCGCACGGCACCGGTGTTCCAGACAGATTCGGAACAATTCCGGTGGTTGGCGAACAATCAGTTCGTCGGGATGGCCCGCGACGACGGAGGTTTGATCTGCATTCGCGTCTTCTGGTTGCGCTAGCCGCTGGGAATCACTACACCCGGTGCTCGGGCGGAACCAGTTCGTCCGGCTTCGGCGGCGGCGGCGCGGTGCCGTCACCGAAGGGCGATCCGCCGAGTGATTCGCGCCCGTGCGGTTCGAGCCAGCCGGCCAGATCGGGTCCCTTCGGCACGATGCCCGACGGATTGATCGCGGTGTGCACCTCGTAGTAGTGCCGCTTGATGTGGTCGAAGTCGACGGTGTCTCCGAATCCGGGGGTCTGGAACAGGTCGCGTGCGTAGTTCCACAGCACCGGCATCTCGGTGAGTTTGTTGCGGTTGCACTTGAAGTGGCCGTGATAGACGGGATCGAAGCGAACCAGGGTGGTGAACAGGCGAACGTCTGCTTCGGTGATGTGGTCTCCGACGAGGTAGCGCTGCGTGGCCAGGCGTTCGACGAGCCAGTCCAGGCGTGCGAACAGTCGGTCGTAGGCCTTGTCGTATGCCTCCTGCGAACCGGCGAATCCGCAGCGGTAGACGCCGTTGTTGACGTCCCTGAACACCAGGTCGGACACTTCGTCGATGTCGGCGCGCAGCGCTTCCGGGTACAGATCGGGGGCTCCGTCGCGGTGGAACTGCGTCCACTCGGTACTCAGGTCGAGAGTGATCTGCGGGTAGTCGTTGGTCACGACCTCGCCGGTGGGAACGTCGACGATGGCGGGGACGGTGATGCCGCGCTCGTAGTCCGGGAAGCGGGCGAAGTAGGCGTCCTGCAGGCGAGGAATCTGCAGAACCGAGTCGACGCCACCGGGGTCCTCCTGGAAGTTCCAGCTGCGCGGGTCGTGGGTCGGCCCCGGAATGCCAAGGGACAGTGCGTCTTCGAGCCCGAGCAGGCGACGGACGATGATGGATCGGTGGGCCCACGGGCAGGCGCGGGCAGCGATCAGTCGATACCGGCCCGCCTCCACCGGATAACCGTCCCGGCCGTCGGCGGTGATCCGGGTCGGAATGTAGTTGGTGTCGCGCTCGAATTCCTTGCCCGGCCTGAAGTAGGCACCGTCCTCTGCCATGATCGAACTCCTAAGATCGTTAAATAGTCTGACGCTTCCGGTCTGCACAAAATACGCCCACGCCTGTTTGCCGGACCGTCGGCATAGCTGGGTCCGAATTGCATCCAAAAGACGCCGCGCCTCGCTCCACGTGTAGGGGCGAGGCGCGGCGCGTAAGCCTTTCGTCCGATTCGCTCGGGTGCTTCGTCTCTACTGTGACATCACTTCGGCGGACACGCCGCTCCATCCGGTGATCGGGGGATATGCGTGCGGATCGGTGATGATTTCGACCAGGGTGGGTCGTCCGGATGCAATAGCTTTTGCGAGCACATCGGCCACCGCGTCGGCGCTATCGACGCGGACTCCATCTGCTCCACATGCTCGAGCGATGGCCGCGTGATCTACCGCGACAAAGTCCACAGCGCTGGTGTATTCGCCGAACTGCACAAGTTCCACATGCTTTTGAAAGCCGAGAATACCGTTGTTCAACAGGACAACGACAACAGGAATGTTCTCCCGCACCGCCGTTTCGAACTCCGACCACACGTGCCCGAATCCACCGTCCCCGGTGAGGCAGATGACCGTTGCATCAGGACGAGCAAGCTTGGCTCCCAACGCCAGGGGCATTCCCCATCCGAGCCCCGCGAGGCCTCGGGGGGACAGGAAGCGTTGTCCCGGAACGCGTGACCGGAGGTAGTTGCCCATCCAGATGGACGAGTAGCTGGCGTCCGCTGTGACGATCGTGTTCTCGTCGAGAAGCTCGTTGATCTCGTTCGCCACCAATTCCGGTCGAATCAGGCCGTCTCCGGGAGTCACTAGATCCGCTACTGCGGTCGTGTGGGCGTTACGCCCTGCCGCGATCTGGCTTTTCACGAAGTCGGCCGCCGCGTGTCGTTTGCTCAGATCGGACTTCTCCAACGCCTCGAGAAGGTCGGTCAGCGCGAGCTTCGCGTCCCCGACCACACGAATTGCCTCGTAGTTTCGGCCCACCTCGTTGGAGTCGACGTCTATGTGGATCAGTCTGGCACCCTCGGGAATCAAACTCCAAGCATCGGTGCCGTTCTCGTTGGTGCGTGTACCGACGAGAACTATCGCATCGGCGTCGGTGACGAGTGAGCGAAGATGGTGCGTCGCGCCCGTCGGCCCCATGTAGTTGCCGATGTTTCCGACCGACAGCGGGTGCCGTTCATCGACGGAGCCCTTGCCCATGTTCGTGGTCGCTACTGGGAGGGCGACTCGATTCTGAAGGGCCGCAACAATATCGGCTGCCCCGGAAAGATGTACACCACCTCCGGCAACGAGGAGTGGACGTTCGGCCGAGGCGATGAGTTCGGCCGCCTCGGCTATTCGATCTGAGGCCGGACGAACCGGGTCGAGGGGAAAGTGGCCGAGAGTCGCTGTGCGTCGCCCCAATCCCGTCGCTGTTTCGATAAGAACGTCCCGTGGCAGCATCAGTACTGCCGGCCCCGGCCTTCCCGACGTCGCGGCGGTGATGGCCATGTCGAGATAGTCGTCTACCCGTGCGGGGTCGTCGAGAACTCGAAGCCACTTCGAGACCGACCGAAAGAGGTCGGGGTGGTCGAACTCCTGGAACGCGTTGCGGTCTCGGTTGGCGCGCGGAACATCCTGCACCAGTGCGAGAATCGGAACCGACGCCTTCGTGGCCTCGGCGAGCGGAGGTACCAGCAAGGTTGCAGCCGGTCCGTTCTGCGCCGCGACCACCGAGATCTGACCGGACACACGGGCAAACCCGTCGGCCATCGTCCCCGCGGCATTCTCGGTCCGATACGCCAGCTGACGGATACCGAACTTCGGTGCAGCCAGCATCAGGGCCGATGGCAGGGATTGGCCGAAGATCACTGTGACGCCGTGCCGCTGCAGACCGGCGGCCAGAGCGTCTGCGACCGTGAGAGGTGGTCCTGAGGATTGGTCGGACACGTGTAAGCCCTTCGTGAAAGTTGTTCGGCCGCGGATACCTTGCGCTGGGTCGGCCTCGACCTTCAGCCTGGGCCAGGACGGGCCTCGGCGTCCAATAGGACTCTTTGCGATTGCGAGAAGCGATGCTTATGGTCTGAGCGTGAACCTTCGACGGCTCGAGTATTTCGTGGTCTTGGCGAAAGAACTGCATTTCGGTCGCGCTGCAGATCGGCTGCACCTCGCTCAGCCTGGCCTGTCACAGCAGATCAAAGTGTTCGAGAAAGAGTGCGCCGTGAAACTCTTCGAGCGGAATTCGCACGGCGTGACACTGACGGAGGCCGGCCGAGTTCTGTTGGAGGAGGGCGAGGCCATTCTCGCTCAGGTGGACCGCACACTCGCCCGTGTCCGCGCGTCCGGAGACGGACGGGAGGGAACGCTCCGCATCGTGCTGACCCGATCCGTGGCCTTCGGGCTTCCCGACACCGTGGTGAACGAGTTTTCTCAACGCTACCCGGGAGTGCAGGTCACCAGGGACGTCGCCTGGACCACTCGAAACGTCGACATGTTGCGTGCAGGAGACGTCGACGCGGCGTTCGTTCGTCTGCCTCTGTCGGACGAGTCCGACATCGAAATCCTTTCCCTCGGTGATACCGAGGCAGTCGTCGCGTGCCCGGCCGATCATCCATTGGCGGCCAAGCACCGAATAGAACGCAGCGACCTGATCGGCGAAACGTTGGTCAGTTGGCCACGAACGCAAGCGCCCGGTTACTTCGACGAGATGCAGAGGGAGATATTCGGTGCCCAACCGCCGAACAGCATCATCTGGGAACCGGACCCCGAACATGTGATGGCGGCCGTCGACCGAAACAGGGGAGTGGCGGTGCTGGACAGCGAGCGTGCATCCAAACTCCGATCCGACGGCGTGGTGATCAGGCGGTTCGCGCCGCCGATACCGCGTTTCGCCTTCGGGGTCGCGTGGCATCCCAGGCGGGAGGATCCGGTATTGGCGGCGTTCCTGCAGGTATGTCGCGATCTGCGCGATATTCGCGGCGATCACTAGAGGTTATCGCCGACGACAAAGGTTCTATTGGACTGTGACCTGGGTGACATGGTGACCTGTGTGCATGAGCAAACAGACTGCTGACAGGGGTCCGGTCCGATGAAGGTCTTGGTCATGGGTGGTACCCGATTCGTCGGTGTCCTCGTTGTTCGGCACCTACTGGACGCCGGGCACGAGGTGACGGTGTTCCATCGCGGTAGTCGCGAACCCGAATGGATCGGTGAAGTCCGTTCGATACTGGGCGATCGGAACAAGGCGGACGATCTCGCGCGCTTGGCGGCCACCGATCGATTCGATTCCGTACTGGATCTATCGGCGTACACAGGCGAGCAGACGGCGTCGCTTCTCGCTGCGCTGCCTGAGGTGGACCGATGGGTGCACTGCTCGACCGTCAACGTGGTTCGCCCCGACCCTCTGATTCCGTGGCCCGAGGACATCGAATACGGTCCGCATCCGCTGTGGGGTAACTATGCGGTCGACAAGATTGCGTGCGAACGTGCAATCTCCACTGCCCGAGCCGAATTGCACTCGGTCGTCGTGCGCCTGCCACTGGTTCTCGGCCCACTGAACTTCATCGCTCGCGAGGAGTTCGTTCTCAACCGAATTCTCGACGGAGCTCAGATCCTTCTCCCGGGTGATGGGCAGGCAGTTCACCAGTACATCTACCGCGATCATGCCGCCGAGGCGTTGGCTCGTGCAGTCGAACTGACCGGAAGCGGCTTCGACGTCTACAACGTCGCATCCAAGAGGTGCAACACCTCGCTCCAAGGGTTCGTCGATGTGTGCGCCGAAGTCGTCGGCCGCTCGGCCGACACCCGAACCGTCGGTGGTGGACCGACCGGCGAAGACCGCGACACGTTCAACAACGTCGACTGTGTCTTCCCATTCAGCAACGAGAACACTATTCTTGCGATCGACAAGGCCGAGCGTGCTGGACTCCTCTCTCCGTTTCTCGACATCAGGGAAATGATCTCTGCCGCGTACCAGGCGTTGCTCGAAAATCCAGAACGCCGCAAGTGGGAACGTACACCTGCTGAAACTCGCGTTCTGGCCAGGCTGGAGAACACCGGAGCACGCCGGTGACGAACCATGTACTTGTCGGTGGGCGCACACTTGCAGTCGCCGACTCGGGCACAGGGGCGCCGGTGCTGCTACTGCACGGAGCAGCACCCGGAGCGTCGTCGGAGGGAACGTGGGCTTCCCTGACACCCCAGCTCGCACGCACTCACAGGGTCGTAGCTCCGGACTTTCTCGGTTTCGGCGGTTCGGACAAGCCCGAAGGCGAAGACTACGGTATCGGACTGTGGACCACTCAAATGGTAGCTCTCGCAGACGAACTGGGGCTCGAACGGTTCAGTGTCATCGGGAATTCCTTGGGTGGCAGGGTAGGGCTACAGCTCGCACTCGACGCGCCTGAACGAATCGACAGCTTGGTCCTGATGAGTACCCGGGTGGCACCGTCGACGTCGCCGGCACAGACTCTGCTGCGCAACTATCGGCCGGACCGATCGTTGATGCGGGAGCTGTTGCACGAGTGCTTCGCCTACGACTCCGACACTGTGACTGCCGATCTCGTCGAAAAGCGCTACGCCCTCAGTGCGCTTCCGGGTGCGCACGAGGCGATCCAGGCCTTCTTTCGCGACGGTTCGCGTGTGCCGCGGACCCCTCTCCAGGAGCAACTCCCTCGGATCGATCATCGCACACTGGTTCTGCATGGCCGGCACGACAAGGTTGTTCCTGTTTCCAACGCCATCACGTTGGCCGAACTGATACCCCACGCGGAACTTCACGTGTTCGCCGACACCGGACACTGGTTTCCGCAGGAACGAGCCGACGAATTCAACGCAGCGGTTTCGACTTTCCTTTCCCATCGGCTCCCCTGAACGTGGAGCCCCGTATTGTGGCGACGTTCTGTCTTGTGGTGACGTTCTGTCGCACAACAGGACTCGCTTCTTCAACCCTATGCACAGGAGTCTGAGATGGAGCTCGATCCCCGCACTACCGCGATCGTCGCAGTTCATTGCCAGGGCGACGTAGTCGGTCCGAACGGCGCGCTCGCCGGAGCGTTCTACGAGCAAGTACAGCTCCGAAACATTGTCGGGCGAATCGCCGATCTGCTCGACGCAGGCCGTGAGGCGGGGTGCACAACGATTTTCACCCGCATCGCGTTCGCGCCGGACTACTCGGACCTCCTTGCCAATTCTCCCATCCTTGCCGACATCCCGGTCCTCGGGTGCATGAAAGACGGTTCGGAAGCAGCGAAGATAGTCGACGACGTTCGGATGCAGCCCACCGACATCGTTCTCACGCACCAGAGGGTCGGAGGCTTCACGGAGCGGATGAGTCTCGAACTCACCGCACGCGGCATCACCACGATCCTGTTCTGCGGCGTCGCAACGAACGTTTCGTTGGAGAGCACCGCCCGCGCAGCCACTGATCTCGGGTATCGAGTCGTCGTCGTCGAGGACGCGTGTTCGGCGGCCACTCTCGAGATTCACAATGCAGCCGTCGCCTCGCTCGGGGCTCTGGCCACCATTACCACTATCGACGAGGTGACTGGTGCCCTGAAAAAACCTGCCGGACTGCGGTCCGTGCATCAGACCAACTGAGCCACATCGATATTCACGAGCCCAAGGAAGCACATGACAACACTAGAATCAGGTGCGCGACTGGCAGGTGTCGCACTCTCCCACAGTCCCCAGATGCTGGCCGACGTCGAACACACTCAGGGAGTGCACTTCCGTGCCGCGGTGGAGGCCGCAGCGCTGGCGGTGCGTGCCTACGACCCGACTCTGGTCGTGTACTTCGGCCCCGACCACATGCGTGCACTCGCCGGCATCGCGCCCGCATTCACAGCGGTCGAGGCCGCAACCGGATACGGCGATTGGAACACCGCGAGCTCCCGTTACGACATCCCCTCCCAGCTGGTACGTGACTATGTTCGATTCACGACCGAGAACGGCGTCGAAGTAGCGCTTGCTCCCGAGCTCAAGCTCGATCACGGATTCGGACAGTCGACCACCGATCTGTTCGGGCGACTCGATGCGGTGCCGATGCTTCCGGTCGTCGTCAACTGCATCGATCGTCCACTCGCAACCACAGCACGGGTGATCGAACTGGGCCGAATCACCCGTCGCTTTCTCGACACGTCCACGTCCTCGGACGATCGAGTGCTGGTGATCGGATCCGGGGGACTGTCGCACTCGCCGCCGTCGCTCATCCCAGGTGCACACAAGCTTCCGGAGGCGGAACGTCAGGCGCTGATCACCGACAACATGGGCAAGGCGATCGATGCCATCCGGCCGAAGTGGGACGCACGGATGCTGCAGCTTCTGGCTGACGGTGACCTCGATTCGATCTCCCGGATGTCCCACGAAGACATCCAGACCGCCGGAACGGGTGCGCACGAGGTCCGCACCTGGATCGCAGTGGCGGCCACGGTCGGCGAACCACTGGGAACCGTCGGTTACGAGACTGTCCCCGAGTGGATCACCGGTATGGGCATCGCGGCCAACAGCGAGCTCGGTATCGAGACGTCGAGGGTGACGGTATGACGGGGGCAGATCGGGTTCTGGAGTCCTCGTCCGAGGACGTGGCCGTCGCCGTCGACGCGGCAGTGAGTGCGTCGTCGGCGTGGGCGGCTACCTCGCGATCAGCACGAGCGTCTGCACTTCGCGCGGTCGCGGACGCGCTGCACGCGTCGTCGGCAGACCTCATTCCGGTTGTCGACTCCGAAACATCGCTCGGCACAGTCCGATTGACGGGTGAGCTGGCTCGAACGGTGCACCAGTTGCGAATGTTCGCGGACGTGGTCGAGGAGGGTGCCTATCTGGAGGTGGCGATCGACCATGCGAACCCGGATTCGCCTGTCCCCATCAGCGGCGACATTCGCCGATGGCTCATCGCCATCGGGCCGGTCGCGGTCTTCTCGGCGAGTAACTTCCCGCTTGCGTTCTCAGTCCTCGGTGGCGATACCGCCTCGGCGTTGGCGGCGGGCTGCACGGTGGTTGTCAAGGCGCACCAAGGACATCCCAGAACGTCTGACATGGTGCTCGGCATCGCGCGCAACGCTCTTCGTGCCTGTGGTGTGGCAGAGGATGTCATCGGTCTGGTTCACGGCCGAGAGGCCGGTCGGTTGCTTGTTTCCCATCCGGCGATTGCCGCGGCCGGGTTCACCGGCTCGGTGGCAGGCGGACGAGCGCTTGCCGATCTCGCTCACGCCCGCCCGCACCCGATTCCGTTCTTCGGCGAATTGGGTAGCCAGAACACCTTTGTCGTGTCAGCGGGAGCCGCGGACGCACGAAGTGAAGCAATTGCCGAAGGACTGGCGAACTCTGTTCTGCTCGGCAACGGTCAGTTCTGTACCAAGCCGGGGTTGGTATTTCTTCCCGACTCGGCATCGGGCCAGCAGATCGTGGACGCGCTGTCGGACCTCATCGGACAACGTCCTGAGTCGCCATTTCTGACCCAGGCGGTTCGTGACGGCTTTGTCGTCGGAACAGAGCGTTTGGGTGACGCGAGTGGCGTAACACAGCTGAGCCCAGCAAGAACCGCGACGGCTCCTTCCTTGTGGGAGTGCGATCCGGGAAAGCTCGGCAGCGCCGTTCTCGAAGAATGCTTCGGGCCGACTGCAGTCGTCGTTCGCTACCGCGACCAGGACGAATTGTCAGGGCTGCTCGACCGTGTGGATCCTGCGCTCACCGCCACCTTCCACACCGAGCCGAACGAAAAGGACTTCACTACCTGGCTTCTCGGCACTCTGAGCTCCAAGGCAGGGCGAATTGTCGCGAATCAGTACCCCACCGGAGTGGCGGTGACGGCCAGCATGCACCACGGCGGACCGTCCCCGTCCACCACCAACTCGCAACACACTTCGGTGGGCGCGACCGCCATCCGGCGGTTTCTGCGTCCGATCGCGTACCAGAACGTCGCGCAGGAGCTCCTTCCGGCCGAACTTCAGGATGGAGCCGGTGCCGGAGTGATCCGCCGAATCGATGGTTCCCTGTTCTTCTAGTGCTACCAGCTTGGACCTCACATTCTCGGTGCGGCCGCCCCGGCACAACCGCGATGCGGCCGCACTCGAGGCGGGTGCGAACCCGCGAACCGTTGACACCCACCTTCGCGGATCCAGAACGACCCGCGCCTCGAAACGAGACAACATGACAGAACCGACAGCCACTGCACCGCCGGCGAGCCCACACAAGACCTCGCCGTTGCGTGTGGCGGTGGCCAGCTTCATCGGCACCACGGTGGAGTACTACGACTTCTTCATCTACGGAACTGCAGCGGCCCTGGTGTTTCCGAAGTTGTTCTTCCCCGACGTCGATGCAGCGTTGGGAATCCTGTTGTCCTTCGCGACGTTCGGCGTGGGCTTCCTGGCCCGCCCGCTGGGCGGCGTGGTGTTCGGGCACTTCGGAGATCGAGTCGGACGCAAGAAAATGTTGGTGCTGTCTCTTGTAGGGATGGGTCTCGCGACCATGCTGATGGGCCTGCTTCCGGGATACGAGCAGATTGGGATTGCCGCACCGATCCTCCTGACCGTGCTCCGGTTGCTGCAAGGCTTTGCCGTCGGAGGTGAATGGGGTGGTGCCACCCTGATGGCCGTCGAGCATGCCCCGCAGGCCAGAAAGGGATTCTTCGGTGCGTTTTCACAAATGGGCGCGCCCGCGGGTACCAGCGTCGCGACACTTGCCTTTCTGCTGGTCGCCCAACTCCCGGACGACGACTTCATCGCTTGGGGTTGGCGGCTCCCGTTCTTGTTCAGCGCGGTCCTGATCGGTATCGGTCTCTTCATTCGGCTCTCGCTAGCCGAGAGTCCTGATTTCGCTGCGGTTCGTGATCGGAACGCCGTTGTCGCTCTACCGGTGGTGACTGCGGTGCGCCGGCACTGGAGAGAGATCCTGCTCGTTGCCGGAACTTTTCTGAGTCAGGGAGTTTTCGCATACATCTGCAGCGCGTATTTGATCTCCTACGCGACCACCAACACGGGAATCAGCCGCACCTTCGCGCTGACAGGGGTGTTTCTGGCAGGCGTCGTCGCAGTGATCCTCTACCCGATCTTCGGATCGCTCTCCGACACCTTCGGGCGTAAGACGCTGTATCTGATCGGCGCAACGTCTATGGCGGTGGTTATCTGGCCGGCATTCGCATTGATCAACACGGGAAACCCCTGGAATTTTGTGCTCGCGTTGATCCTGATCTTCGGGATCGCGATGGCTCCCGCTGCCGGCGTCACTGGTTCCCTGTTCACGATGATTTTCGACTCCGACGTGAGATACAGCGGAGTTTCCCTGGGATACACCCTTTCTCAGGTACTCGGATCTGCCTTCGCCCCGACCATCGCGACAGCGCTGTATGCCTCGACGAAGTCCAGTGATTCCATTGTTCTGTACCTCTTGGGGGTCTCTGCTGTGTCGATCGTGTCGGTCGTCCTCCTGCCGGGCGGGTGGGGTCGAAAGGGTGCCGCTCGTCAGCTGGTCACCGACCAGGAGAACAACACCATGAAAGGCTCCGATACAGCTGTTGTTCAGTCTGTTCCGGTAGCACCCGAAGGCTGACAACGAGAGAGTTATGTCCTTGCACCTCGGTCACCGTGACCGAGGTGCAAGTCGTGTGTGTGGGAGCGGTCTCCGCCCGCTGGCCGAAGCGGAATTGCGCACGGCGCGTGTCCGACCATCGGACCGAGCAGTACTCAATCGGCACAGCGTGAAAAGGGTGGCTCGGGCATGTCGCCCGAGCCACCCTGCACCTGACGGAGTGTGGCGTGGTCAGCCAGCCGTCGACGAGGCTGTGGCCAGCTGCGAGGCCGAATCGGGCTCGGCCATGGACGGATTCACCACGACATTGGTGAATCCACCTTTTCTGTTTTCGACAGCGTCGAGGGCCTCGTTCACTGCTGAGAGAGGGAATACCTCGTTCTCGAATACCGATAGATCGAGTGTCCCGGCTTCGGCCATGCGCGCCATGTCCTGACCGTCGGCAACACTGAACCAGTTCGATCCGATCACACTGATCTGGAAGCACATGAGTTTGAACATGTTCAGCGGCAACGTCTCCGACATACCACCGATGTCGACCATCCGTCCACCGCGACGTAGCGCGTCGATTCCGGCCAGGGTGATCTCGTGTGGTGCACCTGGGCCGACAGCGTCCACGAACGCATCCGCCCCGAGCCCGTCGGTGTGATGCCGAACCCATTCGCCCACGTCTCCGTCACCATGGGAATGCACTTGTACACGTCGTGGGTCGAGCTGTCGAACGCGCTCGAGTAGCGCGCGGTCTCGTGCCATCACCAGCACACGGGTGGCACCCATCGCCAGCGCATTGAGCACCGCTCCGACCCCGAGGGTTCCCGTGCCGCCGTTGATCAATACCGACGTTCCCGCCTTCACATCGGCCTTGCGAAGCGCGGCGTAGGAAGTGCCCAGATAGCCGAAGCGGCAAGCCTGCTCGAACGATACGGAGTCGGGCAAGGTGACCAACGCGTCGACCGGTGTCGTGATATATTCACCGAAGCCACCGTGCGGGTAGTCCTCGTAGATTTGGTGCGAGTCGGGACCGAATCCGAAGTAGCCCTGAAAGGTGAAGCTCGGATCGTTCAGTGGATCACCACCTCTCGACGCATATGAATCTCCGGAATGACGACCGGGATTGACGTAGACACGTTCGCCGACCTTCACGTTGCGAACCTGCGAACCCACGCGGCTGACCACGCCTGCGGCATCGAGACCGAAGATTGCAGGGAGCGCCGGCAAGGGCAGGTACGGAAACCACTCCGGCCACGAGGTCACTACATTCCGCAGGTTTGGAATCACGTTGCAGGCCCGCACCTCGACGAGCACATCCCGCGGTCCTGGTTCGGGGATCTCCACCTGATCGATCCGAAACGGTTGACCCACCTCGTGCAAGCGGGCGGCACGCATGAAATTCATTTCTGCTCCTTCTTCGATCATGGAGCCCAATTGTGTGACGCGCGCCTCATGCTCGTCCAATAGTGATCCGGCAGCCGGCGATAGGCTTTTGCTATCGCCACTTCCTATCGAGGATCGGTAGGTATGAGTCCGAGTGACGCGTCTCGGCCGAACTCGCTCCAGAATGCCGTCATCAGAGGCGAAACTCGCTCCCTATGGCGGGCGATGGCGATGGACCAGGTCAGTGCCTCGCCCCTGACGTTCAAGATCCGCACATCATCTCGCGCCGCAGCGATGAAGTCCGGCACTATGGCAATGCCGATTCCGGCGGCAACGTAATTGGGAACCTTCGAGGGTTCGGCGACTTCCAGGTTCACGATTCGCTCCAAGCCCGCGCGGTCGAAGGCCTCGTCAGTGATAGTCCGATTCGTCTGTCCTGCAGGGGATTCGATCCAGGTTTGGGTTGCGACCTCGGGAAGCGTCAGAGCGGTTCGCTGTGAGAGTGGATGGTCGGGTGATGCGATGAAGACGAGTACTCCTTCGGCGAGGATCGTCATTGTCAGCCAATCTGTCTCGGTCCGGACCCGATCGGGTAATCGGCTGGCGATGAACGCAATGTCGATCTCGGAGCGGCGTAGGCGTTCTACGAGCCCCGCTGTACCGACGGAGTCCGACAGGACCTCCAGAGTGGCGTAGGGGTTGGCATCGCCGAACCGCTTCAGGACGGCCGGAAGTGCGATCGGCTCGATCGAGCCGATCGTGCCTACTCGAAGCTTGCCCCCGAGACTGTTGTCCACGTCGTGCAGATGTTCGCGAGTGAGCGCCAAGTCGTCGAGAAGCTTGCGTGCTCGGGGAACCAGGGCGTGGCCTGCCGAGGTCAAGACCGCGGTACGGGCGGAGCGATCGAAGAGTCGAACGCCGAGTTCTTTCTCCAGTGTCTTGATGGTGGTGCTGACGGTCGACTGCACGGTGTTCATTTCCTCGGCAGCGGCGGCAAAAGTCCCCGCCTGCACAACGCTCGCGAATGTCTGAAGGTGTCTGAAGTCCACCCACAAATCATCGCATAATCCGATGAATCATTTCGGAAAACATCGTTGGACGAAATCATGGGTACCGGCCATGCTGTGTGTGTGAAGAGAGACTTGGATCACAGTCCCATGACATCTATGACGCTCACTGCGGAGGAACGCGCGATGCTGGAGGGCCGTTCGGGCGAGGCCATGAGCAAGGTCATGGAAACGCTCGTGCGGTACGGCGAGCTGTTCGGTGCGCAACGTCTCGTTCCGCTCGATGGCCCGACGCACGTGGTTACCTCGATGGGCATGGCAGGCCTCGAAGCCGCGTTCGACCTCCTCGACAGGCTCATTGCGGCGGGCGCGACAACGGTCGAACCGTTCACCGTCGATCCGCGCCCGTACGATTTCGACGCGGTCCCGTACACCGACGACGAGGTACGCGACATTCGCGCGTTGTATCCGCACCAGGACCGGTACGAAACGCAGTTACGAGCGCTCGGGCTGAAAGACGAGGACGCGTTCTCGTGCACCGCATATCTACCCGAGACGGGCAACACGCCACGAGAGGGAGACGTACTGTCCTGGGCCGAGTCCTCCGCCGTGGTGTTCGTAAATTCCGTACTGGGCGCGCGTACCAACCGAAATTCCGGTCTGATCGAGTTGATGGGGGCGATCGCCGGGCGCGCACCGGAATTCGGACTGCTGCTCGACAGCGGCCGGGCCGCCACGTGGAAGATCGATGTGCGGACCACAACGCTGCCACCGGCCACTGTCCTGGGCTCGGAGATCGGCCGTCGCGTCGTCGAAGGCGTTCCCTACATCACCGGCCTCGACAGATTGTTGGCCGACCTGTCTCCCGCGGCGGCCCGCGACTATCTGAAGGACTTCGGTGCTGCGACAGCATCGAGCGGTGCCGTCGGGTTGTTTCACGTCGAGAAGGTGACACCGGAAGCGATCCGCTTGGGGGCCACGCTCATGGCAGACGGGTTCTCTTCGGTCGTGATCGACGACGACATTCTCGCGCCCCCTGTTGTGCCCGGTCGGCCGGCGGAAGCGGAGGTGGACATCGAAGCGGACACAGCGCTGATCGGATGTCCGCACCTGTCGCGCGAGCAGCTGGGCTCTGTGGTCGATTCGATCCTCGACTCCTTGGAACGAGCAGGGCGAGAGCGAGTTTCGATGCGCACCATACTCAGCACCGCTCCGCGTGCCGTGTGCGCGTTTCGCGCCGAGCAGCCAACGCAATACGAACGAGCGATCGCTGCGGGCATTTCGATTTCCACGTTCTGCCCTGCTCTGCACATGAACTGCCCGTCCTCGGCGGGAAGCGCTGTCATCACCAATTCCAACAAATTGCGCACCTACACCACCAGTCGATTCTTCGAAGACGACATCGTTCTTCGCCGAATAGTGCACGGCCACAACCCAACGATGCAAAGTGAGCGGGAACCCACATCATGAAGACCTTCACAGGAAGGGTGGTCACTGCAGGCTCCACTCGAGGAGAATGCGTGGTCACCAGGCAGGGGTTCAACACTCTTGCAACGTATTTCAAGGGAATTGCTGCATCCGACCCGTTCTGTCACGACCGGAACAATCCCGATCTCTACCGCAAACACATCGGCGGCAAAGTCCTGTGCCTGACGCAGTCCATCGGGTCCACCACCGGCGGAATGATTCTCCAATGCGCGGCTCAGCTCGGTATCGCACCCAAGGCGATGCTGTACTCGGGCCACATCGACTCGATCTCCGCGGCCGGAATTCTGCTTGCCGACATCTGGGACGGAAATCGGATAGTGGCCATCGATCAACTCGGCGACGAATTTCTCGACTCAGTACGCGATGGCGACAACGTCGAGATCGGATCAGACGGTTCGGTCGTCGTCGGTTAGCACGACCTTGCGTTTCACGGCCCGCCGTTCGGCAGCCGAACCCATCAAGACAAAGGATGCTCGATGACAACTCGATCACCACACGTTCACGAGGCCAACGACGCAGACTCGAAACGGACCTCGCCACTTCGGGTCGCACTTGCCAGTTTCATCGGAACCACGGTGGAGTACTACGACTTCTTCATCTACGGCACAGCCTCCGCACTGGTGTTCCCGAAACTCTTCTTTCCTGACGCCTCTCCGCTGATGGGCGTGCTGCTGTCGTTCGCAACGTTCGGTGTCGGTTTCCTCGCAAGACCGATCGGCGGCGTCGTCTTCGGTCATTACGGCGACCGTCTGGGCCGAAAGAAGATGCTCATCATTTCCCTGGTGGGGATGGGCGCGGCCACGATTCTGATGGGGCTTTTGCCCGGCTATGCGCAGATCGGTGTCGCAGCACCGATTCTTCTCACAGTGCTCCGTTTGGCGCAGGGCTTCGCTGTAGGCGGTGAATGGGGAGGTGCCACCTTGATGGCCGTCGAACACGCACCGACAGCACGCAAGGGGTTTTACGGATCGTTCGCGCAAATGGGTGCACCAGCCGGAACTGCGACCGCGACGATGGCATTTCTGGCAGTTTCGCAGCTTCCCGACGAGCAGTTCCTTTCGTGGGGATGGCGGATTCCCTTTCTCTTCAGCGGGGTGTTGATCGTGGTCGGACTGATCATCCGACTATCGCTGTCCGAGAGCCCCGACTTTGCCGCGGTGCGGGCAAAGAACGCCGTTGTGAAAATCCCTGCAGCCGAGGCCTGGCGAACTCACCGACGGGAGATCCTGCTCGTGGCGGGCACTTTCCTGAGCCAGGGAGTGTTTTCCTACATTTGTATGGCCTACCTGGTCTCGTACGGAACGACGGTGGCGGGTATCGATCGGACGTTCACACTGCTGGGTGTGTTTGTGGCCGGAGTCGTGGCGGTCGTGCTCTATCCAGTGTTCGGATCTCTGTCGGATCGGCTGAGCCGCAAGTCGATGTACCTGACCGGTGCGATCGCAATGGCAGTGACGATCTGGCCCGCATTTGTGTTGATCGAGACCGGCAACCGGTGGCTGTTCATGCTTGCGCTCGCGCTGGTCTTCGGTGTTGCCATGGCTCCGGCGGCGGGGGTGACCGGATCGCTGTTCTCGATGGTGTTCCGATCGGACGTTCGGTACTCGGGTGTGTCCATCGGCTATACGCTCTCGCAGCTGATCGGGTCAGCATTCGCACCGACCGTTGCAACTGCGTTGTATGCCTACTCCGGATCGAGCTCCTCGGTCGTGGCGTACCTGCTGCTCGTATCAGCGATCTCGATCGTGTGCGTCATCAAGCTGCCAGGTGGATGGGGCCGGGCCGGTGCGCGTGCGCAGCTGGCCAGTGACGACGCGCTGAACGGCCGTTGACGTCGTGTCGAGGCTGCAGACCTTCAGTCGCCGACGCCTGCAGGCCCGTGCAAGATGCTCTTGCCCTGTCGGACTTGGACATCCGACGATCGCCACCGTGCGACTGTGTTCAGAATCGACTCGATGGTCACGGTGTCGACGGAACCCGCGGTACTGCGGCGAAGTTTGTCTGCAACGTCGTTCCACTGGTACGGCTCGGTCGGTCCGCCGGAGGCGCTTCGGGTGGCCTCGATCGTCGAGCCGTCACGGCGTGTCACCACCACGCGAGCCGACGGTGCCGTTGTGAAAGTCGATTCCTGTTCTGCGCCGACAACGACAGTGATGCGCTCAGCGATCTTCGTGACGGCGGGTAGCTCGAAGTTCGCCGACTCGAACCGGTGGTAATGGAGGGGATCGTTTCCTCCGAGCACCAGGCTCATCGCAAGCGATACATGCAGGCTGAACTGCGCGCCGGTGAGGTCGGAAACTCTTGGACCGATGTGTCCGCAGTGTTCGGCGGTCGTGCGGTCGGTGTAGACGGTGATCGCCTCGACGTCGGACGGATCCAATCGCTGCTCCCGCAGCGCCGTCATCGCGGCGATCGGGGCATGGTTCCCGGTACACGTACTCCATGCTTTGATGCCCAAACCCGCCGTGTTCCATATTGTTCCGAGTCCGTCGGTGAGCGAGTGCAGATCGATTCTGGATCCGCCGAAAGCCGTGGCAAATCCCCGCGGTCCTTCGATAGCCTGTGCTGGGCCGGAAACTCCTCGCCGTGCGAGGTCTGCGGCGCGGATTCCGCTCGCTGCGGCGAATCCGGCGTGGAGTCTTTTCACTTCGCCGCCGGATCGTGTGTATTCCGTGGTGCCGCCGGCCTGGGATGCGGCCAGGCCGAGTGCCCAGGAGGTCTGTGCGGGCGTCATCCGATACAGATTGGCGGCTGCGGCAGCGGCACCGAACGGTCCGAAAGCGCTGGTGACGTGAAAGCTGCTGTCGAGCGTCATTTCCGGCGACATCGCCAGGCCCAGTCGAATGATGGTTTCGTACCCGACCGCCATCGCGGTCAAAAGCTGCCGAGACGTGAGGTCGAGATGTTCACTGATTGCGATCGCCGTCGGCACCGTCACACAACCGGCGTGCACTGCGGCCGGTACGTGGTAATCGTCCAGTTCCAGACCGTGCATCGCGGTGGCATTGACGAACGCTGCCATCGTGGGGCGGGCGCGCTGTCTATCACCGACGACAGAGGCCAGACCGGGTGGTCCTTCCTCTCGGGCGTAATCGCGAGCTGCGACGGTCCACGTTCTGTCTTGGCCTGCAAGCATGGCTCCGATGCCGTCGATCGTGTGCAGCGCGAGCTTGTCCAGCACCACGTCCGGGATGTCGGAGAATGTCGTCTCGGAGATGAACGAACTGAGCTCGGCCGTGACGGTGTTCGGCCGCACGGAAGTCATACGACGAGGTCTTCGTCGCGTGCAACCGGGCGGACCAGGTCGCCGTCGGGTTCGTAGGTGGTGGTCAAGCCGGCTTCGAGGGAGATTCTCTGCATGTAGCGCACGACCGTGTCGTATCGCGGATCGACATTGTCCAGGACTTCCGTCTGCGAATTGTCGTTGATCCAACCGGGTCGAAATCCGTAATCCACCAGTCGGCCGTCTTCCACCGTCAGCTGCGCCAGAATTGTCATCCTCGAGTCGGGCGGAAAGTTGAACGTGGACTCGAAGTTGGGTATCCAGTCCGGATTCAGGCTCATGATCTCCTGAAAGCCTTTGGTTTTCACGTGTTCGGGTGTGACGCGGGTGTCCATCGCGAAGTTGGCCAGGCTGTAGTAGACGGGAACCCCTCGGTAGATCTCGATACCTTTGAGGATGTGGGAGTGGTGCCCCAGAATCACGTCTGCTCCCGCGTCGATCAGAGCGTGTGCGATGTCGCGTTGATAGTCCGCGATCTCGGCAGGGATGAAGTGGATTCCCCAGTGCACGGACACCGCAACGAAGTCTCCGGCGGCCTTGAGTCGGCGGACGTCCGAGACGAGTCGAGCCAGGTCTTCGCGATGAGCGAAGGTATGGATGCGCGGTGGGGTACCCGGCTGGTCGTGTTCGATCTGCTCGTACACGGTGAAGGCCCGCATCGGGGCGCACCCTGGTCGGTTCTCGGTAGCCCAGAAGCTGTGCGGCAGAATCGAACTGCAGGAGAGGAAGCTGATGCGTGTCCCGCGTACGTCCAGCGAGGTCGGTCGACGCGCGTCGGCCAGGTTCGCCCCGACTCCGACCGCGAGCATCCCTGCTGCGGTGATGTTGTCGATCGTGTCGAGCATGGCAGCGGCACCGAAGTCCATGCAATGGTTGCCGGCAAAGGAGATCACGTCGAAACCCGCGTCGGCGATCTCGGCCGCATCTGCAGGCTTGGCGCGGACGGTATGGCGAACCTGGGGGAGTCGTGAACCTTGTTCGGAGAGAACGAATTCGAGTTGGCCGAAGGTCACGTCGGAATCCTGTAGCACCGTCCGATTGATCTCGAACAGCTCACTAGCGTCGTCGCGGTCGGGGCCGATATCTCCTACGGCTGTGATCGTGATCGGGCCTGCGTCACGTTGGGTGGGGTCGTTCACGGTGAGTCTCTCGTTTCGATGTGGCAGAGCGTCACGGCATCCCGGTCAACGGACCCATGCCCTTGGCTGGAATGTTCATTCCTGCAATCTGGGCGCTGGTCGGGGACCGGACGTCGTCTGCGAGGTCGGGTGCGAATTCGGTGAGCAGGCTTCGCAGCCTCATGTCGGCCAGCTCTGCGAGTCCGTCGTAGATGCTGATGAACATCTTTCGTGCCTGTTCCAGCGGCCACGGTTCTGGCCGAATACCTTTGGGTAATGCAGGGTCGTGGTCGGGGAAGTACCGCCACCTGTCCATCACAGATGTGCGTTGCAACAGCGCGTCCGCTGCGCCGATCTCGCCGGCCTCCATACGCTGTTTCAACGGTGCGAAGTCGGCAACGAACTCCTCGTAGTGTTCGCGCAGCTTCTCGGTCGAGAAGGCGTGGACCGGATCGCCGGAACCGAAGACGCTGGCGACGTCGGCGTGGGTGAGGACTGTCGCCTTCTGCAGTTCCAAGATTTTCAGCGCAGCCGCAGCGTGCTCGGGTAACGCACCTGGTTTCACCCACACCCCGTCGTACAACATGGCGAAGCGCATGCTGGCCAGCCGATGTCGAACCAAGTGACGTTGTGCACGGTCTTTCTCCGCCACCGAGAACAGCACCATTGTCCAGGTGCCGTCCCATCCTGGTTCGGTGTCACCGAAGTTGACGATTTCGCTGAGGCGTTCGGCATGGTGGTCGTGTGCGTCGTCGCTCAGTCTGTAGAAGGTGTTTCGTCCTGGTTTGCTGACTTCGAGCAGGCCACGTTTCGCAACTCGGCTCAGACCGTTTCGAGCACCGACTTCGGTGACATCGAACTCCTGCAGTAGACGGACCAGAAATGCCGACGGGATAGGCGCGCGCTGACCGTAGAAGTAGGTACCGAGGAGTGTGATGAGCAGATTTTGAGAGCTCGGCTGCGGCGGCGAGCTCACGCCGACTCTCTGGTCGTCGACCGGACGGGAACCGAGACGGGTCCGAATTCGAGCCAGTTCATCATCTCTACCTCTCCTGCGAGCGAAAATTCCTCGATTCCGCGAACAAGCTCTTCGATGGCGATGCGAAGCTCCATTCGTGCGAAGAAAGCGGCGGGGCAAGTATGGACCCCGACCCCGAACGCGATGTGCTGATTCGGCATGCGGTCGAGCTTGAACTCGTGTGGATCGTCGAAGACGTCGGCATCCCGGTTCGCGGAGGGAAAGATCATCGCAATCGGTTCACCTTCCGTAATTTCGCGGCCGCCTATCACCACGTCCTCCACCGGCGTTCGTGAGAACACTCGGTAAGGAGAATACAAGCGTAAGAACTCCTCGACCGCTGCTGGGATGAGTTCCGTGTGCTCACGAAGCCGTTTGTGCAGCTGCGCATCGCGCGCCAAGTGAACCGCGGCGCTGCTCATCACCGCATGCGGCGCGGCCATTGCTGCGACGAGCATCTGACGAATGGACGCCACGACCATCTCTTCGGTGATCGGGTCGACTTCGGCCTCGCAGGCGGCGAGCAAACCGGACACCATGTCGGCGTTGCTGTCGAGTGGTTCGGCTTTGCGTCCTTCCACGATCTCGCGTGCGACGTCGTACAACTCGAGCGAGAGACGGCGGACTTCGACGTGGTTCATGGCTTGCACCTCGAAGTTGTATGCGACGGAGAGCTTTCTGACACGCAAGACCAATTCGTCGGGCAGTGAGAGCAGGCGTGAGAATCCGTGTGCAGCGAACGGGAGTGCGAAGTCGGTTGCGAAATCGAACGAGTTTTTGCCGCGTAGCTCCGCGATGAGATCACGCGCGTAGCTGCGCATATCGCCCTCGAGTTTGGAGGTCTGCGCCGATCGAAGCGGACCACCGAGGGGGCGTCGGTAGTACTTGTGCTCGGGCGGATCGAAGTGAAGGGGTGGGCGACGGCCGGTGAAGGAAATTTTCGGAACGACATTCTGCACCGTGGTGGTGAATGTCGTGTGATCCGAGGCCATGTCCACAACATCCTGGTACTTGAACAGCGCCCAGAAGCCGCCGAACTGCTCACTGTGAGCCACTGGGCACTCACTGCGAAACCGTTCGTACACCTCATGTGAACTGTCGAATGTCTCCGGCTGTAGCGGGTCGAATTCGAGATCCTTGCCCACTGGACAGCGGTCGCGGTCGTTACCTGCCGAATGCGGGGTCATGTGATGCTCCTCTCAATGTATGGATGGCTTGAAGCATCGCACTAGTAAAGACGACCGTCAAGCTTGATGAGGAATGAATCGAATCCGACCTCCGCTACGACTGCTCTTGGGGCCTGTGTTTTCACCTAATTACGAAAAATAGTCGTCGGTAAGGTTGACGTACGTCACTGTGATTGCGAGTATATTGGCATCGCACCGTAATGTGCATCACATCTTCGATCTAGGGGTCCCCATGCACCTCCGTTCCACAATTGCCGCCGCGGGCGTCGCGTGTGTTGCCGCCGCAACACTGACGTCTTGTTCGGGAGGGTCTGCCGAGGAGCTCACCGACTTCCGTGTGGGCGTGTTCTCCGCCGACGTGACGTTCGGGGCGTTCTACTCGGCGATCGGCGAGGGCGGGGCATTGTCGAAAGTCCTCGACGACGCCGGCGTCGAGCTCAGCATCGAGACCATTCCGTCCGGATCCAACTTGGTAGCCGCATTAGCGGGTGGATCGGTGGACGCCGCCATAGTGCCCGGTGCCTCCGTGCTCGGGGTCGACGCACAAGGTGGTGATCTGGTGCCACTGATGAACATGTTCGACGGCCCCTCTCAGCAGGTCATCGCCAACTCCGCCTCGCAAGCGGCGAACGGTGACGACGTCCGGGCATTCGACGGGCAGCGCTGGGCTTTCACCAGGCTCGGATCGATTTCTGAGATCAGCGCCCGTCTGACGGCGGAGAACGCGGGGTTGAATTGGTCCGATCAAGAGCAACTGCCACTGGGTAGCGGTTCGGAAACCCAGGCCGTTCTCGAATCCGGCCGGGCCGACATCCTCTCGACATCGCCTGTGAACGCCTCGCAGGCGGTGGCCTCGGGCAAGGCCTACTTGATTTCCAACCCACAAGCAGACGAGACGCTCCCCATCGCCGACCAGCTCAATTCCGTGTTCACCACCTCGACGAAGTTCGCCGAACAGCATCCCGACTTCGTCCAGCAGGTTGTCACTGCGTTGGTCGGTGAACTGTCCGGACTCGCGACGACGCCCTCCGCCGCCGAGGCGCTGGAAACGATGTCTCCCGCATTCGTCGACGCTGTCGGAGACACATGGGAACTGCAGTGGGACTATTCGATCACTGGATTCGCCAGAGCCTCGGGTGGGTTCTCGCCCGCCGAAATCGAGCAAACTCTGACCGGGGCAACACTTGTCGACGTAGTCGAGGACGGCTACGAACCCAGTGGCGACCTCTTCGACAACAAATACGTATTGGCTGCGTACGACGAGCTCGGCGTGACCGTGCCTGCCGCGCTCTCCTGAGTTACGACTTTCGATGAAAAGGATCGACATGACACCTTCTCAGCTGACAACCTCCGAGGATCTCACCGGCACGCGCATCACACATGCGGTTCAACTGTCCGCAGTGGCTCAGACGTACACGAGCAAACGTGGAACGCATACTGCGGTGTCCGGCGTGGACCTCGTCATCGACGAGGGCCAGTTCGTCTCCGTCGTCGGCCCATCGGGATGCGGGAAGTCGACGTTGCTTTACATGATTGCGGGGCTGCGTCCGCCGACCTCGGGGCAGGTCTCGGTTCTCGGAAGGACGGTCGACGCCCGGAGTGGGCCACACCCGGATGTCGGCTTCGTCTTCCAGCGCGACGCGCTGCTCCCATGGCGCACAGCGCTTCAGAACGTGGCGCTCGGCCTAAGGTACCGTGGCGAATCCAAGACCGATGCCGCGGCGGAGGCGAAGGATTGGTTGGCTCGCGTCGGCCTGGCCGGCTTCGAGGATTCCTATCCGCACCAGCTCTCCGGTGGCATGCGCAAACGCGTGTCCATCGCAGCCAGTTTGGTCCTCAAGCCACGCATACTTCTGATGGACGAACCTTTCAGCGCCCTCGACGCGCAGACCCGAAACCTCATGGAGAACGACCTACTCGAATTGTGGGCCGAAACCCGTCAGACCGTCGTGTTCGTCACGCACGATCTGGAAGAAGCTGTCGGACTCTCGGATCGTGTCGTCACGCTCACGCGCGGACCGGGCACCGTCCTCACCGATCGAATCGTCCCGATCTCACGGCCGCGCAATCTCCTGGAACTGCGTTTCGACAGCGAGTTCACCCGCATGCACGAACAGCTGTGGAGCGATCTACGCGACCAGGTGACGCCGATAGCACCGGGAAGTGAACGATGACGGTCGTAGAAGAGGCTGTCCTGGCACCCGATCGCTCGACGCACGGGACCTCCAGACGATCCTGGCTCGTTCCGATCGCGCAAATTGCTCTGTGGGTCTCACTGCTCGGAGCATGGCAGCTCGCTGCTGCGTTCGGCACCAGTGTGGAAACACTGATCGGATCGCCGGTCCTGGTGTTCGAGCAGCTGGTCGAGTGGATACCCGACCCCGGCTTCTGGACCGACGTCCTCGTGACGTTGCGAAGCGCACTGCTGGGGTTTGTAATCGGAACAGTCGCGGCCTGCGTGGCTGTGACTTTGTCCTGGCCGTTCGAGTTGGTGCGCCGGTTTCTCGCACCGTTCCTGGTCGTAGCAAACGCAATTCCGCGAATTGCACTCGCTCCGCTGTTCATCTTGTGGTTCGGCATCGGAACAACGTCCGCTGCTGTGTTCGTGTCCTCGTTGATCTTTCTCATCGTGTACCTCAACGTCTTCAACGGGTTGTCCTCTATCGACCCGGTGTATGCCCAGAACGCACGAGTGCTCGGTGCCGGTGCCGGGTGGTTGGCGTCCTCGGTCTACGTACCGGCTGTCGCTGGTTGGCTGGTTACAAGCCTTCGCCTCGCTGTGATCTGGTCGGTCCTGGGTGCCGCACTCGCGGAGTACCTCGCGGGGTCGTCCGGGTTGGGGTCGTACCTGTCGCGGGGAAACATACTCGGTGAGCCGGCATTGCTGGTGGGTGCCGCAATAGTCATAGCCCTGATTTCTTTGGTCGCAGATCGACTTCTCGCATCGATAGAACGGAGATACTCCCAATGGCGACTGTTCTGAGTTCTCGTCGGCGCGGCACCTATCGCGACTTCGCCATGGTGGTCTGCCAGATCGGCTTCGTAGCTGTGGTGCTGATCGGCTGGGAGCTGATGTCGACCGCGGGAATCATCAACTCGTTCGTGGTCGGGACACCATCGAAAATTCTCGATTACCTCGGCACTTGGCTCGTCGACGGCACGCTGCTCGACAACACTCTCACCACGGTCTTGGTCACCACAGTCGGGTATGCGTCCGCCCTCGCGCTCGGCATCGTCATCGGTACCGTCGCCGGAACCTACGACACGTTCGGAAAGATCATCTCGCCGTTCGTCTCGTTCTGGCAGGGCTTTCCGCGCTTGGTCTTCTATCCGTTCTTCGCTGTGGCTCTGGGATACTCGCTCGGATCGAAGATGATCCACGTGGCCTTCGTGATCGTATTCATGATTATCACCAGTACTGCGGCGGGGGTGGCCAACGTCGATCCCGATGTCAAGAACCACGTCCGAATTCTGGGTGCGAACAGGTGGGAAACAATCCGGGACACGCGATTGCCCGCCGCAGTGCTGTGGGTGGGCACATCGGCACGGATCACGTTCGGGTTCGCCATTCAAGCCGCCATCGTCGCCGAGTTCACCGGCTCCAGCTCCGGCCTCGGATACTTGATGGTTCTGGGGCAGAACAGCTTCAACGTCAATATCGTGTGGGCTGCGACGTTCGCCGCCGTGGTGGTAGCCGTCATCGTGGATCTGCTGCTCACGCGCGTGCAGTCACACTTCTCGCGATGGGAAGCGGGCTGACCGACGGGTTGCGTGCTCGGCCCGGCTCCTGAGTAGCGGAGCAGACGTCCGCGCCTTCTGGCGTTCTAGAGTTCCTCTTTCGGCTCTGCCGCGTGATCTGAATCACTGATAGAGATGAAGGCGTGTACAGCCGTGGGCGTCTGACCAGGACTGGATCGACCGAATCAATTCAAGTTCCGCGAAACCCTTTCTTTGTGCTCATGCAACTGGCATGCTAGTTGTAGTGATGCCGATCACCCACGGAGGCCGATGTGGCCTCGGGTCCATCAACGTTCTGAGAAGGTGCCATGCAGACTTCAGACTTGCCAGCCCCGGGATTCCTACCGTTTCCCGATGACGGCAGCGGTTATGACACGGACGTCGTCATAGTCGGGCTCGGCCCGGCGGGCGGTACGGCCGCCCTCGCACTCGCGACCTACGGGGTCCGCGTTCACGCCGTGTCGATGTTCCCTTGGGTCGCGAACTCGCCTCGTGCACACATCACGAACCAGCGGGCGGCCGAGGTGCTACGCGATCTCGGTGTCGAAGAAGAAGCGCGTCGCTACGCAACTCCGTGGGATCAGATGGGCGATACCCTCTTCACCACCAGCTTGGCAGGAGAGGAGATTGTCCGCCTGCAGACCTGGGGGACGGGCGATCTGCGCTACGGCGATTACCTGAACGGTAGCCCCTGCGCGATGCTGGACATTCCGCAGCCGCTGATGGAACCGGTGATGGTCAAGAATGCTGCCGAGCGTGGCGCGATCATCAGTTTTCACACGGAGTACATCGACCACGTCCAGGACGACAACGGTGTGACCGTTCGGCTCCGAGACGTGCGATCCGGTCACGTCTTCGAACAACGAGCCCGTTACCTGCTCGGCTTCGACGGTGCCCGGTCGAAAATTGCCGAGGAGCTGGAGCTGCCCTTCCAGGGAGAGCTCGCGCGGGCGGGAACTGCGTACATCCTGTTCAATGCCGATCTGAGCAAATACGTAGCCCACCGCCCCAGCATCCTGCACTGGATCATGAACTCCAAGGCCGGATTCGGTGAAATCGGCATGGGCCTACTGCGAGCGATCAAGCCTTGGAACCAGTGGATTGCAGGCTGGGGATTCGACATGGCCGACGGTCAGCCCGACGTTTCCGACGAGACCGTCGTCGAGCAGATCCGAACCTTGGTCGGTGACCCGGAACTCGACATCGAAATCGAGGCGCGTTCGTTCTGGTACGTCAATCAGCAGTACGCCGAGCACTACCAGTCGGGCCGCGTCATTTGCGGCGGCGACGCCGTTCACCGCCACCCACCGAGTAGCGGACTGGGCTCCAACACCTCCGTCCAGGACGCGTTCAATATCGCCTGGAAGCTGGCGTTCGTCGTGAAGGGGTATGCCGGGACGGATTTGCTCGAGACCTACTCACCGGAAAGGGTGCCCGTCGGCAAGCAAATCGTGGCCCGGGCGAATCAGTCACGCAAGGACTACGCGGGCCTGCGTGAATGGTTCGCGAACGACAGCGCCGACCCCGTACTCGACGGACTGGCCAAGCTCAAGGAGCCGACACCGGAAGGAGTCGCACTTCGCGAACGCCTCTACGAGGCACTCGAGCACAAGAACACCGAGTTCAACGCCCATGGCGTGGAGCTCAACCAGCGGTACGAGTCCACGGCTGTCGTCCCGGGTCCAGACCTCGCTGAGGAGCAGTGGCCGAGAGATCGGGAGCTCTACTTGCAGGCGACGACGCGCCCCGGTGCCAAGTTCCCGCACGCATGGCTGGTCGGCAGCGACGGCTGCAGGATCTCCACTCTCGACGTGGTCGGCAAGGGCATGATGACCCTCGTGACTGGCATTGGCGGGCAGGCGTGGAAGCACGCCGCAGCCGGACTCGATCTGCCGTACCTGCGCACCGTCGTGATCGGCGAACCGGGAACCATCGACCCGTACGGCTACTGGCGTCGAATCCAGGAGGTCCACGAGGCGGGCGCGATCTTGGTGCGGCCCGACGGCTATGTCGCTTGGCGACACGTCGAGCCCATCTGGGACGACGCCGAGGCGCGCACGAATCTGGAAGATGCCTTGAGCAGCATTTTGAGTAGCCCTGTCGGGAAGGCCGGCATCGGTGACTCGTCGGACGGCACGGCTTCGACGGCTCCGCAGTACGACACCACTCCTGCGCCGATCACCGTTCCTCAGGCAACGCCCGAGGACGCTATGGCCAACGCACAGGGAAGCTGATTTGTTCAGCGTCGGAACACAATCGAAAGTAGACGAATTCACATGACGCATCCGTACACCAGCGTGTGGAACGACCTGAATCAGGTCGAGTTCTCGCAGGGATTTCTCCAGGCCGGGCCCTACCGGACCCGTTACCTGCATGCAGGCGACAGCTCGAAGCCCACACTGCTTCTGCTGCACGGCATTACCGGCCACACCGAAGCGTACGTCCGAAATCTCCAGGTGCATGCCGAGCACTTCGATGTCTGGGCTATCGACTTCATCGGCCACGGCTACTCGAGCAAGCCGGATCATCCGTTGGAGATCAAGCACTACATCGATCAGGTGCAGCACGTCTTGGACGAGCTCGGCACGGAGAAGGCTTACTTCAGTGGCGAGTCGCTCGGCGGCTGGGTCACGGCGCGTCTGGCAGCTTCTCATCCCGATCGCGTCGAGCGGATCGCCCTGAACACCATGGGCGGCACCATGGCCAATCCCAAGGTGATGGAACGGCTGTACACGCTGTCGATGGAAGCGGCGAAGGATCCGAGCTGGGAGCGAGTGAAGGCTCGACTCGAATGGCTCATGGCCGACCCGACGATGGTGACAGACGACCTGATCAGGACTCGACAGGCGATCTTTCAGCAGCCGGACTGGCTCGAAGCGTGCAAGATGAACATGGCACTGCAAGATCCCGAGGTGCGTGCCCGCAACATGGTCACGGACGACGAGCTGCGGTCCATTCAGGCAGAAGCCCTCGTGATCTGGACGACCAAGGACCCCTCCGGTCCGGTGGACGAGGGCCGGAGAATTGCCTCGCTGCTCCCGAACGGGCACCTGGAGGTCATCGAAAACTGTGGCCACTGGCCGCAATACGAAGACGCAGCCACCTTCAATCGAATCCATCTCGATTTTCTACTGGGACGCGCCGAGAACACCACCGCCGGTGACATTCGCGTCTCGGCCGGGCGGGAGTGACTGTGGCACTAGCACTATTGGCCATGAGCCACAGTCCGCTGCTCGAGCACGCAGTACTCCCCGCCGATGTCGCGGCAGAGCTGGAAGCCGCGTTCGACACGGCGCGTACATTCGTGCACGATTTCGATCCCGACATCGTCGTGAACTTCGCACCCGACCACTACAACGGCTTCTTCTACACGCTGATGCCGGCGTTCTGTATCGGGTACGCAGCCGAAAGCATCGGCGATTACGGTAGTCAGGCCGGCCGACTGGACGTTCCCGAGGATTTCGCCCGTAGCATCGCCGAACACGTCTTGGCTGACGGAATCGATCTCACCGTGTCACTGGACATGCAGGTCGATCACGGCGCAGTGCAACCGATGGAGTTGATGTACAAAGATATCGCGGCCAAGCCGGTCGTTCCGGTGTTCATCAATTCCGTTGCACCTCCGTTCACTCCTGTCGAGCGAATCCGGCTGTTGGGTGAATCCATAGGTCGCTACCTGTCGACTGTCGACAAGAAGGTGCTGCTCATCTCGTCCGGCGGTCTCTCGCACGATCCACCCGTCCCGAGGCTGACGACGGCAACACCGGAACAGCGAAAGGCGTTGCTGGGCAAAGGAGGACCGATCTCTGCCGAGGCCCGCGACGCGCGTCAACAACGGGTGATCGATGCGGCGCGAAACTTTGCAGCCGGCACCGCGGACATCCAGGAACTGGCACCGGAATGGGATCGAGAACTGATGCGAATCCTGGCCTCCGGCGATCTGACACCGCTCGACAGTTGGTCGCCGATGGAGATGACCGAGATCGCCGGAAACTCGTCTCACGAGGTGCGCACGTGGATCGCCGGTTACGCTGCGCTCTCGGCAGCAGGCGGTTACGAGGTCGAGTACAGCTACTACCGGCCCATCAAAGAGTTGATCGCAGGATTCGGATTGACCACGGTCGTCCAACGCTGAGCTGAGCGCGGCACGCTGTCGTCCGATCGGTGTCATTCGAGAGCGATACCGATCGGACGAGATCCGATCCGATCATGACACGGTCTTGCAGCGAAAGCCGTTGCCGCCCATGCGCCACAACCTACAGCGCGGTCGCGGATCAACCTGCGACGTTTCGATTCTCCGATTCGTTTCGGATCACCTCGACGGTACCCACGATGTGGTGCTCCATTGCCTCACGGGCCCACCGCTCGTTGCCGGCGCGGATGGCGTCCGAGATGCTGCGGTGGTCGTGCTGGCGGTCGTTCAACGCAGTCGAGAGTGGGTTGTCGACTCCCGTGGTGTTGATCAGGAAGTCCGACAGATCCCACATTCGCTGTGATGTCTCGGCCATGATGCGCGAGTGCGCCATCCTGTGAATGACGGCATGGAACTCACGGTTCTGCAGTCGGTAGCCGTGTGCGCGCACTGCCGCGTCATCGGATGAGATCAGGCCGTCGACGTTGGCGGAGACGGCATCGAGGTCTCGAAGTTGGGCGTCGGTGCGCCTGAGGGCAGCGACGCCGGCGATAGTGCCCTCGAAGCCGCCGAACAGTGTGAAGAAGTCCTCGACTTCCTGACGCGTGTACGAGACGACCTGTACGCCGACTTGAGGAACGATATCGACCAGCTTGTCGCTCGACAGGTGCCGTAATGCATCCATGACCGGTTGTTTACTGACACCGAATTCTTGTCGGATCGACTCCACGACGATCTTCTCGCCGGCGGCGTAAGCGCCCTCGAGTAGGCGTCCCTTGAGCGTGTCGTAGAGCACGGCGGAAAGCCTGGCACCGGTCAGTCGAACATTCACATGACCTGGCGTGCCGGGGTTGTCGGTCAGATCCCATGCCGTACTCGCTGTCCTGACGTGATCGGTCATGCAGACGACCTTCTCTCTCTAGGCCGATGGCGGACTCGATTTTAGCCGTTGTGGTTCGGGTCACTTTCGCCTAGGTTCGCTAACAGGCTAGCATTCCACCCCAGCGTGGTGTGGATCTTTCTCGCTCTCTCGGGTCATCGTCCCGTTCCACATTCAGGAGTCGCACATGCGCGCAATCACAGTCGCTCAGGCCCTCTCGCGTCGAGAGATGCTCGTCAGGGCCGGCCTCGTGCCGACCGCTCTCGCACTGGGCGGACTCACCGCGGCCTGCTCGACGACGCAAGACACGCCTCCGTTCCCTGGGCAAGCGACTGGACCCCAACCGATCGGCACAGTCGAGGAGCTGGATTTCGACGACACCGTGATCGATGCCGCATTCGTCCGAGGGGGTGGGTGGGGGCCGTCGAGATACGGATCGGGCGACGAGCGAGGGACGCTGAACGAAGTGACTCCGGAAAGACTGCCTCCGCACTCGCGATGCTCGGCGGATCGGCGGTGCGGACCTACGATCTGTCCGAGCGGCTGTTCAGTGGGTTCCCGGCACTCGCCACCCCGGCTGCGCCCCGAATCTACGAACAGCGTTTGTTCGTCAGCGGATTCGACCCCGGCCCTGGCTTCGAGGGGATCCTCGGCCGACGACACCGAGAGATTCGAACGAGTTCAGTTCGGTGGAAGAGCGATTCCCGCTGGGAGGTACCTATCAAATAGGTACTCAGCTCGACAATCTGAACCACATTGCGGTGGGGGACTACTTCTACAACGGGTTTCGAGGTTCCGACATCGCCGTCACTTCGGGTACTACCAAGCTGGGCGCTGAACATATCGGTCCGGTCATCACTCGCGGAATTCTGCTCGATGTCCTCACCGACAAGCAGGAGCGCTCCAGTAGTGGCGATCTCGTCCAAGCACCCAACGGCCGGTTCGCCCTTCGCGACGACTACCGCATCACCGTCGAGGACCTGAAGAAGGCTCTGGATCGATCCGGAGTCGAACGAATCGAACCGGGGGACGTGGTGCTGATCCGAACAGGGTGGAATCAGATGCTCTACAGCGATCCGACGCGTTTCACAGGGTTTCATCCGGGCCTGTACCTCCGCGAGACGCGCTGGTTGTCCCAGTTCCGGCCTGCGATCGTCGGAGCCGATACCTGGGGCGTGGGGCTGCTGGCGGGCGCGGATGTGGAGGGATTCGCCCAATGCCACCAAGAGTTCATCGTGCACAACGGGATTCGACTGCAGGAAAGCGTGATGCTCGATGAATTGGCACGGGACCGGGTGTACCGATTCGTGTATGTCCTGACCCCGCCCAAGGCGTCCGGGGCCACAGCGATCAATGCCGGTCCGGCAGCGCTGACGCCTGCATGACGGCAGGAGTAGTGCCGCATCACCGATTCGTGGTCGTCGTGCTCGAGCCTGGTGTGTTGCGCCGTACTGCAGCCCCTCCTTGTGGTCCAGATCACCGTCGGTTATGGTGATCTGGAACGCTAGCATTCCAGGTTCCCGAGTCTGAGTGACTCGCACGTGCTGTCGGAGCGGGCGTCCCTATCTCGAACCCATTCGGCAGAGCCGCCGAGTCGCAAGGAGAGCCATCATGGAATTCAGCATCGGAACCTGCGCCAAGATCGACCAAGTATCGATGGTCAAGCAGGCAGAGGACCTCGGCGTCACCCACTTCGGAGTAGGCGAGGGGCCACTGTTGTTCAGTGACCCGTACCAGTTCCTGGCGTTGGCCGCCCGCGAGACGAGCACCATTCAGCTCGGCACCATGGTCACCAACCCACTCACCAGGATTGCCCCCGTCACCGCGAATTCGATGGCAACTCTCAACGCACTGGCACCGGGTAGGACCTATCTCGGTATAGGCACCGCCAACAACGCGCTGCGTTCAATGGGCAATCGCACCGCCAAGATCTCGGAGCTCATGCACGCCATCGAGGTCTCCCGAGATCTCATGGCAGGAAAGCGAACAGTCCACAAGTGGCTTGGGCAGGACCGCGAGGTCGAGTTTCTCGACAAAGAAAGTGGTTTCTACAACGTCAAGGACCACATCCCGATCTGGGTTGCGGCAGGCGGGCCGAGGGGATTGGCAGAGGCCGTCAAATACGCCGACGCCATCGTCTACTGCCTCGGCCCCAACCCCGACATGATCAAACTGATTCGGACCCGTCTCGACGAGGCGGTCGCCAACGCGGGCCGCGCACCGGGGTCGGTGAAACTGGTGTCTCTGTCGTGGTTCTACCAGCTCGAGAACGGCGAGACCTGGGAAGACGGCGTCACCAACGGTTTCGGCTCCGGACCGATCAGCTCGTGCATCACCAACTCCGGCCTGATGAACGAACACCGGGACGTACTCGGCGACGCCATCGTCGACGCGTCCATCACCGCCGCCCAGCAGTACCTCGGCGACCCGACAGCTGCGGACCAGCCGCACTATCTCGACACCTGGGCGAAGTACCTGCGCGGACTCGACCCCAAGCACCGCCCGATCATCACCAAGGAACTCGTCGACTACTGGTGCCTCTACGGCTCGCCCGCCGAACTGCGGGAGAAGACGGCGTTGATGCTCGAGTCAGGGGTCGACATCACTCAGGTGTTCTTGTCGAACCCATTTACCGCGCAACGGGATATCGACAACATCGGCCGTTCCATCCTCGCTCACGCCTGAACCCCATCCGACCGAACACAGGAGACCCTCATGGAGCTCGATCCCAGCACCACCGCTCTGATAGTCGTACACGCCCAAGGCGACGTCGTCGGGCCCGACGGCGCGTTCGCGGACTTCTTCTACAACCAGGTCGTCGAGCGTGATGTCATCGCCAAGATCGCCGGTCTGGCCGGCGATGTCCGCAATGCGGGCGGCACCGTCATCTTCACCCGTGTCGCCTGGAAGCCGGATCTGTCGGACCTCGAGGTCAATTCACCGATCCTCGGCATCGTGCAGCAATCCGGTTGCCTGCAGGAAGGCGCTCCGCTCGCCGAGATCGTCGAACCGCTCGCTCCGAAAGACGACGACATCGTCGTGACGCACCAGCGTGTCGGCGGCTTCCAGAACAGCAATCTAGACGAGACCCTTCGCGCGAAGGGCATCACTACAACGGTATTCGCCGGCGTCGCGACCAACTTCTCCGTCGAAGGAACCGCCCGAAACGCAAGCGATCTCGGGTATCGCGTCGTCGTCGTCGACGACGCCTGCTCGGCCGCCACGCCCGAGTCGCACTCAGCCAGCATCGAATCGCTCGGACTGTTGGCAGAGATCGTCACCATCGCGGACGTCACCTCCGCACTCACCACCCACTCCGTGAGCGGTTCCGTATGACCGTCACGACCGAACCCGCTACCGCAGTATCCACCGACGACACAGGAGAAAGCCCCGTGATGACCAACATGCTGGTAGCTCGGCTGCACGACATCGGTGAGCCGATGAAACTCGAGTATCTGCCGGTGCCGACCCCTCGACCGACCGACGTCGTCGTTCAGGTGAAGGCGTGCAACGTCGTTCCCAACCTGGGAAATGTTCTGGCCACCTACGCAGAGTGGTTCCCGTACCTGCCGCTACCGAAGTTGCCCGCCGTATTCGGTCTCGACTCGGCCGGCGTCGTCTCCGCAGTAGGAGAGCACGTCACCGATGTCGCCGTCGGTGATCGCGTGTACGTCAACCCGGGCCTGTCCTGCGGAGGGTGCCGCGCCTGCCGTGAGGGCAAAGACCAGAACTGCGACAAGTACACGTTCATGGGCTATTTCGCTTTCGGGCAGGACGGCCAGAAACTGTTCGATGCATACCCGTACGGCGGGTTGGGTGAGTACCTGACCGCACCTCAGCGAAACCTGGTGAAACTGCCGGATTCGGTGAGTTTCGAGGAAGGGGCGCGCTTCGGCTACCTGGGCACGTCGTTCTCGGCGCTCCGTAAGGCGGGGGCCGGACCGGGCAAAACTGTTCTGATCGACGGCATCTCGGGCACCCTCGGCCTCGGTACGTGTCTGAACGCCCTGGCCCTCGGTGTCACGAAGATCTTCGGAACCGGCCGCAACGCCGAACTTCTGGCGGACGTCCGAGCCATCGCTCCCGAGCGAATCGAAGTCCTGCCCATCGGCGAAGGAAACCTCAGCGACTGGCTCCGCGCACACAACGACGGCGACGGCGCCGACATCGTCATCAGCTCGGTCGGCCCGGGTGCTCCGGCCGAGTCGATCACCGACGCACTGGCAACACTGCGCCGCGGGGGAATCGCGGTCGACATCGGCGGAATGATGGAAAAGCCTGCACTCGATCTGTTTTCGATGATGTGCTCGCAGATCTCGGTGCTCGGCAGTCTGTGGTTCTCGACGGGCGAGGCACAGGACATGGCAGACCTGGCCGCTACCGGCATGCTCGATCTGTCTGTGCTCGAACATCATTCTTTCCCGCTGGAGAAGATCAACGAAGCTCTCAGCAGCCTTCCTGAGCGACACGGTGGGTTCACCAATTTCATCAGTGTTCCCTGACCCCCGTGCCGAGCACTTACCTCGAACTGCACACCGCCCACCGGCCAGATAGATGAGCCGGAATCTCCAGAACGGAACGACAATGACCGAACGGTCGACCACCCCGTCAGCAAAGCCGAAAGCCAGCTCGCCGCTGCGCGTCGCGATGGCCAGCTTCATCGGCACAACCGTCGAGTACTACGACTTCTTCATCTACGGCACGGCAGCCGCTCTCGTCTTCCCCAAGTTGTTCTTCCCCGACGCATCCCCGCTCATGGGTGTGTTGCTGTCGTTCGCCACGTTCGGTGTCGGTTTCCTCGCCCGACCGCTGGGCGGAGTGGTGTTCGGCCACTACGGTGACCGTCTCGGGCGAAAGAAAATGCTGGTTCTATCTCTGGTCGGAATGGGAGTCGCCACCTTCCTGATGGGCTTGCTACCCGGTTACGCGAGCATCGGAATTGCCGCACCGATCCTGCTCACGCTGTTGCGACTGCTCCAAGGCTTCGCGGTGGGCGGAGAGTGGGGTGGTGCCACCCTGATGGCAGTCGAACACGCCCCGAAGGCACGAAAGGGCTTCTTCGGATCGTTCTCCATGATGGGCGCACCGGCCGGGGTCAGTCTGGCGACCCTGGCATTCTTCGCCGTCTCACAGCTGCCGGACGATCAATTCCTCAGCTGGGGTTGGCGCATCCCGTTCCTGGTCAGTTCGATTCTCATCGTCGTCGGACTCGTCATCCGGCTCACCCTCGAGGAAAGCCCGGATTTCGAGAAAGTCAAAGACACCAACGCAGTCTCACGCATGCCGATCGTCGAAGCCTTCCGTAAGCACCGCAAAGAAATCCTTCTGATCGCAGGCACCTACCTGAGCCAGGGTGTGTTCGCCTACATCTGCATGGCGTACCTCGTCTCGTACGGAACGAGCGTCGCCGAGATCACCCGTACGCAGGCACTGGCGGGCGTATTCGTCGCGGGAATTGTTGCCGTGGTGCTGTATCCGGTCTTCGGATCGATGTCAGACACGTTCGGCCGTAAGACGATGTACCTCGTCGGTGCCGTGGCCATGGGCGTCGTCATCGGACCCGCATTTCTGCTCATCAACACCGGCAACCCATGGTTGTTCATGACAGCGCTGGTACTGGTGTTCGGCATCGCAATGGCACCCGCAGCCGGCGTCACCGGATCTCTGTTCTCGATGATCTTCGACGCAGACGTGCGCTACTCCGGTGTGTCGATCGGCTACACCATCTCCCAGGTCGTGGGCTCTGCATTCGCACCGACCATAGCTACTGCCCTATACGCGGCCACGGGTTCGAGCGTCTCGATCGTCGTCTACCTCGTCGTCGTCTCCCTCATCTCGATCGTCTCGGTGATTCTGCTGCCGGGAGGGTGGGGCAGAAACGGTGCCGCGATGCAGTTGGTGGCAGACGGGGCCCATTCGAATACCGCCGTTGCTTCTACGAGGAACAACTCTTCGGAGATGGACACTGTATGAAGGCCGGACGGAGGCCCCGTTCCGAGAGTCGGTCGAGGTGACCGCACTGGACGGCAAAGTCGCGCTGGTGACCGGTGCGAGTAGGGGATTGGGTGCCGCAATCGCCAACGCCCTCGCCGCCGACGGTGCGCTCGTCCTGGTCCACTATGCCGTCGACCATCAGGCAGCGGTAGGCGTCGTCCTCGACATTCAGCACAGGGGCGGCAGGGCAGCAGCGATCCGAGCTGACCTTGCCGCCCCGGACGGCCCGGGGCAACTGTGGGCCGCTGCAGACGAGGCTCTGCGACATTTCGATCTCGACAACCGCGTGGACATCATTGTCAACAATGCCGGGATCAACGAGCGTGGCTCCATCGATCAGGCGACCCCGGCGAACTTCGATCGACTCGTCGCGCTCAACCAGCGGGCACCGGTGTTCGTGACGCAGCTCGGGTTACGGCGTATGAGCGATCGTGGGCGCGTCATCAATATCTCTTCGGGTACAGCGCGCTATGCACGACCGGACGTTCTGGTCTACTCGATGACCAAAGGTGCTCTCGACGTGTTCACTCGCACTCTCGCTGCCGAGGTGGGCAGTCGTGGCATCACCGTGAATGCGGTTGCACCGAGTGCCCTCGACACGGATATGAACGCGTCTTGGTTACGGGGCAACATCGACGCACATGCCGGTGCTACCAGGAAGGCAGCACTGGGGGAGTTGGCAAGTCCGGCTGATATCGCCGCAATAGTGAGGTTTCTTGCGTCGCCGGACTCCCAATGGATCACCGGTCAGATTGTCGATGCGACAGGGGGCAACAGTCTGTAGCACGGCCGAATCGAGGTCACTCGGTCGAAGCACGCGCGAGCAGTCGTCCCAACGCCAGAGCGGCGGTACGAACTGCGGGGGCGAGCAACTCGGGTGCGAATCGGTCCTTGGGTACCGAGACCGACAGCGCAGCAATCGGTTCACCGGCAAGGAGCACCGGTGAAGCGAGGCAGCATCCACCGAGTGCGGCTTCTTCGCGTTCGATCGCGATACCGGTTCGTCGTATCGAATCGAGTTCGCGAGCAAGGGTTTTTGGATCCGTGATGGACTGGGGAGTGTAGCGGCGCAACGGCCGCGCCAGTATCTCGTTCCGGATCGTTGGATCTTCCAGGGCCAGCAGCGCTTTTCCGACTGCAGTACACGTCAGAGGCAGCCGTCCGCCGATCGACGAGGGTAAGGGAAGTGATGAGTGTCCGTGAATTTTTTCCACGTACACCGCGTCGTGACCGTCTCGCACTGCGAGGTGCACGGTTTGTTCGGTCACCGCGAACAGGTCCTGCATGAATGGGAGTGCTGCCGAACGCAACCGGTGTTTGAGACCCACACGTTCTCCGAGCTCGAACAGCGCCATCCCGAGCTCGAAGGTGTTCCCTCGGCGAGTGAGCCAGCCGAGCTCCGCCAGATCGACCAGCAATCGGTGCGATGTGGACCGGGGTAAGCCCGTGCGGGTCGCTACCTCGGCCAGGGTCAACGCCGATCCGCCGGGAAACGCGTCCAGGATCAACGCGGATCGCTGCAGTACAGACAGTGCGTCCCGTTTCATGGGACAGATCCTATACACCCCGACATGCCGATAATAACGTGAGGAACATGACCACAGTGGATCAGCACACGATCAGCGAAGCAGCCGACCGTCTCGCCAATGCGGCCAGGACGAGCACGCCTTGTGCCCCGGTCCGCGATCTCATCGGGCGTGAAGACATCGATGCCGCCTACCGCATTCAATCCCGAAACATCGAGGCGCAACTCGCGTCCGGTCGGACTGTAGTAGGCCGAAAGATCGGCCTGACGTCGCCGGCAGTGCAGAAGCAGTTGGGTGTCGACCAGCCCGATTTCGGAGTGCTGATGGACGATTTCGACGTCTCCGGGGAGGGCCCGGTCGATTCCGCACGACTGCTGCAACCGCGCATCGAAGCCGAGATCGCGTTCGTGCTGTCCGCCGATATCGACGAGACGATCACTGCCGATCAGGCGCCGTCGTTCGTGAACCAAGTGTTCGCATCGTTCGAGATCGTCGACAGCCGGATCGCCGGCTGGGATATCAGCTTGGCCGATACCGTCGCCGACAACGCATCGTCGGGCCTGTACGTGTTGGGGGAGAGCATCTCTCGCGCCGATGCACCCGATCTCGCCGAGGTCACCATGACCATGACCGCGGATGGTGAACAAGTTTCTGTCGGCAAAGGCTCGGACTGCCTGGGAAGCCCGTGGGAGGCGCTGGTGTGGTTGGCCAACACCAGCATGTCCTACGGATCTCCGCTGCGGGCAGGCGAAGTGGTCCTCTCCGGTGCCCTCGGCCCGATGGTCGCCGTCACGCCCGGCTCGACCTACAAGGCCTCGATCTCCGGAATCGGCGACGTCACAGCAACATTCACGGCCTGATTGACCCGAGAAGAACCTCGAAACAGAATCGAAGGACATCATGAGCAAAACCAAAGTAGCGGTGATCGGGTCCGGAAACATCGGTACCGACCTCGTCATCAAACTGAAGCGCGTAGCCAAGAATGTCGAAATCGCGGTGCTGGTCGGTATCGATCCCGCCTCCGACGGGCTCGCTCGTGCTCGGCGCCTCGGAATCAGTACGGTCGATTCCGGTGTGCAGGGCTTGATCGAGCACCCCGAGTTCGCAGACATCGACATCATCTTCGACTCGACCTCCGCCAAGGCACACGTCGCCAACGAGGAGGCCCTGCGACCGCACGGTAAACGGCTCATCGATCTCACCCCCGCAGCCATCGGGCCGTACGTCGTCCCCGCGGTCAACCTGGACGAGCACCTCGGTGCAGCAGATGTGAACATGGTGACCTGCGGCGGACAGGCGACCATCCCGATCGTCGCCGCGATCTCGCAGGTGACGCCGGTTCACTATGCAGAGATCGTCGCGTCGATCGCGTCGAAATCGGCTGGTCCCGGTACTAGGGCGAACATCGACGAGTTCACCGAAACCACCTCCGAGGCAATCGAAAAGGTGGGCGGTGCTGCGCGAGGAAAAGCGATCATCGTGCTCAATCCTGCGGAGCCGCCGTTGATCATGCGCGATACTGTCCTCGCTTTGGTGTCGAATCCCGATCAGGATGCAATTCGCCAGTCCGTTCTGGATATGGTCGACAAGGTTTCGGCCTACGTCCCCGGCTACCGGCTCAAGCAAGAAGTGCAATTCACCCAGCTCGACGACGCCGAATCCGTCGCCACCTTGACCGGCGGCGTCGACAAAGGGCCCGGCCTGTGGAAGGTCTCGGTCTTTCTCGAAGTCGAAGGTGCCGCGCACTACCTTCCCGCGTATGCCGGCAACCTCGACATCATGACTTCCGCTGCCCTACAGGTAGCGGAGAAAATCGCTGAGAACAAGACTCTGGAGGCGGCACGATGAGCGACACGACGACCACTCGCCCGAACGCGGCCGACGGTGCAGCTCTGTACATTCAGGACGTCACCCTCCGCGACGGCATGCATGCCATGCGGCACCGCATCAGCCCCGACAATGTCGCTCGCATCGCCAGCGCCCTCGACAGTGCAGGTGTGGACGCCATCGAGGTGACCCACGGTGACGGGTTGGCCGGCCACAGCCTGACGTATGGGCCGGGGAGCAACACCGACTGGGAATGGATCGAAGCAGCCGCCTCGGTGGTGCACCGCGCCAAGCTCACCACGCTGCTGCTGCCGGGGGTGGGGACGGTGAAGGAACTCGAGCATGCGTTCAAGCTCGGTGTCACCTCCGTCCGAGTGGCGACACACTGCACTGAAGCCGACGTCTCCGCCCAGCACATCGGCAAAGCCCGCGAGCTCGGCATGGACGTGTCGGGATTTCTGATGATGTCGCACCTCGCAGAGCCCGAACAGCTTGCTGCGCAAGCAAAGTTGATGGAGTCCTATGGCGCACACTGCGTCTACGTCACCGATTCGGGCGGCCGACTGACGATGAACGGCGTCCGCGATCGAGTGCGTGCCTACCGAGACGTCCTCGACGCCGACACCCAGATCGGTATCCACGCTCATCAGAATCTTTCTCTGTCGGTTGCGAATTCTGTTGTGGCGGTGGAAGAGGGTGTGATGCGAGTGGATGCGTCGCTCGCCGGTCACGGTGCCGGTGCGGGTAATTGCCCGATCGAGCCGTTCGTAGCGGTAGCAGATCTGCACGGATGGAAGCACAATTGTGATCTGTTCGGTTTACAGGACGCGGCCGACGACATCGTTCGCCCGCTGCAGGACCGGCCTGTTCAGGTCGATCGCGAGACACTGACCCTTGGGTACGCAGGGGTGTATTCGAGTTTCCTACGTCATGCCGAGGCTGCCGCCAAGCAGTACGGATTGGACACGCGCGCAATTCTGCTCGCCGTCGGAGAACGCGGATTGGTTGGGGGACAAGAAGATCTGATCACCGACATCGCGCTCGATCTGGTGGCATCGAAGAACTGAATCTTCGAGTCGAGCACATCCGCCATACAAGCACAGGAGCAGCAGTGACCAGCACAGTCGAGACCCCGGATTACACGACAGACAGCTTCTTCGGCCTGGAAGACAAGTGGCTTCCCACAGCGGAGGGAGAGCTCACTCACTACCACGAACTCGGCGAAGGAACTCCGATTCTGTTCTTGCATGGCTCTGGAACCGGCGTGACCGCTGCTGCGAACTGGTGGTTGAACTTGCCGGAACTGAGCCAGTACGGTCGCTGTATAGCGATCGATTCGATCGGCTACGGCCAGAGCGTCGTCGCCGACGGAACGAAATACGGGATCCGCGAATGGGTTCGGCACGCCGTACGCGTCCTCGACGCACTCGGAATCGAGAAGACCTGGATCGTCGGCAATTCTCTCGGAGGTTGGCTCGCATTCCAGTTCGCGATCGACTTCCCGGAACGGTTGCTCGGGGTCGTCTCCATGGGTACCGGTGGCGCTCAGTTGACGAGCGCGCTGAAGGGGCACTCCAATCCGACATTGTCGGAGGAGGGCGTGCGAAAGACGCTCGAGCAATTCGTCGTCGACAAATCGCTCGTTACCGACACCTTGGTGTCGCTTCGCTACGCGTCGGCGCTGAACGACACCGCCACAGACAGATTGGCGCAGGTAGTAGAAGCTCGCGATCGAGACCGAAACGAACTGCCTCTCGACTTCGACGTCCTGGCGAAACTCGAGATCCCGGTCCTGTTGATTCACGGAGTCCAGGACGTGGTCATTCCCGTCTCGCGCACGTGGGAATTGCTGAATGTCATTCCCCATGCCGATGCACACATCTTCAGTCAGTGTGGACACTGGTCGCAGGTGGAGCGAGCCGACGAGTTCAACGAGGTCCTTGGGCGCTATCTGAGTCGGCACATCGCCAAATCCTGATGTGCTGCGGGTAATGTGCGAGCCAACGGGGATGGACGGTTCTGTCGACGCGAGGCGGTCGCTGACTCGGTGTCCTGATCGTCAGGGACGCGAGTGTCTCAATACGCCGCCTCTATTGTGGCCCGCGGCCGCGCGTTCGACAGGTCGGGGCCATGCGTTGCTGACAACAGGCTCGGCCATGACATACCCACCCAAAACCGGGTTTCGAGGAGAACGATGATCAAACGTCCACCGGCTGAACCGAGCAGGGCTGATATTGCACTGACGACGATGTTTATTCTCAGCTGTGGATATGTCTCGATCAGCCGGTTTGTCTTCGGTGCTACGTGGGATCGATCGCTTTTGGTTGGGGCCGCAGTTGCCGCAATCGTATATACCGCAGTGCGATTTCAGCCTCGTGGTTAAGATTCGACCGCTTTGCGCGCAGTTTTCGCCGGTGCGGCGACTGTTGTTCTGGACCGATCAATCTCATTGGGCAAGCTCCGTAACAGCATGGCTCGCCGCGAGCCAACGCGATGATCCGCGAGGTATTGAAAAATCGCACATCCGGTTCGAGCTACGACGATCACTCGTCGTTCATACGGTTGGATCTGCCGGTTCGCGGGACCTTGGTGTCAGGAGGGTTTCATTGGTCGGTACGTCGAAAATCGACCCGGTCGGTGTGTCATGGTTCTGTACCGTCGAGTCCAACGAGTGAAGTTCCGCAGCTGCCTCCTCGACTGCATCGACGATGCCGACGTACCCGGTGCAGCGACAGATGTTGCCGGACATCTCTTCGCGAATCCGTTCGCGGCTCGGCTTGACTTCGCGATGCAACAGATCGAGTGCCGTCATCAACATTCCGGGGGTGCAGAAACCGCACTGGAGGCCATGGCGGTCGCAGAAGGCGCGTTGGAGCGGATGCAAAGTGCCATCGTCTCCGGCCATACCTTCGACAGTGGTGATCGAGGATCCATCGGCCTGGACGGCAAACATGAGGCACGCGCGTACCGGCCCTCCGTCGACCAGGATGGTGCACGCGCCGCACACCCCGTGTTCGCAACCCAGATGAGTCCCGGTCTGCCCGAGATCTTCACGGAGAGCATCGGCGAGTGTCTTGCGGGGCTCGACGTCGATCGACGTCCGGTTGCCGTTAAGGGTGAATTCGACATGCATCAGGATGCTCCTACTGTGGTGCCGATGGCGCGGGTGAGAGCGCGATACGTGTACTCCTCGGTCATAGCGATCCGGTAGCGCGCGGAGGCGTGGATATCCGAGGAGGTGGTGATCGCTTCCGATGCCGCCCGCGCAGCGCGCGAGAGGGTGGTGTCGGTGAGCTCGCTGTCGGCGAGAATGGCCTCGGCTTCGAGCGGGCGAACCGGAATGCTTCCGACCCCACCGATCGCGATCCGGATGTGTCCCCGAACTTGCGCGACGGCGACCGTCACCAACCCGAAATCGCCGTGTCTGCGTGCGAACTCGGCAAATCCCGCCACTTCGGGAATCGGGAAATCGATGGCCGTGACAATTTCGCTGTCGCACAGAGACGTTTCCAGCGCTCCCACGAAGAGGTCTTCCGCGGTGATCGTCCGCGGTCCCACTGGCCCTCGGGCATGCACGACTGCTCCGAGAGCAACCGCGACGACAGGCAGTTCCGCGGACGGATCCGCGTGAGCGATGCTGCCCCCTGTCGTCCCTCTGGTCCTGATCGCGCTGTGTCCGATCCATCCGGCGGCCTCGGCGAGCAGAGGTAGTTGCGTCTGCCGCGTCAGTGCGACATGCCTGACGAGAGCACCGACTCGAACAGTGTTCTCGTCGAGGGTCTCGATGGAGTGCAGGCCGGGCACGCGGTTGATGTCGACGAGGATCGACGGCCGCCCCAGTCGCATTGCCATCACCGGAACCAAGCTCTGGCCGCCCGCGATGACTTTGCCGTCGCCTTCTGCCGACTCCAGGGCGTCGATCGCCTCGGCAATGCTCGATGGGCGAACGTAATCGAACGGTGCGGCTTTCACGGGTTCCTACTTTCCAACGAATCTTGGTGCCCGGTTCTCTGCTCGGGCAATCTGGCTCTCGGCGAAGTCCGCACTGTTCCAGCACCGCTCGAACTGTTCGTCGAGCTGGCCGTCCCAGGATGCGGGTTCGGTCAGCATTCGGATCGCGGTCTTCGAGTACTGCAAGGAAAGCGGTGCGAACGTGGCGATCTCGAGGGCGAGCACGCGGGCATCCTCCACAGACCCGATGCGATCCGCGAGGCCACGACTGTGCGCGTCGAGGGCATCGAGGGTGTCGCATCCGAGCAGGAGTGCTCGGGTTGTTGCTCCTCCCGCGAGGCCGTTCAGTCGTTGGATCGTCCATGGGTCCACGGCCAGGCCGTTACGAGCGGTCGGGACGGCGAACACCGCCGTCGGCGCTGCCACACGGAGGTCGCACGCGATTGCGAGCTGCGTGCCGGCTCCGATGGCCGGTCCGTTGACCGCCGCGATCACCGGGATCGGGGCATGAGTGATGGCGTCGATCGCGGCGTAGAGGGCGCGCCGGAATCCGTCACCGTAAACCCCGTCCAGATCGGCGCCTGCGCTGAAAGCCGAGCCCGATCCTGTGATGAGGACAGCGCGTGCACCGGAGGCAACGGACGCCTCGACAGCCGAGGCGATCTCGTCGAGATGCGCTACGTCGAGTGCGTTGCGTTTGTGGTGACGATCGATGGTTATCTCGGCGAATTCCGCACCACCGATTTCCACGGTGATCATTGCATGGCCTCCCACAATGTGGCGGGTGTGATGGGCAGGTTCAGGATTTCGATACCGACCGCGTCGTGTACCGCTCCGGCGAGAACCGCGTTCGGGCCGAGCGTGCCGCCCTCACCGACGCCGCGGACACCGAGGGGGTTGTCTGCGGGAATCGAGATGTGTTCGATGATCATCTCGGGCACTTCGTGACTCGTGGGCATCAGGTAGTCGAGCAGGCTGCCGGTGGAGAGGTTCCCGTCGTCGTCGTAGATCAGGTGCTCGTACATCGCTCCGCCGATCCCTTGCGCGATCGACCCTACGATCTGTCCCTCCACGATCATCGGGTTGATCACTGTTCCGGCGTCCTCGGTGCAGACCCACTTCAAAATCTTCAGATCCCCGGTTCGGCGGTCGATCTCGATCGTCGCAGCTTGCGCACCTGCGGCGAAGGCCCCCCTGATCGGGTCGTAGAAACGCGTGGCCTGTAGCCCCGGCTCGATTCCTTCGGGCAGCTTGTTCGACTCGAGATACGCGATGCGCGCCAACTCGGCTAGGGTCGCAAGGGGTTTCGTGTCGTCAGGACCCCATACTTCACCGTCACGACAAGCCAGATCACCCTCGTCGAAATTGTGGAGAGCTGCAGCGAGGCGCAGGATCTTCGCCTTGACGGCTTCGCCTGTGCGGTGAGCAGCACCACCACCTATGACCGCTTGACGTGAGGAGAAGGCACCGAAGCCCCACAGGGATTCGTTGGTGTCTCCGATGCGAACGTTGACGTCGTCATACGCGACTCCGACCGCATCCGCCACGATCTGCGCAATGGTCGTCTCGGATCCCTGTCCCTGACTGGTCACTCCGCTGAGCACGGTGACCTTGCCGTCGGGGTCGACTCGGACGGTGCACGCGTCATGGCCGGTTCGAAACGGCATTCGAGGGCCCGCTGCCGCGGCGCGGCCGAGTCCGGTCAGCTCGTTGTAACACGCGAAGCCGATGCCGATCGGATTCTCTCCCGTCTCACGGCGTCGACGTTGTTCCGCGAGGAATCTGGGATAGTCGATCGCGTCGACGCATTTGTCCAGGCAGGCTCCGTACCAACCGGAGTCGTCCACCAGACGGCTGGGCATGCGGTACGGGATCTCCTCGGGCGTCACCAGGTTCTTCCGCCTGATTTCGAGGTCGCTCATTCCCAGTTCGGCGGCTGCGGCTGTCATGACCGACTCCATCGCGAAGACTGTCGCGGGTCGGGCTACTCCACGGTAGGGGCCGGCGTAAGCGGTGTTGGTGGTGACACCGCGGGTTATGCAACGGTAGTTCTCCAACCGGTATGGTCCGGACAGCAACCCGCCGGCCATGAGGGGTTCGATGCCCGCAGTCCACGGATACACCGAGTACGCGCCGACGTTGCAGGTGATGTCGGCATCGAGTGCCAGCAGGGTCCCATCGTCGGCGAAACCAGCTTTCATGAGGTAGCGATGGTCTCGCGCATGAGCGGCTGCGAGCAGATGCTCGGCGCGGTCCTCGACCCATTTGATGGGGTAGCCACGCATCTCACGGGCCATGACGCACAGTGCGAGATCCTCCGGATACAGCACAGCTTTGGTGCCGAAGCCACCCCCGACGTCCGGCGCGATGACGCGAACATTCGATTCGGCCAGCCCTAGCAGTTCCGCAAGCATATTGCGCACGAGGTGAGGAATTTGAGTCCCGGACCAGAAGGTCAGTTTGTCGTCGGCCGGATCCCAAAGCGCAACTCCCGCGCGGCATTCCATCGGATTGCCGGCATGCCTGTTGGTGGTCAGTTCACGTTCGACGACAACGTGAGAACGCGCGAACGCATCCGCCACGTCGCCGGCGTCGAAGGTCCGTTCGAGCAGGACATTGTCCGGAGCCTCCGCATGGACGGGAACTACCGGTTTCTTCCATGCGGAGACGGTGGCCGGCAACTGCTCGTAGTCGATATCGATGCGTTCGATGGCGTCCTCGGCGACGTATCGGCTCTCCGCGACCACGGCCGCGACCGCTTCGCCCGCGAAACGAACCTTTTCCCACGCCAGGATGGGCTGTGCTGTTTCGACGTACGACGGCAACGCCGATTGGGCGCGGAGCGCGATGGACCGGAATGCCGGCATGGCACCAGTGAAGACGCCGTGCACTCCGTGTACCGAGTTCGCCTCCGCGCCGTCGACCTTCAACAACGTGGCATGCCCATAGGAGCTTCGGAGGAAGGCAACATGCCGCATCCGCGGTAGCTCGAGATCGGAGACGTAGCGGCCATTGCCGGTGATGAGGCGGGCATCTTCCTTCCGCCGAACCGACCGGCCGATCGCGCCGCGGGGCGCTTCCCCATGTGCGGCCGTCATGGCATCGCGTATCCGCCGTTGACCGACACGATCTGGCCGGTGGTCCACGACGACAACGGTGAGGCCAATAGAAGGATCGTGGGCGTGACATCTGCGGGGGTGCCCAGTCTGCGAAGCGGGTACGCCGACAGAATTTTCTTCATCTTCGTGTCGTCGGCGTTACCGGTGTGCGCTTCGAGGCTTCCGGTCTGCACCAGCGCGATCGACACGGCGTTCGCGCGGATCTTGTATCGTGCCAACTCCTTGGCGAGAGACTTGGTGAGACCGACCGTTGTGGCTCGAGTGGTGGCGGTGACGAGAAGGCGAGATTCCCCGACACGGCCCGAGTCGCCCATGAGGTTGATGATGGCACCCTCGACGTTGCAGTCGACCATCTGTTTGGACACCGCGTGGGTGACCCGCAAGGTTCCCGTGACGGTGATCTCGATCTGCGGTGCCCAGTCCTCTTCTGTCGTTTCCAGGAACGGCTTACTCTGGGTAACGGCTGAATTGTTGATCAAGACGTCGATCGGGCCCAGCTCGGCCTTGACTGCGTCCACGGCCGCGGTGACGGCTTGGCCATCTGCGAGGTCGGCACCCACAGCCATGGCGCGCACTCCGAGGGCCGCCGCCTCCTTAGCCGCCTCCTCGGCACCTTTGGCAGAGGAGTTGTAGTGGAACGCAACGTTGGCACCCTCATTGGCGAACGCCATACCGATGGCACGTCCGAGGCCCTTACCGGCACCGGTGACGAGGATTGTCTTGTTGGTCAGGTCGAGTTTCACAATTACTACTCCTTGTTGTAGGTCCAGCGCGGCGCGCCGGCTCTGGTCTGCAGACGCCCCGCACGCAAGTCGGGAAAATGAGCGGCGAAAATGTCGGTATCGGTGTCGGTGAACTCGTCGACGAACGCCGCGCGTACTGCCGCGGCCCCGGTCGAGTCGAAGTCGTGAACGAAGTGCCAATCCGGTTCCACGAGCTCGACGGGCGTATGAGCCAGATCCCCGATGAGCGCAGCCCTGTGGCCCTCACTCGACACGATGATCGCCGTGTGTCCCGGGGTGTGCCCCGGCGTGTGGCGGGCATCGACTCCGGGTGCCAACGTCGGGTCGCCCGAAAAGAGTTCGAGTTGGTCCCGCAGCGGGTTCAACTTGCGGACCGCTCCTGCCTCCGCTGACTGACTATCAACGAAATACGCCCAATCCTGTTCGTGCACGAAGTACGTCGCGTTCTCGAAAACGACTGCACCCTTTTTCGTCGTCCATCCGACGTGATCGAAATGAAGATGGGTGAGGACGACATCGGTGATGTCCGCAGGTTCGAGCCCGTTCAGCCTGAGGCTCTCCAAGAACTGTCCGCCGCGATACTTACCGTTGTCGATCGTTCCGACACCGGCATCGATCAGGATGTTGCGGTCGCCGGAACGGATCAGATACCCGCCGACCGCGAGCTCCAGCTCGCCGTTCACACCAAGCACATCCGAGTGCTCCTCCCATGGGTCGCTTTCCGCGCCGGGACGAAACAGCACCTCACGGGGATCTTCCCGCCCGGACCCATCCGGGAGTGCAATCAATTGAAGTGCGCCTACCCTCATCGCGCATCTCCTGTCGCTGCGTCGACAATCACACCGAGACCTCGATCGCTGGAAAGCGATGCTGGACGGCGTTCACCGGAAAGCACGATGTTGATCACGATCGGCAGCCCGGTGCCATGACCGGTGCCGAAAACGTTCGACGGCGCAGCCTTGACTCCGCCGCGTCCGAGGCGAGCGACAACGACACCGAATGTGACGACGGCCGCGAGCACTCCCACTCCGGGAAGAGCCCACTTGAGCACCGTTCCGCTCATGCTCCCCATGACGTCGAGAGGCTCGACCTCGTCGATCGTCTTGGGTCGCGCCTGCGAACCGCTTCCCGAGGCATCGGAGCCAGACCCCACAATCTCGGCTTCGAGGTTCTTGGCGAACTGTCCGAGGATTTTGCCCGACACGTCGGCGATCACACCTCGCCCGAAACTGGCAGCACGGCCGGAGAGGGCGAGGTCGGTCAGTACGTGTACCGCTGTTCCCGATCCCTGGCCGGTGAGAGTGGCCGTGATCGTCGCCTTCGCACCGCCCTGCCCCCCGACGTCCTTACCCTCGGCTTTGATGACAGCTCGGTAGTTCTCTCGGTCTTTCTCCACGAACTGCCCCGCACCCCTGTACTGCGCGGAGACTGGTCCGACCTTGATCTTGACGGCTCCTTCGAACTCGTCGCCGTCCAGGCTCAACACAGCTGCGCCGGGCAAGCAGGGGATCACTCGTCCCAGATCGAGCAGCGCGGACCATGTCTGATCGACGGGCAGATCGACGGTGAACGTATTGGTCAGTTCCACAACATCATTCCTAACTAATATTCGTTAGCCGTAGGGTAGGTGGGTGTGATAGTCAGTGTCAACAGGGTGGCTGCCCTTCTCGCCGAACACGTTCTTACCGGTTACACCCGGCCGAGCCCAGGAGGACATTCTTGAACAGCACTACCAGCGACCGACCCCGTCCGAGCACTGTCGCGATGTACGTCGAGCGTCGAGACGCCACAACGCGATGGTCGGACAACGATATGTATGGCCACCTCAACAATGCGGTGTATTACCAACTGTTCGATGCCGCGATCAACGGTTGGCTCATCGAGCGAACCGGCGTCGACCCGTCGACCTCACAAGAGCTGGCGGTGGTGGTGGAGTCCGGGTGTCGTTTCCATCACCAGTTGGCTTTCCCGGACCGGTTGCAGGTCGGCCTGAGGGTCGTACGCCTCGGTCGGACGAGTGTGACGTACGAGCTCGGGTTGTTTTCAGCGAGTGCTTCGGAATCCACCAGTGTCGCGGCGGTGGGAACGTGGGTGCACGTCTACGTCGACCGCGCCACCCGTCGTCCGACCGACATCCCGAAAGACACAAGGGCGCTGTTCGAGTCCGCGTTCGGGTGAATCCGGCGTCGCGACACCGGTTCAGTAGCCCGCAGGATCACGCGGGCTACTGAACCGGATCGTCAGGACGTCTCTGCGCCCAACCCCACCTGAGATCGGACCCGAAGCTCAGTGAATGCTTCGGCTTGGCGGCGGTCGGGTTTGCCAATCATCGTTCCGAGCCAGCACGCCAGGAATCCGGCAGGAATCGAAACCAGTACCGGGAAGGTCAGGGGGAACGGTGCGGCCCCCGCGCCTCCCGGCCACACCTGCGGGCCCAGGACGATCAGCACGACCGAGGTCACCAACCCGACACCAATACCGATCACTGCCCCTGTCGTGTTGAAGCGCTTCCAGCTCAGGCTCAATGCGAGTGCGGGGAAGTTGGCACTGGCGGCGATGGACAACGCGAGCCCTACCAGGATGGCGACATTGATGCCCGGGCCGAGCATGAGCGTCAGCACTATTGCCACAACACCGACTCCGCCGGCTGCCATGCGGGCCACCACCGCGCCCTCCCGCTCGGTTGCGGCACGCTTTTTGACGACGTTGAACCACAGGTCGTGTGAGAGTGCACCCGAAGCGGACAACACCAGACCGGCCACCACGGCGAGAATCGTCGCGAACGCGACCGCACTGACCAGGGCGATGAAGACGTCTCCACCGAAGGTCCCCTCGCCACCTCCGAGATGTTGAGCGAGCAGCGGCGCGGTCAGGTTGCCTCCTGCGGTGGCTTTCTCGGAGCCGACCGGTAGCAACGCTCGCGCGCCGTATCCGATGATCGAGGTCATGATGAAGAAGATCCCGATGATTCCCACGGCCCATCCCACCGATTTACGCGCGGCCCGCGCGTCGGGCACGGTGAAGAACCTGATCAGAATATGGGGAAGAGCGGCCGTTCCGATCGCATAAGCGACAGCCGAGGACAGGGTGTTGAGCGGGTTCGCACTCGCGCCGCCCGGTGCCAGGTACGCGTCGCCCTTGGGATGGTTGTCGGCGGCCGCCTGAAACAGCGACAGCGGATTGAAGTCGAATTTCCACAGCACACCGACGCACATCGCACCGCCGACGATTAGCAACAACACTGCCTTGATGATCTGCACCCACGTGGTGGCGAGCATTCCGCCGAAGACTACATAGATGAGCATGGCCACACCGGTGATGATGACTGCTGGGGTGAAGCTCATTCCGGTCAGCGCGCGAATGAGCACCCCGGCACCGACCAGCTGAGCGATCAGATAAAAGACCACGACGACAAGGGTCGCCACCGACGTTGCGGCTCGTACCGGACGTTTGCTGAAGCGGAAAGACAGGACGTCGGCGATGGTGTATTGACCGGCGTTACGCATCTTCTCAGCGAACAACAGCAGGATGAGCAGGAACGCGAATATCGCCGCCGTCGCGAGGACCCAGCCGTCGAAACCGGTCAGGAAGATCAGGCCCGTGAAGCCGAGGAACGTCGCAGCCGACATGAGGTCACCCGAGATCGCGAACCCGTTCTGTGCGCCGGTGACGCTTCGTCCTGCGGCGTAGAAATCGGATTGGGTGCTGGTCCGTCGTGCGGCCCAGAAGGTCACGACGATCGTGATGGCGAGTACAGCTGCAAAGAAGAACAAACGAGTTAGGTTCATGCCCGCTCTCCTGCCGGCGTGCCGTCGACGAGTACCGCCAGCGCTCGATCCTCCAGTGGCGCGAAGGTTCGTGTCGAGGTACGCAGATACGCCGCGGTCACTACCCAGACGAGTACGAACTGTGACAGTCCCAGCGCGTAGGCGACCGTCAACCCCGGAACCAAGGCATGAGCCATGAAGTCGTGGGCATATGCGGTCAACAACAGAAAGGTACCGAACCACAGGCCGGCGACGATCAGAGCCGTGCGGACAAATCGTGTTCGGCGATACTCCAATTGGACGAAGTCGTCGGAACTCGCGACCGTCTGGACGGCTGGTTCCACCGGTGCCTCGTGCGAGTGCCCTTGGCTGGGCCGGACGAATGACATGAAATTCCTCTCGTGGAACGCCGCGGACCGGCGAGTATATGAACTAACTAATATACGTTAGTATCAACTGTGATCGACCTCACGTCAAGCGGTGCCATTTCGGCCTCGCTGGGCGGTCGTCGTCAGCCTCCGCGTCTGAGCAGGCTTCCGTTGGCGCACCGCGGGGAGTACGCTAACTAACGATCATTAGTACAAGGAGGAACCGTGCTTCACGCCGATGTGATTGTGCCCATTCCCGAGCTCCTGGCCAGGCACAGCGCCGAGCGACCCGACACGATCGCCTTCAGGGATCAGTTCAACGCGGTGACCTACGCCGAGCTGGATGTACGTACGCGGCGTCTGGCGGGCCATCTACTCGAGTCGGGCCTCGCGTCCGGGGACCGGCTCCTGATGTATCTCGACAATTGCGTCGAGGTGGCAGAGGGCTACCTCGTCGCGCCGCGATCGGGCCTGATTACTGTGTGTGCCAACCCAGGTGGTACCGCATCCGAGTTCGAGCACATTCTCGAGGACTCGGGCGCTAGGGCGATCCTCACCGACCACGCACACGTGGAGGCGGTACTGGACCTGATCGGCCGGACGTCGATCGAGGAGTCGGCAGTCGAGCTCGTCATCGTGACCGGCCTCCCTTCTCAGCCCCTCTTGAACACAAGCTCCGTCCGCGTGGTCGCCTACGCCGATCTCGTGTCGACGGAGTCGTCAGTGGCCGCACCCGATCACCTCGGTCTCGACTCGTGGTGCTGGATGCTCTACACCTCCGGTACCACCGGGAGACCGAAAGGCGTACACCTGACCCAGCGCGGGTGCCTGTGGGTGGTCGCTGCATGTTGGTCGCCCATCGCTGGCCTGAGCAGTTCCGACGTGGTCTTGTCGGCGCTACCGCTCTTTCATTCTTACGCACTCGTGCTGTGTGTCGTGGGTGTCGCCGCAACCGGAGCGACCGAACACCTGTTGCCGCGATTCTCTCCGACACAAGTCCTACGGATGCTCGCCGACGACGAGATCACCGTTCTCCCTGGTGTTCCGACCATGTTCCGCTACCTTCTCGACACCGCAACAGAGCCGAGACTCGATGCACCGGCATTACGGCTGTGCGTCTCGGCAGGCGCTTTGATGGCGACCGCCCTCAACGACGCTTTCGAGGAGTTCGCACAGGTTCCGTTGCTGGACGGATACGGCATCACCGAGACATCGACCATGGTGACCATGAACTCCCCCGAGGGAAGCCGAGTCGCAGGATCGTGCGGACTGCCCCTACCAGGGCTCACCGTAAGACTGATCGACCCGGCGTCCGGAACCGACGCCGCCGCCGGCGGAGAAGGCGAATTGTGGGTACAGGGCCCCAATGTCATGCAGGGCTACCACAACCTCGTCGCGGCCACCGATGACGTGCTGACCAACGGCTGGTACCACACCGGAGACCTGGCACGGCGTGACCCCAACGGCTTCATCCGCATCACCGGCCGTATCAAAGAGCTCATTATCCGCGGCGGAGAGAACATCTATCCCGCGGAGATAGAGGACGTCCTCATCGAGCACGACGGCATCGCGGATGCAGCTGTCGTTGCAGCACCACACGACGCCCTCGGCGAGGTTCCGATCGCGTTCATCGTCTCGGCACATGGCCATGTCGACATCGAATCCGTGCGCACGCATTGCGCAATACTGTTGTCTCACTTCAAGATCCCCGATGATTTCATCATCGTTCCAGAAATTCCCCGCACCGGGTCGGGAAAAATTCAGCGTCACCGCTTGCACCGTCCTTCGGCTGCAGCAGTCGAATGATCCGCTAGGGGACGGCTCTGCGCGACGAATTGGCACCCGGAGCACCCCTGGCCGATCAGGAACATCGAAAGGAAAGTATGAACATCATCGGTGCTGTTTTGGAATCAAGCGGATCCACACGTCCGTACAGGAATTCCGCACCCATCTCGATCAGCGAACTGAGCCTCGACCCACCTGGGCCCGGTGAAGTTCTCGTACGGATCGAAGCCGCCGGCGTCTGCCATTCCGATCTGTCCGTCGTCGACGGCAACAGGCCCCGTCCCACCCCGATGCTGCTCGGACACGAGGCCGCGGGACGCATCGCGGCGCTCGGGGACAACGTGGACGATCTCAGTGTGGGTCAGCGAGTGGTCATGACCTTTCTTCCCCGGTGCGGGAAGTGCACTCAGTGTATGACCGATGGCAAACTGCCCTGTTCGCAAGGAAGTGCGGCCAACAACGCCGGACACCTCCTGAACGGAGATATTCGGCTGCACCGCAACGGACTCGACATCAAGCACCACCTCGGCGTCTCGGCGTTTGCCACACACGCGGTAGTCGATCGCCACTCCATCGTTCCTATCGGCGACGACGTACCGCCCGACGTGGCCGCTGTGCTGGGTTGTGCGGTACTGACCGGTGGGGGAGCGATCCTCAACGTTGCGCCCCCGCAACCCGGCGACACCGTCATCGTCGTCGGGCTCGGTGGCGTCGGCATGGCAGCACTCATCACTGCGCTCTCACTCGGGCAGGGCGACGTCATCGGTGTCGACTCCAATTCCGACAAGGTCTCACAAGCGATCGAGCTGGGTGCCTCAGCGGGATATTCGCCCGACGACGCGGTTCGACTCGCCATCAAGGCACCCATCGTCATCGAAGCCGCAGGACATCCGGTGGCATTCGAAACGGCTGTCACCGTGACCGCCCCCGGCGGCATCACCGTCACTGTCGGACTACCCCCACCCCATGTACGTTCGTCCATCTCCCCGCTCGGAATGGTGGCGGAAGCGCGCACGATCGTCGGCAGCTATCTGGGATCAGCCGTCCCGGCCCGAGACATTCCCGTGTATGCCCAGCTGTGGCGCGAAGGCAAGCTGCCGGTCGAGAAACTGATCTCCTCACGCATCGACCTCGCCGGCATCAACGCGGCAATGGACCAACTCGCCGACGGCAACGCCGTCCGGCAAGTCATCATGTTCGATCAGAATTGAGGCAGAAGTGTCCACGAAGAACGAATCGACCCTCGACATCCTGCGCGGCGTCCCGACCGGGGTGTTCATCAACGGAGGTTGGCGTGATGCTGAAACGAACGCAACCTTTCAAGTGCACGATCCTGCTACCGGACAGACAATTGCCGACGTAGCCGATGCAACCCCGGCCGACGGACTCGAGGCCCTGGATGCATCAGTGGCAGCCCAGAAAGGTTGGGCTGCCACGGCCCCACGCGATCGCGCGGAACTTCTCAGAGCTGCGTTCGATGCCGTCATCGCCCGCACCGACGACTTCGCCGCGCTGATGACACTGGAGATGGGCAAGCCACTGGCTGAGGCCCGCGGTGAAGTCGCCTATGGTGCCGAATTCCTGCGGTGGTTCTCAGAAGAGACGGTACGGATCTCGGGTCGGTACGCCACTGCGCCGGATGGTAAGACTCGCCTGCTGGTTCACAAGCGCCCGGTCGGACCGTGTTTGTTCATCACCCCATGGAATTTCCCCTTGGCCATGGCAACCCGAAAGATTGCTCCCGCAATCGCTGCCGGGTGCACCATGACGATCAAGCCCGCGAAGCTGACGCCCCTGACAACCCTTCTGCTCGCGCACGTTCTCGATGAGGTTGGCCTGCCCCCCGGCGTCCTCAACGTGCTGCCGACTTCGAACGCAGAAGCGGTAACCGGGCCACTTATTGCGGACCCCAGGCTGAGGAAGCTTTCCTTCACCGGATCTACGGACATCGGAAAAAGGCTCCTCGCGGACTCGGCCCAGAGCGTCTTGCGTACGTCCATGGAGCTTGGGGGCAACGCCCCGTTCGTCGTGTTCGCCGACGCCGACGTAGACGCCGCGGTCGCCGGTGCCATGACCGCGAAGATGCGCAACATGGGAGAAGCCTGCACGGCGGCGAACCGCTTTATCGTCCATCGGTCCCTCGCCACGGAGTTCGCAACGAAGCTCGCCGACACTATGGCAAAGCTGACGTTGGGTCCGGGCAACGAGACGGGCGTCGAGGTTGGGCCACTCATCGACCAACAATCCCGCGACAAGGTCCACGAACTCGTCGAAGATGCACGCCGAGCAGGGGCGACTGTCCTCACCGGAGGTCACCAACTGGATCGAGACGGGTATTTCTACGCCCCGACCGTGTTGTTCGACGTTCCCGAGGATGCTCGAATTCTACGGGAGGAAGTCTTCGGACCCGTCGCCCCGGTCATCACCTTCGAGGATGAGGCGGAGGCAATCCGGCTCGCCAATGACACCGAGTACGGTCTGGTCGCGTACGTCTTCACTCGAGACACTGCTCGCACACTGCGTCTGAGTGAGGAACTGGAGACCGGAATGTTGGGAATCAACGTCGGTGTCGTCTCGAACCCAGCAGCCCCGTTCGGCGGGGTCAAGCAGTCCGGACTCGGACGTGAAGGCGGAATCGAGGGTATCGAGGAATACCTCGATACGCGTTACGTCGGGATCAGCGATCCGTATTCGTGATCGTCGTCATCGCTCGCTCACGCGCTGTGGACCGCCGCGCCGACGGGAGGATCTGCACACCGACCATTTCCAACGCATAATTGCTGTACTGGCGGGCGACATCCCCAGCTGTCAATTCGCCACCCTCGTGGAACCACCGAGCGATGCTGACACACATCTCACGAATAGCGAACGACGCCAGCTTCGGGGTTTCGACCACGAAGTCGCCGGTCCTCTCCCCATCGATGATGATCTGCCGGAAGGCCCGCTCGTGCTCACGTCTGATGCGCTGGACTGTCGTCCGGTCAGGCTCATCGAGATGCACCGAGTCCTGGTTGACCACCAATGCCTCGCGCGGATGGGTGGCATGATGCAGCGCATACACCTCGGTTGCTCGCTGAAGCCGCTCGACGGGCTCGTGAACCTCAGCGACCACCTGGTCGAAATCCGACACCACCTTGCCGAGCGTGGAGAGGACGATCTCGGTCAGGAGAGCGCTTTTGGACTCCATATGGTTGTAGAGGCTCGGGGTCCTGATTTCGAGCCGTTCGGCGACGTGCTTGAGCGAGGTGCCGTGGTACCCGCGCTCCGCGAACAAACTCAGCGCGCTGTCGAGTACGTCGGCCCTCGTCACAGACGGTCCGGGGGCAGAGCGCCTATCTGTGTGTGCAGCCATGATCCTCATGATTCCCAACGGGGCCAGCGCCCCCACCGACAAGGCTGATTTTTCGCGATTTACTAGTGTTAATTAGTCTACGATACAGGGCTCAAGGAGGCAGGATGCGCGAGATCCTCGACCATCTCGTCCGATGGCAGCGAGACCACGTCAAGTACGCCCTTGCCACCGTCATCGACACCCACGGCAGCGCACCTCTCGGTGCCGGTACCACCATGGCGATTTCCGACGACGGCGTCATTGTCGGCAGCATCTCGGGAGGGTGCATCGAAGGAGCCGTAATAGACATCGCCCTCGATGTGATCGCTACCGGTCACGCCTCTCGTCAACGCTTCACCATCTCGGATGACGACGCGTTCGGTGTAGGGCTCACATGTGGCGGGACGCTCGACGTGTTCATAAACTCTCCCAGCCCCGCCCAGCAACAAATGCTCGAGACGGTTCGAGACGCTACCCGTCAGCGGATCCCCGTCGGTATTGCGACGGTAATCGATGAAGAAGAAGAGACCATCAGCTTCGTGTTCGACGGGCGGCTGCAGGGAAGCACCGGCGATCCTGGGCTGGACGCGCGGTTGGAGTCGCACATGTTCGCGATGCTCTCGAAGGGCGAATCCTCGCTGACGACAGCAACTGTCAGCCTGTCGAGCAAGTCTTCGGCTGAACTTTTCGTGCACAGCTTCGCGCATCCCCCACGCATGATCGTGTTCGGTGCCATCGACTACGCACGCGCCGTCACCCGAATCGGAAAGTTGATGGGCTACTTCGTAACGGTCTGCGACGCTCGGTCGCCGTTCGCCACGCAGGCCAGGTTCCCCGAAGCGGACGAGGTGGTCGTGGATTGGCCGGATCGCTACCTGACGACCCAGATTCTCGATGAACGCACGGTACTGTGCGTACTCACCCATGAAGAAAAATTCGACGTTCCACTACTTGCTCGAGCCCTCCGACTGGACGTGGCCTATGTCGGCGCGATGGGTTCTCGGTCGACATGCCTCAATCGCGAACGCGAATTGCGTTCGATCGGTCTCACCGACACAGAACTGGACAGACTTCACGCACCGATCGGCCTCGACATCGGTGGTCGTACACCGGCGGAGGCTGCAGTGTCGATCGCGGCCGAGATCGTTGCGTCCCGCGAGGGACGGCCCGGTACGCCTCTACGTGACAGCGCTGCGCCGATACATCCTCGATCGATTCGACTTTCGGCCGGATAGGTCATGCATCACACCCGAAGGTCGATGGGGTGGCTGGGGGATTGCTGAGTTCACACGACCCGCTCGCGGTTCATCGAAAGCAGGTGGAGGGATTCTTCGCCCCGTCGATCCCAGACGCGCCGAGGTCATCAATTCATTCGGCGAGAGTCAACGCCCACATCTCGCCCTCGGCGCGGATGACCCAGTCAGGCAGGAGCTTTCGATCGCGTCAAGTAGCCCCGACTGGCGCGGGCCGACATCAGCAGATAAACCCGGGCGATCAGTTCGAGGACTGATAGCCCGAACTCGCTCCACCCGAATCGCCAACGGTTTTCCCGGCAGCGGGGGAGCGAAACATGCTACCGCGCGGCACATAAAGACGCCTACCCGGCAATCGTGCATATGGCAACCAGCCGTCTTGCTTCCGCCTCGCAAGCCGACCCGTGAAAACGCTCGGCTTGTCCCTTTGGCAAGAGATGCTTCACATGCATTGCTTCCGAACAAGAATGCAGTCACTCCCTCGAATGTACAGAAATGATCGCAACGGTTTACCTCCCCGCTAGCGCGGAGGGCTCCGACGACTTGCGTGGTTTGTGCACTGGTCGAGCAATACATCAAACGGCAAGTAGGCTTCCATCTACGTGATTCCGAGTCGTCCTGCGACCGTGAGCCGATTTCTCACCTGGCGTCGATGTGCCTGCAAAGCTACCGATTCTGGGACTTGGACCGAGGTGCACTCGGCATGTTCGGTCTATTCGTGCCACCGCATGTCCGCCCTCTAAATGTTTCAGATCAACGGACTTCGGTATCGAGAAATTGTAGATCGATCGGCTGTCCGTCGGACGGGAAGGGCAGGGAGGTGAAGTTGAGCGGTGCCACGTACTCAGCTTCGACGTGCCAGTCGAAGCGAAGAAGTAGGTGGTGCATGATGGCTTTGATCTCCGCGCCTGCGAAGTGCATTCCCAGACATTTGTGCACGCCGCCGCCGAACGGCTCCCAGGCATAACGGTGCACCTTGTCTTCGCGTCGGTGCTCGGCGAAGCGCTCCGGATCGAAGTGTTCGGGGTCGGGCCAGTACTGCGACATGTGATGGGTGAAGTGCGGCACGACGGCCGCGTATGTCCCGGCAGGTACGTGGTGACCTTGTATTTGGGTGTCACGGGTCGCCAGTCGTGCCATCACCGGTACCGGAGAGACGATGCGGAGACATTCCTTCATCACCAGATCAAGGCTGCCGAGACCGTCGAGGTCGGCGTAGGTCGGTGACGTCGTCCCCAACGCCAGCGACTCGGCCCGGCATCGGTCCCGCCACTCCGGATACTGACCGAGATACTGCATCATCGTCGAAAGGGTGATGGTAGAGGTGTCATGCGCAGCCATGAGGAGGAAAATCATGTGGTCGACCACTTCGTCGTCGCTGAAGCGTTGTCCTCCATCCGATTCGATATGGCACAGCACTGAAAACAAGTCGTCCGTCTCGGCAGAACGCCGCGCCGGCAGATACTGTCGAAAGAATTTGTCCAAAATCTTTCGCCCATCGAGTCCTCGCTTCCATCTGGTGCCTGGAACGCGATACCGGATCAGCGATGTTGCTGCTTGCACGCAGTCGATGAATGCGTTTTGGACAGCGAGGATTTCCTGCTCACTGGAGTTCTCCGCGCCACCCATGAAGATGTCAGTAGCGAGGTCGAGGGTAAGAGATTTGAGCGCGGTGTAGGCGTGGAAGTCGTTGGTGGGTGTCCAGCCGTCCAAGGCCGAGGCAATTGCAGGGTTGAGCGCATCAACGGTCTTCTGCAGACGTGAGTTGGTGAAGGCCTGCTGCATGATTCGGCGATGTCGCAGGTGTTCGTCCGAATCGAGAAGCATGAGTCCGCCATGGAAGAACGGTCCGATCAGAATCGACCAACCGTCGCCGTTGGCGAACGCTTTGTCCTTGTTCAGCAGCACTTCTTGGCATGCGTCGGGTCCGAGGACCGCCACCCAACGCTTGCCGACCATCGAAAACCAGGAGATCTCGCCGAAGGTTTCCCATTGCTTTTGCATCAGATTCAGTGGATCTCGGATGTATTCGAGGGAATGGCCGATTCCTGGAAGTCCGGATCTGCCGGAGATCGGAAGTAGCGTCGATTGTGATGGTGGATCGGCCAAGATTTTTGGCATGAACAGCCTCGACTTCCGCGGAGTATCTGACAGAGCGTCCTGTCAGATTTCGACTCGAGTTTGTTCTATGCCACCCCGATTTGTCAATGATGTTGCCGAATATTCCTGTGCCGCTTGACCGGACGCCGTGACGACCGTCGACCGCTTTGCACGGCGAACGGACCGATTGATATGGATAGTGGTCCATCGATCACCTGAACGGAGGCGTCTTGTCACCTGTCGACGTGCGCGGCTGCCGTGCCGTAGATCGCTGCGTAGCGCAACGCGAGTTCGAGCTCGAGTCGGTTGCGACCGATGGGACGCCCGAGCATCTCCTCGGCGCGCTGGATTCGGTACCTTACGGTGTTCTTGTGCACGCCGAGCGCACGCGCGGCCGCATCAGGACTGTGATTGACTTCGAGGTAGGTCGCCAGCGTACGACGCAGCTGGACGGAGGTCGAGTCATTACCGTCGAGGCCGTGTAGTTCTCGCGACACCAGCTCCCTCGCGGCCTCGGCATGGCCGTCGAGCAGATGGACAACTTCGACGTCGCGGTAGTAGGTAAGTGCAGCCGCGGGGGCCTGGAATTCCGAGATTTTCTGTGCAGCAATCGCTTCGGTGTGGCTTTGCCGGAATCCCCGAATTCCCTTTCCAGGGTTTCCCACCGCGATCGATACGCCGGTCGGTAGGTGTGTCTGGATATCGTCGGCAGCAAGAGTTGGTTCGTCGTGCGTCGACAGCCATGCCCAGAGTCCTCTCGATCCCGACGGTACGGTCAGCACCTGATGAGCGTCGATGTGTGCCGCGATCGCGCGTGCAACGGACTCCACGATGCCGATCACGTCCTCGACCTGCTCGGGCACCGCACCCTCGAATCGCAGCACCAGCGCAGTGTTGTGCCGAGTCAGCGGGTAGTTCTTCAGGTGACTCGACGCTGCCGCGGTGTCGATGATCTCTCCTCGGATGATCGCGTGCACCGTCTCCGCCTGACGGGCGAAAGCGCCGCTCAGGCCACGTTCTCGCTCCTCGGTGTAGGTATCGGTCAGGATTTCCATCGACACGTTGAGCCAGTGGTACGCGCGCTCGAGGAGCGAGATCAATACCGCCGATTCCAGGGCAGGATCCGTAATGCGTTCGCGTGCAGTATCCGCCGCAAATCTCAGTAACGACTTCTGCCCCACCCGGTAGATCTGCATCAGAACCCGCAAGTGCAAACCGCGTCGAGCTATCGTGCGCGCGAGATCATGGGCTGCATGAGGAAGGTCCACCTCGGTCGAGTCGCCGGTGAGCCAGATCAACAGTGCCCGCCCTTGATCCCGCGTGCTGGCTGTAAGGTCGCGGCGCAGCTCCCGATCAGTCGACACGTCGGCGACCTCTGTTGCTATCGCAGCGGCGAACCATGAGACGAACCCATCGAGAACGTCAGGGACCAGCGCCTCTGCGGAAAATTCCTGGATCCAGGTCGTGGCCTCATCTTCAACGGACATCTGTTACCACCTTCGTTTGGACTCAAAGTACAAAAAGTGACCATCGACTTGGTTGAACTGGTCAAGAAATTCGCAGCCGGTTGTGCGATTCTCATACAACGTAATGCACATCACAAGCGGTGCAGACTGCGTTGACCCGATGCGGACGAACACCGGTCGTGAGCGTAACGACTGCCGGTAGACCCCTCGTGCGGACTCACTCCAATCTCTTGTTTCTACGACAGAAGGACAGAAGACGATGGCACACTCTCTTCGCGGTCGCGTCGTTGCGATCACCGGCGGCGCACGCGGAATCGGTCTCGCGACCGCGACGGTCCTGGCCGATCTCGGGGCCAAGGTCGCTATCGGGGATATCGACGAGGTCAAGGTCAAGGAGTCTGCGACCAGGCTCGGACTGGCCAGCTACGGCAAGTTGGACGTGACCGACGCAGATTCCTTCAAAGCCTTCCTCGATGACGTGGAGTCCACGCTCGGGCCTATCGACGTCATGATCAACAACGCCGGTATCATGCCGACGGGACGTATCGCGGACGAACCCGATGACGTCACTCGGCGAATTCTGGACATCAATGTCCTCGGTGTGATCACCGGGTCCAAACTTGCGGTTCAGCGAATGCTGCCGCGTGGGGGTGGACATGTCATCAACATTGCGTCGCTCGCAGGCGAAATCTACACGCCCGGTCTGGCGACCTACTGCGCCAGCAAATATGCCGTTGTCGGCTTCACCGACGCCGCACGTGTTGAGCACCGTGGCACCGGCATCGAGTTCTCTGCGGTACTGCCGTCCTTCGTCAACACCGAGCTCAGTGCAGGACTCAAAGGCGTTCCAGGACAGAAGAATTGCGAGCCCGGGGACATCGCTCGTGCCATTGTTGCGTTGATCGAGCACCCCAAGTCCAAGGTCCGGGTGCCCGCGCTCGTCGGTGCCCTCGCCGCCAGCCAAAAATTCTTCCCCCACCAGGTGAGCGAAGCCCTCAACCGCAGACTGCACACCGACACAGCGTTTTTGGACGACGTCGACGCCGGCACCAGACAAGCCTACGAAGTGCGCGCGCGCCAGAGCTGATCACATCGGGTGATGTCTCACCGGCGCGGTGTCTGTGACAGGCAGGTCGACCGACGACGGCACGCTCATTTCGACCCATGACAAGAAAGCGCGGAAGAATTCCATGACCACCGGAGCTGTTGCTACTGCGGCACCAATCTCACTCGGCGAGAACGTTGTACGCCCTCTTCGCGTCGCCGTCGTCGGTGCCGGACCGGCCGGCATCTACGCCGCCGACGCGCTCATGAAGTCCGACCACAATGTCAGCGGACCGGGCGTGAGCATCGACCTCTTCGAACGGATGCCGGCCCCGTTCGGA